>CAVPBY010000056.1:0-43303 GCA_963702225.1 uncultured Solirubrobacteraceae bacterium | reverse complement strand
GTCCGGCCGGTGGCGGCGTTCTCGGTGAGGGCGGCGCGGCCGGAGCCGGCGGCACGAGCAGCGCTGGCGGTGGCGGCGGTGGTGGCGGCGGAGGCGGCGGCGGCTACTACGGAGGCGGTGGCGGTGGTGGTGGCGGCGACGTCCCCGACGGCGCCCAGGGCAGCGGCGGAGGCGGCGGGGGCGGCTCCAGCTACATCGCCCTGACCGAAAGCGGGACGGTCGACGACGGCGTCCAGGGAGGCGACGGGGAGATCGACATCACCTATTACGCCCCCCAGCCCTCCGCTCAGCCCATCCTGACGGTCTCGACGTCAGGCTCGGGCTCGGGCACCGTCTCGAGCTCGCCGACCGCGATCGACTGCGGCTCGGTCTGCTCGCACGCGTTCGATGCCGGTACCAGCGTCACACTCATGCCGAGCGCCGGCTCCGGCTCGACCTTCGCCGGCTGGGGCGGGGCCTGCTCAGGCACCGGGGCGTGCAGGATCACGATGGACACCGCCCACGACGTGAGCGCGACCTTCACCGCGCGCCCGCCGGCCACACCGCCGCCGCCAAAGCCGCCCACGCCGCCGGTGAGGGTGACTGGCCCGGCCTGCCCGCCGGCGTCCGGACGCCTGGCCGGCCTCCGGCTGGGACCGGTCGCGCTCGGAATGACCGCGCGCAGGTGCGCCGCGCGCTGCCCACCTACAAGGTCACCCACAACCGCTTTGACCGCTCCTGCCTGGCCGGCCACAAGGGCAAGATCCGCGTCGGCTACCCCTCCAGCGGCTACTCGAGACTCTGACCGCGCACCAGCGCACGCACCTGCGCGGACGGGTCGTGCTCGCCCTAACCGCCGACCCCCACTACGCGCTCAACGCGATCCACCCCGGCGCCAAGCTCGCGCGCGAGCGTCGGCGCCTAGCGCACGCCCAGCGCTTCCAGATCGGGCGCAACACCTGGTATGTGATCCGCGGCGCCCACGCTCTCCGGAGTGCTCAAAATCCAGCACGGCACCATCGAGGAGATCGGCATCGCCACCCGGACGCTGACCGCCACCCGCGCACAGCAACGCCAGCTGCTCTTGAGCTTCTAACCCCCCGCCCCGCCCGGGCGATACGTCCGAGAATGTCCGTTCCCGGACGCGGCCACCGAGCTGAAACCGCTCAGCATCTAGCTTTCTGACGCCATCGCAGCGGATTCTCGGGACGCTTCGTTCGCTGTAAGCGAGGTCCGCACCGGGGTATGACCACGCCGTGTGCGAGCAACGAGACTGCCGGTCAGTGAGCGCGCGCAGAAGCAGCGGCCGTGGTTGCCTTCGCTGCCCGTCTGGACGAACAGCAGCAGCCCACCCTCGACGGCGTCGCGCTTCCGCTTTGCTACGGCAAACCGCGCGTCGCCGATAATTGCGTGTATCGCGTGCCGGCTCCCTTGCTGGCGAACACCTTCGCTCCGACGGGCTCGCCTGCGACGCCAAGAGCCGGCGAGCACTGCACCGCGAACGGATCGCCGCTGTCGCCACGATCTGCGATGTCTCGCCGGCGATTGCGAGGGTTACCCGTCCTGGGCGCGCTCGAGGGCGATGCCCGGGACGTCCTGGAAGATCGCGTCGTTGGACACCAACGGGACACCGAGACGGATGGCCGTGGCGGCGATCCAGCGGTCGGCGTTGTGCGCCCGCTGCGCCAACGGGTGACGGAGCGCCGGCAGGCGGCCCGCAGCTGAGCGTGGATCATCACCCAGTTCGGGACCCTGTGGACGATTTCGACCCTGGCAAGTCGGCTTTCTAACGCGCGTAGGCGCGCCTCGCCCCAGCCTCGGTGCAGCGCTCCGTAGTGGACACCAGCGGCGGGTCTGGAACGAGATGACCGCAGGACGGCCGGCGATGATCGGCGCGTAGCGCTCCGCCAGTGGGGAGCCGCTGACGAGCTGGCGCTGAAGACGTCGGTGTCGATGACGACCAGGCCCCGCGGCCGCGCAGCGGTCAGGACTTGACAGCGGCAAGAAAGGCCTCGGCCTCCTCGGTGGTCAGGTCCGCGATCGCCATCTCTTCATGCGAAGGGAGTGGTCGTGCTCGGCGCAGAAGCTCCTCGACCGACAGCTCGCGGTGGTGCTCACGATCTGCTGGCTGTGCTCGCTGGACCGCCACCACCACAAAGCCTACGGCCACCGCGCGCCTGGCTGAGCGCCTCACCTCTCCGCGCTCCAGCTCGACAGACCAGACATACACTCCACGCACTCGGTGCTGCCGTCCAAGATGCCCGAAGATGCCCCCGGGATGAGGCACCGAAGACAGGTCAGCGGCCGCCCAGGCGCGCTCCTCGCACGCGGAAACGGATGCCCCGCCATCCGGGCGGGGCGGACCACAACGCGCGCCCCAGCCTTCCGGGTGGTCGGGGCTTCCTGTGGTCACGCGCTGCTGGTCGCGCGCGGATACGGAAGCGATGACCTCGCGTCCAGTTCGGTGAGGACCCCGCGCGCGTCGACGGTCCGCGGTCCAGCCCCGGGACGACTTGACGTCTTGGGGACGGCTTGGGACGAATGCCTGCTCATCGTAGGTTTCTCGGCGCGCGCTCCGGAGCGCCCTCGATCTCGAAGGCCTCCGCGCCCAGGCGCGCATCCTCCTCCCGCGGCGCGTAGTGCAGGTAGCGCACCGTGGTCTGGACGTCGGCGTGTTGTCCTATCCACTCCTGCACCCGACGGATGTCGGCCTTCGCGATCATCCGCGTTCCGAACGTATGGCGAGGTCGTGGAAGCGCAGCGGGCCGCAGACCGGCCGCGACCAGCGCGGCCTTGTAGCGGCGGTGGAGCGCTGAGCCGTCCAGTAGGAGCCGGTCTCGCGGAGCGCGCCCGGAGAGATTCGAACTCCCGACCTTCGGTTCCGTAGACCGACGCTCTATCCAGCTGAGCTACGGGCGCGTGAGCGGACGATTGTAGCCGCGCGGGCCTGCTGGGACGGGGCTCGCGGATGGCAGGAAACGGAGAGGGCGGGATTCGAACCCGCGATAGAGGTTTCCCCCCATACTCGCTTAGCAGGCGAGTGCCTTCAGCCACTCGGCCACCTCTCCGGGGTCCGGGCCAGTGTAGAGCAAGGCAAGCCGCTGGGTACCATCGCGACCTCGGCCCCGGAGGGGTGGCAGAGCGGTCGAATGCGCCAGTCTTGAAAACCGGAGTCCGGCAACCCCGGACCGCGGGTTCGAATCCCGCCCCCTCCGCTTGACCGACGCCGGCGACACGAGCAGCTCTCCTACCCCGATCCGGCGCTCAGCGACGGGGTCGTCGTGCTGCGCCCGTGGACCGACGCGGACCTGGGCTTCATCGTCGCGGCGTGTCAGGACCCGGAGATCTCGCGTTATTCGCCGGTGATCCCGCTCCCCGTACACCGAGGCGGATGCGCTGCAGTGGCTCGAGCTCATGGACTCGATCCGCCTCGCCGACGACGGCTTTGACCTGGCGATCACGCGGGTGGCCGACGGCGGGCCGCTCGGGGCGATCGGGATCGGCCGCCTGGACCGGATGCTCGCCACGGCGACGACCGGCTACTGGCTCGCGCGCGAGGCCCGTGGCCAGGGGCACGTGAGCCGCGCGCTCCGGCTGCTCGCGCGCTGGATGTTCGAGGAGCTCGGCCTGGCCCGCATCGAGCTCACCACCGACCCGGAGAACCTCGGCTCCCAGCGGGTGGCCGAGCGCTGCGGCTTCACGCGTGAGGGCCGGTTGCGCTCGCACATGCTCATCCGCCACTCCGGGCAGCGCCGCGACTCGCTCATCTACGGGCTGCTGCCCGGCGAGCTCACGAACTGAGCCGCGCACCGGCGGCCGGCCGCCCGGCGAGCGGGTACCGGCGCTCAGTCGGCGGCGGGGCGCTTGGACGGCGCGGTGCCGAACACGTGGTCCCAGAACGGGGCGCTCACGCCGTAGCCGCGCTCGTGGTCCTGGAAGTGGTGGCGCATGTGCAGCTCACGCAGCCGCCGGCCGAGCGCCGTCTTGGGCCGATGATGGTGCACGTGGTAGTGGAGCATGTCGTAGGCGAGGTAGCCCGCGAGGAAGCCCGCGCCGAACGGCAGCCAGCCGGGCGTGCCGATCACCAGCGAGAAGACCCAGAGGAACAGCGCCGCCAGCGGGATGCGACCGAGGGCGGCATCACGAGCCGCATCGGGTCGTTCGGGTGGTCGTGGTGGACGCCGTGGATGATCCAGTGCAGCTTGGCGCCGATCCCGTCCTCGGGCTCGAAGTGGAAGACGATGCGGTGCAGCCAGTACTCGGTGAGCGTCCAGAACAGGTAGCCGCCGAGGATCCAGGCGACGGTCAGGGCGCCCGCGCCGTGGATGAAGCCGATACGAGCAGCGCCGTGATGATCGGGACGAAGAGGATCGGCGGCACGGCCGGGTGGACGCGCGAGAGCCTGTCGAGGATGTCGGAGTCGAACATCCGCGGCGATGCCCGCAGCAGTCTCGCTGCGGCTCATCCCGCTCAGGTCGCTGGCGTGCTGTGCTGGCCATCTCAGCTGAATCATAGCCTCGATCGGCCGGGACGCACCAAGTAAGGGTCGCCCTAGGGCGCGGACCGTCGGTTGCTTCGGCTTCGACGACCGCCTCGGCGGCGCCGTGCCGGCCGCGCCGGCTACGCGGCGACCGCGCCGTTCTCGTCCGCGGGCATCGCGAGCACGATGTGGCGCAGCGAGAGCGCGAGGAACGGCCGCGCTCGACCCGCCCCTCGCCCTCGAGCCCGGCCACCTCGACGTCGGTGAGTGCCACGAACGCGCGCTCGGAGGCATTGAGGTAGTCGGTGAGCCGGCTGCGGTAACCGTCGGCGGGCAGGCGCAGCAGCCCGGTGATCCGATGGCGGTCGGTCTCGACGATGATGCGCTCGTCGCGATGATCCACGGCCGGCGACGATACTGGCCGGGTGGCCAAGCGCACCCGCCCCCCGTCGCCGCGCTGGTGGACGATCCGCCCCGCGCACAACCGCAAGCCGGCCACCTATCGCTGCCCGCTGTGCGGCGGGCAGCTCCCGCGCTGATGGACCACGTGCTGCTCAAGCCCGAGGGCGACTCCGAGCGCAGGCGCCACGCCCACAGCGAATGCGTGATGCAGGCGCGCCGCGCCGGCCGGCTGCCGACCCGCGACGAGTACGAACGCGCCGAGCGCGACCGCCGCCGCGCCGCGGGCGAGCTCCCGCCGCCCTGGTGGCGACGGCTTCTGGGCCGCGACCACTAGGGTTCCCCCGCCATGGCGCACGAACTGAGGCTCGGGCTGATGATGGGGTACTGGCCGTCCCGCCCCGCCGGCCCGCCGCCCAACGCCCAGGCAGCGGTGCTCGAGGCCGAGCGCCTGGGCTTTCACTCGGTGTGGACCGCCGAGGCCTACGGCTCCGACGCGCTCACTCCGCTGGCCTGGTGGGCGCCGCCACGCAGCGGATCCGTCTCGGCACCGCGATCATGCAGATCTCCGCTCGCACGCCGGCCGCCACCGCGATGGCCGCGATGTCGCTCGACCATCTCAGCGGCGGCCGGATGGTGCTCGGGCTCGGCGTGTCCGGGCCGCAGGTCGTCGAGGGCTGGTACGGCCAGCCGTTCGCCAAGCCGCTGGCCCGGATGCGCGAGTACATCGCGATCGTGCGGCAGATCGTCGCCCGCGAGGGGCCGGTGATTGCCGACGGGCCCATTACCCGCTCCCCTACCCGAGGGGACCGGCCTGGGCAAGCCGCTGAAGTCGAGATCCACCCGCTGCGCTCCGAGATCCCGATCTACCTTGCCGCCGAGGGGCCGAGGAACATCGCGATGGCCGGCGAGCTGTGCGACGGTTGGCTGGCCGCTGTTCTACTCGCCCCACCACGACGGCTACTACCGCGAGGCGCTCGGCGAGGGCCTCGCCCGTCCGGGCGCGCGCGCCGCGGCCGAGTTCGACGTCGCCGCCCAGGTTCCGTTCATCGTCACCGACGACGTCGACGCGGCGCTCGACGCGGTGCGCCCGTTCTACGCGCTGTACTTCGGCGGCATGGGTGCCAAGGGGGCGAACTTCCACGCCAACGTCCCGATCCGCATGGGCTACGAGGGGGAGATCGCCGAGGTCCAGGACCTCTACCTGGCCGGCAAGAAGCAGGAGGCCGCGGCCGCCCTCCCCAACGGCTGCTGGAGCAGCTCACGCTAATCGGGCCCGCCGACAAGCTCCGCCACGACCTGCAGGCCTGGCGCGAGTCGCTGGCCACGACGCTGCTCATCTCGGCGATCCCGCGACGCTGCGCGCGGCCGCCGAGCTCGTGCTCGGCTGAGCCGCCGCGCGCCCGGGGCCGCCCGCCGCTGCGCGTCCGCCGCGCGCCACCGCCCCCGGCGAATCAGGTCACGCCGCCGTCGTCTGCCCGACGGTCGTCGGGATCGTGGGGACGCCGTCGGGGTAGCCGAGCGACGGGATGTCGGACGGGTAGACCTCGTGGCCGTGCTCGGCGGTGTCGCCGATCTCCATGTTCGCGTCCGACATCCGCAGCGGGATGAACACGCCGACCAGTCGCAGCAGCATGAACGTCCCGATCGCCGACCACGCGATCACGAAGGCCGCGGCGATCGCCTGCCATTTGAGCAGGGTCCAGTTGCCGTGGATCAGGCCCGGCGGCGCGGCGATCGACGGCGTCCGCCGCAGGCCGGGGTAGACGGTCATCCCGGGTCGGCGAACACGCCGGTGAGCAGGCCGCCGAGCAGCCCCGCGATGCCGTGGGTGTAGAACACGCCGAGCGTGTCATCGACGTTGCGGAACGGTCGCATGCGGCTCATGTAGTTGAGCGCGAAGTAGACGAGCACCGCGGCGACGATGCCGATCGCGCGCGCCCCAGCCGTTGACGTAGCCGGCCGCCGGGGTGATCGCCACCAGGCCGACGATCATGCCGTTGACCCCGGAGATCAGGCCGGCTTGCGCCCGGTGAGGTAGTCCATGCCGACCCACACCATGAACGCGACGGCCGTGCACAGGTTCGTGTTGAGCACCGCCGCCGAGGCCGACGGCCCCCGCGAAGTACGGATCGCCGCCGTTGAACCCGTTCCAGCCCATCCACAGCAGTCCGGCCCCGATCGCGACCATCGCGACGTTGTTGGGCGCGTCGATCTCGCGGTCGCGCTGCAGTCGCGGGCCGACCACCTCGGCGGCGACGAACCCCGACACGCCGGCCGACATGTGGATCACGTAGCCGCCGGAGAAGTCGATCGCGCCGTGCTGGGCGAAGAAGCCGCCGCCCCAGATCGTGAACGCGTCGACGGTGTAGACGATCGAGGACCACAGCAGCACAAACGGGACCCACGCCTTGAGGTTGATGCGCCCGAGCACCGAGCCGAGCATCAGCATCGGCGTGATCCCCGCGAACACGAACTGGAAGTAGGCGAGCGTCGCCTGCGGGAACCGGAAGCCCGGGCCGAGCGTGGCCAGCGGGATCGCCGCCTGCCCCTGCTCGGCGCGGTGACCGAGGATCTCGCCCGGGATGCCGATGAAGTTGCCGAAGAACCCGTGGTCGGCGAGCCGTGCCACGGCGTGCCGAAGCCCATCTTGAACCCCCACAGCACCCACAGGATGAGGACCGTCGCAAACCCGGTGAAGGTCAGCATCATCGAGTTGATCGACCACCGCTTCTGCATCACACCGCCGTAGAGGACGACCAGCCCGGGCACGCTCATCAGGCCGACGAGCGTCGCGGCGGTCATCTGCCAGGCGTTGTTCCCCGGGCTGAGCCACGACGGGTAGGGCGTCCACGTCGGCATCTCGTCATCGTCTCCTTGGGTTGTGCATCAGAACGTGATCGCGGCGGCGCGCGGGACGACGAGCACCGACCCGCGCGCCGAGTTCAGGCGGCCTCGGGTGACACCGTCCAGTCCGACCCGGCCGGGTGGGGTGTCCACGCGCGAGTCGACGATGATCAGGTCCGCGTCCCGACCGCCGGCGACGAGCGCGGCGCCGGTGGCCGCGGAGATTGCGTCGGCGGTCCGCGCAGCCGCGCCGTCGGTCTCGCCCGCGATCGAGATGCTCGACAGGGCGTAGCGGGTGCCGGTGCGCAGCCCTGCGGCGGCGATCGCGACCGCGACCGCGCCGCCCTCCAGCAGCCCCTGCGCGGACCCCTGCGGCTCGACGTGCCCCGGCGGCGTCCGGTAGTCGGAGCCGAACGCGACGATCGCGGCGGACTCGGCCGCGGCCAGCGCGGCGAGCCCGGCGCTCGTCGAGCGGGTTGAGGACGACGTGGGCGGGAACGTCGGGCTCCTGCAGCCAGGCCGCGCCCTGGGCGAGGCGGCGGCGGGCATCGTGCTCGGCGATCTCCTCGCGCCGCGGATCCTGACTCACGCGCATGGCGCACGTACGCGAGCGACAGTGTCGCCCCGGCGCCCGACCAGCATCCGCCCGAGCATCAGCGCGTCGTCGTCGTTGGCGGTGCCGTCGTAGGAGACGATCAGTCCGAGCGACATCGGACGCATCCTGCGCCTCCGGCGCCCCCGAGGGCATTGTCCCGGTGGATAGGGATCGGGGACGTGCGCTGTCCAGCCGCTTAGCCGGCGGCTGCCCGCTGGGGACGCCGCCGGGCGCGAACCGGTAGGTTTCCGGCCATGTCCGCCGACGCCCCGGGGGCCAACGTCTCCTCGGGCCTGCCGATGACGACCGCCCTGGAGTTCCCGGACTTCACGGTGACCGGCAACCTCGGCGTCGTCTACGGCCTGGTCGTGCGCAGCATGGGTGTCGTCGGAGGCGTCGCGGCCGGATTCAAGGCGCTCCGCCGCGGCGAGGTCAGCCAGTACACGCAGCTGCTGGAGGACTCGCGGCGCCACGCGATCGACCGGCTCGTCGACAACGCGCGGCTCGTCGGCGCCGACGGCGTCCTCGCGGTCCGCTTCGACTCCTCGGAGATCGGCCAGCAGCTCACCGAGATCGTCGCCTACGGGACCGCGGTGACGCTCGCCCCGCGCGCGTGACCGACGCGTAGCTTCGGCGACCGCGACCGCGAGCGCCTGTTCGCGCTGCTCAGCGCCCATGCGGCGGCCGACCACATCGATCTGGAGGAGCTCGAGCGCCGGGTCGTCGCGGTGAGCGAGGCCGACGGCCGGGCGACAGGCCGAGCGGGTGCTCGCCGACCTGCCCGCCCTGCCCGACAGCGTGCTGCGCGCGGCCACGGCGGACGCGCCCGGGTTCGGCGATCGGCCGGCGAGTCCGGAGCGGAGGCCGGCCGGCCGCGCTGGGGGAGGACACGGCGACTCCGAGCGTGCCGCGGACGGGTGGCGGGCGACCGACGAGCGGTTCCGCGACCCGAAGACGCAGTCGCGTCATGCGGGTGTGGGAGGACGCCGCGGGCGGGCGCCACTACGTGCCCGACGACTGATGCGGGCGGCGGGCGGCCGCCGCCCGCGGCACAGGGTCAGCTGCGGCGCGTGCCGCCGCCGCCGAACAGCGACAGGAACAGCAGGAACACGTTGAAGATGTCGAGGAAGATCGACGCGGCGATCGGCACCGCCATCGTCATGTTCGCGCCGCGCAGGCGCTGGAAGTCGAACGCGGTGAAGCACGCCGAAGATCACCGAGCCCGAGCACGCAGTAGATGATGTTCGAGCCGGGGATCACGACGAACAGCGTGATCAGCCCGAACACGATCAGCGCGATCAGCGCCCAGAAGAACGTCGCGCATATAGGCGGCCAGGTCGCGGCGCGTCGCGTAGCCGTAGGCGCCGAGCCCCGCGGTGAAGCCCGCCGTCGCGCCCGCCGCCTGGTAGACGACCGCCGGGTTCGTCTTGTGTAGTAGACGAGCACCGGGGAGACGAACAGCCCGAGGAACAGGCCGAGCCCGAACAGCAGCCCGATCGCGAGCTGCTCGCGCCCGCGCGCGGCCGCGTAGTTGAGGCCGAAGATGCAGCCGAAGCCCAGCAGAAGAAGATGAAGCCCGAGCCGCCGTTCATGTTGCGGCCGACGTATGCGCCCAGCGCAGGAAGCCGAACGTCAGGGCGACGAGGCCCATGACCTGGCCGAAGACGCCGCGAGTCTGATCGCGGGTGAGCGTGCCGCCGTAGCCGTAACCGCTCTGCGGGCCGCCCCGATATGTACGAGTTCCAAGAGGCATGGCGTGAAGGATAGATGTCCGCGGGTCATTTCCAGGGGTTTGTGACCCAATTCTTCATCGGCCTCGGATGTACGTCCGCGGACCGGTGCGCGGTCCCGCGCCGGAGCGGTGATACTGGAGTCGATGTCGTCCTCGACCCACGCCCCCGGCCGCCGGCGATCGCGCGGGCGCCGCTCGCGCGAGGCGGGTGCCGACGGCCGTCCCGCGGTTCGATCGCGCCGCCTGGACGCGCCTGGCCGCGTGCACCGCCGCGGCCGCCCTGCTCCAGCTCGACGGCACGCTGATCACGGTTGCGCTGCCCAGGCTCGCGACCGGCCTGCACGTCTCGGGCAGCTCGACGTCGGTCGTGCTGAGCGCCTACTTCGGCGCCTACGCGCTGCTGCTCATCCCCGGCGGCGAGCTCGTCGACCGCCTCGGCGCGCGGCGGCTGGCGCTGGCGGCCTGGCGCTGTTCGCGCTCGGCGCGGTCGCCGGCGCGGTGTCGCACACGTTCGCCGAGCTGATCGTCGCCCGCATCGTGCAGGGCGCGGGCGCCGGCCTGGTCAGCCCGGCCGCGCTCGCGGGCGCGGTGAGCGGCTTCCCGCCCGAGCGGCGCGGCGCCGCGCTCGGGATCTGGGGCGCGTCGGCCGGCACCTCGAACCTCATCGGCCCGCTGCTCGGGGGGCTGCTCACCGTGACGCTCGGCTGGCGCGCGGACTGGTGGGCGCTGGTGCCGCTCACCGCCGCCGCCGCGTCGGATCGCCCGCGCGGTCCCGCGGCTCGCTGCCGCGAGCACCGGCGCAGGCCGGCGGGCGGCGGGCGGGCGGCCGGCGAGTCCCGCCGGATCGTGCCGCCGCGACGCTGATCGCCGCGCTCACGTTCGCGGTGATGATCGGCGCCTTCTACATCGCCGAGCAGTACCTGCAGCGCACCGCCCACTTCTCGGCGCTCGGCGCGTCGAGCGCGCTCGTCATCGTCGCGCTGCTCGTCGGCGGCGCGGCGCCGCTCGCCGGCCGCCTCGTCGACAGCCGCGGCGAGCGTCCCCCATCCTGCTCGGCTTCCTCGGCGCCGGCGTCGGCCTCGTCGTGCTCGGGATCCCCGGGATGCCGCTGTCGAACCTGCTCACGATCCTGCCGCTCATCCCGGTCGGGCTCGGCCTCGGGATGCTGTTCGTGCCCGTCTCCCGCGCCGCCCTGAACGCGACGCCCGAGGCCTCGCACGGGCGCACCTCGGCCGTGCTGTCGGTCGGCCGGCTGCTCGGCGCCGCGGCCGGGGCGGGGCTGGCCGGGGTCGCGCTGTCGGGCACGCTCACCGCGTCGGTCGTCCACCAGACGCTCCTGGTCGGAGCCGGCATCTGCCTCGTGATCGGGCTGCCCGGCGCGCTCTGCCTGCGCGCGGGCCCGGCGCCCGGCGCCGCCTGACGCTCGCTACGTCGAGCCGTTGAGCGACGGCTCGGCGGACCCCTCCAGCAGCGCCTCCCGAGCCGTTGCGGCGCGTCCCACATCGGGATGTGCCCGGCGTCCTCCAGCACGACGTTGCGAATCCGGTCGGGGATCGACAGCGGCCGGCGGATGAGCTGGTCGTGGTCGGGCCAGACAGCGTCACCGGCACCTCGATGCGGTCCAGCGCCTCGAAGCGGCGGCGCGCATCGCGTCGTTGACCGCGATGAACCCGGGCGCGCGCCCGTAGGCGCGCACGAGCGCCTGGGCCTGGGCGGCGGTCATCCGCTCGGGGTGGACGATCGAGCCCGCGAGCAGGGCACGGCGCCCGGCCGTGCTCGCCACCGCGGGGACCGCGAGCCGCTCGAACAGCCGTGCCAACCGGTGCGAGGTGCTCGCCTTGGGCAGAAGCGGCTCGGGCCACAGCCCGGCGGGCGCGATCGCGGTGACGGTCGCCGCCACGCCGCGCAGCGCGAGCTCGAGCGCGATCCAGCCGCCGAGCGAGTTGCCGGCGACGTGCACGCGGCCGTCGCCGTCGCGCTCGAGGTCGAGCTGGGCGAGGCCGTCGGCGACCGCCTCGGCGAGCGCCGCCGGAGTGGGCGTGGCCCCGCGCAGCGGCGGCGACCGGCCGAAGCCCGGCAGATCGGCGGCGATCACGGTCCGCCGCGCCGACAGTGCCGGGACGACCGGCTCCCACACATGCCGGTCGGCGCCGAGCGGGTGGAGCAGGACGAGCGCCGGCCCGCTGCCGGTCCGGTCGTGGGCGAGCTTCATCCGGACATGATCGCTGTCCGGTGAGACGGATGCGCGCGCGGCGCGTAAGCTCGGGGCATGAGCCTTCTCTCGACCGCGAAGATGTACCTCAAGCGGACGCCCACGCTGGATCGCCCGACCGACGTCTACGACCACAGGGTCACGCTGCTGGATGGCGGCGAGCTCGACCTGCGCTCGCTGCACGGCAAGCCGACACTGATCGTCAACACCGCGAGCAAGTGCGGCTTCACGCCCCAGTACGAGGGGCTGCAGAAGCTGTACGAGCAGTATTCCGAGCGCGGGCTGCAGATGCTCGGGACCCCGTCGGGCGACTTCGCCGACCAGGAGTTCGACGACGGCGACGAGATCGGGGCGTTCTGCCAGAAGAACTACGGCGTGACGTTCCCGCTCACCGAGCGCACCTCGGTGCGGGCCGACCCGTCGCCGCTGTGGTCCGATCTCGCCCGCCAGCCGGAGTCGGGCCCGCCCGCCTGGAACTTCACCAAGTACCTCGTCGACGGCGACGGCCGGCTCGTCGCCCGCTGGGCGAGCAAGGTGACGCCCGAGGATCCGAAGATCTCGGCGGCGATCGAGACGCTGCTGCCGGCCGAGCCGGCGGTCTAGCGGACGCCGGAACTAGGAGCCGAGCGGCGGCGGCGCGCTGCGATAGCTCGCCGGCGTCGCCGACAGCCCGATCGGGTTGCGGGTGAGCGCGCACCGTGTCGCCGGTCCTCGGCGTCGGGCACCGCGACGATCGGCTCCAGTCCGATCTCCTGCGCGAGCGCGAACGCGCCCGCGATGTCGTTGACGACGCCGGCGGGCACGCGCGCGTCGGTGAGCGCGGCGGCCCACTCGGCGGCCGGCCGGTGGCAAGCCGTCGACCAGCGCGTCGCGCAGCTCGTCCCGGTTGGCGACGCGCGCCGGGTTGGTGGCGAAGCGCGGATCGGCGGCGAGCTCCGGGGCGCCGAGCACCTCGCACAGCGCGGCGAACTGGCGGTCGTTGCCGACCGCGAGCACGAGCTCGCCGGACGCCGGTCGGATACAGCTCGTAGGGGCTGATCGACGGGTGGGCGTTGCCCATGCCGCCCGGGGACCACGCCGGCCGAGCGTGTAGGCCGAGCCCTGGTTGACGAGCGAGGCGAGCAGGCAGCTGAACAGGTCGACCTAGACGCGCTGGCCCTCGCCGGTCGCGTCGCGGTGGCGCAGCGCGGCCAGGATCCCCGTCGACGCGTACAGGCCGGTGAGCACGTCGACGAGCGCGACCCCGACCTTCTGGGGCTCGCCGTCGCGCGGCGCCGGTGATCGACATCAGGCCGCCGAGCGCCTGGACGAGCAGGTCGTAGCCGGGCAGCCGCGCGCCCGCGCCGTCGCCGAAGCCGGTGATCGAGCAGTACACGAGCCACGGGTGGGCCGCGTGCAGCGCCTCGTAGCCCAGGCCGAGCGACGTCCATCACGCCGGGCCGGAAGTTCTCCACCAGCACGTCGGCGCGGCCGGCCAGCTCGCGCGCGCGGCCCCGGCCCGCGTCGGTCGACAGGTCGATCGCGACGCTGCGCTTGTTGCGGTTGACCGACTGGAAGTACGTGGCCCGGCCGTGGGCGTCGTGGGGCGGTCCCCAGTGCCGGGTCTCGTCGCCGACGCCCGGGCGCTCGACCTTGATCACCTCGGCGCCGAGGTCGGCGAGCATCATCGTCGCGAACGGGCCGGCGAGCACCCGGCTGAAGTCGAGGATCGTCAGGCCGCCGAGCGCGGAGCGGTCGGTCACGGCCGGGCGGGTAGCGAGGGGGGATCACGGGCAGCATCATGGCCGATGATCGCCCAGGCCACCCTCGTCGCCGCTCCCGGCCCGGTCACGGCGCTGTGCGCGGGCGCGCTCGCGGTCCTGTTCGGCGGGCTGTGGGCGGTGTCGGTGCGGGTGTCGGATGTGTCGATCGTCGATCCGGTGTGGGGCCCGGCGTTCGTGGTGGTGGCGCTCGTCTGCCTGCTCGCCGGCGACGCGTCGCTCGGCTCGGCCGGCGCGACGCGCCGCTGGCTGCTGCTCGGGCTCACCGCCGTGTGGGGGCTGCGGCTCGGCGGCTACCTGCTCGTGCGCAAGCGTGGCGAGCGCGGCGAGGACCGCCGCTACGCGGCGATGCGCGAGCGGCGCGGCGAGGCGTCGTTCGCGCTCTACAGCCTCGGGGCCGTGTTCCTGGCGCAGGCGCTGCTCGTGCTGATCGTCTCGCTGCCGCTGCAGGTCGCCGCCGAACGGCGCGCGTCGCTGGACTGGGTCGCCTGGGCGGGGGTGGCGCTGTGGGCGGTCGGGATCGTCTTTGAGGCGGTCGGCGACGAGCAGATGCGCCGCTTCAAGGCGCGCCCGGACACGCGCGGCGAGGTGATGGACTCCGGGCTGTGGCGCTACACCCGCCATCCCAACTACTTCGGCGACTTCTGCGTGTGGTGGGGGCTGTGGCTGATCGCGCTCGGCGCCGGGGGGACGTGGTGGACGGTCGTCGGGCCGCTCGTCATGTCGTTCCTGCTCATCAGGGGCTCGGGCGCGGCGCTGCTGGAGCGCGACATCTCCGAGCGTCGGCCTCGGTACCGCGAGTACATCGAGCGCACCTCGGGGTTCGTGCCGCTGCCGCCGCGCCGCCGCTGACCGCCGTGGTGCGGGGAAGGTCTGTCCTCCTGATGCCTGAGGCCTGAGGCGGAAGGTCTGTCCTCCTGATGCCTGAGGCCTGAGGCCTGGAGGCGCTGAGGCGGACAAAGGTTCCCGCACGCGCCCGGGTGGGCGGCTCGGGTGGGCGGCTCGGGTGGGCGGCCCGGGTGGCGAGGGGCGCGGGTCAGAGCGCGCGGCGCATCCGCAGCTCGACCGGCCAGTCGTCGCCCGCCGTCCGGCGGCCGCCGTCGTCGGCGAACCCGCGGCGCTCGTAGAACGCCCGGGCGCGCAGGTTGGGCTCGAGCACCCACAGCGTCACGTCCGTGCAGCCGCGGCGCGCGGCCTCGGCGAGCGTCGCGTCCATCAGCGCCGTGCCGGTGCCCGCACGCCACGCGGCCGGCTCGACGTAGAGCGCCGAGATCTGTCCGGTCCGCGGGCCGGCGCCGTCGTCACGGCTCGGGATGTTGAGCGAGGCGAAGCCGATCGGGGTCCCGTCATGAACCGCCACGCACGCCCACGGTCGCTGCCCGTCGATCGGGTCGCCGGCGGGGCCGAGGATCTCCCGCCACATCGCGGTCCGCCGCGCGAGCGTGCGCTCGTCGAACGCCTCGTCGGGGATCATCCCGCGGTAGGTGCCCTCCCAGCCCGAGACGTGGACGGCCGCGATCGCCGCCGCGTCGCTCGCATCCGCCTCGCGCACCCGCATTGAGCAGTTTGTACAGATAGTTCGGACCAACTGCTCACGTGTGAGCGGAGCGGCTCACGTGCGAGCGGAGCGGCTCACCTGTGAGCGGAGCGCGGCTCCAGCAGGTAGTGGCTGACCAGCCACCGGTCGCCGCCGCCGTACCCCCAGATCACCTCGGTCGACAGCAGGAACAGCCGCCAGGTCGCCACCAGCCGACGGGCCTCACGCTCCGACCAGCGCCCGGAGCGGCGCAGGACCTCGACCGCGTCCCCCAGCGACCCGTCGAGTCGCTCCCGCCACGCCCGCAGCGTTCGCGCATAGTGCGTCCCGGACACCGCCCACTGGTCGCGCACGACCAGGTCGTCCTGAAAGTGCAGCAGCAGGTCGTGGGAGGGCATCAGCCCGGCGGTGAAGAAGCGCGCCGACGCCCATGTCCCGGTGAACAGGTAGGGCAGCGTGCGGTGCGAGAAGACGTGGACGAACGCCCGCCCGCCGTCGGGGTCAAGCCACGTCGACACCCGTCGCAGCAGCTCGCGCCAGTTGCGCATGTGCTCGAACATCTCGATCGACATCACCCGGTCAAAGCCGCCCTCCGACGGCGGCGCATACGTGTTGACGTCGGCGGTCACCACCGACACGTTCCCCAGCCCGCGCCCCGCCGCCTGGCCGAGGATCCACTCCCGCTGCGAGGCCGAGTTGGAGACCCCGACCACGGTGCACGCCCGGTAGCGCTCGGCCAGCCACAGCGACAGCGACCCCCAGCCGCACCCCAGGTCGAGCACCCGCATGCCGTCCCGCACACCCGCCCGCTCGCACGTCAGCGACAGCATCGCCTCCTCGGCCTCGGCGAGCGAGCCCGAGCCCTCCGGCCACGGCCACAGACACCCCGAGTACTTGCGCCGCGGCCCCAGGATCAGCCCCAGGAACTCCGCCGGCAGCTCGTAGTGCTGATCGTTGGCCGCCTGCACCGACTCGGCCACCGGCCCGCTCGACATCCGCGCCACGAGCGCGCGCAGCCGCTCCGCCTGCGCGTCGACGCCGCCCCGGCCCTCCGCGCGCTCCCTTGCCCATGCGCCGAACAGCGAGCCGAGCCGCAGCGCCGCGTCGGGCGCGAGACCGCGCTCCAAGGTGCGATCCAGGAGCTCGTAGCGCAGTGGTTCGGAACCCGGCATCAGCGGTTAGTGTGGCCCCATGAGCGCACGCTTCGTCCACACCTGCATACGCGTCCGTGACATCGACAGATCAACCGAGTTCTACGGCCGGCTCGGGTTCGAGCATCGCGGGCAGCTGAACTTCGACTCGGCCTACAACGTCTACCTCGGCCTGCCGGGCGACGGGGACGTGCTGGAGCTGACGGTGAACGCCGGGCGGGCAGAGCCCTACGCCCTCGGCGAGGGCTACAACCACATGGCGCTCGTCGTCGACGACCTCGACGCGCTCCTCGCCGACCTGAAACCGGACGGAATCGAGCCGGAGAAGCCTCCATACGCGCCGGGCGGCAGATCGGAGTACCGCATCTGCTTCGTCACCGACCCCGACGGGTACCGGATCGAGCTGATCGACGGTTCGTTTCCAACGCCCCAGGACCCCCGGCACCCATCGCAGTCCGGCTGACCCCGAACGTCGTGACGGCGCCCCTCAGGCCGTAGACTCAGTCGCGATGCCCAATCCGTGGCTGGCGATCGACGCCGCCACCGCTCCCGTGGTGCGAGCCCGGGAGGTGCGGAGGGCGTGGGAGACCTTCGTGAGTGGCGGACCATCCCGCATCGCGCAGAGCGCGACCGCGCCGTTGCGCGATCCGATCGTCGCCTCGTGGCGGCGCTCCGCCGCGGCCGGCGTCGACCCCAGCGGCGGGCACATGGCCCCGGTGGTCACCGACGCGGACGAGACCTCGGCGCGCTGGGAGATCCACCCGCTCGCCGAGATGGCGCCGCTGATCCGAGCCTGCCTGGCGGCGACCGCGGACGAGTCCCAGCACCTGATCGTCGTCTCGGACGCCAACGGGGTCCTGCTGTGGGTCGAGGGCAACGCGCGGGTGCGGCTGCGAGCCGCCGACTCGATGAACTTCGCCGAGGGCACGCTGTGGAGTGAAGGGGGCGCGGGCACGAACGCGATCGGCACCGCGATCGCCGCGCAGCACGCCGTCCAGGTGTTCGCGGCCGAGCACTTCTCAGAGGTCGTCCAGGCATGGACCTGCGCCGCCGCCCCGGTGCACGACCCCGACACCGGCCAGGTGATCGGCGTGATCGACCTCCACGCGGTCAAGAAGGCGATCGGAGTTGCCCGGCCTCGGCGCCGAGATCGAGATCCGCGAGCGTCCAGCCACGCGACCCCTCCCCCCACTCGGCGGTGATCAGGATGCCGCGGCCCTGCAGCCGGCCGCCGTCCAGATCCGCCATCGCGTCGTTGATTGCGTCCAGCGGGTACGTCGAGGTGTGCAGCGTGACCTCGCATCGCTCACCGTGCAGGCGCTGGGAGCCGACGTACGTCACGCCGGTCGAGAAGTACGCGACCGACTACACGACGCGGTGATGCGGTCGCCCAAGCCGCTGCTGATCTTCGCCGAGAAGGTGGAGGGCGCCGCGCTCGGGCTGCTCGTGCAGAACAACCAGCACGGGACGCTGAAGGCGATGGCCGTGCGCGCGCCCGGCTTCGGGCACCGCCGGATCGCCCACCTGCACGACCTGGCGGTGTTCACCGGCGGGAGGGTGATCTCCAAGGAGCAGGGACTGACGCTCGCTGACGTCAAGCCGGAGTCGTTCGGCACCGCGCGACGGGTCGTGATCACCGAGGACTCGACGGTGCTGGTCGACGGCGGCGGCGCGGAGCCGGAGGTCCAGGCGCGGCTGGGCCAGATCCGGATGGAGCTGGGCCGGGCCACGCAGGACACCGACATCGAGGTCCTGCACGAGCGGCTGGCCAAGCTCTCCTCCTCGCTGGCGGTGATCCACGTCGGCGGCGCGACCGAGCCCGAGCTGAAGGAGAAGTTCCGCCGCACCGAGGGCGCGCTGGCGGCGACCCGCGCCGCGGTGAGCGAGGGGATCGTCGCGGGCGGCGGTACGGCGCTGCTGCGCTGCGACACCGCGCTCGACGCGCTGGAGCTCGAGGGCGACTACCAGCGCGGGGCCGAGGTCGTGCGCGCCGTGCTCTCCGAGCCGCTCTACTGGGTGGCGACCAACGCCGGATATGACGGCCACGCGGTGATCGAGCAGGTGCTGGAGATGGGACCCGGCCACGGCCTGAACGCCCTGACGGGCGAGATGGGCGACCTGTTCGAGGGCGGGGTGATCGATCCGCTGCGGGTGACGCGCGCCACGCTGCAGCACGCGGCCTCGGTCGCGGCGCTGATGCTCACCACCGAGGCGCTCGTCGCCGAGGAGCTGATCGCCCAGCCGGGGGCGATCATCGCCCCGGGATTCGGCGACCTGGCCGAGGGGCTGGCGCGGCCGTCCTCGCCGGTCTGAGCCTCCCTCCCCGGACGTGCGGGGAAGGTTCTTGGGGCTGAGCCCGAACAACCTTCCCCGCCACGTCGCCGGGCACGCCGGAGGCGGGCGGCTACTCCGACTGGCGCCCGAGCGTCGCCACGAAGCGTTCGATCCGCCGCAGCTCCTCGCCTGAGAGCGCGCCGCCCGCGGCCACGAGCAGCGTCATCGGCCCGCGGCGCTCGGCCCATCCGCGGGCATGCTCGGAGAACCCGGCGGCGACCCACACGAGCGGCAGCGACCCGGCGAACGTGATCACCGTGTCCTCCTGAGCCGCCGCGCTGGTCTCGCCGCGCAGCAGCTCGACCGAGACGACGTCGAGCCGGTGCGCGATCTCGGCCACCTCGTCCAGGCCGCCGTCGCCCGGCAGCAGCGCCAGCTCGCCCTCGCCGAGCATCGCCCATCGCGCCGGGACCTCCGACAGCGCGGCGGGCAGACAGACCAACCGGAACATCGGATCGGCCACCTGCCGCAGAGTATCTGCGGGACGGGCCCCGCGCGCCGCGGTCGGTGCTCAGGCGCCGCCCGGTCGAGGGCCCGGCGGAGGGATCGATCGACGCCATGAGTCACACCGTGCGGGTTGGTGACTGGCTGACGCCATCCCCTTGACGGTCGCGGACAAGGTTCGGTAGGTTGACCGAACTAAGTCGGGGAGAGGGGAAAAGGGTCACCTGTCATGGACACGAGGGGGAGCGAGATTTCCGGTCAGCAGATCATCGTCGGCGCGGACATCGGCGGCAGCAAGGCCGCGATCGTGCTCGTCGACGCGCGCGGCGAGCGCCACGAGCTCGTCGTCCCGTCCGCCGGCTGGCACCGTCAGGGGGAGGGCGCGGTCGCCCGCAGCCTCGCGGACGTGATCCGGGCCGAGGCCGTCCGCGACGCCGCGCCGGAGCACAACGGCGACGGCGCGCGCTCGGCGCCCCGGTTCGTGATCGCGGTCGGCGCCCACGGCACCGACACCGTCTCCCAGTGCGAGCGGCTGCAGCGCGAGCTCGAGGCGCTGCTGCCCGCCGACGTGCTCGCGCTCAACGACGCCGAGCTGCTGCTGCCCGCGGCGGGGCGCAGCCACGGGATCGGCCTGGTGAGCGGCACCGGCTCGATCGTGATCGGCTACGGGCCCGGCGACGAGCTCATCAGCGTCGGCGGCTGGGGCGGCTTCCTGTCCGACGAGGGCAGCGCGACCGGGCTGTTCCTCGACGCGGCGCGGGCGCTCGTGCGGGCCCGGGACCGGGGCGAGCCGGCCGATCCGATGGAGCAGGTGCTGCTCGAGCTGTGCGAGCTGGGCGAGCTGCGCGACCTGCCGGCGGCGCTCGGCGACATGGGCTCGCCGACCGGCTGGGCCCACCTCGTGCCGACGCTCTACGAGCGCTCGTTCGGCCTCGGCTCGCGGTTCGCCGGCCAGATCGTCGAGTACTCGGGCGACGTGCTCGCCGGGCTCGTCGCGCTGCTCGGGCGGCGCGGCTGCGACACCTCGACGGTCGTCGCGGGGGGCGGCATGATCGCGAACGCCGCGTGGCTGCAGGACGCGCTGCGCGCCGCGCTCGCCCGCCGCTGCCCGGGCAGCGAGCTCGTGATCCTCACCTCGGCGCCCGTCGAGGGCGCCGTGACGCTCGCCGCAGCCCTCGCCTCCGCGCTCACCGATCCGCCCGCGTCGCGGGACGACCTGCATCCCGCGCCGCGGCGCCGCCTCGCCGCCACCCCCGAGACCACCCCCGTCACCGGAGTCCACGAACGATGAAGAAGATCCCCTACGCGGTCGCCGTCGCCAAGCAGGCCGAGGTCCTGGACCGCCACCGCCCGGCGCTGGCGGCCGCCGCCCGCACGTTCGCCGACCGTGTCGCCCCCGACGCCGTCATCGGCCTGCTCGGCATCGGCGCGAGCTACTACGCCGGGCTGAGCGCGCTGCGCGAGCTCTGGAGGGCCGGGCGCCGCGCGATCCTCGTCGACGCCGGCCAGCTCTGGGAGGACCCCTCGGTCAACGTCGTCGACGCCTACCTGGCGATCTCCGCCTCGGGCGAGAGCCGCGAGACGGTGCAGGCGATCCGCGCCCTGCGCGAGGCCGGCGCGCCGGTCCTCGTCGCGGCGGTGATGGCGCAGGACACCGAGCGCCTGGGCGCGATCAGCGACCAGTCGATCCCGTGCGCCGACCCCGAGGA
The DNA here is from genome assembly GCA_963702225.1 of uncultured Solirubrobacteraceae bacterium. GTDB lineage: Bacteria > Actinomycetota > Thermoleophilia > Solirubrobacterales > Solirubrobacteraceae > Palsa-465. Next base: position 22,124 of record CAVPBY010000056.1, on the reverse strand, counting down.
CTCCGTTCCGGCGACGGTCAGCTACATGGGCACGCTGCAGGCGCTCAGCTTCCTGGTCGCGGCGCTCGGCGGCGAGGACCTCGCCGCCCTGGAGCGCGACTGGTCGGCGGTGCCCGCCGCGATCGACGCGCTCGGCGCCGAGCTGGAGGGCCCGGCCGACGCGGTCGTCGCCCGCTTGGTGTCGACGACCGCGTTCGACTTCGTCGGCGACAAGGACTCGCTCGGGTCCGCCGCCGAGGGCGCGCTCCTGTTCCGCGAGGCGCCGCGCCTGCCGACGACCTGGTTTCAGTCCCGCTCCTACCTGCACGGTCCGATGGAGTCGCTGCAGGGCGATCGCGGGATCGTGCTCGTCGGCGACGCGGGCGAGGACGGCCTCTCGATCATCGCCCGCCAGGCGGCCGAGATCGACTGCCCGCGGGTGACGATCACCCATGCCCCCCAGGACGACGGGAACGTCCCGCAGCTCGTCGTCCCCGACCTCGGCGGCGGGCTCATCCGCGCCGCGGTCGAAATGGCGGCGCTGCAGGTGCTGTCGGGCCGCCTGGCGGTCGCCCTGGACCGCACGAGCGGGCGCTTCCGCTACCCGCAGGACCAGCTCAAGCTCGACCGCGTCCCGGACCCCGAACCCACCCACTGACACCGACCACACGATGAGCCCCACGCGCGCACACACCATTTCCGAGGAGGAGCAGTTCATGACCACACACGCGTCACAGCACCCGTCCGGACCCCGGGCACGAGTCAGACGCCTGCTCGCCGGCGGGGCGGTCGCGGGCTGCGTCGCGCTCGCCCTGAGCGCCTGCGGCTCCAGCGGCGGCGGCGGCGCGGCCGCGTCGGCGAAGACCAACGGCAAGGGCACGGGCACGACCGCGGCCAAGCTCAGCCCGAGCGCCAAGGGCACGCTCACCCAGTGGAACTGGAACACGGTCGCCGACGACCCGGGCGATCACGCGCTCATGCCGCAGGTGCTCAGGGCATTCCGGACGGCGTATCCCCACTACAAGGTCACCAACACCGAGATGACGCTCGACGAGCAGAACAACAAGCTGCCGCTCGCGCTCTCCACCGCCTCCAGCTCGCCCGGGGTGACCGAGACCAACGAGGGCTACCAGTCGATGGGCCGGCTGGTCACCGACAAGGAGCTGCTACCGCTCACCGACTACATCAAGCTGTACGGCTGGAACAAGATCGGCGACCTCAACCTCCAGTACAACTCGTTCAGCTCCGATGGCAGGTTCCTCGGCCAGGGCGACGTGTACGGCATCCCCTACACCGCTGCCCCGCTCGGCATCTTCTACAACAAGGCGCTCATCCGGAAGGCGGGCGGCACCGTGCCGACGACCTGGGCGTCATTCACGAAGGACCTCGCGCTCGTCAAGAAGGCCGGGATCACCCCGATGGCCTACGGCAGCGGCCAGCCGACCGTCTACCAGCCGCTGCACATGTTCTACGAGGTCGCCGATGCGATGACGCCGGCCGCGACCTCGATCAACTTCGTGTTCCACAAGGGCGCGAAGCCGAGCATCGACGTGCCCGGATACGTCAAGGCCGCCACCACGATCCAGAACTGGAGCAAGCAGGGGTACTTCCCCAGCGGCTACGCCGGCATGTCGGGCAGCGCGGCGCTGTCGGAATTCACCTCCGGCAAGGCGGCGTTCTTCATCGAGGGCGAGTGGTACATCTCCTCGGTGCAGAAGGCGCTCGGGTCCAAGGGCGGCTTCTGGGTCCCGCCGTCGACGACCGGCGGCCCCGGTGAGGGATACTCGATCCCCACTCACTCGTCCAACCCCGATGCCGCCGCGGCCTTCATCAACGTGCTGCTGACCCCGACGTTCCAGAAGGCCGTGATGGGGCAGGGCGAGGTGCCGGTCGTCGCACCGAGCGCGAAGGTGCTGGCGAAGTTCCCGGCGATGCTGCAGTCGGCGACCACCGGCTGGCGGCGCACGGTCCAGAGCCATCAACTGGTGCCGTACCTGGACTACGCGACGCCGAACTACCTCAACCAGGTCTTCGCCGCGGTGCAGGAACTGCAGGCCGGCAAGCTCACCCCGACGGCGATGGTCGGGCAGCTGCAGTCCGACTACACGACCTACTGGTCGAGCAAGTGAGCACGTCGGACTCCGCACGCGTCAGGCAGCCGCCCGAGCGGCGGCTGTCGACCGGCCTCGGCGGGCGACTCGCCCGCCGGCGCCGCGCCGGCGACGGGGCGGCGTCCGACACCGTGGCCGACCGGGGGATCGGCATGCTGCTGATCCTCCCGGCGGTCACGCTGCTGGCGATCTTCATCGTCTACCCGCTGGTCAAGGCGGTCGGCTACTCCTTCCTGAACTGGGACGGGGTCGGGCCGAAGACCTCGGCCGGCCTGTCCAATTACACCGCGCTGTGGACGAATGCCGTCGAGCGCAGCGCGCTGGAGCACGCCGGCATCCTGATCGTGTTCTTCGCGATCATCCCGACGTTCCTCGGGCTCGTCGCGGCCGCCCTGATCGCGCGGATCCCGCGCCGCGGGCTCGTCGTCTACCGGGTGATCTACTTCCTGCCGCAGGTGCTCGTCACCGTCGTGGTGGCGATCGTCTGGACGTGGCTGCTCGCGCCCAGCGGCGGCGGCACGGTGAACGCGATCATCAACCTGTTCGGGTTCCACGTCCACACCGCGTGGCTCGGCGACTTCTCCACCGCGATGATCAGCCTCGGCCTGATCGCGGTGTGGCTCGACTTCGGCCTGTGCTTCGTGCTGTTCCTCTCCGGCGTGCAGCGGATCTCGCCGTCGCTGTACGAGGCGGCGCGCGTCGACGGCGCGAGCCTGTTCGACGAGTTCTTCCGCATCACGGTGCCGATGCTCCGGCGGGAGATCGGGGTCGCGCTCACGATCACCACCGTCGCCTCGCTGCAGAGCTTCACGCTCATCTACGCCGCCACCAATGGCGGCCCGGGCAACGCGACGATCGTGCCCGGCCTGCTCGTCTACCGCGACGCGTTCCAGCTCGGGGCGGTCGGCTCCGCGAGCGCCATCGGAGTGGCCCTCGCGCTGCTCACCTTCAGCTTCACGGTCGTGATCCGGATGCTGCTCGAGCCGCCCGGGGAACGGCGACGTCTACGCCTGCGGAGGAGGTGACCCGGGATGTTCACCCGCACCGAGAGATACGGCACGCTGTTCATCCTGCTGGCGGCGGCCGCGATCACGCTCTACCCGATCGCCGCGCTCGTGTCGGCGGCGCTGGAGTCGGTGTCCAGCAACGTCAACTCGATCAACTTCTGGCACTCGCTGTCGCTGTCGTCGTTCAAGTACGCGTGGGACGCCGGGCACTTCTCGCAGTACATGGTGAACACCGCGATCATGACCGTCGGGGTGCTCGTCATCTCGGCGACCGTGGCGACGGTCGCGGCCTACGCGATGGTCCACCTGCGCCCGTTCGGGTCCCGGCTGCTCTTCTACGCCTCGGTGATCGGCTTCATGCTCCCCGTCGAGGTGCTCATCACCCCGTGGTACTACGAGCTGCGCTCGATGAACCTGCTCGACGGCTACTGGGCGCTGATCCTGCCCCAGGCCGCGCAGTCGGTCGCGTTCGGCGTGTTCTGGATGCGCTCGGCGTTCATGGCGGTCCCCGAGTCACTCGTGGAGGCCGCCACCCTCGATGGCGCCTCGCGGTGGCACATGTTCCGCTTCGTGCTCGTGCCGAGCGTGAAGCCGGCGCTGAAGACGATGTCCGCGCTCGTGTTCCTGTGGACGTGGAACGCCTTCCTGCTGCCGCTCGTCGTCGAATCCAACCCGAGCCGGTACACGGTGACGATCGGGCTGTCGAGCTTCCAGGGCGCTCACTTCGCCAACTACGGCGCGCTCGGCGCCGGCGCGGTGCTCGCCGCGCTGCCGGTCGTGCTCGTCTACCTGCTCTCCCAGCGCAGCTTCATCTCCGGCATGTTCGCCGGCAGCACGGTCGGCTGAACCGACGAGAACCGAAAGGCACGCCGATGGCCTCCATCACCCTCAACGCGGTCTCCAAGACCTACTCCAACGACGTCCTGGCCGTCGATGACGTGAGCCTCGACATCGCCGACGGCGAGCTGATGGTGCTCGTCGGGCCCTCCGGCTGCGGCAAGACGACGCTGATGCGGATGATCTCGGGCCTCGAGCGGGTGAGCGACGGGTCGATCATGATCGGCGAGCGCGACGTGACGGCGGCGGCGCCCAAGGAGCGCGACGTCGCGATGGTGTTCCAGAACTACGCGCTCTACCCCCACATGACGGTCGCCGAGAACATCGGCTTCCCGCTGCGCCTGCGCGGCGTGCCCAAGCGAATGATCGCCACCAAGGTGGCCGCCGCCACCCAGATCCTCGGCCTGTCCCAGGCGCAGTCGCGCCGTCCGCCCGAGCTTTCCGGCGGCCAGCGACAGCGGGTCGCGATGGGCCGCGCGATCGTGCGCGAGCCGTCGGTGTTCCTGATGGACGAGCCGCTGTCGAACCTCGACGCCAAGCTGCGGGTCGAGATGCGCTCGGAGATCCTCACCATCCAGCGACGGGTCGGCGTCGCCACCGTGTACGTCACCCACGACCAGACCGAGGCGATGACGATGGGCGATCGCGTCGCCGTGCTGGAGGCGGGGCGGCTGCTGCAGTGCGACGCGCCGCAGGCGATCTACGACGAGCCCGCCAACGTGACCGTCGCGGCGTTCATCGGCTCGCCGGCGATGAACCTGTTCGAGGCGACGCTGAGCGCCGACCGCGGCGACGTGCGGATCGGAACCGAGACGCTCGCGGTCGATCCCGCCGACCTGCCCGCCGAGGCGCGCGCCGCCGGCGAGCGGCCGGTCATCTTCGGGGTGCGCCCCGAGGACCTGCGGATCGCCGGCGACTGCGACCCGGCCCTCACCGGGACCGTCGAGCTCGTCGAGGCGCTCGGCTCCGAGCTGCTCGTCCACATGGACACCAGTGCCCACCGCGCCCGGCTGCCCGAGCTGGGTGGCGACGACGAGCTGCCGCCCGAGGCCGAGGTCTCCGGGCGCGGTCGCTTCGTCGCCCGCCTGGAGCCCCGCGCCCGCGTGCGCGACGGAGACACGCTGAGGCTCACGCCGGACCCCGCGCGGATGCACCTGTTCGACCCCGCGACGGGCCACAGGCTGCGGTGATGGGCGCTCCGGGATGCGTGGTAGTGTCGCCGCGGTGACCGCGGTCGATCAGGTCATCGAGCGGGCGCCGGGGCGTCCGTCGCGTGACCGCGGCTCCGAGGCGCTGCTCAACGAGTCTGAGCGCGCGATCCTCGCCCAGATCATGGGCGCCGAGGCGACCAAGCGCTCGGAGATCTCAGAGCGCCTGGGGCTGTCGAAGGCGACGATCTCGGCGGGCATGAAGCGGCTGCTCGGCGCGGGCCTGGTCACCGAGCTCGGCGTCGCGCACGGCGGCGGCCTGGGCCGGCCCGCCGGCGTCTACCGGGTGTCGGACCAGGGGGGGTGCTGCCTGGCGATCGACATGGGCACGACCCGGGTCTGGGTCCGGGTGGTGGCGCTCGACGGGCGCATCCTCGGCGAGATCCAGGAGCGGATCCGGCCCTCCTACGCGGAGGTGAGCCGCGGCCGGCTGCGCGCTGCGCTGAGGCTGATCGAGCAGGCGCGCGAGGTGCTCGACGAACACCGGACATGGGTGCGCGGGTGCGTGATCGCGGCCCCGATCAAGGTGAGCCTCGACGACCCCGAGCCGCGCCCGCTCGCGCCCGTGTTCGAGGCGGTGCGCGCGCTCGCCGCCCGCGACGACCTCTCGATCGTCGTCGAGAACAACGTCAACTGCGCCGCGATCGCCGAGGGCGCGCAGGGCGTCGCCCGGGGCCGGGCGACGTTCGCCTACCTGCAGGTCGGGGTCAAGATCGGGCTCGGCTTCGTGCACGAGGGGCGGCTGCTGCGCGGCCGCGGCGGCGCGGGGGAGGTCGCGTGCCTGCCCTACCCGTGGGGCGGCGGGGGCCGGCCGACGCACCTCGCGCTCGAGCACCACATCGGCTCGGCCGGCCTGCTCGCGCGGGCACGCGCCCGCGCGGACATCCCGATGGCACCGCGCACCGACGTCGCGGCGCTGTTCGCCCGCGCCGCCGACGGCGAGCCGGGCCCGCGTGAGCTCGTCGCCGAGCACGCGCGGGAGATCGGCGAGGCGGCGGCCGCGATCGTCGCGCTGCTGGACCCGGGACTGATCGTGCTCGGCGGCGGCGTCGGCTCCAACCCGATCCTGCTGCGCGGCGTGCGCCACGAGGTCCGGCGCCTCGCGTGGGACACCGAGCTCGCCAATGGACGGCTCGGCAGCGACGCGACGATCATCGGCGCCTCGCGACTGGCCACCGAGGCGGCCCGCCGCGCGGTGCTCGCCGGCGGCTACTGAGGATGCTGACGGTCTGCGCCCGTCCGCTCCACCTCACGGGGGCTCGGGAGGCGGGGATCGAAGCCGAGTACGTCGTCTGGGACGGCCGCGGGCCGCGGCCGGCGGCTGCGGAGCGAACGCGGTTCCTGGTGGCGGGATATGCCGAGTGCGCGTTCGCGCCCGAAGCGCTCGGCTGCCTGCCGGAGCTTGACGTCGTCCAGCTGCTCTCCGCCGGCTACGCGGACTGGCTGGAGTTCCTGCCCGCGGGGGTCCGGCTCGCCAACGGACGAGGTGTCCACGGCGGATCGACGGCGGAGCTGGCGGTGGCGGGAATTCTCGCGCTCGTGCGCGCGCTGCCCCTGTATCTCGAGCAGCAGGCGCGTGGGGAGTGGGCACCGGTCTGCCGGGACGAGGTCGCGGGACGGCGGGCGGTCGTCGTCGGTGCGGGCGACATCGGAGGACGGATCGCATCGGCCCTCGAGCTCCTCGGCGCACACACCGTGCTCGTCGGCAGACGGGAACGGGAGGGGGTGGCGCCCATCAGCTCGCTGCTCGGGTTGATCGAGGACGCCGACATCGTCGTGCTCGCCCTGCCGCACACGCCCGAGACCGATCGGCTCGTAGACGGGGCGTTCCTCGAGCGCCTACCGGACGGGCGATCCTCGCAAACGTCGCCCGTGGCGCGATCGTTGACACCGAGGCGCTCCTTGCGCATCTGAACCGTCGCCGCATCTCGGCCTTCCTCGACGTCACCGACACCGAGCCGCTTCCGGCGGGCCACCCGCTGTGGTCTGCGCCCGGCGTGCTCATCACGCCTCACGTGGGGGGCGGGACCGAGCGCTGGGCGAATCGCGCGCACGCGCTGGTCGCCGACCAGCTGCAGCGCTACGCCGGCGAACGTCCGCTGCGCAACCTCGTCGGCGGCCCCTGAGTCGTTCGCTCGGCGCGCCTGGTCCCGGGTCTTTGACCCGTCGGGCGCCCCTCGGGACGCGCGCGTCCGCTCCCTTGACGCGCACATCTGAAACCTGTACCTTGCGGCCATCGGAAAACGTGTTCCAAACACCGTTGCGCCACGCGGTGGCCAGGTGTGCGTCCCCATCAGGAGCGAGGAGAATCGATCATGACAAATGTCCGGTCGCGCGTTGCCATGGCGGTCGCGCTGCTCGGCTGCATCACCGCACTGGCGGCGTGCGGCTCCAGTTCCGCGCGGTCGAGTCCCAGTTCCTCGCAGTCGAGGGGGAACAACCCGTACGGCACCGTCGAGAAGGGCGTCATCACCGTCGGCATCTACGCCGGCGGCCTGCCCTACGTCTCGGATGACAACGGCAAGTGCGAGGGGATCGACTGCACCGACCTCAACGCCATCGCCGCGAAGCTCGGGCTCAAGGTGAAGGTCGAGGTCATGTCCTTCACCGCGATGCTGGCGGGGATCCAGTCCCACCGGATCGACGTAGCGATGGGAGAGCTCTCCTGGACCGCCGAACGGGCGAAGGCAGGCCTCATGACCGATCCGATCTACTACTCCCGTGCGGCGGTGCTTCAGCCAAACGGGTCGCGTATCACCACGATCTCCGGCCTGGAGGGCAAATCGGTCGGCGTGCTCGTCGGCGCCAACTGGATCCCGGCGGTGCAAGCGATCAAGGGCGCGAGCGTGAAGACCTACAACAGCGCGGACGAGATCTACTCCGACCTGACCGTCGGGCGGCTGAAGGCGGGCTTCATCGACGCACTCGAGGACCAGTACGTGAAGAAGGTGCGTCCGTCCTTCCACTTTCAGAGCATCCCCCTCAGTGTCACGCCGGCGGAGCTCAAGTCCAATTCCGCGTACGCGACGTTCCTCGAGAATCAGGAGGTCTTCTATCTCCCGAAGCAGGAAACGAAGCTCGAGGCGGCGATGAATGCCCAGATCCAGAAGATGTGGCACGACCGGAGCATCGAGACCGCGCTCACCAAGTTCGGAGTCGCGAATGCCACGCCCTACCTGACCCCGACGAACGCGGTGCTCAACCGGCGCGGCGTGGACCGGGCCAAGAACTGGGTCGCGCCCAGCCTCGGCTACACCCCGGCGGGCGGCGGCTGATGCCGGAGGTGGCGCCTCACGGGTGCGGGGCCGGGCGCGCCACCTCCTGTCTGCGGGGTGGGGCGGACCAGGCGTGACGTCTGAGGTCATGATCTCCCGAGGGAATGAGATGACATGAACAACCTGTATTGGCCGACACTCCTCTACGCGACGCTGCACACGCTCGAGTTCACCGGGCTCGGCCTGCTGGGCTCGCTCCTGCTCGGCCTCGTCCTCGCCCTGATGAAGATCTCGCGGTTCGGCGTGCTGAGGGTCGTCGCGGTCGTGTACACCGAGCTGCTCAAAAACACGCCCTTGCTCGTGGTGCTCTTCATCATCTACTTCGCGCTCCCGAGCATCCACATCATCCTCACCACCCTCGTGGCGGGCTCGCTCGCGCTCACGCTCTGCTACGCGGCCTACCTGTCGGAGATCTTCAGGGGCGGGTTGCAGGGCGTCCCGGTCGGTCAGCGCGAGGCCGGCCAGGCGGTGGGGCTCTCGACCTTCGCGATCTACTGGAACATCATCCTGCCTCAGACGTTTCGGCTCACCCTCGCCGCCACGGGCAACATGGTCGTCGACGTCCTGAAGACGACGTCGCTGATCTCGACGATCGGCGGCGGCGAGCTGCTCACCGCGGCGCAGAACATCACGGCAGCGACGTTCGAGCCGATGAAGACCTACCTGATCGTCGGCGGCATCTACTTCTTGATGTGCTTCCCCCTCTCCCGGCTCGTCGTCTGGTACGAGTCGCGGCTGAAGGCCGGTACGCACCGCAAGCGTCACCGCCGGCGACTCGATGGCCAGCTGCAAGAGATCGGGGCGGCGGCATGAGGTCCCATGTGCGCGTGCCCTTCCTCGACCGCGGCCTCGAGCCGGCGACCACTGACCTGGACGGCCTAGGCGAGGGACTGCCGGCCATCGAGGTTCGTGATCTGCGCAAGACGTTCCCGGCGCGTCGCAGTCGCCACAGCGAGCCGACGATCGTGCTCCGTGGCGTCTCGCTGAGTGTCCGTCCCGGAGAGCACGTGTCGATCATCGGCCGCAGCGGCTCGGGCAAGAGCACGCTCATCCGCTGCATGAACCTCCTTGAGGTCCCCGACAGCGGCGTCGTGCGGACCGGCGCGTTCTCCGTCTTCGATGACGGGCTGCGCGTCCGTGGCAAGGCGCTGGTGCGCTTCCGGCGCGAGGTGGGGATGGTCTTCCAGCAGTTCCACCTCTTCCCTCACCTCACCGCGGTCGAGAACGTGGCGCTGCCGATGATCAAGGGCGTCGGCGTCTCCGAGCGCGAGGCGCTCACGCGCGCAGTCTTGGTGCTCGGCAAGGTCGGGCTGGAATCGAAGCTCGGCAGCTTCCCCCACGAGCTCTCGGGCGGCCAGCAGCAGCGAGTCGCGATCGCACGGACCATCGCTCTCGGACCGAAGGTGGTCCTCTTCGACGAGCCGACCTCGGCGCTCGACCCCGAGCTGGTCGGCGAGGTGCTCGCGGTCCTGCGAGAGCTTGCTGCTGAGGGGATGACGATGGTGATCGTCACCCACGAACTCGCCTTCGCCGCCGACGTGTCGAACCGCATCGTTTTCGTCGACGACGGCGAGGTCGCCGAGCAGGGGCCGCCTGATCAGGTCTTGAGGAATCCGCGCAATCCGCGCACTCGGGCGTTCGTCAGCCAGTTCGCGCGCTGATCGTCGCTCGCATCGAGTAGAGGAGTCATGCATGGGCGCGCAGCTGAGCTATTGGGTTCTGGAGGTCGCCGACGTGGACCGGGCCGTCACGTTCTACGGCGAGGTCTTCGGGTGGACGTTCAGCGAGCCGCGTCCGAGCGGTGGTCGCCGGATCTGGGGCACCAGCCCCTGGGGTGGCCTCGCCCCGCTTCCCAGCGGTGAGCCTCCGTCGCAGCGAACCGTGATCGAGCTCGTGCCGGACGACATGGCCGAGGCGGCGGAGCGGATTCGGACACTCGGCGGCTCCGCAGACCCGGCCCACTCTCCGTTCGGACAGGTGATGTCCTGCACCGATGACCAGGGGACGCACTTCGCGTTGTTCGTCCCGGGCGACGACGCGGGGACGTGAGCCGGACCGTCCTCCGGGGCGCGCGGCCGCGTAGGATACGGCCGTGAACCCAGGCCAGGGTACGGGCGGCGGGAAGTCGCGCCGGGCCGCCACCATCGTCGATGTGGCGCGCATGGCCGGGGTCTCGCCGGCGACCGCGTCGCGGGCGTTCAACGGCAGCGAGCGACGAGTCAAGGCGGCCAACGTCGAGCGGGTCTTCGAAGCCGCCCGCAAGCTCAGCTACGTCCCCAACGCGTCGGCCCAATCCACCCGTCGCGGCGATCGTTCGACGATGGCTCTGATCATCAGCTCTGTCACCGACCCGTATTTTTCGTGGATCGCCGAGGGGGTGATCGAGCGCGCCGCGCTGGCGAGCATGCACGTCACCGTGTCGGTGACCAATCGCGAGGCGCAGCGCGAGCTCGAGCTCGTGCGTCTGTTCCGCGCTCAGCGTTCCCGGGCGATCATCCTCGCCGGGTCAAGCCGCGAGGACGAGGCGCTCGCCCAGGAGCTGCGCAGTGAGCTCGACGCCTACGAGGTCGATGGCGGTCGCGCCGTCGACCTCAGCGACAGCGGTATGCCGTTCGACGCGGTCACGCTAGGCAACCGTGACGGCGGGGATGCCCTCGCTTGCTCGCTCCTCGAGCTCGGCTATGAGCGGTTCGTCATCTTGGCCGGGCCTCACGAACGGGGTGCTGCGGAGGATCGGCTCGAAGGCTTTCGATCCGCGCTGGAGCGGGCGGGGCTCGCGCTCTCCGGAGATCGCGTCCTGCGGGACGCATTCAGCTGGGAGGGGGGCACGCGCTCGCACGCTCGATGCCCGCAGCTCTGGTGCGGGACACCGATGCCGTGTTCGCGGTGAACGACATCATGGCCCTCGGCGCGCTCACCGGATTCCGCGAGCGAGGGATCGCCGTACCCGACGGGCTCGCACTCGCGGGCTACGACGACATCGCCCCGCTGCGCGACGTCGTCCCCGCGCTGACCTCGGTCCGCATCCCGCTCAAGGACGTCGGCGCCCAGGCGGTGGAGCTCGGGCTCGCCAAGCGAGGGCCGCGGACGGTCGTCCTCGTGCTCGAGGCGGCTGTCCAGTTGCGCGAGAGCACGCCGCCCCGGCGCTGAACCTCGCCGTCGCGTGCGGTGCCGGCTCGCCGGCCGTGGTCCGTCATCCCGGCGGGCGAGCCGCCTCGCCGGGCGCTCCTTGACGCGCATCACCGGCGTCGCTACCGTGGGTCTGGAAACGTGTTCCAACAAGGGTCAGCCGCGCTGCCGGACGACAGTTTGGAGCGAGAGGCCCTGGCAGGGCCAAGGAGGTGGTTTCGGTGGTCGCGTCTCAAACGCACAGGTCCGGCCCTGTTGCGGTCATCGGCGGGGGTCTCGTTGCCCTGTGCTCCGCCCTCTACCTCGAACGCAGCGGCAGAGCGGTCACGGTGCTGGAGAGGGCGACCGTCGGCTCCGGCGCCTCTCGGGGCAACGGCGGACAGATCGTCACTGCCGATCCTCTGCCGGCGCCCGGCATGGTGCGCGAAGGGCTCCGGCACTGGTTCAGCCCTTCGAGCGCGTTCTACATTCACCCCCGTTCGCTGCCCGCGCTCGCCCCGTTTCTGATTCGCTTCGCCCGCAGCGCGAACGAGCGCAGCTATTTGGAATCGTTTCGAGCACTCGATCGTCTCAACCGGGCGCGCGAGATGCTGTTCGACGAGTTGGCGGAGATCGGGATCGGAAGCCACTTCCAGCCCACCGGGAACCTGAAGACCTTCCGCGAGCACGTGACCGCGCGGCGCGAGTGGGAGGCGGCCGGCCGTCTGGCCGAGCTCGGGCTGAGCCGTGAACCTGGGGAGTTCCTCGACGAAGACGGACTCCGGGCCCTCGAGCCGTCGCTCGGTCCGGCCGCCCGCTGGGGCTTTCTGCGGCCCGACGTCCGCTTCGGCGATCCCTCGGCGTTCGTAGACCAACTCCGCGCGCACCTGACGGAGCGCGACGTGACCCTGAGGGAGGGCGCGCGAGTCGTCGGCCTGCAGGAGCGCGGCGCCGCCGTTCGTGTCGCCCAGGACGACACCGAGGAGGAGTACGACCAGGTTCTGATCGCCGCCGGCATGGGGTCGCCGTCGCTGCTGCGCTCGCTCGGCGTGCGGCTCCCGCTCGTCGCCGGCATCGGCTACAGCTTCACGGTTCGACCGTCCAGCATGCCGCGCTACACCGTGCTGCTCGGCGAGGCGCACGTGGGGGCGACCCCCTTGGACTCCGAGCGCCTGCGGATCGCCGGCACGATGGAGCTCGGCGCCCGTCCGGGCGCCAACGCCGATGCGCGGATCTCAGCGATCGCCCGCGCCGCGGGCCCGTTCCTCGATGGCGTCGATTGGGCCCAGATCAGCGACCGCTGGGCCGGGTCCCGGCCGATGACGCCCGACGGCCTGCCCTATATCGGTCGGGTGACGGGGTGCCAGCGGGTCTTCGTGGCGACCGGCCACAACATGCTCGGGCTGAGCCTCGCGCCCGCGACCGGCCATGAGATCGCGCGACTGATGACCGGAGCGGGCGCCGAGGATGCACTTGCGCCGTTCGCGATCGACCGATGAGCCGGCCCCCCGTGGCTGATCGTCGTCGGGGGACCGAGCGGCATCGGCAAGACGACGGTCGGCACGCTGATGGCGACGGCGCTCGCTGTGCCGTTCTGCGACGCCGACACCTTGCACTCCGCCGCCGCCGTTGCGCGCATGGCCGGGGGAGCCGCACTCGACGACCAAGCCCGCGCGCCGTGGCTGGAACGGGTTGGAGATTGGCTGGCGGCGCACGAGGCTTCCGGCGGCGTCGTCGCCTGCTCGGCGCTTGCTCGGCGCTACCGGGACCGGCTCGCCGCACGCTCGGTACGGGTGCGCTTTGTGCTGCTCACCGCCGGCGCTGCGGACATCCGCAGGCGCTCCGCAGAGCGGCGAGGTCACTTCATGCCGGTGTCGCTCCTCGACGACCAGCTGCGCATCTACGAGCCGCCTTGCGCCGGCGAGCGCGCGATCCGCGTCGATGCGATCGAGGGGCCGGCCGCGGTGGCGGAACAGGCCCTCGTCGCGCTCAGGTGACCGCGCGTGTCAGGTTGCCGAGGCGAGCGTCGCCCGCACGAACCGGACGAACGCCGTGCCCGCGGGCAGCGGCCGGTCGGGCCAGGCGAGCGCGACGCGGCGCAACGGCGTCGGCGGGGCGATCCGCACGATCCGCGCTCCCGCCTCGGCCTCGGCGAACGAGCGCGGCAGCATCGCCACCCCGAGCCCGGCGCCCGCGAGCGCGCGCACCGTCTGCAGCGCGGAGCTCTCGAACTTCGCGTGGGGCTCGAAGCCCGCGGCGGAACACGCCGCGCGCAGCGTGCCGTCGATCCCGGTGCCGCGCGTGAACACGATCCAGTCCTCGCCGGCGAGCTCGGAGAGCGGGACCTCCTCGCGGCCGGCGAGCCGGTGGTCGGGGCCGACGACGAGCGCGAACTCCTCGACGTGCAGCAGCTGGGTGACCAGCCCGGCCGGGGGGTCGTCGGGCGGCTGGATGAACGCGGCGTCGAGCTCGCCGGCGGTGAGCATCGCGAGCATCCGCTCGCTCGTCGCCTCGCGCATCACGACGTCGATGCCGGGATAGCGGTCGCAGAACGCGCGCAGCAGCTCCGGCAGCCGGATGCGGCCGAGCGCGCGCATCGTGCCGAGCACCATCCGCCCGCGCATCAGCCCGGTGAACTGGTCCATCTCGGACTCGGCGGCGTCGAAGCCGGCGACGATCTGCTCGGCCCGGGGCAGCAGCGCCTCGCCGGCACGGGTGAGCCGCACCGTGCGGCTCGTGCGGACGAACAGCTCGACGCCGACTGAGGCCTCGAGCTGGCGGATGTGGTGGGAGACCGAGGACTGCGACAGCGCGAGCTCCTCGCTGGCGCGGGTGAAGTGCCGGTGACGGGCGACCGCTTCGAAGCAGCGCAGCTGGCGCAGGTCCATGGGCGGGCGACGCTACCAGCGCCGGGCGGGCGGGCGCTCGGCTCAGGCGACCGCGGGCGCGGCCGCGGCCGCGGCGGCCGGGGTGAGCAGCGCCGGGTCGAGCGGGACGTGCACGAGCGCCGGCCGCTGCTTGCCGACCGCGTCGGCCACCGCTCGCACCAGCCCGGCGGTGTCGGCGACCGAGCACGCATCGGCGCCGAACGACCGCGCGAGCGCGACGAAGTCGGGATTGACGAGGCTGGTCCCCGACGGCCGGCCAGGGTGGCGGCGCTCCTGGTGCATGCGGATGGTGCCGTAGCTTGCGTTGTCGACGACGATCTGCACGATCGGGAGGTCGTGGCGCAGCGCGGTCGCGAGCTCCTGGACGGCCATCAGCAGGCAGCCGTCCCCGGCGAACGACAGCACCGGGCGGTCGCGGTGGGCGAGCTTGGCGGCGATCGCCGCCGGCAGCCCGTAGCCCATCGCGCCCGACAGCCGGGGACAGCTGGGTCCGGTAGCGGTGCAGCGGCCAGAAGCGATGCAGCCACAGCGTGTAGTTGCCCGCACCGGCGGTGACGATCGTGTCGTCCGGGACCAGCGCGCGGAGCTCGCGCAGGGCGCGGGCGAGATCCATCTCGAGCTCGCTCGACGGCGGCGTTGCGAACGCGTCCGCTGCCCCGTGCAGCGCGCCCGTCCAGTCGGCGTGGCGGGCGGGATCCGGCCCGTCCAACTCCAGCGCGGCGGCGACGAGCTCCGGCGCGCCCGCGTTGATCGCGAGCGCCGGCTCGAACACCCGGCCGAGCTCCTCGGGATCGGCGTGGACGTGGATCAGCGTCTGGCGCGGACGGGGCGCGGCGATCAGCTCGTAGGCGCCGGTCGTCGGCTCGTCGAGCCGCGCGCCGAGCGCGAGCAGCAGGTCGGCATTCGCGCACGCGGCGCGCGAGCACCGGGTCGATCCCGAGGCCGAGCGTGCCGGCGAACGACGGCGAGCGGTTGTCGACGTAGTCCTGGCAGCGGAACGCGGCCGCGACGGGCATCGCCCCACGCCTCGCACAGCGCGGCGGTGTCGGTCGCCGCGCGCTCGCGACCATCCGCCGCCGCCGACGAGCACGAGCGGGCGCTCGGCGCGGGCGACCATGTCGCGGCACGCGGGCGACCGCCGCCGGCGGGGGCGTCGGCGCACGATCTGGTGCGGCGCGCCGTCGCTCACGTCGGCGCCGGCGGCGAGCACGTCCTCGGGCAGCCCCAGCACGACCGGCCCCGGCCGCCCGGCGAGCGCGACGCGGTAGGCGCGGCCCACGTACTCGGGGATCCGCGCCGGGTCGTCGATCGTCGCCGCCCACTTCGCCATCGGCGCCGAACACACCCGGGATGTCGATCTCCTGCCAGGCCTCGCGATCGCGATGCGCGCGCGGGATCAGCCCGACGAACAGGATCAGCGGGACCGAACCCTGCTGGGCGGTGTGCACGGCGACCGCCGCCTGGGTGGCCCCCGGCCCCGCGTGGCGAACATGATCCCGGGACGCCGGTGAGCTGGCCGTGGGCGCGGCCATGTTCGCCGTCGAGGCCTCCATTCGCCCGACGACGAGCTGATCTCGCCGACGTCGTGCAGCGCGTCGAGCACCGCCAGATAGCTCTCGCCCGGGACGCAGAACGACCCGCTCGGTGCCGTGCAGCACGAGCTGATCGACGAGGATCCGGCCGCCGGTCCGCGGATCGCTCACGGACGGGCCCTCACGCGGGCAGGGGCTCGTCGACGAACACCTGGTAGCGCTGCGGCTTGGGACGGTCCTTGTCGCTGTCGCGCACGTAGCGGATCGACGACCGGCCGAGCAGCTGCGCCGGGAGGATCATCACCCGCACGAACGCCGCCGCCGTGTCACTCACCGCATGGGCCTCGACCGGATCGGTCCCATTCTCGAACCACGCGCCGTAGCGCTCGACGGTCTGCCCGAAGCCGTTGGACTGCACGCGGAAGCGGCCCTCCACCAGGCAGCGGATCCCGGGCCCCTGGTGGGTGTGCAGGTAGGCGGTGCCGCCGGGCGGCAGCTCGACCCGGTCGCAGCGCACGAGCTTGTCGCCCGCGCCGAGGTCGAGCGTCGCCGACAGCTGCGAGGCCAGGCGCGTCTCCTCGCCGAGCTCGAAGCAGAGCGCGTGCCCGGGCCCGAGCTCCACCGGGCCGGTGGAGAGCGTCGCCGCCCCGTCGGCGACCCAAGGTCACCTCCTTCCGGTATTTGCGGCCCTGTGTCGGGACATCGTCGACTACACGCGCACCGGCATTAGCGAAGAACAGTTGGGTGCCGCCGTCATTCGACGGCTCGACCATTGGCGAACACTCCTGGAAAAGGATTCCGCCGGTCTGTCCGAGCCAGTGCTGCGGGGATTGATCGGCGAGTTGCTGATCCTCGACAGGGAGCTGCTCGCATCGCTGGGACCGGTTGAGGCGATCGCTTCCTGGACCGGCCCGCTCGGTACACCCCAGGACTTCATGCTTCCGTCTGGCCGCCGCATCGAGGTGAAGACGGCTCGACCCGATGCGAGAAGCATTCGGATCAATGGGCTCGATCCAGCTTGATCCAGGCGGGGACGCTCTAGAACTGGTCATCGTGAGGATCGAGGAAACGGGCGCCGCGGCGGCGGGGGCGATCACAGCACCCATGCTGGTAGCGCGCGTGGAAGGTCGCATTATCAACGATCCCGAAGCTCTCGCCGCGTTCAGAGGATCCCTCGCCTTCGCAGGCTGGCACGAGCACCCGATCCACAATGATCTGGTGGTGCGCGTCGTTTCGATCGACAGATTTGCAGTTGACGCCAACTTCCCCCGGCTGACCGCCTCTTCAGTTTCTCGCGGAGTCGAAGACGCCGACTACACGATCGCGTTGCCGGTGGCGACCTCGTCGCCTTGGAGAAAATCCGATGACGGAGGAGGAATTCCGATCTGAGCTTCTGGCGACTGCCGCGTCCCGGGCAAAACGCATTCAAACAGTTTGCGTGACGCCTTCGTTACCGAGGTGCTGAAGCAATTTCCGGGAGGCTGGCGAACTGCCCGACGCAGAACCCTGCCCGGAACAATTGACTGGACAACGGGGGAGGCGGCTTGAGCTCGATGCCTTCGCGCTCGACGACGCTGATGATTCGCTCCTGCTCTTCATTGCACTGCGAGAGGGGAGTGGCGCAATTCCGCCGACCCTTGCGTTGACTGAGGCGAGGGAACAGGGATTTGGTCGTCTGCTCGGCTTCTTCGAGCATGCTCGAGACGGCTGGTTGACGAAGAACACGGAAGAGAGCCGTCCACTATGGGCACTCGCTCGTCGGATCGAGACCGGCGGCAAGCCAGCCGCGCTCCGATTGAATATAGTAACGGACCGCGCTGTCAGCGAGAGACTGCGAGAGATTCCCGGGAATCAGGCGAGAGAGGAAATCCCGGTGACTTTCAAATCTGGGATATCTCCCGTCTCAAGCGCATCCCAGGAGGCTCGCAATGTGCGCGATGATCTCCTCGTGGATTTTTCGTTTTTGACTGGAGGCGGTCTGACCGTCCTCCCGGCGGCCGAAGGCACCGGAGATTATGAGGCCTATCTGACTGTTCTTCCCGGCGAAACACTTGCCGACATCTACATCCGACACGGAAGTCGCCTGCTTGAGGGTAATGTTTGGACATTCCTGGGCCGACGGGGCAATGTCAACAAGGGGATTGCTGCAACTCTGCGAAAGAGCCCTCCCGGTTCTTCGCTTACAATAATGGGATCGCGGCGACCGCGTCTGCGGTCTCAACGGTATCCGGTCCGGGTCGCACGCTGATTCTTACTGGGGCGACTGACCTACAGATCGTCAACGGAGCGCAGACGACAGCGTCGTTGGCCGCGCTGCAGCGCGAAGGAAAACTGCCGCCGGCGTCCGTCTTCGTACCGATGAAGTTGTCTGTCGTAAACCCGGAGGTTGCATCGGAACTCATCCCACGCATTTCACGCTTTGCGAATAGCCAGAATGGTGTGAGGGCCAGTGACTTCTTCGCGAATCACGAGTTCCACCGGAGGATGGAAGAGATATCCAGGCGCCTTCTCGCTCCAACGGTGGGCAGCTCTCAGGTTCAAACTCACTGGTACTACGAGCGGGCGCGAGGCCAACATTTGAACGACCAGGTAGGCATGTCCGCAGCAAAGCGTGATCAATTTCTGCGGCTTAATCCGCGCCAACAGGTCGTCACGAAAACCGATCTGGCCAAGGTCGAGAATTGCTTCGATCTGCTCCCCGAGGTGGCCTGCAAAGGCGCGGAGAAATCCTTCACCGAGTTCGCGGAGCAAGTCACCGAGGAATGGGCCGACGAACGCACAAGGTCTCTTTACGGTGACGACTGGTACCGCAGCGCCGTCGCCCGCATCATCCTATTTCGCGCGACGGAGGGCCTCGTATCGAACGCCCCGTGGTACGAAGGCGGATATCGCGCGCAGATCGTGGCTTACACGCTCGCGCGGTTGGCGGCGCTCGCGGAGGCCGGCTCCGAAGGTGGACGCCTGGACTACCTGAAAATCTGGGCTAGTCAGACGGCGGGAGAGATGCTGGAGCGTCAGTTGTTGACGATTGCCGAGACGATGACGAACGTCTTGCGATCACCCCCTCTCGCGGGACAGAACGTTTCGGAGTGGGCCAAGCAGCAGGCTTGCAAGAAAATCGCGATGGAGACAGCGGTCTCTACTGACCCTGACCTCGACAAGTTCCTGATTGCACGCTCGGACAGTCGTGCCGCCGACAGGGAAGAGCGCGGTAATCAACGAGTCACAGAGGGGCTGGCCAACGTCAGCAGCGTCGTTGCTCTTGGGGCTGAGTCTTGGCGGGCCATCCAGTCCTTCGCGCGAGCCAAACGTCTCATATCCGCAGCCGATGAGCGGGCCTTGAAAATTGCGTGCGCAATGCCTCGCGTAATCCCGACAGACAGGCAGGCGGAGCGCTTGCAATCGGTCAAGCTGAGATGTCAGCAAGCCGGATTTGACTTGGATGGAGCTCTTAAGGAAGCCGCGACGTGATTATCGGGAGTGACCTGCCACTGAGATTTTCCTCCGCGGGGATTTAGAGTCCGGCCTTCTTGAAGGACGGACAGATGAAGCGAGCGCGGTTCACGGAAGAGCAGATCATTGGGGTGCTGAAGGAGCACGAGGCCGGGGCGAAGACGGCGGATCTGGCGCGCAAGCACGGCGTCTCGGAAGCGACGCTTTACAACTGGAAGGCCAAGTACGGCGGCATGGATGTCCCCGAGGCCAAACGGCTGAAGCAGCTCGAGGACGAGAACGCCAAACTGAAGAAGCTTTTGGCCGAGCAGATGTTGGATGCCGCCGCGCTTCGCGAGCTTCTGTCAAAAAAATGGTAGGGCCCGCCGTCAAGCGCGAAGGCGTCGCGCATTTTCGGGCCACGATGGGCCTGTCGGAACGGCGGGCCTGCTCGATCGTCAGCGCTGACCGCAAGATGGTCCGTTACCGCCCATGTCGGCCGCCAGACACGGAGCTTCGGACGCAATTGCGCGATCTCGCCAACGCGAGGAAGCGTTTCGGCTATCGTCGGCTGTTCGTCCTGTTGCGGCAGGAGGGCGAGCCCTCGGGCATCAACCGCATCTACCGGCTCTATCGCGAAAAAGGCCTCACGGTGCGCAAGCGTGTAAATTGCCAGCGGCGCGTCGACCGCCCAGTCTATCATTTCAATGTTTTATCGCGCCGATCGGCGTTGAGACCCCACGCCGAATGACAGCCTATGAAGGAGGTTTGCACAGAGTGATGCATCTCGATAGAGGCGCGTTTTTCGGCGAACTCCGCCCTTTGCTTCAAGCCCGATAGGACCGAAGTCCACGAGAAGGGGCCGCTCCAGCGCAACGGCCCCCAAGGGCGGCCCTGAAACTTCTAGCCTTGCTATTCAAGCGTTAGCGTCGAGTGTAATGGCGGGTCAAATCGTCGCCCACCGTCCGAGATCGGCAACGTAAGCACGTCCCCGACCTCCATTCGGCGAAACACTATGCTCAGATTGTTTGCGGGCATTTTGGTGATATCAATCGAAAATCCAGCGGACTGCGCTATTGCGGCGACCGCCTCGAGGTCTCGCAGGCCCCAGTTCGGTTGCGATCACGAAGGTTACGGTCGAACGCCTCGTTGCTCGGGGCCGTTGCGAACCCTTTGCGTTTGTACGGGCCATGAAGATAGAGCGGTGACCCCGTGGAAGGATCGCGGCTGCGCCCCGTATCAATCCGACACTCGCATCCAAGGTGAGATGTGGACCGTGTTGACGCAGATGATGCCGTCAAAAGCCGCCGCCGTTGCGTCCATCACACAGACCGCGGCTCGCAGGCGAATTCAAGCGGTCGTCGCAACAGGCGTATTCGGTTGTATGGCAACCATTGGTCAAGCGCTTCGGGCGGGTTTTCCAACCTAGGGTTTTTGGGTCCGCGTTGAGGGTTGCGGCAACGGCTGCGATCGTCCGCGCTGTGCGTGCTCAGGTCCGTGCCCTTTGGGAAGTACTGGCGCAGCAATCCATTGGTGTTCTCGTTGGCGCCCCGCTGCCAAGGGCTCTGGGGATCGCAGAAGTAGACTTGGATTCCGGTGTCGATTTTAAGCGCCGCGTGTGTGCCACTCGCCTTGGTCCCACGTCAACGAGCGGCGAAGTTCCTGAGGCAGGGTTACCATGGTGCGCGTGATGGCATCGCGAAGGCCTCGGCGCCGTGCCCGGCGAGAGCCGGTCCATTCTTGGCTCGCGGCGCGGCCCCATGACCCTCCAGTCGCGGCAGGTGTAGCAGCATCGTAAAGCGCGTCGGGACGCTCGACCAGTGTGCCTATTGCCGAACTGCCAAGCCCTAGAATGAGGTCGCCCTCCCAGTGCCCCGGAATCGCACGGTCATCCGCCTCGGCCGGGCGCTGGCTGATCATGATCTGGGACGACACGAAGCCCTTGCCCCGCTGGCCCACGCGCGCCCGCGGCGTCCGCAACGCCCGCCCGGTTCGCAGGCATGCGGTCAGTTCTCCCGAAGCCCTCGGCCTTGGATGAAGAGCGCTTGATAAATGGCTTCGTGACTGATCCGCATGGTCTCGTCATTCGGAAAGTCTAAAGCCAATCGCCGGGCGATCTGCTCCGGGCTCCATGCCGTGCTCCATCGACGAGCCTTTCGTTGTCATGACGGCGTCCACTCCAGGAGACCATAGGACCGGCTACGATAGCACCATCGGGAGCAGCGACCGTTCCGGCCAGCCTTTCCTCGACATAGACGCGTAAGGCCCGGTTCAGCGTAATCTTGGCGACTTTCGGACGCCGGCCCGATCGCTCGGCGTGCCATTGAGCTGTCGACGCACGATATTCCAGGCCGCCGCTGCGCGTCGCGGCGTCGCGCCGTAGCTCACGGGAGATGGTGGAGGCAGACCGACCACCGGCGTCCGATCTCGCGCTTCGAAAGGCCCTGAACGCGAAGAAGCGCGATCTCCTCACGTTCGGCAAACGAGAGATATCGTCCGGGGGCGGCTTGGCCGAAAGTCTGAACATCGCTGGTGGCATGCCGCCGCCTTTGGAACATTTCGTTCCGACAGGCTGCGACATTCCAGCTACCCGCGAGCATCCTCGCTATCATCCCCTGCGCAATCCCCAACCAAAATCGCTGAAGTTCAGATCGCTCCGCTGCTGGTGGCCGTCCCGGTGACGCCAGCGCCGCCCGTCCAGAATGGTGTGATCGGCGCTGCCCAGGGCTCATCGCAACCTCCTTCGT
>CAVPBY010000055.1:0-41059 GCA_963702225.1 uncultured Solirubrobacteraceae bacterium | reverse complement strand
TCAGGGCGCTCGGTCGTGTCCGCAGGTGACGGTTGGGACGTGCAGCAGCGAGCCCTCTCTTCCTGCACGGTGCCCGAGTCGCTGATCACGCAGCGCGCGGCCGACTCCAGCTTGGACCAACTCGCCGGGACCAGTAAAATGGCTCGCGCACCGCCATCCTGGGGTCGAGCGCGACCTCGACGGCGTCGAAGTCTGCCCCGGCTGCGCGGGTGGACGCTGAAACACGAGCGGGACCTCGAGCAGCGCGGCGACTCCGTTCAGGCCCTCCACTGATCGCACGCAGTCGCTCTCCGCACACTTTGACGGGCTCCCTGGCGGTGGGCGGTGACCAGCACGTACTCGCCCGGCCCGTGGCCGAGGCGGTCCAGGATGTCCGAGGACTCCCACAGCGGACGGAAGTGCTGAAGGATGTCCCGGATTGGGTTGCCCGAGACCGTGCTGCGGCGGGATGCCCTCGGCGAGCAAGTACTCGCGCGAGCGCGGCGTGTAGGGCAGCAGCCAATCACTGATGTGGTCGATCAGGCTGCGGTTGCGCTCCTCCGGGACGCGACGGGCTCATAGAACTGGTTGCCGGCCTCCACGTGGAACACCGGGGCGCCGTTGCGGACGGCGGCGATCGCACTGCTTTCAGTGAGGAGTTCGTGTTCCCGCAGCAGCAGCAGCGCGTCGGGCGCGAACGAGAGCAGTCTGCCTCCTCGGCCCCGGCGATGATCTCCCCATGTGCGGTCCCAGCCCGGTCGGCGCGAATCCCCAGGTAGGCGTCCGGCGCTGGGAGCGCAAGCTCCTCGAAGAAGATGTCCGACAGCCTGCGGTCGTGCTCTGCCCGGCCCGGCTGAGTGGGCGCTCGATGCCCGGCGAAGCGCTCGAAGGTGAGCGACAACCGGATGAGCTCCGGCCGCATTTTCATCGTGCAGGGACCTTCACGCCCGCTGGTCGCTCGTCACGCCGTGAGCGGTGCGCCCGTTGGCGGCGCCGGTGTCGCCTGATCGCCGGGTCAACCCAGCTCGGCCTGGGCGACGAGCGCCGCGAGCGCGTCCCCGGTGACGACCGCGTCGGCCCCCCCGCCCTCCCCGGTCAGCACCGACGGCTCCGGGTCCCCGCGCAATTCGGGCAGCGCGGGCTGCACGACGTAGTGGTCGGCCGCTCGGTCGTGCGATGGGCCTCCTCCTCGGAGACGAGCACCTCGTGGACCTTCTCGCCGGGCCGGATGCCGGTCACCAAGGTCTCAATTGGGGCGGTCACCGATCATCGTCGCCGCGACCTCGGGGACGGCGGGCCGCCTCGACCTTGGGAACCAAGATCTCCCCCCGGCTGCGGGCCCGTGAGGCGGCGAAGATCGTGTCCACCGCCGAGTCGCAGCGAGAGCAGGAAGCGCGTCATCTCCGGCAGCGTAGATCGTGACCGGCCCGCCGTGTGTGATCCTGGCCCCGAACAGCTGGGATCACCGACCCGCGCGAGGAGAGCACGTTGCCTGAGTGGACCGCGAGCATCCAGCGTGCCGCCGCTGGCAGGTTCCCCTCCATGAGGTTCGCTCTCGAGCGCCTTCGTCATGCCCATCACGTTGATCGGCTTGCATGCCTTATCGGTGGACACCGCGAGCACGGTGTGCGTACGTCTACTGCGCCGCGCGGCGCGGACGACGTCCCCGGCGCCGAGCACATTCGGTGGCACCCGTCGGCGGAGATCGCAGGTGGGGCACTGTTCATCGCCGCGGCGTGGAACACCACGTCGGAGGTGACCACCGCGTCCTCGACGCTGGCGTAGTCCCGCACATCGCCGATGCGGGAACTCGATCAGCTCGTTGAATTTAGTAGATGATCTCGTCGGTCGGCTTGTGGGCGTGCTTCCACTGGGTCTTCATCGCGTACTGCTCGGCCTCGTCCGCGCGAGAACACGATGATCTGACGGGGCTATTTATTAGTGCGCACGAGCGTCTGGCCGAGCCACCCCCCCCCGGTCACGAGGATGGGCGGCGCCTCGAGGTCGGAGCGGCTTCACGCGATGAGCTCCCTGCTTGATCATGGCATCCCATGACGGATCTCGATCGAGGCGGCCTCGGCGAACCGGCTGCCGTCCAGCGCCCGGGTCGATGATCGGTCGTCGGCATGCCGGACGGTGCCACCGGTGCCGAGGGCGTCGTTGAGTCGCTCGTGTACAACTTGGTGATCGGCTCGGCCGCCCCCATAGAGGCCTGTCAACTCGGGGTGATCAGCGATGACCTCCCCATAACCCTGCCAACGCGACGGTCGTCGCCCGCCAGATCGCGCGGGTGAACCCTCCCACGGTCGGCCCGGGCTGGGCGCGAACCCTCCAACAACCCGGTCGCCGTACCCTCCCGCTCGGGGCCCAGGACGTCGCAGCGTCACGTGCGGCGCGGCGTGAACCTCGCCCAGCAGCTTGCTGCGCCCGTACAGGTCCTCGGCGTCCGCGGGGTGGCTCTCCCGATAGCACTGCGGGATGGGACTCGGCCGGTGAGCACGCAGTCGGTGCTCACATGCACGAGTCGCCGTCGGCCCGCTCCGCGGCCGTGCGATCCGATGGGCAGCAGCGCGTTGACGGTGATCGCGCGATCGGATCCGATGCGATCGGCAGCTGCTTGACCAGGCCGACGCATTTGCGCGGCCGGCGCGACCGACTCCATGAGCGCGTCGAGGCCATCGCCGGCGGCGCCCGCGCTGAACGGATGCAGCGTCACCGCCGCAACATCCGGCGCCTGCTCCGGATCCGCCGTGGCGTGGATCTCGAAGCGCTCCGCCAGTTTCCGCACCACCACGTGACCGAGCATGCCGGTCGCGCCAAGCACCAGCACCCGCGTCATGGGATTGGTCGCGAACGGTTCGTCACGGGCATCGCGACATTAGCGAACTCCTACCAACTGCGCGGCGGGCGGCCGCACGGCGGCGAGAATCGCGGCGAACTGCTCCCCGACGCGGGTTGTGTCGTGACGCTCCTCGACCAGTCGCAGCGCACGCTGCGCCCGCGCCCGGCTGCGCTCCGGATCCTCCAGCACGCGGCGCAACCCGGCGAGCAGCGCCGCCTCGTCGGCGGTGTCGACCACCTCGGCGAAACCTCCCGGCGGGCGTATTGCGCAACGTGCGAATCGGGCGGCGCGTGGATCAGCAGCGGCCGCCCAGACGCCATGTACTCGACCAGGCAGCTGGGTGGCGGTTGACGATCGCCGGATGAGGACTGTCGAGGCTGAGCCCGAGAAACAGGGCGTCGGCGTCGGCCAGCTGACGGCGAAGCTCGTCGGCGGGCATGGTCGCTCGGATCGATCCGCGGTCAACCCGGCCAGACGCAGCATCTCGACGCTGCCGATCGTCACCATCTCCAGATCGGGATGCGACCGCGCAGCGAGAGCAGGCGGGCGACCGCGTCGTACTGGGCCCAGTAGACCGCACCGGCGAGCACAGCTGGCGCGGCCGCTCGGGCCGCCGTCGCGCCGGGGTGCGCCGCATCCGGGAGCACTGGGGCGGGGATTGCTTCTGCGACGATCCCGTACTTGGCTCGGTAGTGCTCGCACCGTCTGCGCGCAGTAGCCGACCACCGCGGTCGCGCCGCGCAGGATGCGCGGCTCCAGCCTCGCCGCGACCGCGCGCTGGACCTCGCTGTAGGCGTTCTCCTCCCACAGGTCGAACACCATCACCACGTGAGGGATCCCCGCCAGCCGGCGCGGCGACCGCGCCGGCCATCACGGAAACCCCCTCGTCGATGCTAGACACCCCCCATCCCGACGCCGTCCCTCCGGGCCCAGGCGGCGGCGCGAATCCCTGGTGAGGACAGCTGAGCACTCCGTCGATGGCGGCGATGAGCATCCGTCCCCAGCGCCAGCGCGCACCCAACCCGGCCACTTCCACACCGAATCTCGGTATCGCCGATCGAGGACACCGGGCCATCGGCACGCACGCGGCGCCCGAAGCGCGCGGTCGGTGACCACGTCGAGCCCGATCGACGGCAGTCTGGCTGCAGCACCCGCTCCAGCACGACTCGGCGTCCCCCCCCGGGTCGGAGGCGCAAGGGCGTGCACGAGCATCAGCCGCGCGCTCTCGCGCGGCGCTCACCGGGCGCCCATGTCGCGAGCGTATCCGGGCTGAGGACGCGGCCGGTCATCCCCGCGTTCCCTCCTGTCGGCCGGGGACCAGGTCCCGCCAGCCGGAAGCACGGTGAGCGGGATCAGGAACGACAGACCTCTGTCGTTCCTGATCCGCTCACCGTACGTCGGCTGGCGAGACCTTGTCCCCGGCCGCCAGGACGCGCGGGTGGTCGCGGGAATGACCGGCCGCGTCCTCGCCCGGATACGCTCGCAACGTGCGCACCGGCTGAGACGCCGCGCGAGAGCGCGCGGCTGATGCTCGTGCACGCCCTGGCGCCTCCGACCCCGGGGGGGACGCCGGTCGTGATGGAGCGGGTGCTCACCCACCTGCCGTCGATCGCGCTCGACGTGGTCACCGACCGCGCGCTTCGGCGCCGCGTGCGTGCCGGGGCCAGGTGTCCTGGATGCGCGATACCGCTTCGTGTGGAAGTGGCCGGGTTGGGGTGCGCGCTGGCGCTGGGGACGCATGCTCATCGCCGCCATCGGATGGAGTGCTCGCTGTCCTGGCCGGGATTCGCGCCGCCGCCTGGGCCCGGCGAGACGGCGTCGGATGGGTCCTTCCCGTACGACGAGGGGTTTTCCGTGATGGCCGGCGCGGTCGCCGCGCGGCTGGCGGGGATCCCTCACGTGGTGATGGTGTTCGACCTGTGGGAGGAGAACGCCTACAGCGAGGTCCAGCGCGCGGTCGCGGCGAGGCTGGAGCCGCGCATCCTGCGCGGCGCGACCGCGGTGGTCGGCTACTGCGCGCAGACGGTCGAGCACTACCGAGCCAAGTACGGGATCGTCGCAGAAGCGATCCCCACCCCGGTGCTCCCGGATGCGGCGCACCCCGGCGCGACGGCGGCCCGAGCCGGTCCGCGCCGGCTGCTGCTCGCCGGTGCCGTCTACTGGGCCCAGTACGACGCGGTCGCCCGCCTGCTCTCGCTGCGCGGTCGCATCCCCGATCTGGAGATGGTGGCGGACGATCGGCAGCGTCGAGATGCTGCGTCTGGCCGGGTTGACCGCGGATCGATCCGAGCCGACCATGCCCGCCGACGAGCTTCGCCGTCAGCTGGCCGACGCCGACGCCCTGTTTCTCGGGCTCAGCCTCGACAGTCCTCATCCGGCGATCGTCCGGACCGCCACCCCGGCTCGTCTGGTCGAGTACATGGCGTCTGGGCGGCCGCTGCTGATCCACGCGCCGCCCGATTCGCACGTTGCGCAATACGCCCGCCGGGAGGATTTCGCCGAGGTGGTCGACACGGCCGACGAGGCGGCGCTGCTCGCCGGGTTGCGCCGCGTGCTGGAGGATCCGGAGCGCAGCCGGGCGCGGGCGCAGCGTGCGCTGCGACTGGTCGAGGAGCGTCACGACGCGACCCGCGTCGGGGAGCGGTTCGCCGCGATTCTCGCCGCCTGTGCGGCCGGCCGCCGCGCCAGTGCTGGTACGCGAGTTCGCTAATGTCGCGATGCCCGTGACGAACCGTTCGCGACCAATCCCATGACGCGGGTGCTGGTGCTTGGCGCGACCGGCATGCTCGGTCACGTGGTGGTGCGGGAACTGGCGGAGCGCTTCGAGATCCACGCCACGGCGCGTGATCCGGAGCAGGCGCGGGATGTTGCGGCGGTGACGCTGCATCCGTTCAGCGCGGGCGCCGCCGGCGATGGCCTCGACGCGCTCATGGAGTCGGTCGCGCCCGCCGCGGTCATCAACTGCGTCGGCCTGGTCAAGCAGCTGCCGATCGCATCGGATCCGATCGCCGCGATCACCGTCAACGCGCTGCTGCCCCATCGGATCGCACGGGCCGCGGAGCGGGCCGACGCGCGACTCGTGCATGTGAGCACCGACTGCGTGTTCACCGGCCGAGTTCCCATCCCGCAGCGTTATCGGGAGAGCGACCCCGCGGACGCCGAGGACCTGTACGGGCGCAGCAAGCTGCTGGGCGAGGTTCACGCCGCGCCGCACGTGACGCTGCGCACGTCGATCATCGGCCCCGAGCGGGAGGGTACGGCGACCGGGTTGCTGGAGTGGTTCCGCGCCCAGCCCGGGCCGACCGTGGGAGGGTTCACCCGCGCGATCTGGTCGGGGCTGACGACCGTCGCGTTGGCACGGGTGATCGGGGAGGTCATCGCTGATCACCCCGAGTTGACAGGCCTCTACCAGGTGGCGGCCGAGCCGATCACCAAGTTCGATCTGCTCGAGCGACTCAACGACGCCCTCGGCACCGGTCACACCATCCGGCCGGTCGACGAGCCGGTCGTCAACCGGGCGCTGGACGGCAGCCGGTTCGCCGAGGCCACCTCGATCCAGATCCCGTCATGGGATGCCATGATCGGTGAGATTGGCCGGGAGCTCATCGCGTGAGCCGCTCCGACCTCGAGGGCGCCACCGTGCTCGTGACCGGCGGCACCGGATCGCTCGGCCAGACGCTCGTGCGCCGGCTCCTCACCGGGAGATGGGCGTGCCCCGTCAGATCATCGTGTTCGCGCCACGAGGCCAAGCAGTACGCGATGAAGACCCAGTGGAAGCACGCCCACAAGCCGACCGACGAGATCATCTACCACAACTTCGACGAGCTGATCGAGTTCCGCATCGGCGATGTGCGGGACTACGCCAGCGTCGAGGACGCGGTGGTCACCTCCGACGTGGTGTTCCACGCCGCGGCGATGAAGCAGGTCCCCACCTGCGAGTACTTCCCCACCCAGGCGGTTGCCACCAATGTGCTCGCGCCAGAACGTCGTCCGCGCCGCGCGGCGCAGCGAGCGTACGCACACCGTGCTCGCGGTGTCCACCGATAAGGCATGCAAGCCGATCAACGTGATGGGCATGACGAAGGCGCTGCAAGAGCGAATCGTCGTGGAGGGGAACCTGCAGCAGCAGCACTGCCGGATGCTCGCGGTCCGCTACGGCAACGTGCTCTCCTCGCGCGGGTCGGTGATCCCACTGTTCAAGGACCAGATCGCGCGCGGCGGGCCGGTCACGATCACGCTGCCGGAGAGACGCGCTTCCTGCTCTCCCTCGATTCGGCGGTGGACACGATCTTCGCCGCCTACCGCGCCGGCCGCCGGGGGGAGATCTTCGTTCCCGAAGGTCGAGGCGGCCCGCATCCCCGAGGTCGCGGCGACGATGATCGGTGACCGCCCGATTGAGACCTTGGTGACCGGCATCCGGCCCGGCGAGAAGGTCCACGAGGTGCTCGTCTCCGAGGAGGAGGCCCATCGCACGACCGAGCGGGCCGACCACTACGTCGTGCAGCCCGCGCTGCCCGAATTGCGCGGGGACCCGGAGCCGTCGGTGCTGACCGGGGAGTACTGCTCGGCCGACGCGGTCGTCAC
Organism: uncultured Solirubrobacteraceae bacterium; assembly: GCA_963702225.1. Taxonomy (GTDB): domain Bacteria; phylum Actinomycetota; class Thermoleophilia; order Solirubrobacterales; family Solirubrobacteraceae; genus Palsa-465. Next base: position 33,654 of record CAVPBY010000055.1, on the reverse strand, counting down.
CGGGGACGCGCTCGCGGCGCTCGTCGCCCAGGCCGACTGGGTTGACCCGGCGATGGGCGACACCGGCGCCGCCAACGGGCGCGCCGCTCACGGCGTGACAAGCGACCAGCGGGCGTGAAGGTCCTCACGATCGTCGGGACGCGGCCGGAGCTCATCCGGTTGTCGCTCACCTTCGAGCGCTTCGCCCAGGCGGGCGTCGAGCACCGGCTCGTCCACACTGGCCAGAACTACGACCCGCGGCTGTCGGACATCTTCTTCGAGGAGCTTGCGCTGCCGGCGCCGGACGCCTACCTGGGGATTCGCGCCGACCGGGTCGGACAGCAGATCGGGGAGATCATCGCCCGGGCCGAGGACGACTTGCTCTCGTTCGCGCCCGACGCGCTGCTGCTGCTCGGCGACACGAACTCCTCGCTGAGTGCGATCGCCGCCGTCCGCAACGGCATCCCGGTGTTCCACATGGAGGCCGGCAACCGCTGCTATGACCGTCGCGTCCCGGAGGAGCGCAACCGCACCCTGATCGACCACATCAGTGATTGGCTGCTGCCCTGCACGCCGCGCTCGCGCGAGTACTTGCTCGCCGAGGGCATCCCGCCGCAGCGCATCATGGTCTCGGGCAACCCGATCCGGGACATCCTTCAGCACTTCCGTCCGCTGTGGGAGTCCTCGGACATCCTGGACCGCCTCGGCCACGGGCCGGGCGAGTACGTGCTGGTCACCGCCCACCGCCAGGAGACCGTCGATGTGCCGGAGCGACTGCGTGCGATCGTGGAGGGCCTGAACGGAGTCGCCGCGCTGCTCGAGGTCCCGCTCGTGTTCAGCGTCCACCCGCGCACCCGCGGCAGGCTCGACGCCGCCGGGTCGCGCTCGACCCCAGGATCGAGTTGCACGGCCGCTCTCTGTTCGGCGAGTTCGTCAAGCTGGAGTCGGCCGCGCGCTGCGTGATCAGCGACTCGGGCACCGTGCAGGAGGAGTGCTCGCTGCTGCACGTCCCGACCGTCACCTGCCGGGACACGACCGAGCTCCTAGACGGTCGAATGCGGCCCCAACATCCTGTCGGGCACCACGGATGCCGTGCGGCTGGTCGAGTGCGTCGAACTGATGACCGGCGGCAGCACGGATTGGGTGTCGCCGTATGAAGGGCCCGAGCACCACCGCGTCGCCGACCGCGTGCTCAAGCTGATCGCGGGCTCGCTCGCCGCTCCTGAGCGCCTGCGCGCTCAGGGGAGATCGCGAAAATCCCGCATACTTTCGACATACGGCGCGTCGCGCCGAACGTCTCCACGAACGACGCGTTCCACGGGCCGTGGAACCTGGCTCCATCAGATCACGCGGAAGCCGCGAACGGCGAGGTCCTCGGGCTCCCAGGTGGAGCGATGGCGCTGGAGCTCCTCGCCGCCGAGGCCGGTGGCGTCGAACCCCTCCTTTGAAGCTCGCCCCGAGGCGTGAAGAGCACGACCCGTTTTTCGCCCTGCGATGCGCGTGATTTGACCGAGGAGGTTGTCGGCGTCGCCGAGCTCGAAGTGCTCCATCACGACGATCAGCTGGACGAGATCGACGGCTCCGCGGACGAACCGCTCCTTGACATCGAGGGCCGAGGCATGGATGGGCACGGCGTCACGGACCCGACGCTGTTCGAGATACGGCTGGTGGGCATCGAGTCCCAGCTTGACCGGACACGGCACGTCGACCAGCGAATGCATCAGGCCGGTGCCCACGTCCAGCACGCTGTGGCAGTCCTGAGCGAGCATTCGCAGCAACGGGCCCAGCGCGTCGCGCGGCGCCGTCGCGCGACCGTCGCGCGAGCCTCGCGCAGCCCGTGCGGGCCTGCTGGTCGCCGGGACACGAGCTCCATCGCGGCGGCAGCAGCTCTCCCGGACGACGCGAGGGAGCGGGAGCGATGATATCGCGACGATGGATATCGAACGGGGATGGGGGATTCGCCGGTGGACTGAGCCGCCGATCGCGTCCCAGACGGGAGGCGCGGGGCCGGCCATCCCGGATCGGGGTCCAGCTGAGCCCACGCGGCCTCATGAAACGGCCATGCGCGGGCGTCGATCCGCCACAGACGTCGCTCGCCGTGAAGGCGGATGGCGGCCGCCTGCACCGCCGTGAACTCGCCGGTCTGCACCGACCACGCCAGCTCGTCCTCATCCTTCAGCCGGCAGGCGGAGGTCCGGCTCGGCGGCGACCACGTCGAGGACGTCGTCGCGACTGTCAAATCCGATCGGGGTGCGTGACCAGCGCCGCTCCAGGTTGACGTACCAGCCCTCGCATCGGCCGCATCCCATTCCAGCGCGGATCACCGAGAACTCGGCGGTCTCGGGGGTGCAGCGCATCGTGCTCGGCCCGGCCAGACAAACCGCTCATAGCCGCCGTCCCAGGCGTGCTCCAGCAGGCTTCGGCCCTGGGGGCCGCCGCGCGGGCCCAGCCGCCGCATGCCCGGAGTGCCGGCAGGCTGGAAGAGCACGGTCTCGGTCTCCAGTCCCGGACGACGTTGGCGCACAACACGTAGCCCAGATCTGCCTCCCGCGAGTGGGGGGAGCGAGCGCCACACGACGCAGTCACCCGGCCGCCGGCTCACGCGCCGCGGGTGGTCATCGCGGCGGTCGCGCGCTAGGGCGCCACGGCCGCAGCGACATGCCGCGTGACCTCGGCGGCCTGCTCGTCGGTCAGCCACGGGTTGAACGGGATCGCCAGGTGGGTGCGTAGACGAGCTCCGGTCGAGTACGCAGCCTCGCACCCCCGCCGCGTAGGGGGCCAGCGCCGGGGCCGGTGGATCGGCGGGCGGTAGTAGACCTTGTTGCCGATCTCGGCGGCCGATGAGCGCCGCCGCGATCGCGTCGACCTGGGGCGAGCGGATCACGTACAGGTGCCAGGCGGCTCGCGCGCCGGCGGTCGGCGCCGGCAGCGCAACGTGCTCGCCGAGCCCCGGCCGCTCGTAGGCGCGGCCGGCCGCGGCGCCCGTCGGCCCAGCCGTCGAGCTGGCGCAGCAGGACGCGCAGGAACGCGGCCTGGATCGCGTCGAGGCGCGAGTTGTAGCCGATTGCTCCCAGGTGACCTGATCGCGCGAGCCGTGGAAGCGCAGGGCCCGGCCATCTCGGCGACCGCCGGTCGCGGGTGGCGATGGCGCCGCCGTCGCCCAGGCAGCCGAGGTTCTTGGACGGGAAGAAGCTGAACGTCGCCGCCGTGCCCAGTGATCCGGGCCGGCCCCTCGGGACCCGAGCCGGCGGCCTGGGCTGCGTCCTCCAGCACCGGCACGCCGAGCGCTTCGATCTCGGCGACCGGCGCCACGTTGCCGAACAGGTGGACGACGATCACCGCCTTGGTCTCGGGCGTCAAGCCGCCTTGACCGTTTCCGGGGTGACCATCATCGTCTCGGGGTCGACGCGCAGAACACCGGGCGCGCGCCCGTCGGCGGGATCGCCTCCGCGGAGGCGTAGAACGTGAACGACGGCACGACCACCTCGTCGCCCGGACCGACCCCCATCGCCCGCAGCGCGATCGTGAGCGCGTCGGTGCCATTGGCGACCCCGATGACGTGCTCGGCGCCGAGGTACTCCGCGAACTCGGCCTCGAAGGCGGCCACCTCCGGCCCGAGGATGAACGCGCCGCAGTCGATCGTCCTGCGCGGCGGCGTCGAGGAGTCGCGTCCGCAGAGGCCGAGTCCCGATGGATGTCGAACAGCGGGATCGGGCCCTCGCGCATGGCCCCGCACGGTAGCGCCGGCCGCGGCAGCGGTGACGGGGCCAGCAGCATCCATGCGTTGACGCATGAGGTCATGCGCATATGCATGTGCATGATACCTTCAAGACATGCCGAAGACGATCCAGATCCGCAACGTCGACGATGACGTGTACGCCGCTCTCGTCCGCCGCGCCGCCGCGACCGGGGTGACGGTGCCGGAGCTGCTCCGACGCGAGGCGACAAGCTCGCAGCCCGGCCTTCGATGGCCGAGTGGCTGGAGCGGACGGCTCGCGGACCGTCAGCGACATCAGCACGTCGGACGTGATAGCCGCGCTCGACGAGCACCGCGGACCGTGGCCCGGTGCTGATCGTTGACGCGTCCTGCCTGTTCGAGGTCGTGGCCAGGACGGCGGCGGGAGAGCGGATCCGACAGTCGTCTCGCGCAAGACGACGATCAGGCGGCTCCGCATGTCATCGACGTCGAAGTGTTCGGCGTCATACGCCAGCAGCACCGTCTCGGGCAGATCGATCTGACCACGGCCGAACTGGCCGTCGAGGAGCTCGGCGCGTGGCCTGGCGAGCGGTTCGGCCACCGCCCGTTGCTCCCTCGGCGTGGCAGCGCGTGACAACGTGCGCGGCTGGGACGCGATGTACGTCGCGCTCGCGGAGGTCCTCGGCGCTGTCCTCCTGACCGGCGACGCCCGGCTGGCCGCGGCGCCCGGGTCGACCTGCCCGATCGAGCTGTGCGCCGTGGCCTGAGAAGGCGGTGCGTGGCCGCGACCGTACGCGTTCGCGATGAGCGACCACGAGCACGACCACATCCACCGCGGCGCGGTCATCGGCCTGGGGATGATCGGCCGCCACCGCGCGCGCAACCTGCAGGCCTCCCTCGCGTGCGCTTCGCCGGCGCCTCGATCCGGACGGCGATCGCCACGGCGCGCTGCACGATGCCGGCGTCCGCGCCGACTCGGTCGCCGAATTGCTCGAACGCGAGCCGCTCACTTCACGGTCTTCGCGGTGCCCACCGGCATGCACCTGCCCGTTCACGCAAGAGCTGACTACGGCGGCGTCGCCGTACCTCGAGAAGCCGCTTGCACGACCGTCTCCAGGCCGAGGAGATCGTCGCGCTGTGCGAGCGCCACGGCGTGGCGGGCGCGGTCGGCCACGTCGAGCGCTTCAACGCCGCCCCCCTCGAGCTCCGCCGGCGGTTGCAGGAGGGACAGCTCGGCCGCCTGTTCACCCTTCGTCAACCCGCAGCGCGGCGTTCCCGGCCGATCGCCGATGTCGGCGTGGTGAATGGATTGGACACGCACGACATCGACCTCGTCAGCTGGCTGTCGGGCTCGGGATCGAGTCGGTCGCCGCCCAGACCGGTCATCTGAGCGGTCGCGAGCACGAGGACCTCGTGTTCATCACCGGCCGCCTGGAGTCAGGGCTGCGATCAACCTGGTCGTCGACGCGGATCTCGCCGACGAAGATCCGCCGCACGCGGGTCTCGGCGAGGGCGGATGCTCGAAGCCGACACGCTCACCGGCGACCTCTACTTCTACGAGAACGCGCAGGTCCAGATCGACTGGCAGGCCACGCAGCAGTTCAAGGGGTGAGCCAGGGCAACGTGTTTGCCACGCGCTGCGGCGCAAGGAGTCGCTCCGGGTGGAGCTCGAGACACTTCCTGGACATCTGGAGCGCCGCGATGGGGACGTGGTGACGCTCGCCCAGGGGGTCGAGATCGTGCGCGTCGCCGAGGCGGTGCTGGAGAGAGCGCGCACCGGCCAGGTCCTCGCCCCCGGGTCGGTCGCCTGATGCGCGCCGTCGTCGTCGCCCTGGGCAAGATCGGCCTGCCGATCGCGGTGCAGATCGCCCGGGCCGGGCACGACGTCGTCGGCTGCGACATCGACGCGCGCGTCGTCGAGCAGGTGAACGGGGCGATCGAGCCGTTCCCCGGCGAGGCCGGCCTCGCCGAGGGCCTGGCCGAGGTCGTCGGTAACGGGCGGCTGCGCGCGAGCACGGATACGACGGCCGCCGTCGCGGAGGGCGCCGATCCCGTGATCGCGCGTCCCGCCGCTCGTCGTCTCCGCCGACGCGCGGCCGGATTTCACGGTCCTCGACGCGGTCGTCGCGGCATCGGCGTCGGCCTGCGCGAGGGGACGACGGTCTCAATCGAGCCCACGCTGCCGGTCGGCACGACCCGAACCCGCCTGGCTCCGCGCTCGCCGCGGCCTCCGGGCTGCACGCCGAAGCGGAGTTCTTCACGATCCACAGCCCCGAGCGGGTGTACTCGGGGCGGATCTTCGCCGATCTGCGCACGTACTCCGAAGCTCGTCGGAGGGCTCAGCGACGCCGGGGAGGCGCGGGGCATCGAGCTGTACCGCTCGTTTCTGGATGCCGAGGTCCGCGGGATGGGCGGCGCCGAGGCGGCCGAGCTGACCAAGCTCGCGGAGACGACCTATCGCGATGTGAACATCGCGCTAGCCAACGAGTTCGCCGCCTTCGCCGACACGATCGGCGTCGACATCGCCGGAGTCATCGACGCCGCCGAACTCCCAGCCGTTCTCCCACATCCACCGCCCGGGGATCGCCGTGGGCGGGCATTGCATCCCGGTCTATCCACGCTTCTACCTCTCCGGCGACCGCGACGCCCGGCTGCCGGCCGCGGCCCGTGAGGTCAACGAGGCGATGCCGGCGTATGCGGTGCGGCGGCTCGCCGACGCGCTCGGCGGCGAGACGGCCGGCCTGCGGGTGCTCATCCTGGGCGCGCCTACCGCGGCGGGGTCAAGGAGACGGCGTTCTCCGGCGCGTTCGGGCTCGCGGCCGAGCTCGAGCGGCGCGGCGCGACGGCGCTCGTCTCCGATCCGTTGTTCTCCGCGGCCGAGCTGCAGCCGCTCGGGCTGCGTCCCTGGGACGGCGATCCGGTCGACGCGATCGTCGTCCAGGCCGATCATGACGATTACCGATCGCTGGGTCCCGCGGATTTTCCGGGCGTCCGGGCGGTCCTGGACGGACGAGCGATCCTCGATCCCGAGCCGTGGCACCACGCGGGCGTTCCGCTGCTCCGGATCGGCCGGCCCTGAGGCGCCCGCGTCACAACCTTGCTCCGGGTCGACCGGCGCGGCGCTTGTATGGTGAGGCGCCGACCGGCCGACCCCATGCAGACCCTTCCCACCCAACTCCAGGGCCCGGTTCTCCTTGCCCCGACGGTGCACGGCGACGAGCGCGGCTTCTTCGTCGAGACCTTCCGTGAGACCGCCCTGCGCGAGTTCGGGATCGATTGCCCGTTCGTCCAGGACAACCAGTCGCGCTCGGGCCGGGGGGTGGTGCGCGGCATGCACTTCCAGCCGGGCCAGGCCAAGCTCGTCCGCTGCGCCCGCGGCGCGATCTTCGACGTGCTCGTCGATATCCGCCGCGACTCGCCGACGTTCGGAGCATGGGAGGGGTTCGAGCTCGACGACACCGATCATCGGCAGGTCTACGTCCCGGACGGATTCGCCCACGGCTTCTGCGTGCTCTCCGAGCTCGCCGACGTCACGTACAAGGTCTCCACGTACTACGACCCGGCGGCCGAGAGCGGGTTCTCCTACCTGGACCCCGAGGTCGCGATCGACTGGCCGGACGCCGATTCGCTGGTCGGCTCCGAGCGCGACCGCTCGGCGCCCAGGCTCTCCGAGCTCGCGCCCAGCCGCCGCTAACCGGTCCGAGCGCTGGCCGGTCGACTCCGGGCGGGCGGGCCGCTCGGGTACTCGTGACCGTTTGCGGCCCTTCCGCCGCGACGCGCCCCATGCTGCACACGCGACGCTTTCACCCCCGTGGCCTCTCACGCACCCATGCGTGAACGCTGAACGTCACCCCGGCCCGGTTCCGCGCGGCCGCGTGGGCCGCGCTCGTGCTGCTCAGCGTGATCGTGTTCACCGGCGCCGCCGTGCGCCTCACCGACTCGGGCCTCGGCTGCCCGGACTGGCCGCGCTGCACGGCAGCCACCTCCCCCCGCTCCGCAGCTGCACGCGCTGATCGAGTTCGGCAACCGGGCGCTGTCGGGGCTCGTCGGCGTGGTGACGGTCGTGGTGATCTGATCGCGTTCATCCGCCGCCCGTTCCGCCGCGACCTGGCTGGTGCTCGCGACGCGCTGCCGCTCGGCGTCGTCGCGCAGGCGGTGCTCGGCGGCTTCACGGTCAACGAGAAGCTCGCCCCGGCTTCGTGATGGCGCACTTCGGCCTCTCGATGATCATCCTGATCGCGCCGTCGCGCTCGCCTGGCGCACCACCTATCCCGCCGGCACGCGACCGCGGGCCGACGGACCGGCTGCTCGTCTGGACGGTGCGCGCGATCGCGGTGCTCGGCGCGATCACGATCTTCGCCGGCACCGCGGCCGACCGCCGCCGGTCCGCACTCGGGCGGCACGTCGGCCAGCACGTCAAGCGGCTGCACTTCCGCGGCGCCGGACACGCTCGAGTGGGCGGTCCACCAGCACGCGACGATCGCCGCGCTGTTCGGCCTCGGGTGATCGCCGTCTGGCTGCTCAACGCGCCGCGGTGCCGCTCGCTCGAGCCCACCGAGCCGCTCACCGTGCTCGGCGTGCTGGTCGCCGCGCAGGGGCTCGTCGGCACCGTCCAGTACGAGCTGAAGCTGCCGGCCGAGATGGTCTGGGTCCACGTCGCGCTGGCGACCGTCACCTGGCTCGTCGCTGCTGTGGGCGGTGGCGGCGGCCGGCGGCTCGGCTCGCCGCGGCGCGCGGCGAGCCCCGGCGAACCGGAGCGCCGGTCGGCGAGCCGCTCGGCGATCGCGCACGCGCTACCGATCGAGGCGCGCCGCTGGCGCCAGCAGCGTTGCCAGCTCGACTCGACCGGCGACGGGCAGGGCGTCGCGACGCCGTCGCTGAACATCCTCGTCGTCGACGACGAGTCCGACCTGCGGGAGATGCTCACCCGCTCGTTCTCGCGGGAGGGTCATCGCGTGATGGCGGTCGCCGACGGACGCGCGGCGATCGACCGCGCCAGCACCGAGCACTTCGACATCGTCCTGCTCGACGTCGCGCTCGGCCCGGGCCCGGACGGCTACGAGGTCTGCCGCACGCTGCGCGGCCGGCGCAACGTCGTCCCGATCATCATGCTCACCGCGCTCGACTCCGAGGCCGACGCGGTGCTCGGGCTCGAGGCAGGCGCCGATGACTACGTCACCAAGCCGTTCGGGCTGGCGGAGCTGCGCAGCCGCATCCGCGCGGTGCTGCGCCGCGCCGGCACCCGCGGCGATGGGCGACGAGGTGCTCATCGTCGGGCCGATCTCGCTCGACCGCGCCCAGCGCGAGGTGACGATCGACGGCACGCCGGTGAAGCTCACCTTCTCCGAGTTCGAGCTGCTCGACGCGCTGATGACCGATCCCGGGCCGCCTGCTCAACCGCCAGGAGCTGCTGCGGGCGATCTGGGGCGACAGCGCCTACCGCGACCCGCGCGCGATCGACGTCCACATCCGGCACCTGCGCGAGAAGCTCGAGCCCGAGCCCGACAAGCCGCGCTACATCCTGACCGTCCGCGGCGCCGGATACCGACTCAGGGGGTCCGTAGGTGCGCGGCGCGACCGCGGCCGCGGCGCCCTCGGGCTGCGTGGGCGGATCGTCGGCGCCGTCCTCCTGACGACCGTGGCGACGCTGGCGTCGCGGCGATCGCGCTGCTCGGGCCGCTCGAGCACTGCGCTCCGCAAGCACCGGTCACGACGCTGCGCCACGAGCTCGGCCACGCGACCGCGACCCGACGTTCAGCAGCGGACTGCCGTACTGCTCGATGCCGTCGGCGCAATCCGCGCGGCAGACAGGGCAGCTCGGCCGGCCGAGCTCGCAGCCGCCGGACGAGATCGCGGCGGGTCGGCGCCATCGGTCGTTCGGGCTGCGCGGCAGCCGATCCCACGATCGGCAGCTGCCGTCGCACGCGGCGACATCGACCAGTCCATGCGCTCGAGCCCGACGCGACTCCAGCGATGCGGCCGCTCGCCGTACCGAGGCCAGGCAGGTCGCCATCGACGACGCTCCCGCCTCGTCCGACGGTCGATCGCGTGGCAGGACGTCGCGCCGCTCGATCACGGTCCACGACAACCGGGCTCGTGCTGGTCGTTCGCAAGTCGATCGAAGAGATCCCTGACGCCGTCCGCGCGGTCCGCAAGCGCCTTCTTCTACGCGGCGCTCGCCGGGCTCGTGCTCACGCTCCTGCTCGGGATCCCGCTGGCGGCGCGCTCGTCCGCCGCTTGCGCCAGCTCCGCCACGTCGCGCTCCAGCTCGCGCCGGCGGCCACACCGTCGACGTCCCCGACGACCGCGCCGCGACGAGGTCGGCGACCTCGCGCGCTCGTTCTCGGTCATGCAGGAGCGGCTCGCCCACCAGGAGGAGGCGCGCCGCGCATTCGTCGCGACCGCGTCGCACGAGCTGCGCACGCCGCTGGCCTCGCTGGAGGGGATGCTCGAGCTGCTCGACGACGACCTGCGCGACGGCGAGCCGGACCTCGACGACGCGGCGCGCTGCTCGACCGCGCCCGCGCCCAGTCGCGGCGCCTCGGCCGGCTCGCCGCCGACCTGCTCGACCTCAGCCGGATCGACGCCGAGGTGAGCTGCGCTCCGAGCCGATCGAGCTCGGCGAGCTCTCCCGCGCCGTGCTGGCGGAGTTCGAGCTCGGCAGCGCCGAGCGCGGGATCACGACGGGCTGGAGAGCGACGGAGACCCCGGTGTGGGCGCTCGGCGACCCCGGCAGCGTCGCCCGGATCCTGCGGATCCTGCTCGACAACGCGCGTGCGGGTCAGCCCCGCCGGTCACCGAGGTGACGGTCGAGATCGGCGGTCGCGCCGGCGCCGCGATGAGCGTCCGCGACCAGGGCCCGGGCGTCGAGCCGACGAGCGCGAGCTGATCTTCGAGCGCTTCCAGCCGCGGAAAGGACACCGCGGGGGACGCCGGCTTCGGGCTCGGCCTGGCGATCGGGCGCGAGCTGGCCGAGCGGATGGGCGGCGCGCTCGTGCTCGAGCCGCACGGACCGCGGCGGGCGGCGCGCGGTTCACGCTCACGCCTGCCCGCGGCGCGGGCCGCCGAGGAGGACCCGCTCCTGATCGCTACGACTGGTCACCAGCGGATCAGCATCGGCGCATGGACGATCGCCGATGCAGGCGATGCTCGACGTCGACGAGCATCACTGGTGGTACCGGGGCCGGCGGCGGATCATCGAGGTCGAGCTCGAACGGCTGCCGCTGCCGCCGGGCGCGGCGTGCTCGATGCCGGCTGCGGCTCGGGGCGCACGCTGCAGGAGCTGGCGCGTCTACGGCGAGGTGTCGGGGATCGAGCTCAGCCCGGACGCGGCCGTCGCGCGCGGCCGCGGCGCCTTCGACGTCGCGATCGGCCGGCTGGAGGAGCTGCCGTGGGGGGACGAGACCTTCGACCTGATCACCTGCCTGGACGTGATCGAGCACACGCCCGACGACCGGGTCACGCTCGCGAGCTGCACCGCGTCACCCGCCCCGGCGGCCACCTGCTCTGACCGTTCCCGCCTATCCAGGCGCTGTGGTCCCAGCACGACGAGGACAACCACCACTTCCGCCGCTACGCCCGCGCGGCGCTGCGGCGGCGGCGCGTCGACGCCGGCTGGACGGTCGAGCGGATGACCTCGTTCAACAGCATGCTGCTGCCCGCGCCGCGGCGGCCGCCTGCCAGCGGCGCCGCGGCGCGCACGGCGCCGCAACCGGCGCCGTCGGCGACACGGCTGGCCTACAGGACGACCGCATCGGGCCGTCGTGGCTGAACGGCGTGCTCGAGCAGCCGCTGCGATAGAGGCGAGGTGGCTGGCGCGCGGCGCACGCTCGCCGTCGGGCTGTCGCTGCTCGCGGTCCTGCGGCGGACCTGATGCTCGCGCTCGCGGCGATCTCGGTCTCGAGCAGCCTCGGCTACCCGCTGCCCGCGATCATCGGCCTGGAGTCCATGGGCGTCCCTCCCCGGGCGAGACGGCGCTCGTCTCGCGGCGGTGCTCGCCACGAGGGCAAGCTCCACATCTGGCTCGTGCTCCTGATCGGGATCAGCTCGGCGATCATCGGCGACAACATCGGCTACTGGCTCGGTCGCAAGCTTCGGGCGCGAGGTGCTCGAGCGGCCCGGACCGTCTAGCGCCGGCTGCGGCTCATCGCGATCGGCGACCGCTTCTTCAACAAGCACGGCCCCAAGGCGGTGTTCTTCGGCGCTGGATCGCCTGGTCCGCTTCGCCGCCGCGTGGCTGGCGGGGATCAACGAGATGCGCTTCATGAGTTCCTCTTCTGGAACGCGCTCGGGCGCGATCACCTGGGGCCTCACCTACGGCCTCGTCGGCTACTACGGCGGCGCGCCGGCGGCCAACGCGATCACGAGCGCCGGCACGTACGCGCTGATCGCGATCGGTGCGGTCGCGGGGGCGCTGCTGGCCTTCTGGTGGTGGCGGCGCCGGCGGCGGCGGGCGGCCGAGGGGGCGCCGGGGGGATCGCCGGTGGGGTCGCCGGGGGGTCCGCCGGTGGGGTCGCAGCAGCCGGAGCAGCCGGGCGAGAGCGCCGAGTAGGGGCGCGGTCGCGTTTGCGAACGGCGTCGGGGCCCGGATCGCGCCCTCCGGCGGCGGATCTGTCACGAGCGTCGCGCCCACCGCGACGCGGGCGACACATCCCGAGCGGAGGGGCGGGGTTTGTCGCCAGCGTCGCGGCCGCGCCTCCGATCGATGTGCACCCGGACGGCGGGCCAGCCGCCCGAGTGGTGCGCACACGAAGTGGCCCACCTCATCGCCATGTGGCGTGACGGGCGGCGGCAGTCAAGCGCCACCCGCGCTCACGACCCACCACCGCCCACGACCGCCGCTTGCCGGCCGACGGCCCGGCGCGCGACCCCGCGACCCGCCGGGGCGAACGCCAATCAGGCCGCGTCGAGGTCCACAGCGCAGGAGTTGATGCAGTAGCGCTCGCCGGTCGGCTCGGGGCCGTCGGGGAAGACGTGACCGAGATGGCCGCCGCAGCGCTTGCAGCGCACCTCGGTGCGGAGCATGCCGTGACTGCGGTCCTCGAGCAGCTCGACGTTCTCGGCGTTGGCGGGCTCGTAGAAGCTCGGCCAGCCCGAGCCGGAATCGAACTTCGTGTCCGAGGAGAAGAGCTCGGCGCCGCAGCCGGCGCAGCGGTAGGTGCCGTCGGCCTTGACGTCGACGTACTTGCCGGCGAACGGGCGCTCGGTCGCCTGCCGGCGCAGCACCTCGTACTGGTCGGGCGCGGCTTCGCCCGCCACTGCTCGTCGGTCAGCTTGATCTCATGTGCGGTGTCGTCCATGGTTCTCAGTCTATGCCGAGCATCTCGAGGATGAGCGACGTCCACGCGAACTCACGGGCGCCCATTCCCGCGCCGGTGAACGGGTCGTAGTACTCGCGCAGGCCCTGGCGGACGATCGCCTGGGCGAGGCCGTCGGCGAGCGCGTCGGCCTCCGCCGCGTAGCCGAGGCGCCGCAGGCCGAGCGAGCACAGCCACGCCGTGTTCACCCAGGTCGGCCCGCGCCAGTAGCGGGCCGGCGCGCGGCCGCCGAGCGCGCGGTCGCGGCGCGAGAACGTGCGCTCGGCGATCGACACCGACGGCGGCGCGACCGTGCTGCGGAACGCCCGCTCGTCGAGCAGGTGGGCGACGAGCCGGTGGCCGATCTCCTCGGGCAGGTCGGGGAGCGCGAGCGGCGTGAGCGCGGCGATCGTCGCGACCGGCGGCCGCTGCTCGACGCTCGCGCCCGGGCGGCCGTGGCGGGCGCGCGGCAGGAACAGCCCGCGCGCGGGGTCGTACAGGCGCTCGACCATGACCTCGGTGAGCGACTCGAGGCCGAGCGCGCTGCGCGACAGCGAGTAGAGCACGTTGGTGAGCACCTCGCAGCACACCGGGCCGCCCGCGGCCACGACGCGCCGCAGGTCGAAGCCGAGCCGCCGGTTGCGCCGCACGAGCAGGCCGAAGCCCGGCAGCCCGTGCGCGCGGGATCCCCATACCGGGTCGAACTGGGGTGAGGCGTCGAGGCCGGACTCGTCGGGCTGTACGAGCCACAGCAGGCCGTCGCCATCGAGGTCGCGGTGGTCCTGCAGCCACCGGTGATGCCGGAGGATGCCCGGCTCCTCGGCGGGGTCGCCGACGGCGAGCGACCACGCCCAGGCGAGCGCCGGCGGCTGGATGGAGGACGTCATCAGCGCCCCGGGCGAGACGATGTTGTAGGTGAGGCGGCGCACCCCGGTGAGCGGCCGGTCCCAGAAGATCGTGTGGCCGATGAACCCGTCCGGCCGCTGGGCGGCGAGCAGCGAGGCGAGCTCGCGCCGCGCGCGGTCGCGGTCGAACCGGCGCCAGGCGATCGCGCTGAAGCACGAGTCCCAGTACCACTGCCACGGATAGTGGCCCGGGCTCGGCGCCGTGTAGGCGAACGGAACGCCGTCGCGCGGGCGGGTGCCCTCGTGCCAGTTGTCGCCCAGCACCGCCTCGCAGCGGGCCCGCAGCGCGCCGAGGTCGACGGCGACGCTCACGCGGTCGCGGCGTCGTACGCGGTGCGCAGCGCGTCCGCCACGACCTCCGGGCCGGCATGGCGCCGGACCAGCTCTCGCCCGAGCGGGCCGGCCTCCGGGTCGGCGGCGAGGCGCGCGATGACGGCGGCGAGCGCCGCGGCGTCGCCGGCCGGCGCGAGCCACCCGTCGGGGACGAGCTCCGGCAGCGCGCCGACCCGTGAGGCGGCCACCGGCAGCCCCGCGTTCATCGCCTCGGCGGCGGCCAGGCCGAACGTCTCGGCCGAGCGCGAGGGGACGACCCCGACGGCGGCGCCGGCGCGCAGCCGCGCGAGCTCGTGCGCCGGGACCCGGCCGAGGAACCGCGTCGCGGCGCCCAGCGCGCGCGCGCGCGCCGCCAGCGCGTCCCGCTCGGGCCCGTCGCCCGCGACCGTGAGCGGGATCGAGGCCCGGGCGCACGCGTCGACGGCGACGTCGACGCCCTTCTCGGGCGCCAGCCGCGACACGACGAGCGCGCCGTGGCGCTCCGCGGCGCCGCCGGGCTCGGTGCCCGCCTCGGCCTCGCCGACCGGGTTGGGGACGACCAGCGCCCGGGACAGGGGCAGCCCGAGCTCGGTCATGCGCTGGCGCGCGAACGCGCTCGGAACCACGACGACGTCGGCATGCGCGAGCACGGCCCGCTGCCAGGCCGCGAGGCCGGCCGCGTACACGAGCGCCTCGCCGCGGGCGCCGCGGCAGCCGTGGAGCACGCCCGGCAGGGTGTCGCGCCCGTGGCACTCGGTGCACTCCCGGCCGTCGCGGAAGCCGACCCCGATCGCGCACACGAGGCGGTAGTTGTGCAGGTGCAGGACGACGTGCGCGCCCGCTCGGCGGGCGGCGGCGAGCGCGCGCCAGCCGAACGTCGGCTGCAGGTTGTGGGCGTGGACGATCCGCGCGCCGAGCCGGCGGACGGTTCGCTCGACCTGGTCGGCCCGCAGACCGCCCGCGAGCACCCCCGCGGCGGCCGACCGGGACGAGAGGCGGCCGGAGTCGCGTCCGAGCGTCACGACCTCCTCGCCGAGCCGGGTGCGCACGATGCCCGCCAGCGCGTCGGCCGCCCGCTCCTCACCCCCCGGAGTGCGGTAGTGATGATGAAGGAATAGGACCATTGGGCCGGTAAGCTCAGTTTTTGCCGGTTCGCGTGGTGAGACGGAGTTTCTCCGCATGGGCCGGCGGCGGAAGGGAATCCAACCGTAGGGGGCAGATCACAGCATGAAGCAGATCACCGAGATCGATGACGCGCGGCTGGTCAAGGGGTTGGCGCATCCGCTGCGGATCGCGATCCTGCGCGCTCTGGAGGACGGCACCGCGAGTCCGAGCGAGATCGCCGAGGAGATCGGCGCGCCGCTGGGCAACGTGAGCTACCACGTGCGCTTCCTGGCGCGCCTCGGCCTGGTGGAGCTCGCCGAGACCCGGCCGCGCCGGGGAGCGGTCGAGCACTACTACCGCGCCGTGACCCGGATGCACCTCAGCCACGAGGCGTGGGCGCGGGTTCCGCTCCCGGTCCGCGACGCGGTCCTCAGCTCGACGCTGGACGACGTCGCGCGCTCGGTCACGGCGGCCGCGGCGGCCGGCGGCTTCAGCCATGAGGAGGCGCACGCGACCCGCGTCCGGGTGACGCTCGACGACGACGGCATGAACGAGCTGTCGGCCGCCGTCCAGGATCTGCACCGCCGGGCGATGCGCATCGGCGAGCAGAGCCGGGAGCGGATCGCGAGCCGCATCGCCGGCGAGACGATGTGCGACGGGGACGGCGCCGTCGACGCGGCGCTCGTCCTGATGCTGTTCGGCACCGGTCAGGAGGGCGACGGCGAGTAGGCGGGCGCCGGAATCGACCACTAGCCTCTGGGGGCGTGCCGAGCGCGACCCTGTCTGGCGAGCCCGCCCCGTTCGAGCTCGTCGCCGGCGATGCCCGCTCGGAGGTCGGCCCGACGCTCGCGGCGCCGGTCCCGCGGGCCCTCGGGGTGATCGACCAGCTCGGGCTGTGGGGCAACCTCGGCGTCTCCCTGCTCGGCTTCACCGGCGCGATCTTCGTGCTCCAGCCGGGCGGAGCCGGTACCGCGCGGCTGTCGATCGTGGCGGCGGTCTGCGCGATCGTGGCCGGGACCGTGCTCGGCACGGTGCCGATCGCGCTCGCCGGCCTGCCCGGCACGCAGACCGGCGCGCCCGCGATGGTGCTGCTGCGCGGCGTCTTCGGGGCGGACCGTCCTACCTGCCGACCGCGCTGAACGTCGCTGCAGTGCTTCGGCTGGGGCGATCTTCGAGCTGGTCACGATCGCGACCGCGGCCCACGTCGTCGCGCCCGGCCTCTCGCGCGAGCCTACATCGTGATCGCGGGCGCGCTCACCGCCGTGCTCGCGGTGCGCCCGCTCGGGTTCATCCGCATGCTGCGCCGCTACGTCATGGCGGCGGTGCGCGTCGACCTCGTCTACCTGTTCGTGCAGCTGCTGCGCCATCCGATCGCACCGGTCGCCCACGGCGCTGGTCGGGGTTCTGGGCGGCGACCGACACGGTGGTGGCGGCGGCGATCTCCTTCGCGCCGCTGGCGGCCGACTACACGCCGTCACTCCCGCTCAGCGCGGCGCGACGTCGCGGGGACGATCCTCGGCTACGGCTCGACCCAGGTGCTCTGCTACGTGATCGGGCTGCTCGCACTGCTCACGGTCGCCGCGCTCGGGCAACATCTACGGCGCGTTCATCGCTCTCCCGGTCGGCTCGGTCGCGTTCGCCGTGCTCGCCGCCCGGGAGCTCGACCAGTCCTTCGCCAACGTCTACTCGACGGCGGTCTCGGTCCAGAACGCTCCGGCCACTGTGGGACAGGCGCGTGCTCGCGGTCGCGATCAGCGCCGGCGCGACGCTGTGCGCGCTGGTGTTCAACATCAGCACCTACGAGAACTTCCTCGTCCTGCTCGGCTCGGTGTTCGTCCCGCTCTCCGCGGTGCTGATCGTCGACTTCTTCGCCTCGTCGGGGCCACGCGCTGGGACCTGTCGACCCGCTCGCGGACGCGCTGGTCGATGCTCCTCGCCTGGGCGGCTCGGCTTCGTCGTCTACCAGCTGATCAACCCCGGCTACATCCGGTGGTGGGCGACGCTGTGGGGCCACATCGCGCACGCGATCGGTTTCACTCCCTCCGGCTGGATGTCGGCCTCGATCCTGCTCGTTCGTGGCCGCCGCCATCGTGACGGCGGCGTGTGATCTGGCGGCGCGAGCGCGGCGCGGGGGATGACCGCCGGCGCCGCGCGAGCGCGTTCTCTGTCCCCGGGGGACAGTCTTCGAAGAACGGGCGCGGGGCCGGAGGAGAGTCCCGTCCACGGGCTCGCCGGTGACCTGGTCGCGCCCGACTGGCCGCCGCTCACCGACGAGGAGGCGCGCTGGGTGACCGAGCGCTGGGCGCTGGGTGGCGCGGAGGGCCGGCCCGGCGAGGCGCCCCGGCCCGCCGAGGCGCCCCGGCCCGCCGAGGCGCCCCGGCCCGCCGAGGCACCCCGGCCCGGCAAGGCGCCCCGGCCCGCCGAGGCGCCCACGGAACCGCGCGTACTGTGGCGAAGCCCGCGGCCGCTGTCGGCGGCCGGCCTCGTCTCCACCGGCGCCGGCGCCGTGTTCGTCAAGCGCCACGACGCGCGCGTCCGCGAACCGCCGGCCCTCGCGGCCGAGCATGCGTTCGCCCGCCACCTGCGCGCCGCCGGGATCGAGACGCCGGAGATGCTGGCCACCCCGGACGGCCTCACCGCCGTCGTGCGCGACCGCGCCGACGGCGTGCCCGCGGCGGTGTACGAGGTCCATGGGGTCGCTCCCGGCGCCGATCTGTACCGCGACGCGGAGTCGTGGACGGCGTTTCGCTCCCACGACCACGCCCGCGAGGCGGGTGCACTCCTCGCGCGGCTGCACCTCGCCGCCCGCGGGTTCGAGGCGGGCCCGCGGCCGTTCGGCCCGCTTGTCGACTCCGACGAGATCGTCACCGCCCCCGACCCGCCGGCGGCGCTCGCCGCGCTCGTCACAGCCCGGCCGGGGCTGCGTGCCGGCCTCGCCCCCCACCCCTGGGAGCGCGAGCTCGGCGACGCGCTCGGCCCCCTGCTGCACGACGCCTCGCGGCGCGCCCGCGGTCTGCCGCGCGGCTGGACGCACGGCGACTGGCACCCGTCGAACCTCACCTGGTCGCCCGCCGGCGTGCCCGTCGCGGTGCTCGACCTCGGCCTGGCCAACCGGACGGTCACGGTCCGCGATCTGGCGATCGCCGTCGAGCGCTCGTGCGTGAGCTGGCTCGACCCCGCTCCGGCGGCCGACCTGGAGTCGGTGCGGGCGCTGCTTGCGGGCTACACCGCCGTGCGCCCGCTCGCGGACGCGGAGCGCGCGGCGCTGCCCGCGCTCACCGCGACCGCCCACGTCGAGTTCTCGCTCTCCGAGGTCGAGTACTACGCGGGCGTGCTCGGCTCGCCCGAGCGCGCCGAGATCGCCTACCGCGATTACCTGATCGGCCACGCGCGCTGGTTCGGGAGCCCGGCGGGCCGGGCCCTGCTGGCACTGGGCGCCGGCGAGCGCTGAGCGGCACGCCCGAAACTCGCACCCGGGTGCCGGCGCGAGATATGGTGCCCGCACCGTCATGGTCTCGACAGGCTCGGAGTGGATGGGAACGGTCACCGCGATGCGACGCCCGACGGCGTGATGCCGCCGCTCACACGTGGGTTCCACGGGCGCCGGCTCCAGGCGGACCCGGGCCGGCTGCCTCCGGGGCAGTACCTGACCCGCGACTTCCCGGTCCTGTCCGCCGGGCCCACGCCGCGGACGGGACTCGATCGCTGGGGCTTCGCGATCGACGGCGAGGTCGGGCGAGCGATGGCCTGGAGCTGGGACGAGTTCATGTCCCTGCCCGCCGAGGCGATCACCGTCGACATCCATTGCGTCACCAAGTGGTCCAAGCTCGACACCCGGTGGCGGGGGGTGCCCGTCGACGCCCTGCTCGACCAGGCCACGCCTCGGGCGCCATACCTCACCGCCTGGTGCGACGGCGGGTACACGACCAACCTCGCGCTCGAGGACGTCGCCGGCGGCAGGGCCTGGGTGGCGTTCGAGTACGACGGCCGCCCGCTCGACCCCGAGCACGGCGGCCCGGCCCGGCTGCTCGTCCCCTCGCTGTACTTCTGGAAGAGCGCGAAATGGGTCCGCGGTCTGCGCGTGACCGCCCGGGACGAGCCCGGATTCTGGGAGGGCTACGGCTACCACAACCACGGCGATCCATGGCGGGAACAGCGCTATCAAGGCGACTGAGCTGGCAGGTGGCCACGGTCCGGGAGCTCGTGCGCGAGACCGAGCGGGCGACCACGATCGTGTTGGACCTGCCCGACTGGCCCGGTCATCTCGCCGGCCAGCACGTCGACGTGCGACTCACGGCGGAGGACGGGTACCAGGCTCAGCGCAGCTACTCGATCGCCTCCGCACCGGAGGCCCCGCGCCTGGAGCTGACGGTCGCGCGGGTGGACGACGGCGAGGTCTCGCCGTATCTGGTGGACGAGCTGGCCGAGGGCGACGAGCTGGAGCTGCGCGGCCCGGTCGGCGGATACTTCGCCTGGGACGACGCGATGGACGGGCCGGCCCTGCTCGTCGCCGGCGGCTCGGGAGTCGTGCCCCTGCGCGCGATGCTGCGCCACCACGCCACCTGCGCCAGCGCCGTCCAGACGCGGCTGGTCTACTCGGCGCGCTCGCCCGAGGACGTCATCTATCGCGACGAGCTGGAGCAGCTGGCCGGCCATCCGGCGATCGACGTGCGGCTCGTCTACACCCGCGCGTGGCCGGAGGGCTGGCCCGGGCCGCGCGGGCGCATCGACGCGGGCGCGCTGCGTGAGCTGAGCTGGCCGCCGAGCGAGACGGGCGTGACGTTCGTGTGCGGCCCGGACGCGTTCGTCGAGGCGATCGCGCAGGCGCTCGTCGCCCAGGATCACGCGCCCGGCCAGATCCGCACGGAGCGGTTCGGCTGACATGGGCAGGCTCGATGGAAATGCGATCGCCGGTCCCCTGCGCGCGTTCTACGGCAGCGAGATGACGGGCGCCGAGGGCAGGTGCCGGCACTGCGGCCACGCGGCACGGATCGCCGAGCTCACGGTGTACGTGAGCGGACCCGGCACGGTCGCGCGCTGCCCGTCCTGCGAGGCCGCCGTGCTCGTGGTCACCGAGATCCGAGAGCGCGTCGGCGTGGACGCGGCGGGGTTCGAGCTTCGCTGAGCTCGCGCCGGCCGCCGCTCCGGCGACCCCTCACCACGAGAAGAGGCCCCGGGGATCCGGGGCCTCTCTCGACAGACGGGTGGCCGACCGCGGCCGATCAGCCGCAGCCGGTGTTGAACCCGCAACTGCCGCAGGTGTAGCAGCTGCCGGTGCGCTGCATCATCCCGCCGCACTGCTGGCAGGCCGGCCCGAGGTCGAGCCCGATGTTGCGCGCCGGGGTGACGGGCGGCTCGTCGGTGAGCGACGCGGCGGCCGGCGCCGGGGGCGCCGGCGGCGCGCCCGGCGCCGGAGCCGGAGTGCCGCCGCCGTTGCTCGCCACCCGCGCCGCCGGTCCGGCGGTGTCGCCGTACTGCGAGGTGGCGGCCTCCTGGGCGGCCTTGCGCGCCCGCACGTCCTTGGTGAGGATGCCGAGATCCTCCTGCACGTCGACGTCGAGGAAGCGCGACGCCAGCCAGCGCATGATGTAGTCCGGCAGCGACTTGGAGAACGGGATCTCCGGGTTGGAGGTCATCCCCTCGGGCTCGAAGCGCATGTAGCTGAACTTGCGCACGAGCATCTCCAGCGGCACGCCGTACTGCAGCGAGAGCGAGATCGCGGTCGCGAACGCGTTCATCATCCCGCGCAGCGTCGACCCCTCCTTGCCGATATCGGTGAGGAAGATCTCGCCGACCGAGCCGTCCTCGTACATGCCGGCCGTGATGTAGCCCTCGTGGCCGCCGATCGAGAACTTGTGGGTGATCGACTGGCGCTCGCGCGGCATCCGCCGGCGCTTGGGCCCGACCTTCGCCAGCGCGTCCTTGACCGCCCTGTCGACCTCGGCCTGGACGTCGACGCCGGCCGGCGCCTCGGCCGACCCGTCGGTGCGGAGCGCCTGGGCGGTCTTGGAGCCGTCGCGATAGATCGCGAGCGCCTTGACGCCCATCCGCCACGCCTGGATGTAGGCGTCGGCGATGTCCTCGACGCTCGCCGCCTGCGGCATGTTCACCGTCTTGGAGATCGCGCCCGACAGGAACGGCTGGATCGCGCCCATCATCTTGATGTGGCCCATGTAGGGGATCGCGCGCTCGCCGACGGCGACGTCGAACACCGGCAGATCCTCGGTGGCCAACCCGGGCGCCCCGATGATCGTGCCGCTCTCGTTGATGTAGGCGACGATCTGCTCGATGTGGTCGGCCTCGTAGCCGAGCGTCTGCAGCGCGAGCGGCACCGTGCGGTTGACGATCGTCATCTGCCCGCCGCCGACCAGCTCCTTGAACTTGACCAGCGAGAAGTCCGGCTCGACGCCGGTCGTGTCGCAGTCCATGAGGAAGCTGATCGTGCCGGTCGGCGCCATCACCGTCGCCTGCGCGTTGCGATAGCCGTGCTGCTCGCCGGCCGAGACCGCCTCGTCCCAGGTCGTGCGCGCCGCGGTGAGCAGGCTGCCGTCCAGGCAGTCCTCGACGGGGATCTTGTACGCCGCGTCGCGATGCATCCGCATCACCTTGTTGTGCGCGTCGCGGTTGTGCTCGTAGCGTTCGTAGGGGCCCATCGCCCCGGCGATCCGCGCCGACCCGAGGTAGCCCCGGCCGGTCATCAGCGCCGTGATCGCGGCCGCGGTGCCGCGGCCGGCGTCGGAGTCATAGGGGACGCCGTCGGCCATCAGGTAGGCGCCGAGGTTCGCGTAGCCCATGCCGAGCTGGCGGAACGCGCGGGCGTTGTCGCCGATCTCCTCGGTCGGGTAGCTCGACGGCGAGACGACGATCTCCTGGGCGAGGAAGATGATGTCGACGGCGTGGGTGAACGACTCCACGTCGAACGTCCCGTCCGCGCGGCGGAACTTCAGCAGGTTGAGCGATGCGAGGTTGCAGGCCGAGTCATCGACGTGCATGTACTCCGAGCACGGGTTGGACGCGTTGATCCGCCCCGACTCCGGGCACGTGTGCCAGTCGTTGATGATCGTGTCGTACTGCACGCCCGGGTCCGCGCAGCGCCACGCCGCCTCGGAGATCTCCTTCATCAGCTGGCGCGCAGGGATCGGATCGCCGACCGGCTCGCCGGTGGTGCGCGCGAGCAGATGCCAGTCCTCGTCGTTCTCGACCGCCTCCATGAACGCGTCGGAGACCCGCACCGAGTTGTTCGCGTTCTGATACTGGATCGAGTAGAAGCCGTCGCCGTCGATCGACATGTCGAACCCGGCGTCACGCAGCGCGGCGGCCTTGTCCTCCTCCTTGGCCTTGCACCAGATGAAGTCGCGGATGTCGGGATGGTCGACGTCGAGCACGATCATCTTCGCCGCGCGGCGCGTCTTGCCGCCGGACTTGATCGTGCCCGCCCACGCGTCGGCGCCGCGCATGAAGCTCACCGGCCCGGACGCGGTTCCGCCCTTGGACAGCGGCTCCATCGAGCCGCGGATCTTCGAGAGGTTGATCCCCGAGCCCGAGCCGCCGCGGAAGATCTTGCCCTCCTTGGTGTTCCAGTCGAGGATCGACTCCATCTCGTCCTGCACCGAGAGGATGAAACACGCCGAACACTGCGGGCTCTCCTCGAAGCCGACGTTGAACCAGACGGGCGAGTTGAACGCCGCCATCTGGTGCAGCAGGATGTGGGTCAGCTCCTCCTGGAAGGTGACCGAGTCCTCCTCTGAGGCGAAGTAGCCGCGCTCGCGGCCCCACACCGTGATCGTGCCGGCGACCCGGCCGATCATCTGCTTGACCGAGCGCTCGCGCGCGGGAGAGCCGAGCTGGCCGCGGAAGTACTTCTGGGCGACGATGTTCGTCGCGTTCTGCGACCACGACTTGGGGAACTCGACGTCGGGCTGCTCGAAGGAGACTTTGTCCCCGTGCCCGATCCGTGCGTCCCGGATCTCCCACTCGACGGCATCGAAGGGATGCGTTCCGGCCTTGGTGAAGTGCCGCCGGATCGAGAGGCCGTCGCCCCTTCGGAGCCCCTCTCGAAGATGCGTGTCTGTTGACGTGGCCATGGGTACTGCTCCTTCCGCTTTCCGCTGCCTCGAAGATCGTTCACCCGGCGTTCGGCGTGCCGAGTTGGGCGGGGAATGCTGCACCAGCCACCGGACGGAAAAATCCCGGAAACCCGCACCTCGCGAGCTTCTGCCGATGCCCCTCAGATTTTATCGTGCGTGGTGCGTACTTTCCCTCTCTCGGCGGCCCGTCGGCCCGCAACGAATCCCCAGGAAAGCGAGACCGCGACATCATGAAACTGCTCGTCACCGGCGGCGCCGGATACGTCGGCTCGATCGTCTCCCGGCAGCTGCTGCAGCGCGGCCACGAGGTCGTCGTGCTCGACAACCTCGAGCGCGGGCATCGCGAGGCGGTCGCGGCCGACGCGCGGTTCGTGGAGGCCGACCTCCGGGACCGGGCGCAGATCTCGACCGCGGTCGCCGAGGGCTTCGACGGCGTCCTGCACTTCGCCGCGCTCGCACTCGTCGCCGAGTCCGTCAGTCACCCCGAGCGCTACTACCGCACGAACGTCACCGGCACGCTCAACCTGCTGGAGGCGATGCGCGACGCGTCGGTGCCGCGGCTCGTGTTCTCCTCGACCTGCGCCGTCTACGGCCAGCCCGACGAGGTCCCGATCCGCGAGGACGCACCGCCGCGGCCGGCGAACGCGTACGGCGCCTCCAAGCTCGCGGTCGACGGCATGATCGGCGACTTCTGCCTCGCCCACGGCCTCGGCGCGGTGAGCCTGCGCTACTTCAACGTCGCCGGCGCCAGCGGCGACGCGGGCGAGGACCACGAGCCCGAGACCCACCTGATCCCGAACGTGCTGCGCACCGCCCAGGGCCGCAACCCGCAGGTCGAGATCTTCGGGACCGACTATCCGACGCCGGACGGCACCGCGATCCGCGACTACATCCACATCACCGACCTGTCGGCCGCGCACCTGCTCGCGCTCGACGCGGCGACCGCCGGCGAGCACCGGATCTACAACCTCGGTACCGGCAACGGCTACTCGGTGCGCGAGGTGATCGACGCGACCCGGCAGGTGACCGGCGCCGAGATCCCGGTGGTCGAGCGCGACCGCCGGCCCGGCGACCCGCCGCGGCTCGTCGCCGGCGCGGAGAAGATCCGCACCGAGCTCGGATGGACCCCGGAGGCGGACCTCACGCAGATGGTCGCCGACGCCTGGGCGTTCGCGCAGGCCCGCCCGCGGGGCTACGACGCGGACTGAGCCGCCGGCCGCACGCCGCGCCGCACCGCGGGCCGCCGCCGTCGGCCGCTCAGCCGAGCAGATCCTCGATCGCCGCCAGCCCCAGCGACAGCAGGTCGGCGGGCGGTCGCGCCCCGTCGAGGATCCGGAACCGCTGCGGCTCGGCGACGGCGAGCTCGCGATAGGCGGCGGCGGTGCGCTCGTAGAAGCCCTCGCCCTCCTGCTCGATGCGGTCGGGCGCCGCGTCGCGGGCGCCCGACCGGGCCCGCGCGATCGCCGGTGCGAGCTCGAGCAGCAGCGTGCGGTCGGGGGCCAGGCCGCCGGTCGCGAACGCGTTGATCGCGCGCACCGCGTCGACGCCGAGCCGGCGCCCGGCGCCCTGGTAGACGAGCGAGGAGTCGACGAACCGGTCGAGCAGCACGAGCGCGCCGCCGTCGAGCAGCGGCGCCAGCCGCTCCTGCACCAGCTGCGCGCGCGCCGCCGCGTAGAGCAGCGCCTCGGCGCGCGGCCCGATCCGCTGCGCGGGGTCTGAGACGAGCTCGCGGATACGCTCGGCGGCGCCGACGCCGCCGGGCTCGCGGAGCAGCTGGACGTCGAGACCACGCTCGGCGAGCACCGCGCACATCCCGCGCGCGAGCGTCGTCTTGCCGGCTCCGTCGATGCCCTCGAGGGTGATGAGCGTGCCGGCCATGAAGCGTGCGGCGAGCGTACGAGAGGCGGCGGACGCGCCGAGTTAGGATCGACGCGTGCTCGCCGAGCTCGAACGCCACCCGCACGCGCGCGCCGTGCTCGGGCCGGCACTCGCAGAACCGCTGCGCCCGTCGCACGCCTACCTGTTCCACGGGCCGGGCGGCGCCGGCAAGCGCGCCGCCGCCCGCGCGCTCGCCGCCGAGCTGCTTGCCGACGGCGCCGACGACCCCGGCAGCGCCCGGCTGCGAGTGGCGCACGGCACCCATCCCGACCTCACCTGGGTCGTCCCCAGCGGCGCGCACGAGATGCTCGTCTCCGACATCGACGAGCCGGTGATCGCCGCCGCCGCCAAGACCCCGTTCGAGTCGCGCCGGCGCGTGTTCGTGATCGAGCGCGCCGACGAGATGGGGGAGGAGGCCGCCAACCGGATGCTCAAGACGCTCGAGGAGCCCGCCTCGTTCGTCCACATCGTGCTCCTCACCGATCGGCCGGGGAGGTGCTGCCGACGATCCGCTCGCGCTGCCAGGCCGTGCGCTTCGAGGCGCCGACCGAGGAACGGGCGGTGGCCGAGGTGCAGCGGCTGGGCGTCGACGAGCAGCAGGCGACGGCGTGCGTGCGCCTCGCGCTGCAGGACTTCGAGCGCGCGGCCGAGCTCGCCTCGCCGGAGGGCCAGGCGCTGCGGGCCGCCGCCGAGGCTTACGCGCGGGCGGCGCTCGCGCGGACGATGGCCGGCGAGCGACCGTGGGCCGCGATGCTCGCCGCGGCCCGCGCCCGCGGGGCGTCGGCGGGGGCGGCGCTCGAGGCCAAGCAGACGGCCGAGATGGAGCTCGTCCCGCGCAAGGAGCGCAAGCGGGTGCAGACCGCGTGGGACGAGCGGATCAAGCGCACCCGCCGCCGCGTGCAGACCGGCGCGCTCGACCTCGCGCTGCAGCTCGTCTCGCTGTGGTTCGCCGATCTGGCGGCGCTCGCGCTCGACGCGCCGGAACTGGTGCGCAACGCCGACCGGCGCGCGCAGCTGCTCGAGGACCGCCCCGCGGACCGGCACCCGGTGCGGCTGCGGGCCTCGATCGAGCTCGTCGAGGAGACCCGGCGGCGGTTCGAGCTCAACGTCTCCGAGGATCTCGCATGCGAGGCGCTCGCCTACCGGCTCGAGCGGGCGCTCGCCCGATGACGGGCCCGTCGGAGATCACGCGGGTATTCATCCGGCCCCCGGTGAGAGGCGACCGGGCGGAGTTCACCGAGCTGATGCGCGTCAGCCGCGAGTTCCACAGTCCGTGGGCGACCGCGCCGACCGACGACGACCGGTTCGCGGCCTACCTCGCGGACGCCCGCCGCGCCGACTTCGAGGCGATGCTCCTCTGCCGCTCCGAGGACGACGCGATCGTCGGCTTCTTCAACCTCTCCCAGATCGTCCGCCGCCGCCTGCAGAGCGCCTACCTCGGCTACGCGGTCGGCGCGCCGTTCGCCGGTCATGGGTACATGCGCGACGGGATCGAGCTCGTGCTGCGCCACTCCTTCACCCGCCTCGAGCTCCACCGCGTCGAGGCCAACATCCAGCCGGGCAACGAGAAGTCGCTCGCGCTCGCCCGCGGCGCGGGCTTCCGCCGCGAGGGGTTCTCGCCCCGCTATCTGAAGATCGGCGGCCGCTGGCGCGACCACGAGCGCTGGGCGATCCTGGTGGAGGACTGGCGCGCCCGCACCGGCGCGCCGGTCCAGCCTGACGGCCCGTTCTGAATCGCCACGCTCGCGGAGGTCATTCCCGGCGGGTGACGTCGCGCAGCTGCGCGAACGCCTCGCGGGCGTAGGGCGCAAAGCTCCCGGCCTCCTCGACGCCGTCGGCGCGACGCCTGACGGCGGCGCTGCGGATCACGGCGACCGCGACGCGGGCGACCAGCGGCGCCTCGGGTCCTGAGCCGCGATCGGCGAGCGCCTCGGCGATCGCCTCCTCGAAACGCTGCATCGGACGCCTCGCCAGGCTGGCGACCATCTCGAAGGGGCGCGGCGCGTCGGTGAACATCCAGGCGGGCCGGGCGCTCGCACCGGCCGCCACCGCCTCGGCGAGCGCGACGACGGTGCGCTCGATCGCGGTCAGCGGACGTTCCTGCTCCGGGCGGGCGCGGATCGCGCCGGCGACGGTGTCGACCCAGCGCTGCAGCTCGTCGTCGAGCAGGCTCTCCTTGCCGTCGAAGTGGCGGTAGAGCGTGCGCTCCGGGACGCCCGAGGCCTCGGCGATCTCGCGCATGCTCGTGGCCTCGTATCCCTTGCTCGCGAACAGGGTGCGCGCCGCCGACAGGACCGCCTCGCGGGTCGCTCTCCGGTTCGCCTCACGCCGCCCGATCTGCTCCATAAAACGGATCTTCGCAGAAAGTTGACATGACTGCCACTTCATGTCAAACTGGCAGACATGACAAATCCAGGGGCCGGATCTCTCTCACAACTCGGCGGATGGTCGGCGCGCCATCGACGCTGGGTCCTGCTCGCGTGGGTGTGCCTCGTCGTCGGGGCCACGCTGGCGCACCGCGCCGTCGGCAGCGTCTTCAGCGACACGCTCACGATCCCGGGCAGCGCCGCCCAGCACGGGCTCGACACGCTGCGCGCGCACGATCCCAAGGGCGGCGGCGTCAGCGGCCAGCTCGTGTACTCGGCCAAGTCGGGCACGCTTGCCGCCGACCGGTCCGCGGTCGAGCAGTCCGCCCAGAACGTCGCCAAGCTGCCGCACGTCCTGTCGGTCTCCGACCCGCTGACCACGCCCACGACCTCCAAGGACGGCAGGACGGCGTACGCGACGGTGCACTTCAACACCAACCCGCAGAACCTCGGCGCGGACTACGTCAAGACGGTCGACACGGCGGTCACGCCCGCGACGAGCAAGGGCGTCGAGGTCTCCTACGGCGGGGCGCTCGGCCAGGCGGCGGTTCCGAAGGCCAACGACATCAACTCCGAGCTGATCGGGTTCGGGGTCGCGCTGCTCGTGCTGCTGATCGGGTTCGGCAGCGTCTACGCCGCGCTCATGCCGCTCGTCACCGCGCTGCTCGGCGTCGTCGCCGGGATCGGCCTGCTCGGCACGCTGGCGGCCGCGATCAGCTTCGGCACCGCGTCCCCGACCCTCGCCACGATGATGGGCCTCGGCGTCGGCATCGACTACGCGCTGTTCCTGATCACGCGCCATCGCCAGCTGCTCATCGACGGCGAGGATCCCGACACCGCGATCCGCCGCACGATGGCGGGCAGCGGCCACTCGCTCGTGATCGCCGGCTCGACGGTGATCATCGCGATGCTCGGCCTGTACGCGTCGGGGATCTCCTTCATCGGCAAGCTCGGGCTCGCCGCCTCGATCACCGTCGCCGTCGCCATGCTCGCCGGGCTCACGCTCGTGCCGGCGCTGCTCGGGTTCGCCCGCGAGGGGATCGACCGCCGCGCGGTGCGCAAGCCGGTCGCCGAGCCGATCGACGAGGGCGGCCGCCTGCACGCGTACACGCACACGGTCGCCCGCTACCCGTGGCGCTTCGCGCTCGGCGGCATCGCGCTGCTGCTCGTGCTGGCGATCCCGATGCTGTCGATGACGCTCGGCCACGTCGGCCCGGGCAACGAGCC
Organism: uncultured Solirubrobacteraceae bacterium; assembly: GCA_963702225.1. Lineage (GTDB taxonomy): Bacteria > Actinomycetota > Thermoleophilia > Solirubrobacterales > Solirubrobacteraceae > Palsa-465. Next base: position 4,803 of record CAVPBY010000055.1, on the reverse strand, counting down.
GCGCAGCTATTCCGAGCGCCAGGCCTACGACGCGGTCTCCAAGGGCTTCGGCCCGGGTGCCAACGGGCCGCTGACGATCGTGGTCTCGATGCCGTCCGGCGCGACCGCGTCGCAGCGCAGCTCGCTGGCGCAGTCGCTTCCGGCGACGCTGTCCAAGACGGCGGGGGTCGCCTCGGTGACGCCGTTTACGGCCAGCCCCGACGACGCGCTCCTCACCGGCTCGGTGATCCCGACGACCGGCCCCGACTCGACCGCGACCGAGAACCTCCAGCAGCATCTGCAGAACGACGTGCTGCCGCAGGCGCTGGCGGCCGACCACGCGACCGCCGACGTCACCGGGACGACCGCGGCGACCAACGACTTCGGGCACACCGTCGCCTCGCGCCTGCCGGTGATCATCGGCGTCGTGCTCGTGGCCGCGTTCCTGGTGCTGCTGATGTCCTTCCGCAGCCCCCTGGTCGCGCTCAAGGCGGCGCTGCTGAACCTCCTGTCGATCGGCGCCGCCTACGGCATCCTCGTCGCCGTCTTCCAGTGGGGATGGGGCGCGAGCCTGCTCGGCGTCAGCGGGGCGGTCCCGATCGAGTCCTACGTGCCGATGATCATCTTCGCGATCGTCTTCGGGCTGTCGATGGACTACGAGGTCTTCCTCGTCTCCCGGATCCGCGAGCACTGGCTGGCGACCGGCGACAACGTGCGCAGCGTCGCCCTCGGCCTGGACCAGACCGCCCGCGTGATCACCTGCGCCGCGGTGATCCTGGCCAGCGTCTTCTTCGCCTTCCTGCTCTCGACCAGCGTCGTGGTGAAGATGCTCGCGCTCGGCCTCGGCGCGAGCGTCATCATCGACGCGACCGTCATCCGCATGATGATCGTGCCGGCCCTGATGTTCGTGTTCGACCGCGGCAACTGGTGGATCCCGGCGTGGCTGGATCGCGTCCTGCCGCGGCTGGAGCCCGAGCCCGCGGCGCCGGTCGCCGACCCCGAACCCGAGCCCGACGCGCCGGTGGATGCGCCCGGGCCCGAGCTGCCGGTGGCTGAGCCGGGCGTGGTGACGCCGATGCGCTCGCCGCGATCGTCGGGCAGCCAGGCCTGAGCCGCGGGGGTCGCCGATCCGGCGGTTGCTCGGCTAGCCTTGCCGCCAGCGCCGACGTAGCTCAGCTGGTAGAGCACTTCACTCGTAATGAAGGGGTCCGGGGTTCGAGTCCCCGCGTCGGCTCTGAGAGTCCCCCTCGCCGAGGCGGGTTTCAGCGGCCGCTGCTGTGGGGTCGGGCGCCGCCGGGATGTCGTCGGGCCCGGCCTATGCTGTCCGTCGATGGCCGACTTGATCGATCCGGCGGCCGCTGCCTTCGCCGCCAATCACACGACGCCGTTCGCCGGCCCGTTGGCGGCGGCCGCCGGTTGGACGGCGCGCAACACCGTGTACCCGCAGATGATGGCCGGGTTGCCGGAGGCGCGACTGCTCGAGGCCCTGATCGTGACTGGCGGCGCGCGGCGTGTCTTGGAGGTCGGCACGTTCACCGGCGTCGGCGCGCTGACGATGGCCGCCGCGGTGGGCGAGCACGGCCGGGTGGTCACGCTCGAGGTCGATGTCGAGACCGCCGAGATCGCTCGTCGCCATTTCGCCGCTCACCCGGCCGGCGACAGGATCGAGTTGGTCGTCGGGCCTGCCCTTGAGTCGCTTGAACGGCTGGAGGGGCCATTCGATCTGGCGTGGATCGACGCCGCCAAATCGGAGTACCCCGCCTACTACGAGGCGATCGTGGACAGACTCTCGCCGCGCGGCGTGATCGTCGCCGACAACCTGTTTCGCGACGGGACCACGCTTGATCGGGCCAACGCAGAAGTCGGCACGATCGCGATGCGCACGTTCGCGGCGCGCGTCCAGGAAGACGATCGCGTCGACAACGTGCTGCTGACCGTCGGCGACGGGATGCTGCTCGCCTGGCGCAAGCCGTAGCCGTCGCGCCTGAGGCGATCGACGTGGTCAGCGCCGCGCCGACGACGCCTGAAACCAGCATTCATGCGCCAGACGCGGGTGTGCGTCGGGAGCGAGTGGGGTAATGAGGTGGTAATGGTGTTTCTGCTGTTCCTCATGGCGGCGATCGTGGTCCTGGCGGTCCTCGGTTGGGCTGTCCTGGGCCTCGCGTCGATGCTGCTCTGGTGGGCCCTGATCGGGCTCGTGATCGGCGGGCTCGGGCGCTTGGTCGTTCCCGGCAGACAGGCGATCGGAATCCTCACGACGGTGCTCCTGGGGATCGCGGCATCGTTGCTCGGCGGCGTCGTCGCACGCGCCGCGCATCTCGGCAACGGGTTGCGGTTCCTCATCGCGATCGGTGTCGCCGCCGGCCTTGTCGCCGTCTTCAGCTCCGGGCAGCGAACCCACGCGCGCTGACTGCAGCCGGTTGATGCGGTGAGGCCCGGCCGCCGGGCGCGCCCCGGTGACTGCAGGCTACGGATCCGGGTAGCGAACCGAGAGCTAGTGGACGCCCATCGCAACATAGAGCGGATGTGTCGGTGAGCGACGACGACTCCGAAGTCGACCGCGAACTGCTCCTGGACCGCGAGGCGCACGTGGAGGCGCTCGAGGGCGAGGGTCCATACGGAGATCCTGGGCGACCGTTTGACCGTAGCTCGCCGTTCTGGACCGGTTTGCTCGGCGGGCTGGGCGTGGGCGTGGCCGGGCTCGTCGCGTGGACCGTGGTGTCCACGCGCGAGGTCTTGATTCTCATCGGGCTGTCGTTCTTCATCGCGGTCGGCCTGGAGCCGATCGTGGCGCTGCTGATGCGACTGCGCTTCCGCCGTGGCTGGGCGGTGCTGCTCGTATTGCTCATGGCGCTGGCGATGCTCGCGGGGTTCCTGGCGCTGGCGATTCCGCCGCTGGCCACCGAGGTCGACCGGTTCGTCAAGCTTGCGCCGCACTACTTACAGGAGCTCAACGACCGCAACTCCACGCTCGGCCACCTCAACGCTCAGTACCACCTGGAGCAGCGCCTCAAGAAGGCGCTCGCGAGTGGCGGCGCGAGTTCGCTCGCCACCGGCCTGGTCGGAGTGGGCCAGGTCGTCATCGGGTTGGTCACCGGACTCGTGATCGTCATCGTCTTGACGATGTACTTCCTGGCGGATCTGCCGAGGGTCACTCGTACGATGTACCGGCTCGTTCCGCGCAGTCGTCGTCCACGCGCCGGGATGCTCACCGAGGAGGCCTTTGCTCGCGTCGGCGGCTACATGCTCGGCAACATCGCGAGCTCGATCATCGCCGGAGTCCTCACGCTGATCTGGCTGCTGATCTTCGGCATCCCGTACCCGGTGCTGCTGTCCGTGTTCGTCGCGCTGATCGATCTGGTCCCGATGGTCGGGTCAACGATCGGGGGCATCATCGTGGCGCTGGTCGGGCTCACGGTGTCGCTGCCGGTCGCGATCGCGACGGGCGCCTACTACTTGGTGTATCGGGTTCTGGAGGACTACCTGATCGTGCCGCGGATCATGGACCGAACGGTCGAGGTACCCGGGCTGGTGACGATCATCGCCGTGCTGATCGGTGGCGCGCTGCTCGGCCTGATCGGTGCGCTGATTGCGATCCCGGTCGCAGCCACGGTCAAGCTCCTCCTCGAGGAGGTCTCCTACCCACGCCTCGATTCATCCTGAGGACCGGTCCCTCGAGGCGGCGCCGCCGAAGCGCACGCGAGCGTCGCGCAGGCCTCGCCCGGCGCGGCCCTGTTGGGGCGCATGAATGCGAGCGTCCAGGCCGAGTCGGCGTGGGCGTGGGCGTGGGCGTGACTGGAGATGGTGCTCCTGGCAATTGAAAGGGTGCTGGTTGCTGCGCCTACGACTGCGCCGCTGGGTTCGCGCCCGGTGGTCACGGCGGGTCGGAGGCCGCCGGGGCTGCGAGGTCACGTTGTGCGCCCGGCGCGGCTCCCGCGGAGGCGATGACCACGAGCGTGATCCCGATCAGCTCGCGGAGGCTGAGTCCCTGGCCGAGGATGACGAACGCGGCGAGCGCGGCCACGGCCGGCTCAAGGCTCATCAGCACGCCGAACACCGACGGAGAGATGCGGCGCAGCGCCTCCATTTCCAGCGTGTACGGGATCGCGGAGGACAACAGGCCGACCGCCGCTCCGATGAGCAGGATGTGGGGGCTGAGCAGGTGCCGGCCGCCGGCCGCGATCCCGAACGGGAGCGCGATCACCGCGGCGACGCACATCGCCACGGCCAGACCGGACCCGTCGGTGAAGGTGCGGCCCATCCGTGCGTTGCAGAGGATGTAGGCGGCCCACGCGGCTGCGGCGAGCAGCGCGAACAGGACCCCGAGGAGGCTGAGGGCGTGCGTGTCGCCACGGCTGAGGGCGAATACGCCGACCGCGGCCAGCGCCACCCACGCGAGGTCGACGCGGCGTCGCGAACCGACAACGCCGACCGCGAGCGGTCCCAGGAACTCAAGTGCGACGCCGATGCCCAGCGGGATCCGCGCGATGGCCGCATAGAACGCCAGGTTCATCACTCCCAGCACGACCCCGAAACCGACGGCGAGCCGCAGCTGCCGGCGCGTCTGGCGACGCAGGCGCGGCCGCCAGACCCCGAGCAGGATCAGACTCGCGAACACCAACCGCAACAGCACCACGCCGCTGGCCCCAGCACGGTCGAACACCGTGATCGCGAGCGCCGCGCCACACTGCACCGAGGCGATAGCGGTGAGCACCAAGCCCGCCGACGGCGCACGCGTCAGAACGCCTGCCGGCAGTCGCGCGGTTTCTCCCTGGCCCACGCCGCTAACCCTAGGCACTGGCCTTCGGCGCTTGGCTGACCGAG
>CAVPBY010000054.1:0-15664 GCA_963702225.1 uncultured Solirubrobacteraceae bacterium | reverse complement strand
CCGCGCTGGCGCAGCGAGTCCGACCGCCGCCCGCAGAAGAAGAAGTACCCGTCCGCGTCACGCCGGAGCAGATCGCCCGTGTGAAACCAGCCATCGCGATCCCGGCCCCGGTGACCTCCGGCTCGCCGAGTACTGGGTACTTGCCGTCATCGCCGGTGGGCGGATCCACAGTTCACCGATCTCACCGTCACCGGCATCGTTGCCGTCCTCGTCACGAGGCGGATGTGGACCCTGCCCGGAGCGGTCCCACCGAGCCGACTCGTGATGGCTGGTCGGTGAACATCGCCATCCCGATTTCCGTCATCCCGTAGAACTCGACGATGTCGACCTGGAAGCGCTCGTTGAACGCCTCCCAGACGGGCTTGGGCGCCCCGATCCCGAAGCTGAAGCGGATCGAGTGCTCCCGGTCGCCCGGGTCGGCGGGCCGGCTGAGCAGGAACGACAGCGTCGCTCCGACGTGCTGCATCGCGGTCACGCCGCAGCGGCGGGCGTCGTCCCAGAAGCGGCTCACCGACAGCCGTGGGGCGATGACGACCCGTGACCCGACTGTCAGCGAGTACTGGTACCAGCTCTGCCCGAGCCCATGGAACATCGGCGAGGCGACGAGCAGTCGGTCGTCGGCGTTAGCCCGATCCGCTTGGCCAGGGCACCCAGGCCACTGACCAGCCGCGGGGTCTGGATGGCGCCCTTCGGTCGCCCGGTTGTGCCGGAGGTGAAGATGATCTGGCTGGGGGAGTCGAGCGGGACATTGGCGACTGCGGGAACCGAGTCGCGACCTCGGCCGGCTTCCCGGACGTTCGACCCCGTCGTTGGGCTCCAGGTCGTAGACCGGGATTCGTTCGGTGGCGAGGGCGCCTCGGACGCGATGGGGTCGCGCGCCAGCCCGAACACGCAAACGACCGGCTCCGACAGCGCCAGCAGATACTGATGGGAGTCTCCATGTCAGCTCTGGATTGAGCGGAACCGCGATCGCCCCGATGACCTGGCAGGCATACCAGACCACGACGAACTCGGGTCGGTTGTCGACGACCATCGCGACTCGGTCGCCCTGGTTGACGCCCCAGCGATGGAGCTGCGCCGCCCAACCGAAGACCCGCTCGTGAAACTCGCCGAACGTCGTCGCCTCGCCGTTGAGGGTCTGCATGTAGGGACGGTCGGGAAACCGCGCCGCGATCGTGTCGATCTGGTCCACGTAGATGTTCATCGATTTACCTAGATTGTATGCAGTAGTGTGGGGGACGTGCGGCAGACTTCCGGCAACCTCACGACGCACCGATGACCAGTTGCATGCAATACTACTGAAATGGGCCGCGTCGAAGGGAAGATCGCATTCATCACCGGGGCCGCGCGCGGCCAGGGGCGCGCGCACGCGCTGCGGCTCGCCGAGGAGGGTGCGGACGTGATCGCGCTCGACATCTGCCGCGGCCTGAGCACGGTCCCATATCCCCTCGGAACCCGCGACCGAGCTCGAGGAGACCGCAGCCGCCGTGATCGAGCTTGGACGACGAGCCGAGCTGATGAAGCCGCCGACGTCCGAGACCTGGACACGCTCACCGCCGAGCTGGACGAGCGACCCAACGCCTCGGCGGCCTGGACATCGTCTGCGCCAACGCCGGCATCGGCACGTTCATCCCGATTGACCGGATGCGCGCTGAGCACTGGAAGCTGATGATCGACGTCAATCTGACCGGCGTCTGGAACACGGTTTAGGCGTCGATCGCCCCGATCAGTCAGACCGGACGTGGTGCCTCGATCATCCTCACCAGTTCGACCGCCGGGCTGCGCGGCTTTGCCAACGGCGCCCACTACGGGGCGGCCAAGCACGGCCTCGTCGGGATGATGAAGGCGCTCGCCAACGAGCTCGGGCCGTCCGGATCCGGATCAACACGATCCATCCCACCGGCGTGGACACCCCGATGATCCACAACGATTCGACCTACGAGCTGTTCGACCCATCCGACGACGGTCCGGACATGGGGCGCGTCGAGGGAGCGTTCGCCCGGCTGAACATCCTGCCCATCCCGTGGGTTGACGCCGCGACGTCAGCAACGCTGGTCCTGTTCCTCGCCTCTGACGAGGCGCGCTATGTGACCGGCGGGCAGTTCCCGGTCGACGCTGGCTGCAGCGAACGGACGATCCGACCCGAACGGCTCGGGCCGGGCCGACCCGCTCAGCGCTCGGGGTCGAACAGCGCGGCGACCGACCCGCTCGCCTCCAGGTGCGCGAGCAGCACGTCGCGCCCTTGGAGCACGTGCTCCTCCATCAGGTGTGCGCCCGCCGGCCCTCTCCGGCGGCGACCGCTTCGGCAATCAGGCCATGGAAGATCGCCGAGCGTTCCGCCTCGGCGTGGTCAAAGTGCCGCAGCGCCTGGAACACCAGTGAAGTGTCGACGGTCCGCTGCAGGATCTCCGCGAGCCGGGGTAAGCGGCGACCTCGGCGATGTCCCGTGAAAGCGCCGATTGGCCGCGTTGAGCCGCCGCACTGCCTCGATCGATTCAGTCCGTCGCGTGGCGGGATTGCCCCGGTGAACTCCGGTTCGCGTCCACCAGAGTCGCTCGAGGTCCTCTGGCGTCGCGCGCACGGCCGCCCGCTCTACGACCAGACCCTCGAGGCGGGCGTCGCAACCATAGCTGTCGGCGATCTCCGCCGCGCTGACGGCCGCACCGTTGCCCCGCGATTGCGCTCGGCGACGACCATCCCTTCAGCCTCGAGCGCCGGACCGCCTCCGCACGGGCGTCCGCGACAGCCCGAACTCGGCGGCGAGGCGCTGCTCGATCAGCCGTTGCCCAGGCCGCGTAACGACCCTCGATGATCGCCTGGCGAATCTGGTCGTAGCGGCGAGTTCGGCATTGGCCCCGCTGCCGTGCCCAGGCGAGCGCCTCGGCCGACGGGTCGCTCACTGAACGTCCCCTGATCCGGTCAGCAGACCCTGGCCGCGTCCAGCGCGTTCGAGGCGCTCCTCGGAGATGCCCGCGAGCTCCGCAACACGCTGCGAGTGTCCTCGTCCGAGCCGCTGTCCCGAGCAGCGGACCTCGCCGGGCGTATCACTGAAACCGGAACGATGCCCGGCATCGGGATCGTCTGGCCCGGTCGATGCGGGGTGCCGGAGGATCATCTTGCGAAAGGCCGTAATGCGGATCGACGAGCATTTCCGGTAGCAGTGAAAATCCTCCCTGCGGGTACCGCCGGACCTGCGAGGATCTCGAAGCACGCGATCGGCATTCTCTCGCTCCGCGTCCACTCCTCGACGATGCCGTCGATCTCCGGCCGGTATTGCCCGCGCGCCGCATGAGTCTCGAAGCGTTGATCGGAGGCCAGCGCCGGGTTCCCTATGGCCTCACACAGTCGCCCGAACACCGTGTCGGCGTTGGCGGCGATGAGCATCTGCCGGCCGTCGTCCGGTCGTGTACGACGTTGGACGGCGCCACCCCTGGCAGGGAGGCGCCGGAGCGTTCGCGGATGATCCCGGCGACCTCGTAGTCGGCGAGGATCGACTCCATCAGGGCGAACACCGACTCGTAGATCGCCACGTCGACCTCCTGGCCCGACCCCGGTCCGCTGCGCGCTGGCGTGGGCCGCGAGTCCGCCGATCACCGCGAACATCGCGGCCAGCGAGTCCCCGAGGCTGATGCCGGTCCGCGACGGTGCGCGATCGGGGCTGCCTGTGCGTGTGACGGATGCCGCCCATCGCCTCGCCAATCGCGCCGAAGCTCGTGATCTCGGCCATAGGTCCAGTCTGCCCGTAGCCGGACACGTGGACGGTCACCAGGCGGGAGTTGTCGGCCGACAGCGACGTGTGGTCGAGACCCCACTCGCTAGCCGACCGGCGCGGAAGTTCTCGATCACGATGTCGGAGTGCCGCGCGAGCTCCCGGATGAGATCGCGGCCCTCCTCCAGGTGCAAGTCGATCGCGACCGAGCGCTTGTTGCGCGCGATCGTCGGCCACCACAGGCTCTCACCGTCCCGGCACGCGCCCCAGCCGCGCATCGTGTCGCCTCCCTTGGGGCTCTCGATCTTGACCACCTCGGCGCCGTAGTCGCCGAACAGCTGCCCGGCGAACGGCCCCGCAATGAAGTTGCCGAGCTCGAGGACCCGGACGCCGGCCAGCGGGCCGCCCGGAGGCGCGGAAGAGCTATGGGTCTCGGTGGTCACGCTTGTCGCCTGGTCAGAGCGGGAACCGCGACGACGCCCACTCGACCATGATCTCGCCGAGTCGGACGCGCGGGTTGGGGTCCCCAGGCTCAAGCGGATTGAGGTAGTGATCGCCGCGTACGGTGTCGACCGTGAGGTCCTTGGCGTGGCAGGCGTCCACGATCTCGTCGAACTCGGCGAGCGGGATCTCGGTGTCTCCGGTGGAGTTCACGAACAGCGACGGGAGGTCGTACCCCGGGAGGTTCTTCAGCATGCTCGTCTGGCTGTAAGTCGGCGACCAGGTGGACAGCCACGCGCGCGGGGTGACCAGCCGCCCGAGCCCGTGCAGGCCGTAGTTGCCGACGATCGGGTCGAGGTTTGGGGTGAACGAGGAGCCGAGCTTGCGATCGGACGGGGCGATGGTCGGGTCCAGGTAGAACGGGTTGGCGAGCGTCCGGTAGACGATCAGGTAGCGCGCGAATACGCCGAGCCGCTCGACGGCGAGTGACGCCTTCTTCGCCTCGTCGGGCAGGGTGCGGGCGATCTCCCGCCGGTCGGTGATCAGCCCCAGTGCAATCGAGTCGATACGCGCGCAGCGCCGCTTCTGAGCGGCGCGGTACTCGGCCAGCCAGCCGGCGTCGTAGCTCGACGGCTCGGGGTACGGGCGCCGGCCGTTACGGGCGTCGTACATGTCGAACCCCGGGTCGGTGGCCATCGGCTCGGATTCGTCGACGACCGCGGGGTCGATGCAGTCGCCCATGAACGCGCCCTCGCCGATGTGGACGGCGACCTGGATCTGGCCAACCGCGAGCGGCATGTCCTCCTGAGCCAGGCGGATGCGGTCGCCGCCGGGGGTGGAGGAGAGACGGGCATCAGGATCGAGCACCGCCTGTGACTGGTAGAAGGACGTCAACGAGCCCCCGCCACTGTTGCCGAGCAGGATCGTCTCCATGTCGCGGTCGCGCAGCGCGCGCATCCCGGCGCCGAGATCGAGCACCATCCGCTCGTGCTGGGCGTCGGAGTCGTTGTTGAGGTAGCGGGTGGTCAGGCACAGCACGGCGTAACCGGCGGCTGTCAATCCCGGCACCGCGTAGAAGCGGGTGTAGTCACCACGGGGGTGGACGGCGAGGAAGCAGTACTTCGGCGTCGTGCCTTTTAGGTAATAGAGGACCCCGAACATGTCACCGCCGTCAGAGGCGCGCAACGGCACGTACTCCGAGACGATTGACGGGTCCAGATCGCCGTAGGCGAACGGCAGGCTGCGAACGGGGTTGAAGAGCTCGGCGGTGGTCACGCGTTCCTCTGGTCGGGAGTGGTTGGCGCTGGCTCCGCCAGCTCGGGGTCAGAAGCGGTGGCAAGCGGGAACGAGGGCGCGCGCTTCTCTTTGAAGGCGGCGCGGCCCTCGGCCGATTCGTCGGCGTAGCGCAGGATGTGGGCGATGTGGCGCTCGAGCGTCCGGCCCTCGGCCAGCGGCAGGTCGTGCGCGGCGTTGGTGCAACGCTTGGTCGCGCGGAGCGCACGCGGCCCCATCGCAGAGATCTGCTCGGCGAGCTTCAGTGCGGTCTGGAGCACGTCGGTCGGCTCGGTGAGCGTCGTCACCAGTCCCCAGGCGAGGGCCGTCGGCGCGTCGATCGCCTCGGCGGTGAGCAGCATGTGCATCGCACGGCCGAGGCCGATCACGCGCGGAAGACGTTGCGTTCCGCCAATCCCGGCGATCAGACCGAGCTTTGGCTCGGGCAGCGAGAAGGTGGCGGTGCGCGACGCGATGCGGATGTCGCAGGCGAGCGCGATCTCCAGACCGCCGCCGACGGCATAGCCGTTGATCGCGGCGATCACCGGGGTGCGCGCGGCCGCCAGTTCGTTGAGCCCGGCGAAGTTCCAGTCGGGATCCTCCTCGGGCTCGGGTGGCGTGCCGGTGAGATCGTTGCCAGCCGAGAACGCCCGCTCGCCGGTTGCCGTCACGACGATCACGCGGACGTTCTCGTTGGCATCGAGGTCGCGCCAGGCGGCCATCAGCGCCGAGGTCATCTCGGGCAGCAATGCGTTGCCGTGGCGCTCGTTGGAGATCGTGACGACCGCGATCCCCAGGCGCGAGGTCTCGATCGTGACGCCCGGCCCGTCCGTGCTGGCGGTCATGCGTGTTCCTCCTGCCGAGCCGCGACGGCGTCTGAGTCGGAGGCAGGGGCGAGGACTCCGCCGGCCGCAATCAGCACCGCGGCTGCGTCGTCGTCATAGCCGGCGCGGCGGAGGATCTCGGTGGTGTGCTCGCCGGTGAGCGGCCCGAGCGGAGGCGTCTGCGCCAGCCGCGTGGGAAAGCCGGGCGGGCCATCCGGTTGCTTGGCGTGACTGTCACCTGACGTGACAGTCACGAGCCGGTCGGACATCCCGGGATCGGTCTCGAGCTTCTCCAGCGAGAGAACCGGCGCGACACAGGTGACATCGCGCAACCGTTCGAACCAGTTCTCACGCGTGTCGGTGACAAACGCCTGCTCCAGCCGCTGGGCAACCTCCTCGCGACGTGCTGCGTCGTTGGCCGCGCCGACGAGATCATCGAGCCCCATCCCGTGGACGAGCGCGTCGAAGAACCGCGGCTCGATCGCGCCGACGCTCATCCAGCCGCCGTCTGAGCAGCGGTAGGAGCGATAGGCCGGGAAGCCGCCCGCAAGGTAGTGGGAGCCGGGCGTCGGATACTCGTCTGACAGCGACGACCGGCTGATGTGCGGGCCTAGGAACGAGACGATCGAGTCGGTCATCGAGACGTCGAGTTGGTCGCTGGTGCCCCCACGCTCGCGTGCGAACAGACAGGTGACGATCGCGAAGGCGGCGGCCAGGCCACCACCGGCGTAGTCGCCAAGCACGTTGATCGGCGGGACCGGACCGCCCGCCGTCTCCGAGACCATCCCGAGCAGCCCTGACAGGGCCAGGAAGTTGAGGTCATGACCGGCGAGGTTGCGATTGGGGCCGCGCTGGCCAAAGCCGGTGATCGAGCAGTAGACGAGCTGCGGGTTGAGCTCGCGCAGCGCGTCGAAGCCGAGCCCGAGCCGCTCCGCGACCCCCGGTCGCCACCCCTCGACGAACACGTCGGCGCCCGCGACCAGCCGCTGCACGAACTCCGGGCCGCCGTCGGCCTTGAGGTCGACGACGATGGAGCGCTTGCCGCGACGCAGCGAGTCCAGGCGGCTGAGCGTCGGATCAGGGGCGCCCGGGCGCGGTCGCTCAATCATGATCACGTCGGCCCCGAGGTCGGCGAGCACTTGGGTGCAGTACGGCCCGGGTGACATCTCGCTGCAATCGACGACGGTGATCCCGTCCAGCGGCGGCGTGGGTGCGGTCATGCGGTCGTTCCCTCGGGGGCGGTCCGCCCCTCGGTCCAGGCGCGCGCCTCGACATCCCAGATGCGCGGGCCGGTCTCGTCCCGCAGCCGCAGCCGCTGGACCTTGTTGGTGGCGGTCGTCGGAAACGCCCGGTGAAAGACAGGTACCGCGGCTGCACCGACGGATGAAGCGCGGCGCGGACCTCGTCGGTGAGTCGCTGGACCTCGGCCTCGCTAGGCTCAGGTTCGGGGCCGTCGAGGATCAGGCAGAGCTTGATGTCGTCATCGCCGTGCTCGGAGCGGACGCCGACCGCCGCCGCGCCCAGCACGCCGTCGAGCTCGACGACGATCCGCTCGATGTCCTCGGGGACGATGTTCTCCCCGCGGCGGCGCAATGACTCCTTGGCCCGCCCGACGAAGTACATGTATCCGTCCTCGTCGGCGTAGAGCAGATCGCCGGTGCGAAACCAGCCGTCGGTCTCCGCCGCGGCGGTCGCCGCAGGGTCACCGAAGTAGTTGGGGCGCATCCGCCGGGCCCGATCGGACGCGACCACGCCTCGCCGACCGTGCCGGTTGGGACGGTCGCGCCGTGCTCGTCGACGAGCTTGACGTCCAGGGCCCCGGCCGAGCGACCGACCGAGCCGACACGCCCGGGGCGGGTGTTGAACGCGAGCAAGCCGACCTCGGTCATCCCGTAGAACTCGATGACCTCGACCCCGAACCGCCGCTGGAACTCCTCCCAGACCGGCGGAGGCGCGCCGACCCCGAACGTCAGCCGCAGCGGGTTGTCGAAGTCGTCGGGCCGCGGCTCCTGGCGGACCAGGTAGGAGAGCATTGCGCCGACGTGCTGCATGGCGGTGATGCCGTACTCGCGCACGACATCCCAGTAGCGGCTCGCGGAGAACCGCGGCATGACGAGCACCGGATTGCCGAGGACGAGTCCGTACTGGTACCAGCTCTGCGCCAGCCCGTGGAACATCGGCGAGCTGATGATCAGACGGTCCTCAGGCGTGAGGCCGATCCGCTCAGCGGTCATCAGCAGGCCGTTGAGCACGTCGGAGGTCTGGATCGCGCCCTTGGGCCGGCCGGTCGTGCCGGAGCTGAAGATGATCTGGCTGGGGTGCCCAGTCGGCAGGTCGGCGACCGCCAGACCTTCGCCACCGCCGCGCGCGGTCTGCGCGACCTGGATGACCCGGACGTGTTCGGCGGCGAGTGCCGTGTCGGTGGCGGACGAGCGCTCGGCAATCGCCTCCAGGCAGACGCGCGCCTCGATCAGCGCCAGCAGATGGCGCTGGGTGTCTTCCGGGAGGGTCGGATTGAGCGCCGCGGCCGTCGCTCCGATGATCTGACAGGCGTACCAGGCGATGACGAACTCGGGCCGGTTGTCGATGAGCAGCGCGACTCGCTCGCCGAAGCCGACGCCTTCAGCGCGCAGCGCTGCTGCGAGGTCGAGTGTGCGCTCTCGAAAGGCGACGAACGAGACGTCCTCGGCGGTCGGGTTCGGCGTGCGCAGATAGGGCGCTTCGCCGTACTCGCGGGCCGACGTGTCGAGATGGGTGGCAAACGGATTCATCGGGTCTGATCCCTCGTCGCTATACAGGGCCTCAGGTCCAGATAGTATGCAAACTTGCCAAGTCCGCTCAGTCCCCTCTCTAGCAATGTTAGGAATATTAGCGGAAATCTGGGAAGAACAAAGGGTTGACAGCAACCGGCGGCGCGCCATAGTGGCGCCGTTGTATACACTCCGCACCCGAGCAGAACTCGGGTTTGACTCGAGGAGAGGGTCGATAGATGAGAAAAAGGAGAAGGCTCGGTAGCGGCTTGCTCGTGGTCGCGATATTGGCCTTGGGCCTGTTCGTGGCGGCCTGCGGGTCGAGCTCGTCGGGGTCCAGTGGAGGTGGCAGCTCCACGTCTGGTGGCGGCAGCTCAACGCAGGCCTCCGGGGGAACGAGCACATCGTCCGGTGGCACCACGACGTCCGCGGGCTCGGGCGCATCCGGCGAGGTCGCGGCGGCCAAGGCAGCGCTGGCGAAGATCTCGACGCCGGGTGGCCTGGCGTTTCCCAAGCCCCCCGGACCGGTCTCGCCCGGTAGCCGCAAGGTGGCGATCATCGCGGCGGGCCTCTCGGGCAGGGTGCCAAGGAGGTCGTGCCGTACGTCGCGCAGGCGGCGAAGGCGGCCGGCTGGACGACCCCCGCGCCGTTCGACGGCCAATTTAGTCCCACGACGCAGTCGGGTCTGATCGAGCAGGCCGTCCAGAATCACTACGCCGGGATCTTCCTCGTCGCGATCACCCCGTCTTCGGTGGCGTCGGCGGTCAACACCGCCCACGCCGCGCACATCCCAGTGGTGTGTGTCAACTGCGGGCCTGACCCGAACCCGAGCGCGGTGAAGGGCGTCATCCACACCGATCCGTCCGCGATCAAGGCCGGCATCGCTCAGGCACAGGACGCGATCGCCCTCACCAACGGCAAGGGGACCGTCGCGGTCTTCGCCGACGCCGAGTTCGGTGAGACGATCACGCAGAACAAGGCGGCGATCGGCTACCTGAAGGCACACTGCCCCGGGTGCAAGGTGGTCGTCCAGAAGATGACGGTCAAGGACGCGATCGCGCCGGGTGTACCGTTGCTCACCGCGTTCTTGTCAGCGCACCCCAAGGGAATGATCAACGTGATCATCGCGCCGTATGACACCGCTGCGGCACCGTTCGCCCAGGCTGCTCAGCAGGCGGGACGCACGGACGTGAAGTTCGTCTCCTTCGGCGGACTCCTGCCCTTCTACCAGCAGCTGCTCGCCGGAAATCCGCCCAACTCGATTGCGACGACCGCGGCCCCGATCCCGTATGAGTCATGGGCGGCCGTCGACGAGATGGCGCGCCACTTCGCGGGCAAGCCGCTGTGGGACGCGTCCAACCTCCCGGTGGAGCTGATCACCCACGCCAACGCGGCGAAGTACGACAAAGCCGCCCCCGACGCGGAGCCCGCGGGCAACTTCCGCGCGATGTTCGAGAAGGACTGGGGCAAGGGCTGATGCGCCACGGCCGCCGCCGCTGATGCTCAGCCGGAGGTCCTCGTCAGCTTCGAGGATGTCTGGAAGAGCTTCGGCGGTCGGCCGGCCGTGGCCGGAGTGTCCCTCCAATTGCGGGCCGGCGAGGTTGTCGGCCTCGTCGGCCCGAACGGAGCGGGGAGTCCACCCTGGTCAAGCTGCTCGACGGCGTGTACCACGCCGATCGGGGCAAGATCACGGCCGGCGGCGGCACGAGCGCACGTGACGTCATCGGGGTCGTGCATCAGGACCTGGGTGTGATCGATACGCTGACGATCACCGAGAACGTCCGCCTCGGTGTCCCCGGCGGCCGGGCGGCCGGGGTGTTCCTACGGCGCGGGGCCGAGCGCCGGGCCGCACTGGCGGCGCTGGTGCGCGTCGGCCTGACCGCGGATCCCGACCAGCTGGTCGGAGATATGGCGACAGCCGAGAAGAGCCTGCTGGCGATTGCGCGGCTGCTGACTCGCGACAAGCGCGTGATCGTCGTCGACGAGACGACCGCCGCGCTGCCGGCCGAGTCCGCGAGCTGGCTGCTCGCCCGGCTGCGCGACCTCGCCGCCGACGGCGCGGCGATCGTCGTCGTCAGCCACCGCCTGGGAGAGATCATCGAAGCGTGCGATCGGCTCGTCGTGCTCGTCGACGGGCAGCTGTCGCTCGACCGCCCGGTCGAGGGGATCGACGCCGCCGGCATCGCGGATGCGATGAGCAGCGGGCGCATGAGCTCGGTGACCCGCGAGCAGGTCAGCGGTGTGGCCGGGTCTGACCGCGGCCAGCCGCATTTGACGCTGTCGGGTGTGAGCGGGCGGCGGATCCACGGCGTCGACATGGCGCTGTATCCGGGCGAGGTGCTCGGCGTCACCGGCCCGGTCGGCTCGGGGTTGCACGAGCTGGCTCGGATCGCCGCCGGGGTCAGCCGACCGGTCCACGGTCGCCGCGAGCTGTCGGGTCCGCATCGCGTCGCCTTCCTGCCTCCGGACCGCCGGCGCGAGGGGTTGATGCTCGACCAGACGATCCACTGGAACGCGACCATCTCCTCACTGCACCGCTACCGCCATTCCCGGGCGCAGCTGCTCGATCTGCGCCGCGAGCGGCGCGACGTGCGCGCCATCTGCGAGCGGATGGGCGTCAAGGCGCAGGGGATCGATCAGGCGATCCGCGAGCTGTCGGGCGGCAACCAGCAGAAGGTGCTGATCGGCCGCGTTCTGCTCGAGGAGCCAGACGTCGTCGTCCTGTGTGAGCCGACGCTCGGCGTCGACGTGCACACCCGGGCCGAGATCTACGACCTGATCGACGAGTTCAAGGAGGCGGGGACCGCGATCCTCGTGGCCAGCTCCGATCTGGAAGAGGTGCTGGCCATCTCAGACCGACTGGGAGTCGTGCGCGGCGACGGTCTGACCCTGTTGGAGGGGTCTCAGACGCGCGACTGGTCGTCTCTCAAAGAACTCGCGATGTGATGAGGAGCCCCATGACCGACCAGACCGACCAGGTGCTCGAGGAAGAGCCCACCGAACAGGATTTGAGAGCCGGGAAGATCCTCGGACCCTGTCGGCGAGGTGGGACGCCCGCAGCGCCGCGACGTATTCGCCCGCCTGGCGAGCGTCGTCGTCTTCTTCATGATCTTCGGCCCGATCTACGGGATCTGGCTCGGCGGCAAGTTCCTCAGCTCAAGGCGCTCGACTTCGACGCCTACCAGAACGTCCCGGTGACGATCGTCGCTCTGGGGCTGGTCATGTGCCTCTCGGCGGGTCAGTTCGACCTCAGCGTCGCCTCGATGGCGACCCTCTCGGTGTTCCTCACCGTCGGTTTCAGCGTTAACCAGGGTCTGCCGCTCGTGCTGATCATCGCGATCGTCATGTGCGTCGGTGCCGCCGGCGGGCTGCTCAACGGCTTCCTCGTCGTGCGCGTGCGCGTGAACGCGTTCATCGCCACGCTCGCCACCGGAGGCGTGTTCGAGGGCGTCTCGGTCATCTATTCCGGCGGCCAGCAGATCACCCAGAGCCCGGGCCACAGCCTGCCGACCTGGTTCACCGGGCTGCACGCGTTCGGCAGCTTCCAGTTGCTCGCGCCCGCGTGGGTTGCCTGGCTCGGCGCTGCGGCGATCGTCGTCTGCATCGCCATGACGGCCACCGAGTACCGGCCGCCCGAGCGTCGCGATCGCCGCTTATGGACGATCACCGCTGTCTGCACGGTGGTGGTCGCGGTCGGCGTCGGCTTCGCTCATCACCTGATGAGCGTCGTCCCGTGGGAGGTCATGTTCCTGCTGTTTATTGTGATCCTCGGGTGGGTGCTGATGCGATACACCGCGTTTGGGCGCGCGCTGTACGCCATCGGCGGCAACCCCACGGCGGCGCGACTGGCCGGGGTGCCCGTCGCCCGCTACACGATCACCGCGTTCGTATTGACCGGCCTGGTCGCCGCCGTCTCGGGAATGGTTTTGGCGGCCAACCAGGGGACTGCGGTTCCGGGTCTTGCGTCCGGCTACCTGTTGCCGGCGTACGCGGCGGCTTCCTGTCGACGGTGATCATCTCCGACGGGCGCTTTCACATCTGGGGGACGCTCGTCGGCGGCCTGGCCGTCGTCTTCATCGGCCAGGGGCTGATCATCGGCGGCGTGCCGTTCACCTGGAACGAGACGATCAACGGGATCGTGCTCGGCGCCGCGGTGGCGTTCGCGACGCTGCTGCGGGGTCGCGACTCCAACTGAGCTTGTCTGGCCGCGTGTGAGCGCTCTACGACGGCTCAAAGTTGACGCCCCCCTCGACGAACCCGCTGGCGTCTCCAATCAGCGCGAGCTTGTTCGATGGTCGGCGAACTTTGTCACGATCTTTGTCCCCGACTCGGCAGTTCCATGGTGATCGCAGCGAAGCGAGACGACCTCACGTCACCCTTGATCGGCGTAAATGCCTGGGTTTGTCGATCTTTTTACCCAAGGTCGTGGGTTCGAGCCCCATCGGCGGCATGAGCAAGTCTCTGTAGATCAGGCTGTTTCTGTAGGCGTTCAGGATCCACGGCAGGTCCGAGAGCTGTGAGCTGCCGAGGTCGTGGCCGATGTCGTGAAGCGCGACGTTGACGACGAAGAGATCGAGCGTCGCCATGAAACTCGCGAGGCACAGCGTCGCGAGAATCAATCTGGTGGTGTCGGCCGCCCGCGGTAGATGATGGTGTCGCCTTAGTGATGGAGAGGCCTAATCGCTGGTCGAAAGGGCGAGCCCGACGGCTCGCCCTTTCGATTTGGCGTCAGGGAGCGGTGACCCCGCCGTCGAGGAACATCGTCTGGCCGGTCAAGAAGCTCGCCTGAGACGAGGCGATGAACCCGATCGCGTCAGCGATCTCCCGTTGGTCGCCGGCACCTCCCACGGGAATGGTTGACAGGAAGGCGGCCTCGGCCTCTTCCCCGCCGCCGGTCACTCGGTCGAGCATCGCGGTTTGCACCGGGCTGGGCGCGACCGCGCTGACGCGGATGCCGCGCGCAGCGGGCTCCAGCGCGGCGACGCGCGTCAGGCTGATGATTGCGTGCTTGCTGGCCACGTACGGGGCGTTGAGCGGGAACCCCTTCACGCGTAGATCGAGCTGACGTTCACGATCGCGCCTGGCGCCCGCATTGTTGACGACGACGTCGAGCTGACCGAAGTGCTCGATGGCTCCGCCGACGAGCTGCTGCACCTCTGACTCATCGCGTACGTCGGCCTTGATGACGGATCTGGTCCGATCGCGTCTTGAACATCGGCGGGCCCGACTTCCGGCTCATCCGGGCGGCGGCGAGCTGGTCGTCGCCGGGGGTACCACTGGGTCGTCCATGCCAGCTACCGGTAGCTCACCCCGAGCAGCGCTCGGCCATCCGGGCAGGCCCGATGTTCATGCCCCGGGCGAGCGGCGCGGCGTGCAGATGTTGTTGCAGATCAACCCATCCTGGGGTCCGCGCCGGCGGCGTGCGTCATGTGGCCGGTGAGCCTCGTCCAGTTGTGCGCCTGGCGAGCAGGCTGGGGATGTCGATCCGCGGTGCGAGCCGATCGAGCTCTCGGTGGAGCTCGATCGGCCGTAGGGTTCCCGTCGAGCGCGTCCGAAGGCGAGCGGTAGATGTCGTACAACCCTGCGCACGCGGTCGCCGGCATTTATCTGTTCACCAGCTGGCGGGCGTGAGGAGCTCGGTGCGGTGGATCTGGGCCCAGTCGGTGAAGCTGCGTGCTGGGCGCCTCGTGACTCTCGGTGATGTCGCCTGTCGGCTCGGAGTTGTACGGCTTCAGGGTGGAGCGGAATTGCTCGATGACAGCGTGCGCCAGCTCCTCGGGCATGCCGATAGGAGATCCACTGCGCGAGTGCGGCGCCCGGATCGGCTTCGGCGTAGCGCAGGTCGCGGCCCAGCACCTGGCTGAGGATTGCGACCTGGTCACGGGGGCTGAGCGGTTCGGGGCCGGTGAGCTCGTAGACCGGGTGGTTGTCGCCGTCATGGGTGAGGCAGGCCGCCGCGACCGCTGCAATGTCTGCCGGGTCGACGACGGCGGCCCGGCCCTCGGCGAACGGGGCGCGCACGACCTGATCTGCCGCGATCATCGGCGCCCAGTTGAGCGCGTTGGACATGAACGCGGTCGGCCGCAGGAACGTCCACCCGATGCCGCTGTCGCGGATCGCCTCCTCGCCGGCGCGGTGCAAGGTGGTGATCGGATCGGTGGCGCCGTGTCCGACGCTGAGCACAGACAGCTTGACGATCCGCTCCACGCTTCCCAGCCGCGCCGCGGCGACAAGCCGGTGATCGTGGGCGGCGATGTTGAGCCCCTCGGTGAGCAAGAACACTGCATGCACACCGTCCAGCACGGGTGCGAGGTCACTGTCACCGAGGTCGGCCACGACCTTCTGGGTGCCGTCGGGGAACACCGCGTCAGGATTGCGGGTGAGGACCCGTATGTGCCCTGCCTGGGTGGGGAGGAGCGCTGTGATGAGTTCCGACCCGACGTGGCCGGTGGCTCCGGTGATCAAAATCATGAGTTCTGGTCCTTTGCCTGAGATGGGTTTTCGGGGTGGGCTTGGAGTGGGCGTAGCTCCCGCGGGACGGAGCTGCGCCCGACGACGACACGGTGAGCCAGCTGACCTCGTCTGGCGTCGACGAGCACCAGATCGACTGAACCGCTCAGCTCGCGCCGACGGGAACGGCTGCGGCATCGGCGCCGGCGGCCTCGCCG
>CAVPBY010000053.1:0-16938 GCA_963702225.1 uncultured Solirubrobacteraceae bacterium | reverse complement strand
ACGTATCGCTTAAAAAGCCGGTAGTGATCTTATATTTTATCGCCTTGTTCGCCTATGTTGGAACAGAACAGGGCGTATCCGTATTGCATGTCCGAAGTTTCTGTTTAAATACCACCATTTTAATTCTGAAACTACCGGCGCGCACGCGGTAGGTTATTTTTGGGGATTAATGACGTTCGGCGGCATTTGGGTTTATTTCTATTAAAAACCTGATGGATAGCCGCAAATTGCTGGTGCCTGTTCACTGTCCCTGCAATTATCGCCTTGAGATTTGGCCTTTTTGGCGGCGACCAGGTTTCCTTGTACGGGATCACAGGCGCCCGCGGGGCGAGCAGCCGGCGCGGCGCCGCCCCGCACCTCGCCCGGCGCGCCAGCCGGCGGCGAACACCTCGCCGCGCCGCGCGTCGAGCACCGCCAGCAGCAGCTCTTCCCCGGTCTCGGCACCGGCCGCGGACGCGGCGAGCGCGCGCAGCGTGGAGACGCCGGCGATCGGCAGGCCGCGCGCACACGCGAGCGCGCGCGCGGTCGCGATCCCGATCCGGATCCCGGTGAACGTCCCGGGGCCGGTGCCGACCGCGATCAGGCCGATCCCCGACCAGTCGGTGCCCGCCCCGGCGAGCGCCTGCGCCGCGAGCCCGAGCAGCTGCGTGGTGTGCCGCGGCCGGCCCTCGGCGGGCGGGTCGTCGCGCCGCTCGTGCACGGTCTCGGTCTCGGTATCCAGGACGGCGACGGCCGTCGCGCGGGTCGCGGTGTCCAGGCCGAGCACCCTCATGCGACCGTCACGGTGCGGCGGTCGCCGCCGTCGTGCTCCAGCCGCACCCGCGCGACCGGCCGCGCGAGCGCGGCGAGCGCCTGCTCGGAGCCGCGCGGCCACTCGACGAACGCGATCGTCTGCGGCCCCAGGTAGTCGGCCAACAACTCCGGATCCTCATCCTCGAGCGTCGTCAGGCGGTACAGGTCGACGTGCGCGACGGTGCGGCCACGGGCCGCCGGGAGCGCTGCCCGATCGTGAACGTCGGGCTCGTCACCGGAACGGTCACCCCCAGCGCGCGCGCCGCGCCGCGGACGAACGTCGTCTTGCCGGCGCCGAGCTCGCCCTCGACGAGCACGAGCTCGCCGTCGCCCAGACGCGGCCAGCCGGGCGCCGAGCGCCTCGGTCTGCGCCGCGCCGTCGGTGTGGAAGCGTCCTTCCATCCCGACGACTTTATGGAGGCCGAATCAGAACAGGCCGAGCTGCTCCGGCGAGATCGGCTCCGAGACGCCGACCTTAGAGCTCTGACCTCAGGGTGAGACCGGCGGTCGGGCTCGGCCGGTTCTGGATCCTCGGCCGGGCCGGGCTGGCCGTGGAGCGGCGCGGCGAGCAGCGCCGGGATCCGGGCGAAGTCGTCGCGCAGCGTCTGCAGCGATGGACGGCGTGTAGAGCGCGGCCGCGGGATGGAAAACAGCGGCAGCAGCCGCATCGTGCGGGCGCCCGATCGTCCGCACCTCGTCCTGCCCGTGCAGCCGCGAGATTCCCGTCGGATCGCCGCGCAGCAGCTTGGTGGAGAAGTTCCCGAGCGTGCAGATCACCCGGGGCTCGATCAGCTCGACCTGGCGAGCGCAGGAACGGCATGGCAGGACTCGATCTCCTCCGGGTGGGGGTCGCGGTTGCCGGGCGGGCGGCACTTGACGACGTTGGCGATGAACACCGAGCGCGCTCCAGCCCGATCTCCTGCAGCAGCGTGTCGAGCAGCTTCCCCGCCCGGCCGACGAACGGCAGCCCCTGCTCGTCCTCGCTCGCCCCCGGACCCCTCGCCGATGAACATCAGGTCCGCGTCCGCGCTGCCGGCCCCGAACACGACCGTCGTGCGGGTCTGATGCAGCGGGCAGGCGGTGCACCCGAGCGCGCGCCCGTAGACCTCCTTCAGCTGCTCGCGGCGTTCCTCGGCACTTCTCACACCACGGCCCAGGGTATGCTCTCGGCTGCGAGCCGCGACCGCCCGAGGCGGGGCGGACTCCGCAAACAGCAGCAATCTCTTCTCCCCACACCGACCGGTATCTCCCATGCGGGAACTGGAACGGCGCCTTCGGGCTCCTCGCACACGCGCCCTCACACTCCGCGGGTCTCGACGGCGGCCCGACGCGCCGACGGGGGTCGACCGGTGCTGATCGCCCACACGGTCGCGGAGCTGCGCGCGGCGCTCGGCCGGTCCCGGCGCGCCGGCCGGCGGATCGGCCTCGTCCCGACGATGGGCGCGCTGCACGACGGCCACCTCTCGTTGCTGGCCCGGGCGCGGCGCGAGGGCGACGTGGTCGTCATGTCGCTGTTCGTCAACCCGCGCCAGTTCGACCGGGCCGCGGACCTGCGCAGCTACCCGCGTGACGAGGCGCGCGACCGGGCGCTCGCCGCCGCTGCCGGCGTCGACATCCTGTTCGTGCCCGCGCCCGAGGCGATCTATCCCCCGGGCTTCGCCACCGCGGTCTCGGTCGGCGGGCCGGCGGAGGGGCTGGAGAGCGCGCATCGCGGCCACGGCCACTTCGACGGCGTCGCCACCGTCGTGACCAAGCTGCTCAACATGGCCGGCCCGCACCGCGCCTACTTCGGCGAGAAGGACGCGCAGCAGCTGGCGGTCGTGCGCCGGCTGGTCGCCGACCTCGACATCCCCTGCGCGATCGTCGCCTGCCCGACCGTGCGGGAGCCCGGCGGCCTGGCGATGTCGAGCCGCAACGCGCTGCTGTCGCCGTCGGAGCGGGCCCGCGCCGGCGCGCTGCACGCGGCGCTGGTGAGCGTGCGCGCGGCCGTCGCGGGCGGGGAGCGCGATCCCGGGGCCGCGACCATGGAGGGCCGGGCCCTCCTTGCCGCCGCGGGCGCGGAGCTGGAGTACCTGACGCTCGTCGACCCGCTCACGATGGCGCCGCTCGCCGTCCTCGACCGTGACGCGCTCGCGGTCCTCGCCGCGCGGGTCGGCGCGGTGCGGCTGATCGACAACCTCGCCGTCCCCGCCCCCGGTGCCCACCGGCACCCCGACCACGCGGCCGCGACTGCAATCGCGGCGCGGACCGCGTAGAGGAGCCCGACCCCGATGCCCGCCACCCCGCGCACCCCCGTCCCCGAGAGCCTCGAGCGGCCGCTGCCGGTGACGCTGCCGCGTCTGGCCGAGATGAAGCGGCTCGGGGAGCCGATCGTGATGATGACCGCCTACGACTACCCGTCCGCCCGGGTCGCCGAGCAGGCGGGCGTCGACGTCGTGCTCGTCGGCGACTCGGGCGCGATGACCGTGCTCGGCCATCCGTCGACCGTGCCCGTCTCGATCGAGGAGATGCTCATGCTCGCGGCCGCGACGCGGCGCGGGCTGTCGCACGCCGATGCTCGTCGCCGACCTGCCGTTCGGATCCTACGAGCAGAGCGACGCGCAGGCGATCGCGTCCGCGCAGCGGTTCGTCAAGGAGGCGGGCGTGCGACGCGGTCAAGCTCGAGCGCGGCGGCACGAGCGTCGACCGGCCCGGGCGATCGTGCAGGCCGGGATCCCGGTGATGGGCCATCTCGGGCTCACCCCCCAGACCGCGACCGCGCTCGGCGGCTACCGCGCACAGGGCCGGACCGCGCGGGCGGCGCTCGCGCTCGCGCGCGATGCGCGGCTGCTCGAGCGAGCCGGGCTGCTTCGCGCTGGTGCTGGAGGCGATTCCGGCCGCCGTCACCGAGACGCTGATGGAGCTCGCTCGAGCTCCCGGTGATCGGGATCGGCGCCGGCGACGCGACCGATGGCCAGGTGCTCGTCTTCCACGATCTGCTCGGCATCCAGGACGGCCACGCGGCGCGGTTCGTCAAGCGCTATGCCGACGTCGGCGCCGACATGATCGCCGGCGTCGCCCGGTACGCCGGCGAGGTCCGCCGCCACGTCTTCCCCGCCCCGAGCACTTCTACTCGATCGACGACGCCGAGCTTCGGACGCTTCAGAGAGGATTTGGCCGGCGGAACAGTAGATTTCCGAGGTCGAATGGGACGTTTCGCGAACGACCTCGCCCCCCAGGACCGGGTCTACTTCGAGCTCTTCGAGGAGGCAGGGCGGAACATGACGAGCGCGGCGGGGATGCTCCACGAGCTCCTCGCCGGACTGGCCGGACAACGCGCAGCTCGCCGGTGAGATCCTCGACCTCGAGCACGAGGGCGACCGCATCACCCACGACATCATCGACCGGATGAACCACACGTCGGTGACGCCGATCGAGCGCGCCGACATCCTCGCGCTCGCCTCGTCGATCGACGACGTCGTCGACTACGTCGAGGAGGTCGCCGACTACCTCGGGCTGTACAAGATCGAGGCTCCGATGGAGCAGTCGATCCGCCTGGCCCGGGTGCTCGCCGACGCCACCGAGCAGATCTCCCAGGCGCTGGGCGAGTTGCGGGGAACGGCCGGACATCACCCGCCGCACCGTCGAGGTCAACCGCCTGGAGAACGAAGCCGATCGCATCACCCGCGAGGCGGTCGCCTCGCTGTTCGACGGCGGTATCGACCCGATGGTCGTGATCCGCTGGAAGGACCTGTTCGAGCGCCTCGAGGCCGGCGTCGACGCGACGGAGCGCGCCGCCAACATCATCGAGGGCATCGTCATCAAGAGCTCCTAGCAGCCGCACTCCTCGCGCCGCGCGCACTCGAGTGGTACGCTCGCGTACTGCGGCCGTCGAACACACGCCGGTTTCCGGCGCATAGGGACCGTCGCCCACGGGTAACCCCCACGGGTAACTGACAGGGAGAAGACAGCATGTGGCAAGGAATGCGTGGGCGCGCCCTCACGGGCATCGTCGTTCTCGCCGGATTGATGGGCTTCGTGCCGGCAGCCTCGGCCTCGGTGACCGCGAGCATGAGCGTCACGTCGTCCACGCCGGTCGCCGCGGGCAGCAACGGAAGCCTCGGCCTCGACCTCAAGTTCACTCCCTCGTCGTCGGCCGGCGTCTACAACGACTCCCCCAAGTCGGTGACGCTCGATCTGCCGCCCGGCGTGCTCGCCAACGCGTCGATCGACAACGGCAACTGCCTGAAGACGTTCGACATCACCGACACGACCTGTCAGATCGGCTCGGGCACGGTCACCGCCTACATCGACGGCGCGGTCCCGGCCCAGACGCCCGTCGACTTCTTCCTCGTGCCGCCCCCGGCCGCCGGCGACCTGGCGGGCCTCGCGGTCGCGACCAGCCAGGGCGACCAGGTCGGTGCGACGACGCGATCGTGATCCGGCCCTCCGGCGACCCCCACGGCGTCGGCGTCACTCTCGACCTCAGCCTGCCGAACTCACTCAACGGCGTTCCCGTCGACCTCACCGACATCAGCTCGACGTTCAGCAGCGTGCGCTTCCCCGCCACCTGCCCGTCGACGCCGGCGAGCGTCAGCCTGAGCGCGACCTCCTACAACGCTCCCTCGACGCCGGTCACCGCGTCCACGCCGCTGACGGTGACCGGCTGCGGCGCGCTCCCGTACAACCCGCAGTACTCGCTCACCGCGGTCAAGGACGCGCACGACAAGGCGGTCGCGATCTCGACCACGATCACCCAGACCGCGTCGGAGTCCCCGAACGGGACGGTCTCGCTGACCTTCCCGCGCTCGAGCATGGCGGGCGCGCTCACCGGCCTCCGACCTCTGCTCGTCGGTGTCGAGCGGCACCTGCAAGCCCGTCGGGAGCGTGACCGCCGCCTCGCCCGACTACCCGACCCCGCTCACCGGCAACGCCTATCTCACGGGCACGCTGAACGGGCTGTCGCTCACGATCGTGTTCCCGGCGCCGTTCCCGCTCACGCTGGTCGGCGCCGTCGACCTGACGACGAACACCACGACGTTCAGCGGCCTGCCGGACATCCCGCTCACCAACCTCACGGTCGCGCTCAACGGCGGGTCGGCCGGGCTGTTCGACACCAGTTGCGGGACGCCGACGAACGTCTCGACCTCGACGCTCACCGACCAGAACGGCGACAAGACCGCCTCCCCGTCCGCGCACTTCACGATCCAGGGGTGCGGCTCCTCGGGCTCCGGCTCGGGCTCGGGCTCGCCGCAGCCGGCCGCGGATCTCCGCCGAGCGCATCTCCGGCCTGCCGGCGCCGGCCCTCGCTGCGCTTCACCGTGCACGCCGCCCGGCACACGAAGCTGCAGCCGCTGACGCGTCGAACTGCCCAAGGGGCTCTCGTTCCGCAGCCACAAGGTCCACCAGGTGCCGCCGCATCCTCGGCGGCCTCACCGTGAAGGGCGCGCAGGCTCCAGTCCGAGCGGATCCGCCAAGGGCCACTGTCTGCTGACGTTCCGCCGCCCGGTGCGCTCGGTGACGCGTGACGGTGACCTCCAAGGGGATGCGCGAGTCCGTCGCCGCTCGGACGGCCGGGCGATGCACAAGAAGCTCAAGCGCCTGCGACTCACCGTGCTCGTCCGGACCTCCTCGGGCAAGCGGTCACGCTCCACGTCACCATCCGGCGCCTGGGGCTCTGATCGCATGAAAGGAACCCAGATGCGTCCGCGCCAGCTCCTCGCCGTGGCGGCGGTGGCGGCCGCCGACCGCCGTCGCCGCCCCCGCGGCGATGGCGACCTCGACGGCCTCGCTGTCGCTCGACCAGAGCGCCGGCACGAGCGCGGGCGCGAGCCACAACCTCGGCACTGAATCTGAGCTTCTCGAACACCGGCACGGCCGACTCGCCGAAGGACCTCACGATCAACCTGCCGCCCGGCCTGCTCGCCAACGCGGCGATCGACGACGGCGAGTGCCTGACGACCGCCGCCTCCGGGAGCCCGACGGCCGCGTGCCAGGTCGGCAGCGGCACGGTGACCGCCCAGCCGGACCTCCTCGATTCTCGGCAGCCTCCCGCTGCCGGTCGTCGGTCCCGGTGTCGTTCTACCTGGTCAAGCCGCCATCGCCCGGGCGACCTGGCGGGCCTCGAGGTCTACAGCCTCGAGCTCGTCGAGCAACTCGGATCCGACCGGCGACGTGCTGATCCGGCCGAGCGGCGACCCGGACGGCGTCGGCGCGACGATCAAGCTCTGCTGCCGGACACCCTGACGCTCACGCTGCGATCCTCGGCAAGGTGAACGCCGCCCCGATCTCGATCACCCAGATCGCCAGCACGTTCGACGGCCTGCGCTACCCGACGACGTGCCCGTCCAGCCCGGCGAACCTCACCGCGACGGTCGACAGCTACCAGAGCCCCGGCACGCAGACGCTGAGCCAGCCGCTCTCGGTGACCGGCTGCGGCGCGCTCTCGTACAACCCGTCGTTCACGGCGTCGGCGAGCAAGGACAGCGCCGACAAGGGCGTCGCGCTCACCACGAACGTCACCGAGACCGGGAGCATGGCGCCGAGCCAGTCGGTCTCGCTCAGCTTCCCGACCGCGGTGCTCGGGCCGAACCTCGGCTCGCTCGCCAACCTCTGCCAGACGCTGTCCGGCAACTGCCCGCAGGTCGGGTCGGTGACCGCGCAGTCCTCGCTGTACCCGACCGCCGCTCACCGGCAGGGCGTACTTCACCGGCAACTCGAACGGGCTCACGCTCACGCTCGTCTTCCCGGCGCCGTTCCCGCTCACCCTCACCGGCTCGATCGACCTGGTGCACAACAGCGCGACGTTCAGCGGCCTGCCGGACATCCCGCTGACGAGCCTCGCGGTCACGCTAGACGGCGGCCCCAGGGCGCTGTTCGACACTGACTGCGCGACGCCGTCGGGCACCGCGGCCGCCAAGCTCGTCGACCAGAACGGCGACATGTCGCGCAGCCTGTCGTCGTCGTTCAGCGTCGTCGGCTGCCCCGGGGTGAGCTCCCTCGGGCTCGGGCTCGGGGTCGACGACCGCCGGCTCGAGCGCGACGAGCAGCGGGTCGACCGCGACCGCCTCGGGCACCCGGCTGTCGGGGCGCAGCGTGCGCGGTCTCGCCGCGGGTCGGCCGGCGCTCACGTTCCGGGTCTCGGCGGCCAGGCACCGGCCGAAGATCCGCCGGATGACGGTCTCGCTGCCGTCGGGCCTGCGCTTCCGCGGCCACGCCGTTCACCACCGGATGCTCGTGCGCGGCGTCACCGTCAAGGGCGCCAGGCTCCGCTCCGCGGTCCTGTCCCACGGGCGGCTCGTGCTCACCCTGCGCCGCGCCGCCCGGCGGGCCACGGTGACGCTCGGCCCCCGCAGCCTGCGGGAGTCCAGGGCGCTGCGGACGAGGGTGCGTGCCCACAAGCTCAAGCGCATGCGGCTGCACGTTGCGGTGCTCAACGCCAAGCGGCAGATGCGTTCGCTCACCGTCACCATCAGCAAGGCGCATCTGAGTTAGAGAGCCGGGCCCGGACACCTCGACCCTTTGCGACGGCCTCGGAGCGGGCGTGTCAGCCGGCCAGGAGGGTGCGGATGACGCGGGCGGGGCGCCGACCGCGACCGAGTGCGGCGGGATGTCGCCGGTGACGACCGCGTTGGCGCCGATCACCGCGCGCTCGCCGATCGTGACGCCGCTGGTCACCACGACGTTGGCGCCGCACCAGACGTTGTCGCCGATCCGGGTCGGGCCCGGCTGGTGAAGCCCTGCCAGGTGATCGGCCGGAGGGATCGTCGACGCGGTGATCGGCGTCGGTGATGAAGCAGCCGTTGGCGAACATGCAGTGATCGCCGATCTCGACGAGGTCCATCGCGGCGACCATCACGCCGAGGTTGAGGAACGTGCCGGAGCCGATGTGGACCCGCGCCGGCCGGGCGCGGTGATCCACACCCCGGGCTCGAACAGCGTGTCGCGTCCGACGTCGAGGCGTCCCTCGCGCAGCGCCTCGAGCACGTTGCCGTGGATCGGCCAGCGGGCGAACGCGCCGCGGCGCATCAGCTCGTAGTGGATCCGGGCGCGGTTCCAGGGCAGCGAGCTGCGCTCATACCAGCGCCACTTCTGCAGCCACAGCCGCAGCTCGGCGATCCGGGCGGTCCGCCGCCCCGGGCTCTGGGTCGCCCATCAGCGCCGGCGGGCGCCTTCGCGGCGCGGCCGCGCGAGCCGCCGTTGGTCGCCGCGCCGTTCTTCGCGCCGACCGGCCTTCGACCGTGACCCGTTCCCGCCCGCCGCCGACCCGGCCTTGGACCGCGACCCGTTCCCGGCCGCGGCCGACCCGGCCTTCGACCGCGACCCGTTCCCGCCCGCGCCGCCCGGCCCGCCGGCGCGCCTTCGCCGGGCCGCCCGGCCGCCGGCCCAGAGCGGGGCGAGGAAGTGGCCGGTGTGGGAGCCCTCGACCGTCGCGACCTGCTCCGGGGTGCCCTGGCGATCACCTGGCCGCCCTCGTCCCCGCCCTCGGGCCCGAGGTCGATCAGCCGGTCGGAGACCTTGATCACGTCGAGGTTGTGCTCGATGACGACGACCGAGTTGCCGGCCTCTACGAGCGTTGCGAGCACCTCGAGCAGCCGCTGGATGTCGGCGAAGTGCAGCCCGGTGGTCGGCTCGTCGAGGATGTACATCGTGCGGCCGGTCGCCACCTTGGACAGCTCGGCGGCGAGCTTGACCCGCTGGGCCTCGCCGCCCGACAGGGTCGTCGCCGGCTGGCCGAGCCGCATGTAGCCCAGCCCGACGTCGAAGAGCGCCTGTACGCGCCGGCGGATCTTGGGGATGTGGGCGAAGAACTCGAGCGCCTCCTCGATTGCCATCTCCAGCACGTCGGCGATCGTCTTGCCCTTGAAGCGGACCTCGAGCGTCTCGCGGTTGTAGCGCTTGCCGTGGCACTGCTCGCACGGCACGTAGACGTCGGGCAGGAAATGCATCTCGATCTTGATCTGTCCGTCGCCGCGACACACCTCGCAGCGGCCGCCCTTCACGTTGAACGAGAAGCGGCCCGGCTTGTAGCCGCGGGCGCGAGCCTCCTGGGTCTTGGAGAACAGCTCGCGGATCTGGTCGAACAGCCCGATGTAGGTCGCCGGGTTGGAGCGGGGGGTGCGCCCGATCGGCGACTGGTCGACGTTGATGATCTTGTCGAGCTGATCGAGGCCCGTGACCTTCTTGTGCGCGCCGGCACGCACGCGCGTGCGGTGCAGCGCGTTGGCCACCGACTTGAGCAGCACCTCGTTGACGAGCGTCGACTTGCCCGAGCCCGAGACGCCGCACACGCTGCACAGCACCCCGAGCGGGACCTTCACGTCGATCGCGCGCAGGTTGTTCTCGGCCGCGCCCTTGATCTCGATGTATCCGCTCGGCGTCCCGGCGCTGCGCGGGATCTCGATCTTCCGCGTGCCCGCGAGGAACTGGCCGGTCGGCGAGCTCTCGACGCGCGCGACCTCGTCGGCGGTGCCCTCCGCGACGACGCGGCCGCCGTGCTCGCCGGCCGCGGGCCCGATGTCGACGATGTGGTCGGCGGCGCGCATCGTGCCCTCGTCGTGCTCGACCACGATCACCGTGTTGCCGAGGTTGCGCAGCCGCTCGAGCGTCGCGATCAGCTTCTCGTTGTCGCGCTGGTGCAGGCCGATCGACGGCTCGTCGAGGATGTAGAGCACGCCCGACGAGCGACGAGCCGATCTGGGTGGCGAGCCGGATTCGCTGCGCCTCGCCGCCCGACAGCGTCGCCGACGCCCGGTCCATCGAGAGGTAGCCGATCCCGACGTTCTCCAGGAACTGCAGTCGCTCCTCGATCTCGCGCAGGACGAGCCGGGCGATCCGGCGGTCGTGCTCGGAGAACTCGCGCCCGCGGATCCACTCGAGCGCCCGGCGCGCCGACAGATGGCAGAACTCGTGGATCGCGGTGCCGTCGATGAGCACCGCCCGTGACTCGGGCCGCAGCCGCGCCCCCTTGCACTCGGGGCACGGCCGCAGCGTCATGTACTCCTCGATCCTCTCGCGCGAGACGTCGGAGTCGGTCTCCCGGTAGCGGCGCTCGAGGCTGCGCACGATCCCCTCGAACCGGGTCGAGTAGGAGCGACGGCGACCGAAGCGGTTGCGGTAGGAGACCTCGATGCGCTCCCCGTTGGTCCCGAACAGGAAGAACTCCTGGGCGTCGGGCGGCAGGTCCTCCCAGGCCGTCTCGAGGTCGACGTCGTAGCGCTCGGAGATCGCCTGGGTGAGCTGGTCGTAGTAGCTGGAGGCGCTCGCCGCCCAG
Source organism: uncultured Solirubrobacteraceae bacterium (assembly GCA_963702225.1). Lineage (GTDB taxonomy): Bacteria > Actinomycetota > Thermoleophilia > Solirubrobacterales > Solirubrobacteraceae > Palsa-465. The sequence goes on along the minus strand of CAVPBY010000053.1, from coordinate 5,894 downwards.
GGCGCGATCGCGCCCTCGCCGATCGACAGCGTCGGGTCGGGGACGACGAGATCGGGGTCGATCTCCATCTGCGAGCCGAGGCCGGTGCACCGCGGGCACGCACCGTGCGGTGCGTTGAAGGAGAAGATCCGCGGCTCGAGCTCGACGAGCGACGGGCCGTGGACCGGGCAGGCGAACTTCTCGGAGACGTGAGGATCCGCGCTTGCCATCGGTCTCCTCGTCCGGACGCGGGACGAGCTCGATCTCCACCAGCCCGTCGGCGAGCGTCACCGCCGTCTCGACCGAGTCGGCCAGCCGCTTGCGGAGGTCGTGCTTCATCACCAGCCGGTCGACGACGACCGAGATGTCGTGCTTGAACTTCTTGTCGAGCACGATCTCCTCGTCGAGCCGGCGCAGCTCGCCGTTGACCTTGACCCGGCCGAACCCCTCGGCGCGCAGCTCCTCGAACTGGCGGGCGTACTCGCCCTTGCGACCGCGCACGATCGGGGCGAGCACCATGAAGCGCGTCCCATCCTCCATCTCCATCACCTGGTCGATGATCTGCTCGGCCGACTGGCCGGCGATCGGGCGCCCGCAGATGTGGCAGTGGGGATGGCCGATGCGCGCCCACAGCAGCCGCAGGTAGTCGTAGATCTCGGTCACCGTGCCGACGGTCGAGCGAGGGTTGCGCGAGGTCGTCTTCTGGTCGATCGAGATCGCGGGCGAGAGCCCCTCGATCGAGTCGACGTCGGGCTTGTCCATCTGGCCGAGGAACTGGCGCGCGTACGATGACAGCGACTCGACGTAGCGGCGCTGGCCCTCGGCGTAGATCGTGTCGAACGCGAGCGAGGACTTCCCGGACCCCGAGAGCCCGGTGATCACGGTGAGCGAGTCACGCGGGATCGTGACGTCGATGTCCTTGAGATTGTGCTCGCGGGCCCCTGAGACGACGATCTGATCCACGCACATCCACTCTACCAGACACGAACAGATGTTCGTGGCGGAAATCGGTCCCGCCCTCTCACGATTGACGTATCTTTGCGCTATGAGCGAGGACATCGTGGGTCCGGCCGGGTCGCGCGCGGGCCGACCGGCGCTGCGGGCCTCCGACGCCGACCGCGAGCAGCTCGCCGAGGAGCTCCGCGCCCACGCCGTCGCGGGCCGGATCGACACCGACGAGCTCGAGGAGCGGCTGCAGGGGGCATACGGCGCGCGGACGCTCGGCGAGCTCGACGAGTTGCACCGCGATCTGCCGACGACCCCCGAGCAGGTGGCGCTCGCGGCGCGCGACCGCCGGGCCCAGCTGGTCCGCCGCACCGTCCAGGAGACGGGCGGGTCGCTGGGCGCGTTCGCGATCTGCACGGCGATCTGGATCGGCAGCGGCGCCAACGGCTTCTTCTGGCCGCTGTTCGTCGTCATCGGGGTGCTCGGGCTGCTCGTGCGCAACTGCTGGGACCTGTTCGGGCCGGCGGCCGATCTCGACGCGGTCGAGGCCCGGCTCGACGCCGAGCGCGGGCGCCGCCGCGCCAAGCGGGCCGGTCGCGACGTGCGGCGAGCGACCGAGCGGGAGCGCCACGACGCGCGGCGCGCCGAGCGCTGGGACCGCCGCGGCGGGCGCTGACGCGGTCCGGCGGCGCTCGCCTGAGCCTGGACGCCGGCGCGGTCAGCCGCCGACGCTCGCGTACACCTCGTCGAGCAGCGTCCCCGAGTCGGTGAGCGCGAACTGCGCGGCGAGATGACGGGCGGTCTGCTCCCGCGGACGACCCGCGAGCGCCATGTCGAGCGCGACCAGCCGGGCGCCCTCGATGTCACCCGCCGGGGCGACCGGCGCGGCGTGATCCGGCGCGTCGGGATCCCGCGCGTCGGGATCCGGCGCGGTTGAGGTCTCGCCGCGCAGCGACTCGATCAGCGTGCCGAGCTCGCCGTGGAGCTCCTCGAGCCGGCGCAGAGTCGCCTCGATCGACGCCGTCGCCCTTCCGGCGTCCGCGTGGGCCCGTTCGCGAACGGCGGCCGCCTCGGCCTCGGCGTCGCGGCGGATGTCGGCGGCGCTCGCCTCGGCGGCCTCGAGGATCGCCCGGACCGCCTGGGAGGCCGAGGCCGCGAGCGAGCCGGCGGACCCCGGGCGCAGACTCGCCCGGCCGCCATCAGCCCGCCGCCCCGACGGCGCCGAGCTGGCGCTTGAGGTCGCGGATCTCGTCTCGCAGCTTGGCGGCGTACTCGAAGCGCAGCTCCTCGGCGGCGGCGAGCATCTCCTCCTCGAGCTCGACGATCGCCTTCTCGATCTCGGCCGGCTCCATCGTGCTCGCGCGCGCGCTGGCGGCGACGGCGGGATTTGGGCACCTTGGAGTCGGACATCAGGAACTCGGCGATGTCGGAGATCCCCTTGACGATCGTCTCCGGCGGTGATGTCGTGCTCGCGGTTGTAGGCGAGCTGGATCGCGCGGCGGCGGTCGGTCTCGGCGATCGCGGCTCCATCGCCGCCGTCTGCTTGTCGGCGTACATGAGCACCTTGCCGTCGACGTTGCGCGCCGCCCGCCCGATCGTCTGGATCAGTGACGTGGCCCCGCGCAGGAAGCCCTCCTTGTCGGCGTCGAGGATCGCCACCAGCGACACCTCGGGCAGGTCGAGGCCCTCGCGCAGCAGGTTGACCCCGACCAGCACGTCGTACTCGCCCAGGCGCAGCTCGCGGATGATCTGGATCCGCTCGAGCGTGTCGATCTCGGAGTGCAGGTAGCGGACCTTGAACCCCATCTCGAGCAGGTAGTCGGTCAGGTCCTCGGACATCTTCTTGGTCAGCGTCGTCACCAGCGTGCGCTCGTCGCGCTCGACCCGGCCGCGGATCTCGTTCATCAGGTCGTCGATCTGGTTGCTTCGTCTCGCGGACCTCCACCTCAGGGTCGATGATCCCGGTCGGGCGCACGATCTGCTCGACGATCCGCGGCGAATGCGATGCGCTCGTACTCGCCCGGCGTGGCCGACACGAACACCATCTGCGGGGTGATCGACAGGAACTCCGCGAACGTCTGCGGCCGGTTGTCCAGCGCGCTGGGCAGCCGGAAGCCGTAGTCGACGAGCGTCTGCTTGCGCGAGCGGTCGCCCTCGTGCATGCCGCCGATCTGCGGCACCGTCTGGTGGGACTCGTCGATGAAGCAGACGAAGTCGTCGGGGAAGTAGTCGAGCAGGCAGTACGGGCGGTCGCCCGGCGCTGCGGCCGTCGAGGATCCGCGAGTAGTTCTCGATCCCGCTGCAGAAGCCGAGCTCGCGCAGCATCTCCATGTCGTACTGGGTGCGCTGGCGCAGCCGGTGGGACTCGAGCAGCTTGCCCTGGGCCTCGAGCTCGGCGCAGCGCTCGTTGAGCTCGCGCCGATCTCCGCCACCGCGTCCTCGATCATCCCCTCGCGCACGTTGTAGTGCGAGGCGGGCCAGATCCCGACGTGCTCGAGGTCGTCCTCGATCAGCTCGCCGGTCACCGGGTCGAAGTGCTGCAGGTGCTCGACCTCGTCGCCGAACAGCACGATCCGGTAGGCGGTCTCGGCGTACGCGGGCCAGATCTCGAGCGTCTCGCCGCGCACGCGGAACGTGCCGCGCGCGAGCGCCGTGTCGTTGCGGGTGTACTGGATCGCGACGAGCTTGCGCAGCAGCCGTGTCGCGGTCGATCATCTCGCCCTTGTTGAGCGTCTGCAGGTTCTCGTCGTAGACCTCGGGCGAGCCGAGGCCGAAGATGCAGGAGACGCTGGCGACGATCATCACGTCGCGCCGGGCGAACAGCGAGGCGGTGGCGGCGTGGCGCAGCCGGTCGATCTCCTGGTTGATCGCCGAGTCCTTCTCGATGTACAGGTCCTTGCTCGGGACGTAGGCCTCGGGCTGGTAGTAGTCGTAGTAGGAGACGAAGTACTCGACCGAGTTGCGCGGGAAGTACGTCCGGAACTCGTTGCACAGCTGGGCGGCGAGCGTCTTGTTGTGCGCGATCACGAGCGACGGGCGCTGGATCGCCTCGATCGTCGCCGCCATCGTCATCGTCTTGCCGGTGCCGGTCGCCCCGAGCAGCGTCTGGAACCGCTCTCCGGCCTCGACGCCCTCGGCCAGCGACGCGATCGCCGCCGGCTGATCGGCCGTCGGGCGAGTAAGCGGCTGTCGAGCTCGAACTTGGGCATCGGGATCTCTATCGAGGGTAGATGGTCGACGCCTCGATCCGGCGGCCTCAGAGGGCGAGTTCCGCCCTCAGTCCCCGAGCTGGCGGCGGTAGGTGTGCGCGTAGCGGCGCTCGGCACTCAGCACCTTGGCGACGTACGCCCGGGTCTCGGGGAAGGGGATCTGGGCGATCGTCAGCGGGTGGCCGTGGGCCTTGGCCCCCGCCTCCCAGCGGTCGACGTTCGTCTCCCCGCCGTTGTAGGCGGCGAGCGCGAGCACCTTGGAGCCGTGGTAGTGGTTGAGCAGCTCGCGCAGGTAGTAGGTGCCATAGGCGATGTTCGTCGCCGGATGCTGCAGATCCGACACCGAGAACGCGGTCGCGCCCGAGCGCTTGGCGAGGTCGAGCGCGGTCTGGGGCTCAACCTGCATCAGCCCCTGGGCGCCGGTCGGCGACGTCCGCGGGTCGAACTTCGTCTCGGCGTAGATCACGGCCGCGATCAGCGACGGCGGCACGTGCTTCTGCGCCGCCTGCTGACGGATCGTGGAGGCGTACTGGAGCGGCAGCCCGAACTCGGTGATGACCGCCCGCTTGGCGAGCGGCAGCATCAGCACGACGAGCACGCCCGCCACCGCGAGCGCCGCCAGCAGACCGATCCGGCGGCGGGCGCGCCGGGCACCGGCCGCTCGGCGCGCCGCGCGTGGCGACGCGGCGCGCTCCGCGCGGTCGCGCGCGGGGGTCTCGCGGCGCGAGCCGCGGGCGGCGGTCGACGGGCTCATCGGCGCAGTCTGTCAAGAACGGCCGACAACTGAGCCTCGAGCTCGGACTCGGTGCCGTCGTTGACGACCGCGAACGTCGCACGTTGCGCCTTTTCGCCCTGTGGCAGCTGGCGGGCGGTCCGCTCGGCGAGCGCCCGGTGGCCGCGGGCCTCGGCGCGCGCGGCGCGGATCCCCTCATCGGCGACGATCGCGATCGTCGCGTCATAGCCGCGATCCAGCCCCGCCTCGAACAGCAGCGGCGTCTCCACGACGAGCGCGCGCGGCCGCGGCTCGGCGCGCTCCCGGCGCTCCCGCCACGCCGCGACGGCCTCCCCCACGCGCGGCCACAGCATCTGCTCGAGCCAGTGGCGGTCCTCGTCGGTGGCGAATGCCCGCGCGGCAAGCGCGGCGCGGTCGATCGCGCCGTCCACGGCGACGTCCGGCCCGAAGCGCTCGACGACCAGCGCCCGCACCGGCTCGGTCTCGTAGAGCGAGTGCACGACCGCGTCCGTCGACAGCGTCGCCGCGCCGAGCCGCTGCAGCGCGGCGAGCGCGGTCGACTTGCCCGCGCCGATCCCGCCCGTCAGCCCGATGAACGGGAGGCGGGCGGCGCCGGTCGCGGTGGGCGATGGGTCAGGCGTCGGCCGGGGTGCTCTCGTCGGCGGCCGGCTCGTCGTCGGCCGCCTCCGCGGCAGGCTCGTCGGCAACCTCCGCGGCGGGCTCGTCGGCAACCTCCGCGGCGGGCTCGTCGGCGACCTCCGCGGCAGGCTCGTCGGCAACCTCCGCGGCGGGCTCGTCGGCGACGGGCTCGTCGGCGGCTGGCTCGGCCGGCGCGGGCTCCGCGACCGCGAATGCCTCCGGCTCGGGCGCCGCGTCGGCCGGCTCGGCGTCGCCGGCGACGATCTCGTCGGAGAAGACCTCCTCGGAGAGCCCGAGCTCGGGCATGTCGTCGGTGGCCGCGCTCCCCTCGGACTCGTCGCCGAGCACCGGCTCGATCGGGCGCACCGGGAGGATCTGGCCCTCGACGC
>CAVPBY010000052.1:0-3095 GCA_963702225.1 uncultured Solirubrobacteraceae bacterium | reverse complement strand
CAGGCCGTCGGAGCCTTCCACGACCTTCGCGTTCGGGATCTCAGCAGGTGGGGTCAGAGTTGCAGTTGAAGACATGAGTCCACCGAGGATAGCCGTCCTCGCCCGTCCGTGGGCGGGCTGGACCACGCCGCCCGCCCCGCCGCCAACGCCCGCCCCGGACCTATCATCCGGCACCGATGCCACGCCGAGCCACCAAGCGCGGAGTGCAGCGCACACCGCTGGATCGCGACTGCGACGTGCTCATCTGCGGCGCGAGCTTTGCGGGGCTGGCGGTGGCGCGCGAGCTGGCCGGCAGCGGCGCCGACGTGCTGATGATCGACCGCTATGAGATCGGCGAGCGCCAGACCTCCGCGTGCGGGATCCCGACCGGCTGGCTGCAGGCGCTCGACCTCACCGGCGCGCTGCGGCAGACGTTCGGCGAGCTCGTCATCCACACGCCGCACGCGACCGTCCGCTACGACCTGCCGTGGTCGTTCTCCACGTTCGACTACCGCACGCTCTGCTCCCTGCTCGCCGACTGCGGCGAGGCCCGCTTCGAGACCGCGAAGGTGGTGGCGCGCCACGGCGACACCGTCGTCACCGACCGCGGCGAGCTGCGCGCTCCGCTGATCGTCGACGGGCTCGGCTGGCGGCGCGTGCTGGGCGTCGGCGACAACGTCCAGCCGCCCGACGCGCTGCTGTCCCGCGGTCTCGAGGTCCATCCCCTCGGCGGCGGCTCGGACCTCGAGGTGTGGATCGACCGCCGCTACGTGCCCGCCGGGTACGGCTGGTCGTTCCCGGCCGACGGCGAGGTCAGGATCGGGGTGGGCTCGTTCGACCCCCGCTTCCACGTCAAGGAGCCGACGATCCGGCTGGCCACCGATCTGCGCGCCGACACGGTCCGCTACCAGGGCAACTGGATCCCGCACGCGCTGCGCCCGGCCACCGAGGACGGCATCTTCTTCGTCGGCGACTCCGCCGGCCACTGCCTGCCGCTCACCGCCGAGGGGATCCGCACCGCGCTGTACTTCGGCATCGCCTGCGGCCGGGAGCTGCGCCGCGTGATCGCGGGCGAGCAGACCCGCGAGCAGGCGCTCGCCCGCTATCACCGCTTCTCGGCCGATCACGCCTCGCCGTTCGCCTGGATGCTGCGCGTCCAGCGGCTGATCCCGCGCGTGGCGCCGCGGCTGCTCGCCCCGGCGGTCACGGCGATGGGCGCCAAGCGGTTCGTCGACTGGTCGTTCGGCCACTACCTCGACGTGGCGCACCCGTCGTTCGTCGCGGGCGCTCCGGCGCGAGCCGTGTCGGTGGCGCTCGCCTGACCCGCTCACCACGGCCGTTCACGGGCGAGGTGGCGACTTGAGCTCGTCCGCGCGGTGAGAGAGGCTCCGCGGTGTCTGTCACGACCAATCGAGGAGGCTCGAATGCCCGACTCACGTCCGCTCACCCTGTCCGCCGCCGCCGCCGGCGCCTGCGCCGCCCTCGGGGCGGGAATGTCGCTGCCCGCGGCCGCCGGAGCCCGCAGCGACGCGCACGCCGCCGCCCACACGATCACCGTCGTCGAGCATGCCGTCACCGACACCGAGCGCCGGGCGGTGGGCGCGGGCAAGGACCAGCCCGGCGACCCGCTCACGTTCACCAACCCGGTGTTCAACACGGCCAACTCGGCGCGGGTCGGCCACGACGAGGGGTTCTGCATGCGGCTCAACCTGCACACCGGCGCGTGGGAGTGCCTGTGGACGACGTTCCTGCCCCACGGCCAGATCACGGTGCAGGGCCCGTACTACGACACCAGGAACTCGGTGCTGTCGATCACCGGCGGCACCGGCGCCTACCGCGACGCCCGCGGCCAGATGCGGCTGATCGCCCGCGACGGGGGCAAGGAGTACGACTTCGTCTTCCAGATCAGCCGGTAGCCGGGCTACTTCGCCGACAGCCAGTCGGTGCCGATGCCCGCCTCGACGGCGAGCGGCGGGTCGAGCGGGTAGGCCGCGGCCATCTCCGCGACCGCGATGTCGCGGACCCGCTCGGCCTCGGCTCGCGGGCCCTCGAACAGCAGCTCGTCGTGGATCTGGAGCACCAGCTTGGACTCCAGGCCGGACTCGGCGAGCGCGCGGTCGGCGCGCACCATCGCGACCTTCATGATGTCCGCGGCGGTCCCCTGGATCACCATGTTGACCGCGAACCGCTCACCCTGCTTGCGCAGCTCCCAGCGCCGCGCGCGCAGCTCGGGCACCTGGCGGCGGCGGCCGAACAGCGTCGAGACGTAGCCGGCCTCGGTCCCCTGCTCGATCGTCTGCTCGATGAACCTGGCCACCGCCGGGAAGCCCGCCATGTAGCGCTCGATGAACTCCGCGGCCTCCTCCTGCGGGATGTCGAGCCGGTCGGCCATGCCGTACGCGGACAGGCCGTAGACGATCCCGTAGTTGATCATCTTGGACTTGGAGCGCATCCCCGGGTCGATCTGGCCGGGCTGACCCTGAACACGCGGCAGGCGGTCGCGGTGTGGACGTCCTCGCCGCGCCGGAAGATCTCCTTGAGAACGCCCTCGTCGGCGATGTGGGCGAGCAGCCGCAGCTCGACCTGGGAGTAGTCGGCCGAGACGAGCAGGTTGCCGGGCCGGCGACGAAGCAGGCACGGATCTCCCGGCCGAGCTCGGTCCGGATCGGGATGTTCTGCAGGTTCGGGTTGTTCGAGGACAGGCGCCCGGTCGTCGCCGCGGTCTGGTTGAACGTCGTGTGCAGCCGGGACCGCTCGTCGACGAGCAGCGGCAGCGCGTCCAGGTAGGTCTGCGCGAGCTTGGTCAGTTCGCGCCAGCGCTCGATCTTGGGGACGATCTCGTGCTCGGAGCGGATCGCCTGCAGCACCCGCGCGTCGGTGGAGTAGCCGGTCTTGCCGCGGCGCTTGCGCGACAGGCCGAGCGTGCCGAACAGCACCTCCTCCAGCTGTCGCGGCGAGCCGAGCGTGAACTCGGTGCCGGCGAGCCGTAGATCTCGGCCTCCAGGCGGTCGGCCTCCTCCTTGACCCGGGTGGAGATCTCCTGCAGGCGCCCGGTGTCCAGCCGCACCCCGGCGACTCCATGTCCCGGAGGATCCGCACGATCGGCAGCTCGACCT
>CAVPBY010000051.1:0-6576 GCA_963702225.1 uncultured Solirubrobacteraceae bacterium | reverse complement strand
CGGGCGCGGGGACTGCACGAGCGGCGTGCCGGCGATCATCGAGTTCACGTGCGCGGGTCGACGCTGCGGGCGGGGAAGGAGGGACCCGGCCGTGGACCCGCTCGGCGATCGCCTCGATGTGCGCGGGGGTCGTGCCGCAGCAGCCGCCGACGATCGAGATCCCGTAGCGGTCCACGAACTCGCCGAGCGCGTCGGCGAGCGGCCCGGGCTCCTCGGGGAAGATCGTCTCTCCGTTCGGGCCCTGCAGCGGCAGGCCGGCGTTGGGGATGCAGTGCACGGGGACGTGCAGCACTCCGCCAGGAAGCGGATCGCGTCGCGCATGTCCTCCGGTCCGGTCGAGCAGTTGAGGCCCACCGCGTCGACGCGCAGCCCCTCGAGCGTCGCCAGCGCGGAGGAGATGTCAGTCCCGAGCAGCATCTTGCCGCCGTTGGGCAGCAGCGAGACGCTGCACTGGATCGGCAGCGACCGGCTCGCGGCCGCGAACGCGTCGCGAATGCCGAACACCGCCGCCTTGAGCTCGAGGATGTCCTGCGTGGTCTCGACGATCAGCAGGTCGGCGCCGCCGGCGAGCAGGCCGCTCGCCTGCTCGGCGAACACCTTGCGCAGCTCGCCGAACCCGATCCGCCCGAGTGTCGGGTCGTCGGAGGCGGGCAGAAAAGCCGGTCGGGCCGATCGAGCCGGCGACGAAGCGCGACTCGCCGGCCGCGCGCCGCGCGATCTCGGCCGCCTTGAGGTTGATCTCGTACGTGTGCTCGCCCAGGCCCCACTCGTCGAGCTTCAGCCGCGAGGCCTGGAAGGTGTCGGTCTCGAGCACCTCGGCGCCCGCCTCGAGCATCGACGCGTGCACGCCCTCGATCACGTCGGGGCGGTTGAGCACGAGCGCCTCGTGGCAGCGGCCCGGCAGCCGGTAGTCGTCCTGCAGGCTCAGGTCGAACTGCTCGAGCGTGGCGCCCATGCCGCCGTCGAAGACGACGGTGCGCTCGCGGATGACGGCCAGGTAGTCACGCATCGGACACCACCGTAGCAAACCTTGACACGATCATGTCAAGGTCGGAGGCCCGCCCGCTACCTGGCGGTCCACCCTTCGTCCATCGTCACCGGCACGCCGGTGAAGCTGCGCCCCGACGGCCCGGCGAGGAAGGCGACCACGTCGGCGACCTCCTCGGGCTCGATCAGCCGCTTGATCGCCTGCGGGGCGAGCAGCACCGTCTCAAGCACCTCCGCCTCGGGAATCCCGTGCGCGCGCGCCTGGTCGGCGATCTGGGCCTCGACGAGCGGCGTGCGCACGTAGGCGGGGCAGATCGCGGTGGCCGTGACCTCGTCGGCGGCGCCCTCGAGCGCGAGCGTCTTGACGAGGCCGAGCAGGCCGTGCTTGGCCGACACGTAGGCGGCCTTGAACGGGGAGGCGGTGAGGGCGTGGGCGGAGGCGATCGCGATGAAGCGCCCCCCGTCGGACTCGACGAGCGCGGGCCAGGCCGCGCGCGCGAGCAGGAACGGGCTGGTGAGCATCAGGTCGATGATCGTGTGCCAGCGCTCGACCGGGAACTCGGCGATCGGCGCGACGTGCTGGATGCCGGCGCCGGCGACGACGATGTCGAGCCGCCCGAAGCGCTCCAGTGCCTCCCGGACGGCGGCCGCGTTCGCCTCCTCGTCGCACAGGTCGGCCTCGAACATCGCGACCGGGCCCTCGGCGCGCCGGTCGACCCCGAGCACGTCGACGCCGTCCCGGGCGAGCCGCTCGGCGATCGCCAGTCCGATTCCGCTCGCGGCGCCGGTGACGAGCGCGGCGCGTCCGGCCAGCGGGCCCGCGCCCGGATCGTCAGAGCTCATGCGGGCATGTTAGGCACCGCCGGTGGGTGGCGTAATCTCGCTGCACCAGGGGTAGGACCTCACCATGCCGGCCGTCACGGACACCTTCGATCGCAGCTATCGGGCGGAGCCCGGATCCGTCGGGCGGGTGCGTGGGGACGTCGCCGCGTTCGCGATCGCGCATGGCGTCGGCGCGACGCGCGTCGACGACATCCGGCTCGCCGTCTCCGAGGCGGTCTCGAACGCCGTCGTGCACGGGTACCGCGACACCTCGGGCACCGTGCACGTCAGCGCGACCCACGCCGACGACGCGCTGGCGATCTCGGTCCGCGACTTCGGCTGCGGGATGCAGCCGCGGCCGATCGGGGCCGAGCACGCCGGGATGGGCCTTGGGATCGCGCTGATCGGCCGGCTCGTGAGCGAGCTGTCGGTCGCCCCGCAGGTCGGCGACGGCACCGAGGTGCGCATGCGCTTCGACCTGGCCCCCGGCGGGCTGCCGCAGGCGCCGCGCCTTGCGATCGCCTGACCGGCGCCGGCGGATCAGAGCGCGGCGCGGTGCAGCATCCCGAGCGCGCGGGCCTGGCCGATCGCGTCCTCGCGACCGAGCCGGCCGCCCGGAGCGCCCCGTCGACGAGCGCGGCGAGGTCGTCGGCCTCCATGCGGTAGGAGTCCGCCGGCTCGATCTCGATCGCGCGCTCGCCATGCGCGTCGCGGAGCACGATGCCCGGCGCCCGGATGTGCCACGGATCCGCGACCGTGAGCACGCCCTCGTCGCCCGAGACCTCCAGCCGGCCGCCGGCGGCCGCGCGGAAGCTCGCGTCGAAGGCGGCGACGACGTCGCCGCCGAAGCGCATCGCCCCGGCGAAGCTCACGTCGACGCCGCGGCCCCCGACGACGCGGACGCCGGCCACCGACTCGGGCTCGCCCGCGAGCAGCCGCGCGGCGCTCACGCAGTAGCAGCCGAGGTCGAGCAGCGCCCCGCCCTCCAGCTCGGGCGACAGGCGGACGTCGTCGGGGTCACAGAGCACGAACGAGAAGCTCGAGCGGATCGCGCGCAGCGTCCCGATCGCGCCCTCGGCGACGAGCCGGGCGAGGCGCACGGTCTGCGGGTGGTGGCGGTACATGAACGCCTCGCGCAGCTGCAGGCCCTCGCGCTCGGCGAGGTCGAACACGGCCGCGACCGCGTCGGGGTCACGTCCCAGCGGCTTCTCGCAGAGGACGTGCTTGCCCGCGCGCAGCGCGCGCTCGGCCCACTCGAGATGGAGCCCGTTCGGCAACGAGATGTAGACCGCGTCGACCGCCGGGTCGGCGAGCAGCGCGTCGTAGTCGCCGTGGGCGGTGGCGATCCCGTGCGCGGTCCCGTACGCGCGCGCCCGCTCGCCGTCGCGGCTGGCGACGGCGACGACCTCGCCCGAGGACGAGCCGGCCACGCCGCGCAGGAAGGCGTCGTTGATCCGCGCGGTCGAGACCAGGCCCCAGCGCAGCGCCATCAGCCGACGTCGCGCGTGGGCTGCACAATGTCGCTGAAGATCACGAGAGGAGCCTACCCGCGTGGGGGACCTGGTCACCGCGTTCGCGCCCGGGCGCGTCAACCTGATCGGCGAGCACACCGACTACAACGAAGGGCTGGCGCTGCCGTTCGCCATCACCGAGGGTGTGACGGTGCGCGCCGAGGCGACCGGCGATCGCCGCGTCCGGGTCCATGCCGTCGATCTCGGCGCCCACGACGACTTCGCGCTCGACCGCGTCGAGCCCGCTCCGGGCTGGCGCGCGTTCGCCCGCGGCGCGGCCGCCGAGCTCACCGCCGCGGGCGCGCGGCTGGTCGGCGCCCGCCTGCGGATCACCGGCACCGTGCCGCGCGGGTCGGGCCTGTCCTCCTCGGCCGCGCTCGAGGTCGCGCTCTGCCTGGCGATGCTCGGGCTGTCGGGCGAGGACCCGCCCGACGACGTCACGCTCGCGCGGCTCTGCAGCCGCGTGGAGAACGAGTGGGTGGGCGCCCGCACCGGCCTCCTGGACCAGGTGGCGTCCCTGTGCGGCGAGCCCGAGCGCGCGCTGCGTATCGACTTCCGTTCGCTGCAGGTGACCCCGGTCCCGCTGGAGCTCGGGGACTGGTCGCTGGTGACGCTCGACTCGGGGGAGAGCCACGCGAACGCGGGGAACGCCGAGACCGGCTACAACCGGCGTCGGGCCGAGTGCGCGGAGGCGAGCCGGGCGCTCGGGGTGCCCGCGCTGCGCGACGCGACGCTCGAGATGGCGGCCGGGCTCCCGTGGCCGCTGCGCGGTCGCGCCGAGCACGTCATCTCGGACGACGCGCGCGTCGAGCGCACGATCGCCGCGCTCGCCGCCCGCGACCTGTGCGCGGTCGGCGAGCTGCTCGACGAGTCGCATGCGAGCCTCCGGGACAAGTTCGAGATCTCCACCGCCGCGGTCGAGGCGGCCGTGGCCCGGCTGCGGGACGCGGGCGCGGCCGGGGCGCGGCTGGTCGGGGGCGGGTTCGGCGGCCATGTGCTCGGGCTGTTCGGGCCGGAGGCCACGCCGCCGCCCGGCGCGCGCGCGGTCGCCCCGGGACCCGGCGCGCATCTGTGCGGGACTCGCACGCATCTCCTGTGAGCGCTAACATCCGCGGCCCCGACGTGCCACTGCGGCGGGCGGAGAGGAGCGAGGTGCAGGACGACGGACGGTCGCCGGGGCGACCGCGATCGCCGGTCATGGCAGACGTGGGGCGCCTTGCGGGGGTCTCGCATCAGACGGTGTCGCGCGTGATCAACGGGTCGCGCCACGTGAGCCCGGCGACGCGCGACCGCGTGCTCGCCGCGATGGCGCAGCTCGGCTACCGGCCGAACTCGATCGCACGGGCGCTCGCCACCGGGCACACGAAGACGCTCGGCGTCGTCAGCTCGGACACCACCCTCTACGGCCCCGCGTCGACGCTGTTCGGGATCGAGCGCGCCGCCCACCTCGCCGGCTACTTCATCGTGATCGCCTCGATGCGCGCCCTGGACCGGGGCACGATCCCCGAGGCGATCGACCGGCTGCGGCTGCAGGGGGTCGAGGGGATCCTCGTGATCGTGTCCGACGTCGATGCCGCCGAGGCGCTGCTCGACGCCTCCCCGGAGCTGCCGCTGGTGGCCGTGGAGGCGGGCCCCGAGCGCGGCGTGCCGGTCGTGTCGGTCGACCAGTTCGAGGGCGCCAGGCTGGCGACTCGCCATCTGCTCGACCTCGGTCATCCGACCGTGCACCACGTTGCCGGGCCGCCGACTCGGTCGAGGCGCGACAGCGGATCGCCGGGTGGCGGGCGACGCTCGAGGACGCCGGAGCGCCGGTCCCGACGCCGCTCGTCGGGGATTGGGGGGCGCGCTCGGGCTACCACGCCGGGCGCCGCCTGGCGCGCGACGGGCAGGTGAGCGCGGTGTTCGTCGCCAACGACCAGATGGCGCTCGGGCTGCTGCGGGCGATGCACGAGGCCGAACGGCGGATCCCCGACGAGGTGTCGGTCGTCGGGTTCGACGACACGCCGGAGGCTCCGTACTTCACGCCGTCGCTCACGACGGTCCGCCAGGACTTCGGCGAGGTCGGCAGCCGCAGCCTCGCGGTGCTCGTGCGCGCGATCGAGGCCGGCGGCGCCGATCGCCGGCCCCAGGAGGGGTCGATCGTCGCCCCGGAGCTCATCATCCGGGCGAGCACCGTCGCCCACGCCACGGGCTCGTTCGCCGAGCGGGAGAGCGGTTGACATCATGAACATGTGACCGCTAACATGCCGCGGCGCATCAGCCGGCGGGGAGAGTTACTCTGACGGGCCCTGGGCGTCCGCTCCAGGTGCAACGCTGTGAGGTAGGTTATGCCGTCGTCACAGGCGGCGGCGGGCACCAGAGAGAGGAGCAGTGCATGTCGGACGAAGATTTCATGGGGGACATCGTTGAGCGGCTCGAGTGGGACGAGCGCAAGCAGGATGAGACTCCGTTCAAGCGCGTCAAGCAGGTCACGCGTCGCACCGCCCTCACCGGTGGCGCCGCCGGCATCGCGGCGATCGCGCTGCAGGCCTGCGGCGGCTCCAGCCATAAGACGTCCAACACCGGGACGAGCACGGCGTCGGCGTCGACCGGCGGCGGTGGCAGCGCCGCGGCCGCGATCTTCGGGACCGGTCAGAAGTACAAGTTCACGATGGTCAACCACGTGACGACGAACACGTTCTTCACGCCCACGCAGAACGGCATGGCCGATGCCGCCAAGCTGCTCGGCATCCCCGGTCCGCAGTGGACGGGGTCGCAGACGTCGAACGTGGGCGAGATGGTCAACTCTAACCGCTGCTGAATCTCGCTCTTGCTCGGCTCCTGGGCCTGGACCTCAGGATACGGGTAGCCCCGTCGCAGTTGTGCCCGCGCGGCAAAGCTGCTTGACGAGGATACTCCGTCCGATCGGCTTGCCGTTCACATCCTTGGCGTCCTGCGGAATCGTGTAGTCAAGCACCAGGCGGATCGGCCCAACGACCGAAGCGCTCCGTCCGTGAGTGCGAAGCGTCTCGACGTGATAGAGCGCTTCGGCAATCTAATAGTTCAAGTCGGCGCTTGCAGGCGGGTATTTCCACGTATCCTGGTTAACGAGTTCGTGACGGACGCAGCCGCGCAACAGCCAGAGTTCGCTCGTGTCGAACGTCACGCTCACGCGCTCTTCGATGGCAGTTGGTTAATAGTGGTGCTTGCTTGCGGTCATGACTTACACTCGCCAGGAACTCGACTTTGAAAGCGATACCGGTGCAGCTCAATGGTC
>CAVPBY010000050.1:0-25099 GCA_963702225.1 uncultured Solirubrobacteraceae bacterium | reverse complement strand
GCAGACCCGCCGCCAGTCGCTGACGCTGCTCTCCGAGATCCTGATCAAGCGCGAGACGATCGAGAAGGACGAGTTCGAGGCGCTGCTCGAGGGTCGCACCGAGCAGGAGGTGTTCGGCTCCGAGGCGCCCGCGGCGGCCGAGCTGCCCGCGCTCCCGCCGGCGACGCCCGAGCGCTCGCGCCCCGAGGCTCCGCGGCCGCTGCCGCGCCCCGGCTTCGGCACCGCCGAGTAGCCCTCATCGGCCATCGGTCCGCTCACCTCAAGCGGTCCACACCAATGGCCGATGGTTCTCGGGTGAGCACGCTCGCCCGCACGCCACGCGCCGCCGGGGGCCTGTGCGCCCGATGACCGAGGACCGGGACACCCGGCTCGAGGAGCTGCTCGCCGTCGAGCGGGCGGCGCGCATCGAGGCCGAGCAGCTCGCCGAGCGCACCACCCACGAGCTCTACGATCGCCAGCAGGAGCTCGCGCTGCTCGCGGCGGTCGCCACCGCCGCCAACCGGGCCCGCACGCCCGAGCAGGCGCTCGAGCATCTGCTCCCGGCGCTCTGCCGCCACCTCGGCAGCCCGGTCTCGATCGCCTGGCTGCACGACCCCTCGGCGGACGACCTGCGCTGCGCCGCGGCGCACCACACCGGTGCGCAGGACGCCCACCGGATGTTCGTCGACGAGATCCGCTGCCGCCGGTTCGCCAAGGGGGAGGGGCTGCCGGGTCGCGTGCTGAGCGAGGGTGGCGCGCTGTGCCTGGTCGACGTCGCCGACGACGTCGAGCTCGCCGCTGACGCGCTGCCGCGCCGCTTCGGCCTCGAGGGGGCGATCGCGTTCCCGGTCATCGTCGAGGGGTCGGTGCTCGCGGTGATCGAGTGCGTCGCGGACGAGCCGCTCGACTTCACGCCGCAGGTGCTCGCGCTCACCGCGTGCGTCTGCGAGATGCTCGCGCAGGTGTTCGAGCGCGATCGCGTCGAGCAGGAGCTGCGTCACGAGGCCTACCACGACGCCGTCACCGGGCTGCCCAACCGCGGGCTGTTCTGCGAGCGGCTCACCCACGCGCTGTCGCTCGCGCGGCGCTCCGAGCTGGGGATCGCGGTCGCGGTCCTCGACCTCGATCGCTTCAAGGACGTCAACGACACGCTCGGGCACGAGCAGGGCGATCGCCTGCTCGCGGAGGTCGGCCGGCGCCTGAGCGGCGTGCTCTCCGAAGGCGACACGATCAGCCGGATGGGCGGCGACGAGTTCGGGCTCGTGCTGTCCCGCGTGCGCACGATCGACGATGCCCAGGTGGTCGCCGGCCGGATCGCCGAGGCGCTGCGCGAGCCGGTCATCTCGACGGCGTGCCGATCGGCGTCGACGCCTCGATCGGGATCGCCCTGCATCCCGTGCACGGCAGCGATCTGGGCGAGCTCATCCGCCGCGCCGACATCGCGATGTACGAGGCCAAGCGCACACACACCGGCTACGCCGTCTACTGCCCGCAGCTGGACCCCCACACCTCCGACCGGCTCGCGCTCGCCTCCGACCTGCGCCTGGCGATCGAGGCCGGCTCGCTCAGCGTCCACTACCAGCCCAAGGTGCTGGCGGACGGCCGCACGCTGGCCGGCGTCGAGGCGCTCGTGCGCTGGTGCCACCCGGTCCGCGGCATGCTCTCCCGGCCGAGTTCATCCCGCTCGCCGAGCACACCGGCCTGATGGGGCCGCTCACCAGCCATGTGCTGCGCACCTCGCTCGCGCAGGTGCGCGAGTGGCTGGACGCGGGGATGGAGGTCGCGGTCGCCGTCAACGTCGCGCCGCACAGCCTGCTGGACCCGCGCTTCCCCGAAGAGGTCGCGGGAGCCCTGGAGCACAGCGGGGTCCCGGCCCACCTGCTCGAGCTCGAGGTGACCGAGGACAGCATGCTCGAGGACCCCGACCTCGCGCGCGAGACGCTCAAGGAGCTCGGCGCCATGGGCGTATCGATCGCGATCGACGACTTCGGCACCGGCTTCTCCTCGCTCGGCCAGCTCAAGACGCTCCCCGTCGGCACGCTCAAGATCGACCGCAGCTTCGTCTCGGGGATGTCCGGGGACGCGCGTGACGCGTTCATCGTGCGCGCGGCGATTCGTCTCGGGCACGACCTCGGGATGTCGATCGTCGCCGAGGGCGTCGAGGACGAGGAGACGATGTCGCTGCTGCGGGAGCTGCGATGCGACGCCGTCCAGGGCTACCTGATCCACCGTCCGGCGGACGCCGAGGCGCTCGCCGCGTGGCTGCGCGAGGCGCCGAGGCCGGGCTGCGACGCTCACTCCCGGCCGCTGGTCGCCGGGCCGCTCGGCGACGGGGCGCGGGTCAGCGCGTAGGCGGGCCGGCGGGACGCCCGCGCGGTGCGGGCGCGATGCCGTCCTGCGCGGGCCCGGCGCTCGGTAACGTCCGGCGTGTGCACGGCGAGGAGCCCCTCACCTTCGGACGGATCATCGCCCAGTTCACGCGGCGCGGGCTCCCGCTCGTGATCGCGGCGTGCGGCGTCGCGCTGATCGTCATCGGCGGCGACACGTATTCGTCCCTGGCCGGCCCGCGCTCGCTCGAGACCGCCTGCGGCGTGGCGCTGCTGATCGTCGCGCTGATGGTGTGGATGGTCAACTGGCTGTTCCGCCTCGGCGTCGCCTCCAACGCCGATCGCGACGAGGAGGAGCGCGCGCGCGAGTCCTTCGACCGCACGGGCCGCTGGCCCGAGGACGACGGGGATTGAGCGCGACAGCCCCCTGGGCTTCCAGGTGATGGGGGTCCTCAACGTGACCCCCGACTCGTTCTCGGACGGCGGCCGCTTCACCGACGTCCCGCGTGCCGTCGGCCACGGGCTGGCGATGGAGCGCGAGGGCGCCTCCATCATCGACGTCGGCGGCGAGTCGACCCGCCCGGGCGCCGAGCCGGTCTCCGAGGCGGAGGAGCGCGCGCGGGTCGTCCCGGTGATCGAGGGGCTGCGCGCCGGGGGCCTGGCCGCGACGATCTCGATCGACACCTCCAAGGCGGCGATCGCCGCCGCCGCGCTGGACGCGGGCGCCGGGATGGTCAACGACGTCAGCGCGCTGCGCGCCGACCCGGGGATGGCGGAGCTCGTCGCCGCGCGCGGCGTCCCGTGCGTGCTCATGCACATGCGCGGCGAGCCGCGCACGATGCAGCGCGACCCGCGCTACGGCGACGTCGTGGGCGAGGTTCGCGCGTTTCTGCGGGAGCGGATGGAGGCGGCGGTCGACGCCGGGATCTCCGAGCAGCGCATCTGGCTGGATCCGGGGATCGGCTTCGGCAAGACGGTCGAGCACAACCTCACGCTGCTGCGCGACCTGGAGGCGCTCGCCGAGCTCGGGCGCCCGGTCGTGATCGGCACCTCGCGCAAGTCGTTCCTGGGCCGGCTCACCGGCCGTGACTTCCACGGGGCTGGCCGCCGCCACGGTCGCCACCAGCGTGCTCGCCTACGAGCGCGGCGCCCGCGTGTTCCGCGTCCACGACGTCGCGCCGACGCGCGATGCGCTCGTCGTGGCGGCTGCTACGGTCGGCCGCGCATGAGCGACGACGACCCGGATTTCGAGGAGATCGACGAGGACGACGTCGACGACGAGCCGCCCGAGCCCGAGGTCACGATCGAGATCAGCGGCCTGTCGCTCTTCACCCACCTGGGCGTCAGCGCGGCCGAGCGCGAGGTCGGCCAGCGGCTGCTGCTCGACATCCGCCTGGACGCCGGCGAGTGCGACGCGACGATCACCGATCGGGTCGAGGACACGATCGACTACGGCCAGGTGTGCGAGGTCGCCAACCTGGTCGCCCAGCAGCGCACCTACCGCACGCTCGAGCGGTTGTGCGCGGCGATCGCCGACCGGCTGTTGTCGCAGTACGAGGCACACGCGGTCTGGGTGAAGGCCGCCAAGCCCGAGCCGCCGTTCGCGCTGCCGGTCACCGAGGTGTCGGTCGAGGTCTGGCGCGAGGCCGCCGGCGAGTGAGCCCGTCCGGACGGGCGAGCCGGGCGTGAGCCGCGTCGGCTACCTGGGGCTGGGCTCCAACATCGGGGAGCGCCGCGACCACCTGCTCGCCGCGGTGGCGGCGCTGCCGGGCCACGCCGTCGCGGTGCTCGCGTCCTCCTCGACCTACGAGACCGAGCCGGTCGGCCTCGTGCTCGACCAGCCCGACTTCCTCAACGCGTGCCTGCGCGTGGAGACCGAGCTCGACCCCGAGCAGCTGCTCGACGCGTGCAAGGCGGTCGAGCGGGAGGTGGGCCGCGCCGCGGGCGGGGTGCGCCACGGCCCGCGGGTGATCGACGTCGACCTGCTGCTGCTCGGCGACCTGCAGTTCCGCTCCGAGCGGCTCGCGCTGCCCCACCGCGAGGTGACCTCGCGGCGCTTCGTGCTCGTCGGGCTGCTCGAGCTCGCCCCGGATCTCGCGCTGCCCGACGGCACCGCGCTGGCCCCGGCGCTCGACGCGGTCGGCTCCACCCAGGCGGTCGAGCGCCTCGGCCCCCGCTCCTCTAACCTGGCGCCCGCGCTGATGCTGCTCGTCGTCGACGTCGGAAACACCCAGACCCATTTCGGGGTCTACCCGGACGGGGCGACCGAGGTCGCCGAGGACTGGCGGTTCTCCACCCGGCCCGAGTCGACCAGCGACGAGCTCGGCGCGAGGTTGCGCAGCCTGCTCGCGCTGCGTGGCCTGGGGTTCGACGACATCGACGGCTCGATCGTCTCCTCGACCGTGCCGCTGCTCTCCGAGGAGTGGGCGCGGATGGCCGGCCGCTACCTCGGCCACGAGATGCTCATCGTCGGACCGGGGCTGCGCACCGGCATGCCGATCCGGATGGACAACCCCCGCGAGGTCGGCGCCGACCGCCTCGTCAACGCGGTCGCCGCCTACGAGCGCCTCGGCCGCAGCTGCGTGGTCGTCGACTTCGGCACCGCCATCACCTACGACGTCGTCTCCGACGCCGGCGAGTACCTCGGCGGCATCATCACCCCGGGCGCGGAGATCTCGATCGACGCCCTCTACCGCCGCGCCGCCAAGCTGCCCAAGGTCGAGCTCGCCGAGCCCCGCGCGCTGATCGGCAAGTCGACCGTGGAGGCGATCCGGTCCGGCATCGTCTTCGGCTTCGCCGGCCAGGTCGAGGGCATCGTCGGCCGCCTGCGCGCCGAGCTCGGCGAGGACACCCCGGTGATCGTCACCGGCGGCCTCTCCGGCGCCCTCGTGCCCGCCGTGCGCGCCCACATCGAAGCCGTCGACCCGCGGCTCACGCTCACCGGGCTGCGGATCATCTGGGAGCGCAACCGAGTGGCCGCCCCGGCGGATCATCCAGCGTTTCGATCGGATTAATCCGGAAGAGGGTGGGTGGGGCCCGAAGATCCGCTCGCCGGCCCGCCCGGCTCGCCCGGCCCACCGCTACAACCCCGCCGGCAACGGCACGTCCGGTGACCGCGCCACGCTCGACGCGAGCATCAGCAGCGTCCGCGGCCGCCGGCTGTCGGGCTCGGCGGCGGCGAGCTCGGCGAACGCGTCGAGCAGGCTGAGCACGGCGGCGAACACGGGCCCGTCGGCGTAGCCGTCCGGGACGTTGCAGGCGAGGCGGGCGAGCGCGAGCTGCTCGGCGCCGCGGCCGTCGGCGTCGCCGCGGAGCATCGCGAGCGCGCCGAGGATGGTGAACGTCGCGACCCGCTCGAGCAGCGCCCGGGCGGGGCCGTCGCGCTCGCCGACGGCGGGCCCGCCGGACTCCAGCGGCTCGCGCGCCGCGATGTGGCGCGACTGGCCGCCGAACACGAGGCGGGCCTGGGCGGGGGAGAGGCCGGCCTGGAGCGCGATCCGGAGCTGGCCGATCGCCGAGACGAGCGTGTGCCCGTAGGGCGCGTCGGAGGCGAACACGACCTGGCCGGGCGGCACGAGCGAGAACAGGGCCTGCAGATCGGGGCCGATCCACCAGGAGCTGTCGAACAGCAGGTTCGGGTGGTCCGGGGCGACCTGCCACAGCCAGGAGAGGTCGGTGATCCCGGCGTGCGCGAGGATGAAGCGCGCGGCCGGGAACCCGGCCGCGAGCTCGACCATGTGGGCGCCGAGCGCGGGGATCCCGCGGCCGGCGTGGACGAGCATCGGCAGGTCGCGCTCGGCCGCGAGCGCGGCGAGCTCCGCGACCGCGGGATGATCGAGCGTGAACTGCTCGGCACGGGGATGCAGCTTGATCCCGCGCGCGCCCGCGTCGAGCGCCCGCCGGGCCTCGGCGACCGCCGAGCCGCCGTTGGGCGCCACGCGGCAGAACGGGACGAGCAGGCCGTCGGAGCGCGCGGCGGCGTCGAGCACCATGTCGTTGGCGGGGGGATAGCCGTCGGGCTCGTGCATGGGGAACACGAACGCGCCGCCGGCGCCGGCCTGCCGCAGCCCGGTGAGAAGCTGCTCGGGCGTCTGGCGCATGCCGTCGGGGTCGTTCTGACCGAGGTGGGTATGCGCGTCGAACAGCTGCAGGCCGTCCACGGCTCGCGCATGTGCGCGACCCAGGGCGCGAGCAGCGAGTCGATCTCCACGGGCCGGATTCGTACCATGAAACGGGCCGTGACCGTTCTCAGCGACAGCCAGGCGCCGCCGCGCGCGGCGCTCACCGACCCGTGGACGCTGGGCGGGGTGGAGATCCCCAACCGTGTCGTGCTCGCGCCGCTGGCGGGGATCGGCAACTGGTTCGTCCGCCTGCAGGCCAAGCGCCACGGCGCCGGGCTGGTCACCTCCGAGATGGTCTCCAGCTACGCCGTGCACTACGGCAACGAGCGGACGTGCACCGAGCTGCTCAGGATCCATCCCGACGAGCACCCGGTGTCGATGCAGCTGTTCGGCTCAGACCCGGACGTGATGGCCTCCGCCGCCGAGCGCGTGGCCGCCGCGGGCGCGGACCTGATCGACATCAACATGGGCTGTCCGGTTCCCAAGGTGTGCAAGACCGGATCCGGCGCCGCGCTGCTCGCCGAGCCCGAGCGGGCGGTCCGGATCGCGCGGGCGGCCGGTCGCGGCAGCGGCCTGCCGGTCACCGTCAAGCTCCGCTCCGGGCTGCGACCGGGCGACGAGAGCGGCCTGGAGCTCATGCGCCGGCTGGCGGACTCCGGCGCGGTCGCCGGGATCTGCCTGCATCCGCGCCACGCCTCCCAGCGCCACGCCGGCAGCCCGGACTACGACGCGGCCCGCCGGGTGATCGAGGAGCTGCCGGTGCCGGTCGTGCTCTCGGGCGGTCTGCGCTCACCCGAGCGGGTGCGGGAGGCGTTCGCGCAGACCGGCGCCGCCGCCGTCGCCCTCGCCCGCGGCTCGCTCGGCAACCCCTGGCTGTTCTCGCAGCTGCTGGGCGGGAACGAGAGCGAGCCCAGCCGCTCGGAGATCCTGGCCGAGCTCGACTGGGTGATGGCGTGCGCCGCCGAGCACCTCGGCGAGGAGCGCGCCGGCCGCTACCTGCGCAAGTTCTACCCCTGGTACGTCGAGCGCCTCGGCGGTCCCAGGGAGCTGCAGGACGGGCTGCAACGGGCGCCGGATCTGTGCGCGGCGCGTGCGTTGCTCGATTTGCCGTAGATTAGGCGGCGGTGACCAGGCGCGTGAGGCGGACAGGGGCGATCGTGCTTGCGGTGATGGCGACGCTTGCCGCGTCCGCCGGCGCCGCCGGTGCGTCGGCGCCACGGGCGCGCGTCGGGTCGGTGCCGGGGCTGCCGCACGCCGCGCGGATCGGTCGGCCGCTCGCCGCCTCGGCACGGGTCGGTCTCACCGTCTCGCTCACCGGGCGCGACCCGCTCGGGCTGCAGCGCCTCGCCCAGGCCGTCTCGACGCCCGGCTCGCCCGAGTACCGCCACTACCTCGACGTGCGCCAGTTCGCCGCGCGCTTCGGCGCCACCTCGGCCCGGATCGCCGCGGTCAGGCGGACGCTCCGCGCCGACGGCCTCACCGTCGCCCCGGTCTCCGCCAACCGGCTGATGCTCAGCGTGTCGGGCACCGCGCGCGAGGTGCAGAACGCGTTCGCAACCCGGCTGGACGCCGTGCGCACCGCCGACGGGCGCCACGCCTACGCCGACCGGCGCGCGCCGACGCTGCCGGCCTCGATCGCTCCCGACGTCGCACGCGGTCATCGGCCTCGACACGCTGTACCGTCCCCAGGCCGACCAGGTCGCCCACCAGGCGCGCCGGCCGCTGTCGCCGCTGCCGGGCCGCTCGGTCGCCGATGTCGCCACCGGCGGGCCGCAGCCGTGCGCCGCGGCCACCGCCAGCGTCGCAGAACCCGAACATCGGCGGCTACACGGCCGACGAGATCCAGGCGGCCTACAACTTCTCCGGGCTCTACGCGGCCGGCGACCTGGGCGGCGGCCAGAGCGGTCGCCGTCTACGAGCTCGAGAAGGTCAACCCGCGCGACCTGGCGACCTACCAGGCCTGCTACGGCACGCACGCGCGGATCTCATACGTCAACACCGGGCGCCCGGCTCGCGGCAACGACGAGGAGGCCGGGCTCGACATCGAGCAGATCATCGGCCTGGCCCCCGCCGTCCACGTGATCGTCTACCAGGCCCCCGACAACTTCACCGTCGGCGTCCGGCAGTTCAACAAGATCGTCTCCCAGAACCGGGCTCGCACCGTCTCGATCTCCTGGGGCCTGTGCGAGGCGAAGATCACGTTCGGCCGCCGCGACCTCTCGATCGTCCGCACCGAGGCGAAGATCTTCCAGGAGGCGGCGGTGCAGGGACAGTCGGTGCTGGCGGCGTCGGGCGACACCGGCTCGGCCGGCTGCCAGACCGAGCTTGGCAGCACCCGCCTGGCGGTCCAGGATCCCTCCAGCCAGCCGTTCGTCACCGGCGTCGGCGGAACGACGCTCTACACCGACTACAACGGCCAGCTCGGCCTGTGGAACCCGAACGTCGCCGGCGAGCCGCTGCTGCAGGCGGTGTGGAACGACGGCGAGCTGAAGACCTCGCACGGCACCCAGGCGGCCGCGACGACCGGCGGGCTGTCGACGCTGTGGTCGATGCCCGGCTACCAGCACCGGGCGGCCGCGGGCCTGGGCGTGATGAACTCGCTCTCCAGCGGCAAGCCGTGCCGCTCCAGCCACGACTGCCGGGAGGTCCCGGACGTGAGCGCCAACGGCGATCCGGCGACCGGCTACGTCGTCTACGTGTCGGCCGGCTCCACCCATGCCTGGACCTCGGAGGGCGGCACGAGCGCCGCCGCCCCGCTGTGGGCCGCGCTCACCGCGGAGGCGGACGCGCTGCCGGCCTGCCGCGGCGCGTCGCTGGGCTTTGAGAACCCGGGGATCTACTCGCTCGCCGCGCAGCTCAGCAACTTCGCCGACGTGACGGCGGCCAATCCGCTCACCGAACGCCGCCAACAACGACGCCGTCGGCAAGAACCACGGGCTGTTCCCGGTCACCGCCGGCTATGACATGGCGACCGGCCTGGGCACCCCGAACGCGGCCGGGGTCGCGTCGGGCCTGTGCGCGCTGCGCGCGCCGGTCTACACCGTCTCGATCGCCGCGCCCAACCACCACTTCGTGCTGCTCCACCACCGGGTCCGCCTGCGCTTCAAGGGGACCGACTCCGGCGGGCGCCCGTTGCGGTTCAAGGCCCGGCACGTGCCGCGGGGCCTGAAGCTCAGCCGCCACGGTGTGCTCCGCGGCCGCCCGCGCAAGGCCGGGCGCTACCACATCAGGATCACGGCGTCCGACTACGCGACGAACCAGGCGACGATCTCCTACCGCCTGGTCGTGCTGCGCCATCGCCGGCATCACCGCAGGCATCATCGGCGTCACCATCACGCCGCGCGCTGAGGCGCCGTCCCAGAGATTCGCTCAAGAATCGCCGAGCGGCCGCGATCGCGCCGCGCCGAGGCGTCTGGGGGCCGTGTCTATACTCATGCGCCCCGTGCGCCCGGTACGGGTTTCTCGACCCCATGCGACGCGTGGGGTCTTGCTCTCAGAGATCACGAGAACACAGGTCTGATCGCCATGCCAAAGGACGTCATCCTCACCCCGCAGGGCCTCGCCGACCTCAAGGCGGAGCTTGATCATCTCTCCACCACGCGGCGACGCGAGGTGGCGGACCGCATCAAGGAGGCGCGTGAGTTCGGGGACATCTCCGAAAATGCCGAATACGACGACGCCAAGAACGAGCAGGCGATGCTCGAGGCGCGGATCGCGACGCTCGAGGACAAGCTGCGCTCGGCGTCGGTCGTCGACGCCTCCGAGCTGTCGACCGACGAGGTGCGCGTCGGCT
Source organism: uncultured Solirubrobacteraceae bacterium (assembly GCA_963702225.1). Lineage (GTDB taxonomy): Bacteria > Actinomycetota > Thermoleophilia > Solirubrobacterales > Solirubrobacteraceae > Palsa-465. The sequence goes on along the minus strand of CAVPBY010000050.1, from coordinate 14,879 downwards.
CGATCGTGCACGTCAAGGACGCCGGCGGCAAGTCGAACAAGTACACGATCGTCGGGTCGGCCGAGGCGAACCCTTCGGAGATGAAGCTCTCCAACGAGTCGCCGGTCGGCAAGGCGCTGCTCGGGCACAGGCGCGGCGAGGAAGTGAACATCGTCACGCCGCGCGGCGAGCGCACGCTGAAGATCACCAAGATCGACGTGGCCTGAGCCGTGCGATGAGCAGGACGGGGTGGGCGGCGTTCGCCGCCATGTCCGTCCTCTGGGGCGGGTCCTATCTGCTCATCGAGATCGCCGAGCGGGGCGGCATGAGCGCGATCTGGGTCGCCTGGGTCCGGGTCGTGATCGCGGCCGTCGTGCTCACCGCGCTCGCCGCGCGGGCCGGCACGCTGCGCGCGCTGCGCGGCCACTGGCGCGGGATCGTCGCCTACGCGGTCGCCGAGGTGTCGCTGCCGTTTCCGTTGATCGCGACCGGCGAGGTGCACGTCGCCTCCTCGCTCACCGCGATCATCATCGCGGCGGTGCCGCTGTTCGGCGCGCTGCTGGCGCTGCGCTTCGACCACGACGAGCGCCCGACCCCGACGCGTGCGGCCGGGCTCGGGCTCGGCTTCGTGGGGGTCGTCGTGCTCGTCGGGCTCGACGTCGCGGGCAGCGCCGCCGAGCTGCTCGGCGCGGGCGCGATCCTGCTCGCGGCGCTCGGCTACGCGTGCGGCCCGCTGATCGTCAAGCACGCCCTCGCCGGGCTCGATCCGCGGGCGATGATGGGCTCGAGCCTCACGCTGGCGGCGGTGATCCTCACCGTGCCGGCGTTGCTGGACCCGCCGTCCGGCCATGTCAGCGGCGGTGCGATCGCCTCCGTGGTGGCGCTCGGGCTCGTCTGCACGGCGGCCGCGTTCGTCATCTTCGCGGTGCTGATCCGCGAGGCGGGACCGTCGCGCGCGACCGTGATCACGTACGTCAACCCGGTCGTCGCGCTCGGCCTCGGCGTGAGCCTGGAGGGGGAGCGGCCCGGCCCGGGGGCGATCCTCGGCCTGGTGCTGATCCTCGCCGGGTCGTGGCTGGCGACCGCCGGCGCGGCGGGCGCAGGCTCTCGCGCCGCGCCCGCGGCGAGGCCGGAAGCGTGCGCTGAACGCGCCGCCCGCGTCGCCGTGGCGACCGTGAACGCCCGCCTCCGGAAGGCCGCTCGGAGCGGCGCGAGCCCGCCCGAGACCGAAGGGACCCTTGTTAGACTGAGGCATGGCCCTGAGAGAGATGTCGTCGGGACTCATCGGATTCGGCCCAACTGCCGAATACATGGTTAGGACGACCCTCTCGGCGTCCCCGCAGCTGCAGGATCGTCAGTCAGATCCCCCAGGAGACCCCAGCCAGACCATCCTCGACCGACTCCGACGCCGCACCAGCCACAACCTTTAGGAAGAGCATGTTCGAGCGATTCACAGAGCGAGCCCGCCAGGTGGTCGTCTTGGCCCAGGAAGAGGCTCGGACTCTCAAGCACAACTACATCGGCACCGAGCACATCCTGCTCGGCCTGCTGCGCGAAGAGGAGGGGCTCGCTGCCCGAGTGCTCGAGTCGCTCGACATCACGGTGGAGCGCGTGCGCGCTCAGGTCGTCCGGATCGTGGGCTCCGGCGAGGAGGTCACATCGGGCCAGATCCCGTTCACGCCCCGGGCCAAGAAGGTCCTGGAGCTCGCGCTGCGCGAGGCGCTCAGCCTCGGCCACAACTACATCGGCACCGAGCACATCCTGCTCGGCCTGGTGCGCGAGAACGAGGGCGTGGCGGCTCGCATCCTGCTCGACTTCGACGCCGACTCGGAGAAGATCCGCAACGAGGTGATCCGGATGCTGTCCGGTCCCGGCAGCCGCCAGCGCGGCTCGGGCACCAGCGGCGCGGGCGCGGCCGGCGCCGGCGAGGGCAAGAAGTCCTCCAAGCTGCTCGACCAGTTCGGCCGCAACCTCACCAAGCTCGCCTCCGAGGGCAAGCTCGACCCGGTCGTCGGCCGGGAGACCGAGATCGAGCGGATCATGCAGATCCTCTCTCGCCGCACGAAGAACAACCCGGTGCTCGTCGGCGAGCCCGGCGTCGGCAAGACCGCCGTCGTCGAGGGGCTCGCCCAGCGGATCACGAACGCCGACGTGCCCGAGCTGCTCAAGGGCAAGCAGATCTACACGCTCGACCTGGCGGCGCTCGTCGCGGGCTCGAAGTATCGCGGTGAGTTCGAGGAGCGGCTGAAGAAGGTGATGAAGGAGATCACCCAGCGCGGCGACATCATCCTGTTCATCGACGAGCTGCACAACCTCGTCGGCGCGGGCGCGGCCGAGGGCGCGATCGACGCGGCGTCGATCCTCAAGCCGGCGCTCGCGCGCGGTGAGCTGCAGACCGTCGGCGCCACCACGCTCGAGGAGTACCGCAAGTACCTGGAGCGCGACTCGGCGCTCGAGCGGCGCTTCCAGAAGATCGTCGTCGACCAGCCCTCGACCGAGGAGACCGTGCAGATCCTCAAGGGGCTGCGCGACCGCTATGAGTCCCACCACAAGGTGAACATCACCGACGAGGCGCTCGACGCGGCCGCCGACCTGGCCGACCGCTACATCTCCGACCGCTTCCTGCCCGACAAGGCGATCGACCTGATCGACGAGGCCGCGTCGCGGATGCGGATCAAGTCGATGACCTCCCCGCCGGTGTACCGCGAGCTCGAGGACGACATCGAGGAGACGCGTCGCGCCAAGGAGGAGGCGATCGAGTCCCAGGAGTTCGAGAAGGCCGCCAACCTGCGTGACAAGGAGCGCCGGCTCTCGCAGAAGAAGCGCGAGCTCGCCGACCAGTGGGAGGCGGGCGAGTCGACCGAGCGCCCCTCGATCGGCGAGGAGGAGATCGCCGACATCGTCTCGATGTGGACCGGCATCCCGGTGTTCAAGCTCACCGAGGCCGAGACGGCGAAGCTGATGCGCATGGAGGAGGAGCTCCACAAGCGCGTGATCGGCCAGGCTCCCGCGGTCGAGGTCATCTCCAAGGCGATCCGGCGCTCGCGCGCGGGCCTGAAGGACCCCAAGCGCCCGACCGGCTCGTTCATCTTCCTCGGCCCGTCAGGGGTCGGCAAGACCGAGCTCGCGCGGACGCTCGCCGAGTTCCTGTTCGGCGACGAGGAGACGATGATCCGCATCGACATGTCCGAGTACATGGAGAAGCACGCGGTGTCGCGGCTCGTCGGCTCGCCGCCCGGCTACATCGGCTATGACGAGGGCGGCCAGCTCACCGAGGCGGTGCGCCGCAAGCCCTACAGCGTGCTGCTGCTCGACGAGATCGAGAAGGCGCATCCGGATGTGTTCAACATCCTGCTGCAGATCCTCGAGGACGGGCGGCTCACCGACGCGCAGGGCCGGACGGTCGACTTCCGTCACTGCATCGTGATCATGACCTCGAACATCGGGGCCTCGGAGATCGCGCGCAACACGCCGCTCGGCTTCGCGGTCTCCGAGGACGAGACCGGGATCACCTACGACGACATGAAGAACCGGATCATGGGCGAGCTCAAGCGCGTCTTCCGGCCCGAGTTCCTCAACCGTCTCGATGACGTGATCGTGTTCCACAAGCTGGCCAAGACCGAGATCAGGCAGATCGTCGAGCTGCTGCTGCTGCGAATCCGCGAGTCGATGGCCGAGCGCGATCTCCAGCTCGAGCTCTCCGAGGCGGCGCGCGACCTGCTCGTCGAGAAGGGCTGGGACCCCTCGATGGGCGCCCGTCCGCTGCGGCGTGCGATCCAGCGCTACATCGAGGACCCGCTCGCGGACTTCGTGCTGCGCGAGCAGGTGCCGCCCGGAGCGACCGTGCTCGTCGAGCCCGGCGAGGGCGGCGAGTCCGAGGCCGACGACGTGAAGCTGTCGATCATCCAGCCCGCGCCCAAGCCCACCCCGGTCGGGGTCGGTGCCGAGGGCGGCTCCGAGGAGGAGCCCGAGCCCAGCCAGGACGACGGGCCGGCCGGCGACGCGGACGCGGGCGGGAGCCCGGCCGAGTAGCCGCCGACCGCTCGCAGACTCTCGAACGAACGGCCCTCGGTCCGCCGGCCGGGGGCCGTTCGTCGTCTCCGGGCCTCAGATGACGCCGTCGGTGAGGAGCGCGACGAACACCCCCACCCAGAGCACGGGGGCGGCGGCGGCCAGCCCGATCCCCCGTCCACGCCCGGCCGCGCCCGCGCAGCGCGGGCTCGGCGCGGATCTCACGCAGGCCGCGCACCCCGTAGACGATCGCGGCCGGGGTGAGCACGGCGAACATGAGCAGGAAGCCGAGCCCGATGCCGAGCACCCCCAGCCAGAACGCCCAGTTCGCAGACCGGCTCTGCACGGTGCCGCCGCCGCCCGACCGCTCGTCCGCGGACGCCGCGCGAGCGGGGGTGGGATCGTTCATCGTCGCGCCCTGCTCCTCGCCACCGTTCGATTCTGTCAGAGCTTCGTCACGGGATGTGCCGGCTGTGTGACGATCGGCCGTCCGGCTCCGGTTGCCGTCCCCGCCGGCCCGTACGCTGGCTTCGTGGCTCGATCCGCCTCTGTGTTCGTGTGCTCGGCCTGCGGCCATGAGACCGGCCGCTGGGCGGGGCGCTGCCCCGGCTGCGGCGAGTGGAACGCGCTCGTCGAGCAGGTGCGCGCCGCGCCCTCGGAGGCCGCGGCGGGCGCGGATCGGGCGGCACGCTCGGCGGCGGGCCAGCCGCCGGGCTCGCGGTCAAGCCGGTCGCGCTGCGCGACGTCGAGGCGGTCGAGTACGAGCGCCTGCAGACCGGGATCGGCGAGCTCGACAACGTGCTCGGCGGCGGGCTGGTGCCCGGCTCGGTGGTGCTCATCGGGGGCGCGCCGGGGATCGGCAAGTCGACGCTCACGACGATGGCGGTCGCCAACCTGTGCGCCGCCGGCCGGCGCACCCTCTACGTCTCCGCGGAGGAGTCGGCCGCGCAGATCCGGCTGCGCGCGCAGCGGCTGGGCGGCGGCGAGGCGCTCGCCGTCCCGGTGATCGCGGAGACCGACCTCGCGACGGTGCTCGCGACGCTCGAGCAGGAGCGCCCCGAGGTGTGCGTGATCGACTCGGTCCAGACGCTGCACTCGGTCGACCTGTCCTCGGCGGCCGGGTCGGTCGCCCAGGTCCGGGAGGTCGCCGGCGAGGTCATGAACCTCGCCAAGCGGTTGCGGATCGCGGTGCTGCTCGTCGGTCACGTCACCAAGGAGGGGGCGCTCGCCGGCCCGCGCGTGCTCGAGCATCTCGTCGACTGCGTGCTCCAGTTCGAGGGCGAGCGCGAGCGGACCTACCGCACCGTGCGTGCGGTCAAGAACCGCTTCGGCTCCACCGACGAGGCGGGCGTCTTCGAGATGCGCGATCACGGCCTGGTCGAGGTGCTCGACGCGTCCGCCCGCTTCCTCGCCGAGGCCACCCGCGCGCCGGGCAGCGTCGTGCTGTGCGCGATGGAGGGATCTCGCCCGCTGCTCGTCGAGGTGCAGGCGCTGGTCAGCTCCTCCGAGCTCGTGCCGCCGCGGCGGGTCGTGTCGGGCCTGGACCGCAACCGCGTCGCGCTCGTGCTCGCGGTGCTCGGCCGCCACGCCGGGATCGGGCTGGGGACCTCCGACGTGTTCGTCAACGTCGTCGGCGGCGTCCGGGTCGACGAGCCCGGCGCCGACCTCGCGGTCGCGCTCGCGGTCGCCTCCGCGGCCCGGAGGACCGCGCTGACCGGCGAGGACGCCCGCCCGCTGGCGTGCTTCGGCGAGCTCGGGCTCACCGGTGAGCTGCGCACCGTCGCCCACGCCGACCGCCGGACGGCGGAGGCGCGGCGCTTCGGGCTCGATCCGGTGCTCGCGCCGGAGTCGCTCGGGTCGCTGAAGGCGGCCGTCGCGGCGGCGCTCGGGGGCCGGCGCCAGGTGGCCGCCGCCGCCTGAGCGGGCGACCGCGAACCACTCCCGGATCGCACACGCTCTAGAATCGCCCTGATGCCGCCGCGATCCGGGGAAGAGCTCAAAGAGGAGCTCGAGACTCGACAGGAATCCCGGATCATGCGGGCGCTGGAGATGGTCGCGCCGGGAACGGCGCTGCGCGAGGGGATCGACAACATCGTCGACGCCCGCACCGGCGGCCTGATCGTCATCGGCGACGCGGACGAGCTCGGTTTCCTGTTTTCCGGAGGGATCAAGCTCGACATCGACTACACGCCCGCCCTCGTCTACGAGCTGTCCAAGATGGACGGCGCGATCGTGCTCTCCTCCAACGCGACGAAGATCGCGCACGTCAACGTGCAGTTGATGCCGGACCCGACGATCCTCACCACCGAGACCGGGACCCGTCACCGCACCGCCGAGCGCGTCTCCAAGCAGGTCGACGCGATCGTGGTCGCGGTCTCGGAGCGGCGCGACGTCGTCTCGCTCTACGTCGACGGCTCCAAGTACATCCTCGAGGACATCCCGGTCGTGCTTGCCAAGGCCAACCAGGGGCTCGCGACCCTCGACAAGTACCGCAGCCGGCTGGACCAGGTCTCCACCCGCCTCACCGCGCTGGAGTTCGAGGGCGGAGTCACGCTCAACGACGTGCTCACGGTCCTGCAGCGGGTCGAGCTCGTGACCCGCATGGCGGTCGAGATCGAGCGCTACATCGTCGAGCTCGGCACCGAGGGGCGGCTGATCGAGATGCAGCTCGACGAGACGATGGTCGGCGTGGCCGCCGACAAGGCAGCGCTCGTGCACGACTACCTGGTCGAGGACGACGACGAGGGCTTCGCGTCGGTGTTCGACCAGCTGCTGCGACTTCCCCACCAGGATCTCCTGGACTTCGGCCGGCTCGCCGAGCTGCTCGGCTACGACCGCAAGCTGAACACCCTCGACTATCCCGTCTCGCCGCGCGGCTTCCGCATCCTGGGGCGCATCCCGCGCCTGCCCAGGCTCGTGGTCCAGCGGATCGTGACGGAGTTCGGAGGGCTCGAGGAGCTGCTCGCCGCCTCAGATGGCGAGCTGGAGACCGTCGACGGCGTCGGCGAGATCCGGGCGAAGGACATCCGAGAGGGGCTTCGCCGCCAGCAGGAAATCAACCTCGTCGATCGCTACCTGCAGACCTAGTGAGCCCGCCGGGATGCGTGAACGACGGAAATCCGCGAGCGCCACGCGCCGCTGACAGAGGAGGACATCATCACTGAGCTAACCGAAGAGCAGCTGGAAGACCTGGAGGTCGAGGTCGTCGTCGACCTGGAGTTCGAGATCGGCCAGAGCGTCGTCTACCCGCATCACGGCGCGGGCAAGGTGCTCAAGAAGGAGATGAAGGAGGTCCTCGGCGAGAGCCGCGAGTACCTCACGATCAAGATCCTCCACAACGACATGACGGTGATGGTCCCGACCCAGAACGCGTCCGTCGCGGGATTGCGCCCGATCATCGACGAGCCGACCTGTCAGAAGGTGATCGCGGTCTCCAGGACGAGTGCTCCGAGATGCCCAAGAACTGGAACCGGCGCTTCAAGCACAACCGCGACAAGATCAAGACCGGCGACATCTACGAGCTGGCCGAGGTGGTGCGCAACCTCGGGATCCGTGAGGCCGAGAAGGGGCTGTCGACGGGCGAGAAGCAGATGTTCACCCGCGCCAAGAAGATCCTCGCCTCCGAGCTGATGTACGCCCTGGAGATGGACGAGGACCAGGTCGAGGAGCACCTGCACTCGATCCTGATCGACCAGCACGGCGGCTCGCCCGCGACGGTCGCGGTCGCGACCGACTAGTCCCGATCGGGATCGGATGATGAGGGCGGTCGCGCTGATCGTGGCCGCCGGGCGTGGCGAGCGCCTGGGGTCAGGCCGGCCCAAGGCGCTCGTCCCGCTCCGGGGCAGGCCGATGCTCGACTACAGCCTGCTCGCGCTGCGCGCGGTGGAGGACGTCGAGCGGATCGTGGTGGCGCTGCCCGCCGACGCGCTCGGCGCGGCCGGCGACGACGTGGTCGCGGTGCCCGGCGGCGCCCAGCGCTCGCATTCGGTGCGCGCGGCCCTGGCGGCGGCCCCGGGCGACGGAGAGGACGCGGTCATCGTCCACGACGCGGCCCGGCCGCTCGTCACCCCCGAGCTGTTCGCCCAGGCCCTCGGCGCGCTCGCGCGCGCCCCCGAGGCCGACGCGGTGATCACGGCCGCGCCGGTGACCGACACGATCAAGGAGCTCGCCGACGACGGGCGCACCGTCAGCCGCACGCTGCCGCGCGGGCGGCTGTGGGCCGTCCAGACCCCGCAGGTGTTCCGGCGGGCGGCGCTCGAGCGCGCGCTCGGCGAGGCGAGCGACGCCCTGCTGGCGCGGGCGACCGACGACGCGTGGCTGATCGAGCGCGCCGGCGGCACCGTGCACGTGCTCGGATCGGACCCGGGCAACCTCAAGGTGACCACGCCCCACGACCTGCGCGTCGCCGAGCTGCTGCTCGCCGAGCGCGAGGCGGCGGACGCCACGGTGCGCGGATGAGCGCCGGCATCGGCTGGGACACCCACCGGCTCGTCGAGGGCCGTCCGCTCATCCTCGGCGGCGTTCGCCTGGAGCACGACCGCGGCCTGGACGGTCACTCCGACGCCGACGTCCTCACCCACGCGGTGATCGACGCGATGCTCGGCGCCGCCGGGCTCGGCGACATCGGCGAGCACTATCCCGACACCGACCCGCGTTACGCGGGGATCGACTCGATGCACCTGCTCGCCTCGACGGTGACGCTGCTCGCCGAGGCCTCGCTGCGCGTCGCCCACGTCGACACGACGGTGCTGATGGAGCGGCCCAAGCTGTCGCCCGTGCGCGACGCGATCCGCGAGTCGCTCGCCGCGGCGCTCGAGCTGGGGCTCGGGCACGTCAACGTGAAGGCGACGCGCGGGGAGGGGATGGGCTTCGTCGGGCGCGCCGAGGGGGTCGCCGCGCTCGCGGTCGTCACCGTCGAGCCGCTCTGAGCGGCGGTAGGCTGCGGGCGTGCACCCGCAGCCGCTCATCTGCGTCGCCGACGTCGGCGTCTCCACCCGCTTCTACGCCACGCTGCTGGCAGGCCGACGACACGCACGGCGGACAGCATGGGGACGGCCAGCGTGAATACGGCCGGATGGAGATCGGCGACCGGCTCGTGCTCCAGATCCACGCCCGCGACGTCGCCCACCACCACGCCGGCCTCGCGCAGCCGGGCGTGCCGCTCGGCAACGGCGTCGCCGTCTGGTTCTCGACCGACGCGTTCGACGCCGCGGTGGCGCGCATCCGCGCGCTCGGCGCCGAGCTCGTCCACGACGTGCACGTCAACCCGAACGCCCACCAGCGCGAGATCTGGCTGCGCGATCCGGACGGCTACCTCGTGGTGATCGCCGAGGCCTGACCGGCCGGCTTCGAGGCGGACACGCCGGTCGTGATCTCGAACAGACGCCGGTTCACGTCGTCGAGCTCGCTGTAGATGCTGTGGACGCGGGCGACGGTGCGGTTGAGGGTGGTGGAGAGGGTTCCTCGGTGGTGGTGATGAGTGGGTGGCGGTCGGGGGTGGGAGTGGCGTCTCGCTGTCCGACGAGAGGCAAGGTACGCTCGAACCGGCTCAGATGTAAGATTCATTCCCGTGGCGAAAACTTGGGCCATCGCCGGCGTCGACCTGCACCTCGATCTCGCCGGGACCAGGCGACGCGCGGCGCTCGAGTCCGCGCTGCGCGAGGCGGTCGCGACCGGTCGCCTGGCCGTCGGGTCGCGGCTGCCGTCCACGCGCGCGCTCGCGGCGGACCTCGGCGTCGCGCGCAACACGGTCGCCGACGCCTACAGCCAGCTGGTGGCCGAGGGCTGGCTGTCGGCACAGGCCGGCGCCGGCACCCGCGTCGCCGCCCGGGCGACGACGGGGGGTGCGGCCGAGCCGCGGTCGACCCCCGCGGCCGGCGAGCGCCCGCTCGCCTACGACTTGCGCCCGGGCACGCCCGACCTGTCGACGTTCCCGCGCGCCCGCTGGCTCGCCGCGGCCCGCTCCGCGCTCGCCGACGCCCCCGACGACGCGCTCGGCTACGCCCACCCCCAGGGGCTGCCCCAGCTGCGCGCCGCGCTCGCCGACTACCTCGCGCGGGCCCGCGGCGTGCGCACCGGCAGCGAGCAGATCATCGTCTGCGCCGGCTTCAGCCACGCGTTCTGGCTGGTCTGCCAGACGCTGCGCGCTCGAGGGGCGCGGCGGCTTGCGCTCGAGTGCTATCTGGGCAACGCCACCCACGCGACCGCGCTCGCCAGCGGGCTGAAGCTGACCACGCTGCCGGTCGACGGCGACGGCGCGGTCGTCGACCGGCTCGGCGCCGCCGACGCGGCGCTGCTCACCCCGGCACACCAGTTCCCGTTCGGTGCCGGGCTCGCCGCCGACCGGCGCGCGGAGATCGCCCGTTGGGCCAAGGCGACGGGCGCGACGATCGTCGAGGACGACTACGACGGCGAGTTCCGCTACGACCGCCACCCGCTGGGCGCGCTGCAGGCGCTCGCCCCCGAGCACACGATCTATATCGGCACCGCCTCCAAGACGCTCGCCCCGGGCCTGCGCCTCGCATGGATCGCGGCGCCGGCCGGCCTGATTCACGAGCTGCTCGCCGTCGACGGGCTCGTCCATCGCGGGGTCAGCGCGCTGGAGCAGCTCACGCTCGCCCGGTTCATCCGCATCGGAGCCTACGACCGCCATATCCGCCGCTTCCGGATCAGCTACCGCCGGCGCCGCGACCGGCTGCTGGCGACGCTGGCCGCCGCCGCGCCGGCGGTCCGCACCAGCGGGGTCGCGGCCGGCATGCACGCGCTCGTCCAGCTCCCCGGCGCCGTCGACGAGGCCTACGTCATCGCCGCCGCGGCTCGCCGCGGTCTCGCCCTGGAGGGGCTGGGCGCCTACACCCACGACGCGCCGGGGCCGGTGCGCGCGCTCGTGATCGGCTACGGGACCCCGCCCGAGCACGCCTACGGCGCCGCGCTCGCGCGGCTGACGGCGACGCTCGACGAGACCCTCCCGCGCGGCTGACGGCGACGCTCGACGAGACCCTCCCGGGCGGCTGACGGCGACGCTCGACGAGACCCTCCCCCAAACCCTTCGGGCGGCTGACCGCCCCGGCGCCGGCGATCCCGCGGACCACCCATGTGGGGGAGGCGGGTCGCTCGGCTCGGGTTTCCTACGGACCCGTCGCTATGGTGGGGGCGTCGTCCGGAACGGGTCTGGGGCCGGGTGCATGATCCGTTCGGCCGGCCGTCGAACCGCTCACACCGACTGATGTCCTCCACCTCGACGAACAGCACCCGCCAGCCGCACCAGCTGCGGCCGGGCCGTCATGGTCTGTCACGCGAGGCGGTCGCCGACCACCAGCGCGCGCGGATGCTCGACGCGGTGAGCGAGGTGGTGAGCGAGAAGGGCTACGTGGCGATGACCGTCGAGGACGTGATCGCCGCCGCGGGCGTCTCGCGCCGCACCTTCTACGACCACTTCAAAGGCAAGGAGCCGGCCTACCTGGAGGCGTTCGAGGTCGCGGGCACCGAGCTCATCCGCCGGGTCGGCGAGGCCTATGGGGAGAGCCGCTCGCTCGCCGGCGGGCTCGTCGCGTGCCTGCGCGCGTTCCTGGAGTTCAGCGCCGAGGAGCCGCGCTACGCCGAGATGTGCCTCGTCGAGGTGCTCGCCGCCGGCCCCGCCGCGATCGAGCGGCGCGACGCGGTGCTGCGCACGCTCGCCGGGGTGCTGCACGAGGGCGCGCAGAGCGACCCGCGCAGCGCACCGACCCCGCCGATCACCGCCGAGTGGGTCATCGGCGGGGTCTACGAGGTCGTCTACGGCCGCCTCATCAACGGCGGCGCGCGAGAGCTTCCGGCGCTGCTGCCGGACCTCGCCTATTCGATGATGCTCGCCTACCTGGGAGCGGACGTGGCACTCGAGCTCACGCACCGCTTCACCGGCGAGTGGCCGACCGGCCTCGCAGGCGACTGATCACCCCGGGACACCGTGCCCGGTGGTGACGCGGTTCGCCGCACATACGGCGCGCGGTCACCGTCACGTAGGGTTCCACGTCCGATGCGCAGCGTCACCCTGCACGACACGCTCACCGGCGAGATCCGGCCGCTCGATCCGGCGCGGCCGGGACGCGTGCGGATCTACACCTGCGGGCCCACCGTGTACGGCCGCGTGCACGTCGGCAACGCGCGTCCGTTCGTGGTCTTCTCGTGGCTGGCCCGGTTCCTGCGCCACGAGGGCTACGAGGTGCAGTTCGTCTCCAACATCACCGACATCAACGACAAGATCTACGGCGCCGCGGCGGCGGCCGGGATGCGCAGCGACGAGCTCGCCGAGCAGATGACCGCCCACTACCTCGCCGACACCGATCTGCTGGGCCTCGGCCGGCCCGACGCCGAGCCGCTCGCCTCCGAGAGCGTCGGCGGGATCATCGCGCTCATCGAGCGGCTGATCGAGACCGGCCACGCGTATGCCGCGGAGGGCGACGTGTACTTCTCGGTGCGCTCCGACGGGCGCTACGGGGAGCTCTCCCACCGGCAGCTGGACAAGATGGACCAGGGTGAGGGCGGGGAGGGCCTGCACCTCAAGCGCGACCCGGCCGACTTTGCCCTGTGGAAGGCCCAGAAGCCCGGGGAGGACACGAGCTGGGCCTCGCCGTGGGGGCCGGGGCGGCCGGGCTGGCACATCGAGTGCTCGGCGATGGCCGAGGAGACGCTCGGCGTCGACTTCGAGATCCACGGCGGCGGCTCGGACCTCGTGTTCCCCCACCACGAGAACGAGATCGCGCAGACGCGCGGCGCCACCGGCCGTCCGCTCGCCCGGCTGTGGATGCACTCGGGGATGATCCGGCTGGACGCCGAGAAGATGTCGAAGTCCGTCGGCAACACGTTCGGATTGGGCGAGGCGCTCCAGCGCCACGGCGCCGAAACGCTGCTCATGTACTTCGCCCAGGGCCACTGGCGCCAGCCGATGGAGTACGACGAGTCCCGCCTGGACGAGGCGGCCGCGTTCTGCGAGCGGATCCGGGAGGCGGGCAGGCGGCTGGCCGAGGGCGAGAGCCCGCCGTGGTCGGTGCCGCTCCGGGCCCGCTTCCTCGACGCGCTCGCCGCGGATTTCTCCACGCCGCAGGCGCTCGCCGCGATCGCCGGCTGGATCCGCCGCGCCAACGCCGAGCCGGCCGGAACCGTCGGGCGGGCCGACCTCGCCGAGATGCTCGACATCCTCGCCCTGCATGGCCTGCTGGAGGCCGACGAGCTGGAGCTGCCCGCGCAGGCACGCGCGCTGCTGGCCGCCCGCGAGCAGGCCCGCCAGGAGCGCGACTGGACCGAGGCCGACCGCCTGCGCGACGAGCTGCGCGCGCTCGGCTTCGAGGTCCGCGACGGCCCCGCGGGGCCCGAGTTGCGCCCGATCTGAGCGATCCGCGCGCAGGAGCGTGCGCCTCGCGGGCGAATCCCTGGATCAGTGGTGATCCGCACGCCCGTCTGCTCGGCGTGTGGCCGGACGCCGCGTTCTCCCTTGACAGGCGAGCGGTGCTATGTCAATCTGCGGCCTGTAAATAAGGATCAACTCGAGCTTGAGGGCTCGGGGTTCCGGAAGGCGGGCCGTCCAGCGCCCGGGTTCTGGGGAATATGGTAATTGGTGCGGCGCCAGGGGAGGTAGCGCGTCACGACTTCATCCAAGGTCGCTGCGCGTGCAGCGACGGGAAAGGTTCGTCCGTGGCTCGACTCTCGTCATATCCTCAGTCTCAACCTAAGGTTGAGGATGGGTACCTGATCGCCGTTGCGAAACAGGGGCATCCGGAGGCGTACGACCAGATCGTCCGTCGCTACTACGGATTCGTGCGACTGAAGGCGTCGTCGTACTTCCTGGCGGGCGGCGACGCGGACGACCTCATCCAGGAGGGGCTCGTCGGGCTCTACAAGGCGGTGCGCGACTACCGCACCGACCGCGAGTCGAGCTTTCGCAACTTCGCCGAGCTCTGCATCACCCGCCAGATCATCACCGCGGTCAAGACGGCCACGCGCAACAAGCACACGCCGCTCAACCAGTATGTCTCCTTCTCCAGCTCCCCGCCGGCGGCACCGGCGACAACGAGCCGACGCTCGACGAGGTGCTCCCGGGCTCGACCGTCCATGACCCGGTCAACCAGGTGATCTCCTCCGAGGAGCTGCGGGCGCTCGTCGCCTGCATCTCGACCGCGCTGTCCGAGCTGGAGTCGCGCGTGCTCGCGCTCTACCTCGACGGCCACTCCTACGAGGAGGTCGGCCGCCGTCTCGGCTGCGACTGCAAGACCGTCGACAACGCCCTGCAGCGCGTCAAGCGCAAGGTCGGGGCGCACCTGTCCGAGCGCGCGATCGCCGCCTGAGGGCCCCGTCAGGCATCCTGGAGCGTGACGGTGAAGACGGCCCCGGGGCCGTCCCGGTTGGCGGCCGACACGCGGCCGCCCATCGCGAGGACGAGCTCGGCGACGATCGCGAGCCCGAGCCCCGACCCGCCGACCCGCCCGGTGTCGGCCCGGTAGCGCTCGTGCAGGTAGAAGCGCTCGAACGCGCGCGGAAGGTCGTCCTCGTCCAGGCGCGCCCGGCCGGTCTGAGAGCACGAGCCCGACGCCGAGCTCGGGGCGCGCACGCGGTGGCGATCGACTGCCTGGGCGGCGACGGCGGCGAGGTCGACCGGCTCGCGGTGTACGGTGAACCCCGCCCGCCCGAGCTCATCAGATCGGCGAGCAGGCGCTCCAGACGCGCCCCCTCGGCCGCGACCACCCGGCCGGCCTCGGCAGCCGGAACGACATCCTCCTCGAGCGCCTCCGCGAAGCCGCGGACCGAGGTGAGCGGCGTCTTCAGCTCGTGGCTGACCGACTCCAGGAACAGTTGCTGACCCTCGCGCGTGCGCGCCAGCTCGGCCGACATGCGGTTGAACGAGGCGGATGAGGATG
>CAVPBY010000049.1:0-129700 GCA_963702225.1 uncultured Solirubrobacteraceae bacterium | reverse complement strand
GACGATCTCGGCGGCTGCGGTGAGCGGGTCGATGTCTGCTGCGTCCGCGATGCCGGCGCGGTACTCGTCGGTGTTGGTGAGTGGTGGGGTCAGGTTCCGCTCGTAGCGGACTCGCTCGGCGGCGACCATCCGGAAGCCGATCTCGTGCTCGAGCCGCTCGGCGAGAGTCCATAGGCGGCCGGCCGCAGTTGCGTCCTCGTTTCGCGCGGCGACGCAGGCGAGACCCGCGAGGCAGTACGCCCCCAACCGCACGTCTCCCTCTTGCAGGCCGAGTGCGAGCGCCTCACGGTAGTAGCGCTCGGCGGTGGGCATATCGCCCGCGTCGAGATAGAGGTCGCCGAGGCTGTGCACCGTGGCCGCACCACTGCCGAGTCCGTTTGCGCGCCGAATCTCGATGGAACGGGCGAACAGCTCGGCGGACCGCTCGAAATCGCCGAGGTCCCGGAGAGCCTCAGCGATGTAGTGCAAGGTGCGGGCGATCCCCAGCGTGTCGTCGAGGCGCTCGTAGATCGGAAGCGCCTGCTCCGCCCATGCGAGGGTGCTCTCCGGCGCGCCGGCGATGAACTCGGCGGCGCCGAGGCGAAGCAGCACGAGGGTCTCGCCGCGTTCATCGCCGGCGTCCCGGTAGAGCGTGAGCGCCTCTATCAGTGCCGCCCGCGCCTGCTCGAGGCGCTCGAGGAACACCAGCGCGCCGCCGAGCCCGGCGAGGGCCTTGGCGCGGTCTCCCGGCGACAGTGCGGTCGGATCGGCCAGCGCCCGCTCGTACCACCGCTCTAATTCACGGATGCGTCCGGCGCCTAGCCAAGGCGTGAAGAGGGCATCGGCGAGTGGGAGAGCGGCGGCGATATCGTGGTCGAGCGCCCAAGCGAGCGCGAGTCCGACATCGGCGGCGTCCTGGCGCAGCCGAATCAGGTCATCGGTGCCCTCCCGGGGGCCCTCACCATCAGCGACACCGAGCGCGAAGTACCAGCGTGCGTGGCGGGCGCGAATCTCGTCGCGCTCGTCGCTTGAGTCGAACTGCTCGAGTGCGTATTCGCGCGTAGTCTGCAACAGGAAGAGCCGGCCGTTGTCGGCGTGGCGCACGAGGCTCTTGTCGATCAGTGACCGCATGGCGTCGAGATCGGCGCCGCAGATCTGTTCGGCTGCCTCGAGCTCGAAGCTGCCGACGAACACGGCCAGCCGGGTGAACAGCCGCTGCTCGGGCTCGCTCAGCAGGTCGTAGCTCCAGGCGATCGTCGCCCGCATCGTGCTGTGGCGCTCGGGGAGGTCGCGGCGCCCGCCGGCGAGGAGCGGGAGCCGCTGCTCCAGCCGGGTGAGGAGCTGCTGCTCGGAGAGGAGCTTGACCCGCGTCGCCGCGAGCTCGAGCGCGAGCGGGAGCCGATCGAGTCGCTCGCAGATCGCGTCGATCTCAGCGCCCGGCTCGTAGCCCGGCTCCACCTGCCGCGCCCGCGCGGTGAACAGCTCGACGGCGCTGTGGGGCGACAGCGGCGCCACCGGGTACTCCTGCTCGGCGGCCACCCCGAGCCGCTCCCGGCTCGTCACGATCACCCCGCAACCCGGCGCGCCGGAGAGCAGCTCGCCGACCGCGCGAGCTGCCTCGATCACCTGCTCGAAGTTGTCAAGCACGAGCAACAGCGCTCGCCCGCGCAGATACATCGGCAGATCCGCGATGTCGCCGAGCGCCGCCGCGATCGCCGCCGGTACCAGCCGCGCCTCGCTGACCATGGCGAGCGGAACCCACCACACGCCGTCCGGATAGCGGTCGGCGAGACCCGCCGCGAACGCCATCCCGAGCCGGGTCTTTCCCGTCCCACCGGTTCCGGTCAGGGTGATCAGCCGGCGCGAATCAGCGAGCGTCATCAGCTCGGCAAGTTCGCGCTCGCGGCCGATGAGGGGTGTCGCCTGCACGGGCAGATGGACATGGCCCGGCGCTCGCCCGTCCGTCGTGGCGCCGGCGCCGGCGGCGGCGCGGCCGGCTGGCCTGGGTCGGTCTGGAGCAGCGCCCCGTCCTGAGCAAGGATCGCTTCGTGCAGTTGCCGAAGCTCGACCGAGGGCTCAATCCCCAGTTCGTCGACCAGCGCCGACCGTGCGGCACGGTAGGCGGCCAGCGCTTCCGCCTGCCGTCCGGTCCGGTACAGAGCCAGCATAAGCTGGCCCCGCAGACGCTCGCGGTACGGGTAGTCGCGTACGAGACGCTCGAGCTCGCCCAGCACCTGCGCCTCCCGGCCCAGCAGCATTTCGACCGCGATCCGCTCCTCCAGCACGGCGGCGCGCAGCTCGCCCAGCCGCGCGATCTCCCCCTGCGCGAACGCGTCGTATTGAAAGTCGGCCAACACGTCGCCGCGCCACAGCTCGACTGCGCCGCTCAGCGCGGCGAGTGCCTGATCTGGTCGTCCCGCCGCCAGCAGCGATCGGCCCTCGCCGATCAGCCGCTCGCATCGCTGCACATCGAGCTCCTCGGGCCCAACTCTCAACACGTAGCCACCGGCCGTCGTGACCAGCCGCTCCCCGTCTGGGTCTGAGTGGCCGGCGGCAAGGGCCCGGCGCAGCCGCGACACGTGGACGTACAGCCCCTTCGCGCCGCTCGCCGGCGGCGCACCCGCCCACAGCTCCTCAACCAGCTGATCGCTCGGCACGACCTCGTTCGCCCGCAGCAGCAGCAGAGCAAGCACGGCTCGCGGCATCCGCCCGCCCAGGGCGAGCTCACGCCCATCATCACCGATCACCTGCAGCGGTCCCAGGATGCCGAAACGCATACGCCTTGGCGACCGTACCGATCCCCGCCGCACGCCGCCCACCGCACGCCTCCGAGGCCGCCCGCCCGCGGTTGCGATGCCCGGCCGGGGCGTTTATCGGACTGCAAGCCCGCTGCAACCCGCGCGGATCACAGTGCCCGCACCACATCCCAGCACGAGGTCCAGCCATGCATCCCCAACTCATCCACATGGTCGCCCAACAGCGGATCGCCGACCTCCGCCGAGCCGCCGACCACGACCGCCTCGTGCAGGCCGCCACTACCGCCAGCAGCAGCGACGCCGCCGCCCGCCGGTCGCCGCCGCGCCGGTCACGCTCATTCGCCGGCTCCGCCGCCGCCTCGCTCAAACGCACCCGGCCGCACGGTAAGGCCGGCCAAGTCCAGGGGTGAGCGTCGCGTGACCGCCGCAGTAGCGAAGCAGGGCCCCAACCGGATGTCGCGTTCACCCCTGCTTGTCGCCGTGTCGCTATTCGAACCGATCCGCTGCTACACCCGGGGTCGGTCGGCGTTCGTCAGAGGCGGCTGACCGGCCCGGTTTGACGCCGGCAGACGATCGGTCAGCCGATGTCCGTGAGGACTCGGTGCAAGGCGGCGGCGAAGGCGTCCGGGTCGCCCTGCTCGTGAAACCCGCCGTGGTGGCTGGGGAAGATCACCGCCTTGGTCCCGAGTCGCTGCGCCACGGCAACCGCGGCGCGGTATGGGAACGTGCCATCTGACTCGGCGCCGCCCGCGATGACGATCCGGGTGGAGGCCG
The DNA here is from genome assembly GCA_963702225.1 of uncultured Solirubrobacteraceae bacterium. Lineage (GTDB taxonomy): Bacteria > Actinomycetota > Thermoleophilia > Solirubrobacterales > Solirubrobacteraceae > Palsa-465. Next base: position 126,191 of record CAVPBY010000049.1, on the reverse strand, counting down.
CGCGCAAGGAGTCATAGTCGGGCTCGTAGCGGGTAACCCAGACCATGTGCGGGCCCAGCAGCGGGTGGTCCCGGCTGCCGTCGTCCTCGGCCGGGAGACCGACGTCGGCCGGATTCGGAGCGTGGTTTGGGAAGTCGGGCGGAGTCGGTCCCCTGAGGCTCGTGAAGGCGATGAACTTCGCCATCGCGGGTCCGAGACCATCGCGCTCATAGGTGTGGTGGATGTCCTCGCTCACCGCCAGCGCCTCCTCCCGATCCGGGAGCACGGTCGCCAGGGGCGGCTCGTGGGCGACGAGCGTGCGGACGTCTTCGGGATGCCGGGCCACCAGCGCGAGCGCGTTCACGGCTCCCCCGCTGCTGGCGAAGATGTCCACGGGCCCCGCGTCGAGCTCGCAGATCAGCCGGTGCAGATCCTCTGCGTGCTCGTCGGGCGTCGCGGCCGTGACGCCGTCGACGCGCGCGCTCCGTCCGACCCCCCGCGGGTCGCAGGTCACGACCGTGTGGTCCGGGAAGTGGCCGGCCAGCGTCGTGAACCCGCTCGCATCCATCGGCGATCCGATCATCAGCAGCACCGGCTCGGTGCTCTCGGACTCCGCCTCTCGGACGTCGTAGGTAAGCGTGGCGCCAGGCAAATCCAGGGTTTGCGTCTTCGGCTCGGTCATCGCTGTCCTTTCTCGATCTCCAGTCAAACAGACCCACGACAGCGCCGAGACTCATCGGTCGACGGCCAACCCCACCTGAGACCGGCAGCAGACGCGTCGAATACCCGCGCCAGCGCGAAGACCGGCGGCTGCCGGCGACGTCTGCCATTCAATTCCCTGCTCAGCGACACGTTTGCTTGTCTTCTCGGCGCCGGCACGTGCCGGCGGTCCTGCCCAGTGGTCGCCCGATCAACAGGCCGTCTCGCCCAACAAAAAACCCAGCATTTGCTGGGTTTTTTGAGTCGGGGCGCCCGGATTTGAACCGGGGACCTCACCGACCCGAACGGTGCGCGCTACCAGGCTGCGCCACGCCCCGAATGAGCTGAGTGTATTCGACCGCGCGCCGGCGACGTGGCCGGCCCGATCGCCCGGGTCAGGGCAGCGACGGGCCGAGCAGCCCGGAGGCGGGGTTGGTCGAGGTCGGGCTCGTCTGCGTGCCCGAGCCCGGCGAGCCGCCGCCGGTGAGACCCGAGACCGTCTTGCCCACCGTCGTGCCGACGCCGGTGACCGTCTTGCCGACCGTCGTGGCGACGCCGGTGGTCGTCTTCTGGACGGTCGTGGAGACGCCGGTCGCCGCCCCCTGGACGGTGGTGCCGACGCCGGTGGTCACCTTCTGCACGGTCGTGGAGACGCCCGAGCCACCGACGCCGGAGACCGTCTTGCCGACCGTCGTCCCGACGCCCGAGACGGTCTTGCTCACGGTCGTCCCGACCCCCGAGACGGTCTTGCTCACGGTCGTGCCGACCCCCGAGACGGTCTTGCCGACCGTCGTGGCGGCGCCCTTGGTCACTTTCTGCACGGTCGTGCTCACCCCGGACACGGTCGTGCTCACACCGGTCGCCGTCGTGTTCACCGCGGACCCGACGGTCGAGGTCGTGCTCGTCGTCGTGGTCCGGTGATGGGCCGGCGTCGTGGTCGTGGTCGTGGTCGTCGTGGTCGTCGTCCCCGTCCCGGGGCCCGAGCCGGTGCCGGGGCCCGAGCCGGTGCCCGAGCCCGAGCCCGAGCCCAATCCGGACCCTGTGCCCGAGCCCGAGCCCGATCCGGACCCTGTGCCCGAGCCGGCGCCCGAGCCCGGCCCTCGCCCGGCCCCGCCCGCGCCAGCGGATCGGATCGCCCCGCGCGCGACGGTGTGGCCGGCGAGCCGTGGCGCATCGGAGGCGTGCGCCGCTTCCGCGGCCGCCCGCGACGGTGGCCGCGCCCCCGTGCGAGGTGGGCCGCACCATCGCGCTCGCGCCGGCCGCGGAAGCGACGCTCGCGACCCGGTGCGCGCGGTGGAGGCGGTGCGTGCCCGCGTGGTCGGCGATGACGAGCCCGCCGCCCGCGCCACCGAGGACGAGGGCGGCGAGCGCCGCGGCCTGCCCGGCGCCGAGCGCGCCCGCGCCGGCTCCGGCCCCGGCGGCGCCCGCCCCGCCGGCCAGGCCGCCCGCCGCATGCTGGCCCGCCCCGCGCGCGAGGAGCCGGTGCGCGTGGCGCCCGGCGAGCAGGCGGCCCAGGAACGGGAACGGCAGCAGCCCGGCGACCTTGTCGACGATCGAGCGGGGCTTGAGCAGGGCGTCGTCGACCCCCGCCGTCATCGCGACGTGGCGGCACGGCTGGCAATGCGCGAGGTGCCGCGAGTAGCGCCGCCGCAGCTTGAGCCCGAGGCTGCGAACGGTCCGGAGCTGACCGGCGTCGATCGCGGTCTGGATCTGCTCGCAGCGCCGGCCGCTGGCGAGCTCGTCGTACTCCTCGCCGAGCTTGCGACGGGCGCGGAACAGGCCGCTCTCCACCATCTGCCGGGTCATCCCCAGCCGCTCGCCGATCTCGTCGTAGGAGAGCCCCTCGAGCTCGCGCATGACGAGCAGCTTGTGCTGGGACTCTGTGAGCCCGTCGAACGCGCCGCGCAGGTCGAGCAGCGACTGCTTGGACTCGATCGCCGCGGCGGGCGTCGGCAGCCGGGACTGCAGCCGGTCGGCCGGTCCGGGCCCGGCGAGCCGGTCGCCGGCGTCCAGCGGCACCTCACGGGCACGCGATCCGCGCCGGAACTCGTCGATGCAGGCGTTGCGGGCGATCGTGTACAGCCAGGGCTTGAAGGCGATCTCGTTGCCGGAGGCGCGCAGCTGGCGCAGCGCGGACATGAACACCTCCTGGCCGAGGTCCTCGGCGCGGCCGGGGTCACGGACCCTGGCGAGAATGAACGAGTGGATCCGGTCGCGGTAGCGGGCGTAGAGCTCCTCGAACGCCCGGTCGTCGCCGGCGCGTGCGCGCTCGACGAACTCGGGCTCGCTGCGGATCCCGGACAGCGACTGCGCTCTGAGGGTCAGCTGCAATGCGGCTCCAGCCTCGGACGGTCCGGCCCCCGTCGGTCACGCTCGGCCCTGCTCATCACCGCCGGCGCGACCACTCGACCGGTCTTGACGGGACAGTACCGCCGAAAGGCCGCTTCCAAACGGCAATCGCTCGTCAATCGTGGACAACTTCGTACCTGAATCAGGACAACGCGCGGACTGGACGGATGTGCGGCTTGCCACCGTCCGGGCGAGCGGTGATACTGGTGACCATGGAGTGAACAGCGGCAAAGGAGGGACAATCCGATGGCCAATCACCTGACGCCCACCGAGCTGGCCCGTGAGGCCGGTCTCGAGCGACGAGACGTGATCGTCAAATGCGTCGAACTGGGCGTCCCGATCTTCAACGGGAAGATCGACAAGACTCTGTTTCTCTCGAGCGTCGCCGAATCGCCGGGAGGGATGTCCCAGCCCCACGCAGCGAGCGCCTGACGCAGCCGAGCGGGCGACGCCAGGACGGCGTCGCCCTTGCCGAGTCGCCGTCGGTCAGGAGGCCGACTGCGACTGGCGCAGCAGCGTCGAGGTCGTCTGCTTGAGGATCTTTCGCCACGCCCGCGACTCGTGGGTCGTGTCGAAGTGCCGCACCACGGTCTGCACGGGCGTGGCCGAGATCTCGATGCCGTGCCGGGCGCAGATCTCCTTGTAGCGCTGGTACTCGTGCGACAGGTGCGGAGTCGCCGACTCGAAGCCGTGCCGCGCGATCTCGACCCGCGACGTGAATTCATGACGTTCGTCCGGAACATCAGCTCGTCCGACGGCTCGGGCTCGATCAGGACGATGTCGACGCCCGGATAGCGCTCCTCCCACAGCCGCGCCAGCTCGTGCAGGCGCTGGTGGGCGAGCAGCTTGAACGCCTGGTAGCCGATCTGAGGAAAGCCCATCCGCGAGACCCGGCGGGCGCCGCGTTCACCGTCCACCGCCCCGTCCTCGCTGCGGATGTACGGAACGAGCGGGTTGACGACGACGATGAAGCGCGCCCCCGCCTCGACCGCGACGTCGAGGTTGGTCGTCGACACCAGGCCCCCGTCGACGTATTCGTGTCCGTCGATCTCGACCGGCTTGTAGATCATCGGCAGCGCGCTCGAGGCGCTCACCGCCCGGGAGATCGGGACCGCGTCGAGCCCCTCGGCGCCGAACACCGCGCGCGCACACGTGTCCAGGTCGGTGGCCGCCAGGTACAGCTCCGGGCGCAGCTCGCGGAAGTCGTCCGTGCGCACCGGGTCGGCGAGGATCTCCCGCACGTAGCGCTCCAGGCCGTCGCCGGTGTACAGCCCGGTCGGGAGCGCCTCGGCGAGGCCGAGCACGACGTCGACCGCCGAGACCTGGCCGAGGTCCCGGGCGAGGTCGCGGACGAGCCCGGCGAGCCGGAACGGGAGCTTGAACCCGCGGGCGGCGAACTCGCGGTAGTTGGGATGCAGCACGCGCCGGCACGACGTCGGGGAAGCCGGTCGGGCCGTCGCGCACGATCGCGCGCATCATCTCCGCGGGCGTGACCCCGTTGGCGACCGCCGCGGCGACGAACGAGCCGGCGCTCGTGCCGACGTACACGTCGAACTCGTTGATGGTGCGATGGACCGAGAGCAGGTCGAGCGCGCGCAGCGCGCCGATCTCGTAGACGCCACCGGTGAGACCGCCGCCGCCGAGCACGAGCGCGGTCTTGGACCGCCTGCGCCGCGCGGCCGAGCGGCGCGGCCGTCGTCGCGCCCGAGCGGCCGGCGACCGCGTGCGGCCGTGCCGGCCGGCGGGCGGTGCTCTCGAGCGGCACCACCTTGTCCATGGCAGCCCGGATCTTAGAGTGCCGACCAGCCGGATACCCCGGCCCGGCTCGCGTCGCCGCGCGGACCGGTGGCCGAAACCGCGCAGCTTTCGGCCCGGCGATCGGTTACATACCAACGGATGGACCTGCTGCCCCTTCGCCGTGCCGCGCTGCGGGCGACCGCCCGGGCCGTGCTCACCGTCTGCGTCATGATCGGCGCCGGCGCGTGGGCCGCCCCCGCCGCCCTGGCCGCCCCCCGGGAGCTGTCGGCGGGGCTCATCCGCGCGCTGAACGGCGCGATGCGCCAGGCCGGTAGGTACAGCGGCGCCGGGCGGTAGGACCTGAGCACCGGCAAGACGCTGTATGCCCACACCGCGAACGTGCCCCGGATTCCCGCGTCGGTGGAGAAGCTCTACACGACCACGACGGCGCTGTCGGACGCTAGGGCCGACCGCCCGCCTGGCGACCTCGGTGCTGGGCACCGGCCGGCAGTCCGGCGCCACCTGGCAGGGCACGCTGTATCTGCGGGGCGGCGGCGACCCGACGTTCGGCTCGGCCGCGTTCGACCATCGGGCTTACGGCACCGGCGCGACCGTGCAGGGACTCGTGCAGGGCTGCGCGCCGACGGCATCCGCAGCGTCAGCGGGCGGGTCATCGCCGACGCCTCGCTGTTCGACGCCGACGAGGGGACCCCGGCGACCAACCAGCGACCGTCGATCTGGTCGAGGGCGCGCTCAGCGCGCTCGCGTTCAACCGCGACTGGGCCGACTCGACCGGCCAGGTCTACTACGCCAACCCGCCGGTGCAGGCCGGCAGTGACCTGGTCGCGGCCCTGCGAGCCGGTCACATCGCGGTCCGCCACCGGAAGGTGCGCCGGGCGTGACGCCGTCGGCCGCCCGGCTGCTCGCCACCGTGCGGTCGCCGACGATCGCCACCCTGATCGCGCTCACCAACACCCCGTCGGACAACTTCTTCGCCGAGATGCTGCTCAAGGACATCGGCGCGCGCGCCGGCGCCGGCGGGACGACGGCGGCCGGCGCGGCGGTCGTACGTGCGTGATCGCCACCAGATTCGGCCTGCACCCGTTCCTGATCGACGGCTCGGGGCTGGCCCCGCCGACCACACCTCCCCCGCCCAGATCGTTTCGCTGCTCTCCCGGATGAGCACCGACATCCCGTTCCGCGAGTCGCTGGCCACGGTCGGCGAGACCGGCACGCTCATCGACGAGAACCGCGGCACCTTCGCACAGGGCCGCTGCCGGGCAAGAGCGGCACGCTCTCGGACGTCGCCAACGTCGCCGGCTACTGCCGGGCGGCCGATGGCCACCTGCTCGCCTACGCGTTCCTGATGACGGCGTCAACCCGGTCGCCGCGCACCCGATCCAGGACCGGATGGAGGTCGCCGTCGCCCGCTACGACGGCTCACCGCCGTCGCCGGCCAACAGCACCAGCAGCCCGTCCTCGTCGAGCACCGCGACGCCGAGCTTCTCGGCCTTGGCAGCTCGTGCCCGCGCTGTCGCCGGCGACCACGAAGTCGGTCTTCCGCGACACCGAGCCGGTGACGCGCCCACCGGCGGCGGTGATCCGCTCGGTCGCCTCCTCGCGGGTGAGGGTCGGCAGGGTCCCGGTGAGCACGAGCGTCCGGCCGGCGAGTGGCCCCTCGCCCGGCGGCGGCCCCTGGAGATCGCAGCGTGAGCCCTTCGGCGCGCAGGTCCACGAGCAGCGCGCGCATCTGCGGGTCGGCGAGCTGGGCGTGGATGCTGCGGCCATCTTGGGGCCGACCCCCTGGGTCTGCTCGATCGCCTCGGGATCGGCCGCGAGCAGCGCGTCGAGCGTGCCGAACTGCTGCGCGAGGTTGCGTCCGGTCACGTCGCCCACCTCCTCGATCCCGACCGCGAACAGCACCCGGCCGAATGGCTGGCGCTTGGAGGCCTCGATCGCCGCCACGAGCTTTCCGGCGGACACCTCGCCGAACCCGGGCTGCTCGGCGATCTGCTCGGCGGTGAGGCGGTAGAGGTCGCCGGCGGTGCGGACCCAGCCCAGGCGCATGAACAGGTCGACCTGCCTCTCCCCCAGGCCGTCGATGTCCATCGCTCCGCGAAGTGCGTGAGCAGCTGCCAGCGCCGTCCGGCGCAGTCGCGGTTCGGGCACCGGGTGAAGACCGAGCCCTCGGGCTTGACGGTCGGCGTGTCGCACACCGGGCAGCGCCCGGGCGGGCGAGGTCGGTGGCGGCCGGTCGGCGCGCTCGGCGACGTGGGGCGCGGGCGAGAGCACCTGCGGGATGACGTCCCCGGCACGCAGCACGATCACCTCCTCGCCGGCGCGGATGTCCTTGCGCGCGAGGTCCTCCTCGTTGTGCAGCGTGGCCAGCTTGATCGTCACCCCGCCGACGGCGACCGGCTCGAGCACCGCGTAGGGGTGCAGGTCGCCGAACTTGCCCGGGGTTCCAGCCGATCGCCGCAGTGTCGTGGCGGCGGTCGTCGGCGGGAACTTCCACGCGACCGCCCAGCGGGGGTCGCGGCCGACGACGCCGAGCCGCCGCTGCAGCTCGAACTGGTCGACCTTGACCACGACGCCGTCGATCTCGAAATCGAGCGAGCCGCGCCGCCGCTCCCACTCCTCGCACTGGGCGACGACCTCCTCCTCGTGTGCAGGCGCACGATGTCCGGGTGGACCGGGAAGCGGCGGGCACGCAGCCACTCCAGCGCCTCCCAGTGGCCCTCGAACGCGATCCCCTCGGTGGCGCCGACCTGGTAGGCCCAGAACGAGAGCGGCCGCTCGGCGGCGAGCCGCGGGTCGAGCTGGCGGATCGTCCCGGCCGCGGAGTTGCGCGGGTTCATGAACGTCGACAGCCCCGCCTCGGCGCGCCGCTCGTTGAGCGCGGCGAAGTCCGGCAGCGACATGTAGACCTCGCCGCGGACCTCGACGAGCCCCGGCGGGTCCTCCACGTCCAGGCGCAACGGGATCTGGCCGATCGTGCGGATGTTGTGGGTGACGTCCTCCCCGATCTCGCCGTTGCCGCGGGTCGCGCCCCGTTCGAACACGCCGTCGCGGTACAGCAGCGACATCGCGAGGCCGTCGATCTTCGGCTCGGCGACGAACTCGAACTCGCGGGTCCTCGATCCCCTCGCGCGCGAGGTGGTTGCGCATCCGCTGGATCCAGGCGGCGAGCTCCTCGGCGGAGCGGACGTTGGCGAGCGACAGCATCGGCTCCGGGTGGCGGACCTTGACGAGGTCGGAGACCGGCTCGCCGCCGACGCGCTGAGTCGGCGAGTCCGGCGTGACGCAGCTCCGGATGGCCGGCCTCGATCGCGCGCAGCTCGTCGAGCAGCGCGTCGTAGGCGTCGTCGCCGATCTCGGGGTCGTCGAGGACGTAGTAGCGGTAGCCGTGGTGCTCGAGCTGGGCGCGCAGCTCGGCCGCCCGCGCGGCGACCGCCCCGCGCGTCTCCGCCGGCCGTCCCCATCGGGATCGGCCTGGGGGGTCATCGCCCGACGGCTCTCGCGCGCGGCGGGCGCGAGCAGCCTCGACAGGTCGTGCGCGACAGCGCGTCCAGCCCGGCGTGGTCGGTGAGGTCGAAGTGCAGCGGCGTCACCGCGATCCGGCCGGCGGCGACGGCCGCCAGGTCGGTGTCGGACTCGCCCTGCTCGCGGCCGCCTCCCCGTAGATCCCGTAGCCGGCGGCCGGCCCCGTCGTCCTCGACCAGCGCGAGCTCGTCGCTGTAGACCCGCTTGCCGAGGCGGGCGACCTCACACCCTCCGGCGGGCGCCCGGCGGTTGATGTTGAGCAGCGTGCCCGGCGGGAGCGGGACGTCCTCCAGGCGCGACGAGCTGCGCCGTGAACGTCGCCGCGGCGGAGAAGTCGAACCCGTCGCCGGTGCGGAAGTCGCAGGGGCCGGGCGGCGACTGCTGGGAGACCGCGATGCCCGGCAGGCCGAGCATGATCGCCTCGAGCGCCGCGGCGACCGTGCCGGAGTAGGTCATGTCGTCGCCCAGGTTGGCGCCGTGGTTGATCCCGGAGACGACGAGCTCGGCCGCGAAGCCGTCGATCAGCCCCAGCTGGGCGAGGCGCACGCAGTCGACGGGCGTGCCGTCGGTCGCGTAGCCGACGGTGCCGTCGTCGAACTCGACCTCCTGCACCCACAGCGGCCGCCGGGTCGTGATCGAGCGCGCCATCGCCGAGCGATTGCCGTCGGGCGCGACCACCGCGAGCTCGACTCGGCGATCTCGAGCAGCGCGCGGCGCAGCGCCTGCAGCCCCTGCGGCCTCGATCCCGTCGTCGTTGGTGAGCAGCACGCGCACGCGTTCCTATCCTAGGCACGGCCGCGGCCGACCGACGTCGTGAACCAATAGAAACGGCCCGGGTGACGTCGCCGTCACCCGGGCCGGGAAACCGCCCCCACGCCTCCTGGCTCACTTCTGGAAAGGAATTGTGCGCTTTAGAGAGCTTGAGCGCAATCGAACATCCGTCCACTTTGGGTGTGATCCTTTCAGTTGCGGGCGAGCACCGTCCGCCCCGCGTACCCGACCCCGACGAGCGCGAGCCCGTGCGGCGGCGCGGTCTCACCGCCCTCCGACCGCGGCCGCCCGCCGAGCAGTCCTGCGAACTGAGTCGACGGTGCGCCGCCCGGACGCGACCTGCAGCATCGTGCCGACGAGCACGCGCACCATGTTGCGCATGAACGTGTCGGCCTCGATCCAGAACTCCAGGATGTCCGCGCGGGCGCGTCCCAGCGCGCGCGCGAGCACGTCGCGCTCGAAGCGGACGTGGTCGGTCTCGGTCGGCGTGAACGCGGTGAAGTCATGGCGTGCCGACGAGCGCGGCCGCGCACGCGTGCAGGGCGTCGAGGTCGACGCGGTGGGGCCAGTGCAGCGCGCGTCCGCGCTCGAGCGGGCTGCGCGCGCGCCGCGGACCAGCAGCCGGTAGCAGTAGGCGCGGCTGGTCGCGTCGTGGCGCGCGGCGAAGCCGTCGGGCGCGCGCTCGGAGCGCAGCACGGCGACGTCGGGGCAGCACCGCGTTCAGCCCGAGGCCGGCGCCGGCTCGCCCCCGTAGCTCGCGACCTGCCCCAGGCGTGCACGCCGGCGTCGGTGCGGCCGGCGACGGTGAGCGAGACGGCTCGCGGCGCAGCACGACCGCAGCGCGCGCTCGAGCTCGCCCTGCACGGTGCGCCGGCCGGGCTGCGCGCCCAGCCGGAGAATCCGTCCCGTCGTACTCGATCAGCGAGCCGGCTGACACCGGCCCGTCCGCCAGCGGCCGCCGAGCGGGCCGCGCGCCGGTCACTAGACGAGCTCGAGCAGCACCATCTCGGTCGAGTCCGAGCGACGCGGGCCGAGCTTGAGGATCCGGGTGTAGCCGCCCGGCCGCTCGGTGTAGCGCGGCGCGATCTCCTCGAACAGCTTGTAGACGGCGAACTTGTCCTGCCCGAGCGCCGAGAGCGCCTGGCGGCGGGCGTGCAGGTCGCCGCGCTTGGCGAGCGTGATCAGCTTCTCCAGCTCGGGCTTGACCGCCTTGGCCTTCGCCTCGGTGGTCTGGATCCGCTCGTGCTCGATGACCTCCTTGGAGAGGTTCATGAGCAGCGACTTGCGGTGCGACGCGCTGCGGCTGAGCTGGTATCGCTGACGCTGATGGCGCATGGCTGGTCGCCTCCGAGACCTTACTCGTCGCGGAGGCCGAGGCCCGCGCGCGTGCAGGGTCTCGATCACCTCGTCGATCGACTTCTTGCCGAAGTTCGGGATCGCGTTGAGCTCGCCCTCGGTCTTGGAGACGAGGTCGCCGACGGTCTGGATGCCGGCGCGCTTGAGGCAGTTGTAGGAGCGCACGCCGAGCTCGAGCTCCTCGATCAGGATGTCGTCCATCGCGTTGGGCGGACGCGGGGCGGCGCCGACCTGCGGCGCCGCCGACCAGGCCGGGTCGAGCGCGCCGGGCGGCGTCGACGTCACGCAGCTCGACCACGCGGTCGGCGTCGGTGAAGATCGCCAGCTGCGAGATCAGGATCTCCGCCGCCTCGCGCAGCGCGGCGTGCGGGTCGATCGAGCCGTCGGTCTCGATGTCGAGCGTGAGCTTGTCGAAGTCGGTCTTCTGGCCGACGCGGGCCTGCTCGACGTTGTAGGCGACGCGGCGCACCGGCGAGAAGATCGAGTCGATCGGGATCACGCCGATCGGCTGGTCGGGCGACTTGTTCTCCTCGGCCGGGCGGTAGCCGCGGCCGCGGCCGATCGTCAGGTAGACCTCGAGCTTGGTCTTCTTCTCGAGCGTGGCGATGTGCGCGTCCGGGTTGAGGATCTCGACGCCGGAGGGCAGGTCGATGTCCTTGGCGGTGATCTCGCCGGGGCCGGTGACGACGAGCGGGGCCTCGATCTCGGTCGCGTCGGAGTGCATCCGGCAGACGATGCCCTTGAGGTTGAGGACGATGTCGGTGACGTCCTCCTTGACGCCGTCGATCGTGGAGAACTCGTGCGCGACACCCTCGATCCGGACGCTCGTCACCGCGGCACCGGCCAGCGAGGAGAGCAGCACGCGGCGCAGCGAGTTGCCGAAGGTGTAGCCGAAGCCTCGATCGAGCGGCTCGATCGTGAACGAACCGCGGTTGTCGTCCGACCGACTCGCCGGAGATTCGGGGGACTTGGAAGTCAAGCATCACACGTCCTAACGTCGTGGGTTGCAGGCCGCCCGGAGGGAGGCGGCGGGTGTCGGCGCCGCGCGCGACCGGACGCCCGGGCCGCGCGGCTGTCGAAGTCGTCTACTTGGAGTACAGCTCGACGATGAGCTGCTCCTGCACCGGCGCGGCGATCTCCCGCCGCTCGGGCTTGCGGAGCACCTTCGCCGTCAGCGAGTCGTGGTCGGCCTGCAGCCATGCCGGGACCTGCCCGGTCAGCTCGGTCGCGTCGCGGATCACCTGTCCGCGGTGGACTCTGCGTGGATCGCGATCACGTCGTTGTCCCGCAGCTGGTAGCTGGGGATGTTCACCCGGCGGCCGTTGACCGTCCAGTGGCCGTGCAGGATGAGCTGGCGCGCCTGGCGGCGCGAGGCCGCGAAGCCGAGCCGGACGAGCACGTTGTCGAAGCGGCACTCGAGCATCCGCAGCAGGTTCTCGCCGGTGATGCCGGGCTGGCGGGAGGCCTTCTCGTAATAGATCCGGAACTGCTTCTCGAGCACGCCGTAGTAGCGCTTGGCCTTCTGCTTCTCGCGCAGCTGGACGCGGTACTCGCTCTGCTTCTGGCGGCCGCGGCCGTGATCGCCGGGCGGGTAGGAGCGGCGCTCGACGCCGCACTTGTCGGTGAGGCAGCGCTCGCCCTTGAGGAACAGCTTCTGTCCCTCGCGGCGGCACTGCTTGCACTGGGGAGCCTGTATCTCGAGCCATGGCTCAGACGCGCCGGCGCTTGCGGGGACGGCAGCCGTTGTGCGCCTGCGGGGTGACGTCCTTGACGCCCGTCACCTCGAGGCCGGCGGCCTGCAGCGAGCGGATCGCGGTCTCACGGCCGGAACCCGGGCCCTTGACGAACACCTCGACCTTCTGCAGGCCGTGCTCGATGCCCTTGCGCGCGGCCGCGTCGGCGGTCACCTGCGCGGCGAACGGGGTCGACTTGCGCGAGCCCTTGAAGCCCGCACCGCCGGCCGACTCCCACGCGATGACGTTGCCCTCGCGGTCGGTGAGCGACACGATCGTGTTGTTGAACGACGTCTTGATGTGGGCCTGGCCGATCGGGATGTTCTTGCGCACGCGGCGACGGCCGCGCTGCGGCCTGCGGGGAGCTGGCATCTACTTCTTGCCTGCCTTCTTCTTGCCGGCGACCTGCATGCGCTTGGGTCCCTTGCGCGTGCGCGCGTTGGTCTTCGTGTTCTGGCCGCGGACCGGCAGCCCGCGACGGTGGCGCAGGCCGCGGTAGCAGCCGATCTCCTGCAGGCGCTTGATGTTCTGCGAGCGCTCGCGACGCAGGTCGCCCTCGACGGTGAGCTCGCGTCGATCAGGTCGCGGAGCTTGACGACCTCCTCCTCGGTGAGGTCGCGCACCTTGCGGTCCGGCTCGACCCCGACCTCGGCGAGCAGCTCGTTGGACCTCGAGCGTCCGATCCCGTAGATGTAGGTCAGGCCGATCTCGACCCGCTTGTTGAGGGGGATGTTGACCCCGGAGATTCGCGCCATCTGCCTAGCCCTGCCGCTGCTTGTGACGGGGGTTGGAACAGATCACGAGCACCCGCCCGTTACGGCGGATGATCTTGCACTTCTCGCACATCGGCTTGACCGACGGTCGTACTTTCACGCTCGATTCGCTCTCGTCGTGGAGGATTGTTCCAGTGGATCCTCGGCGCGGCTCTGGCGACCGGTACGGTCGCCGCTACCGCGCCGAGGAGGCGCACGCAGCGCGAACAGTCGCGCTGCGGGCGCACCGGGGGATATTAGCAGGGCGCCTCACGGTCCGCTGCCGTACGGGCGTTTCGGGCCGGGCAGAAGCCGGCGCTCAGCGCGGCCGCGCGGCCGTCGCCGGCCTCGTGCCACGGCGTGAGCACGCGCGGCCCGTCGGCGGTGATCGCGATCGTGAACTCGAAGTGGGCGGCCAGCGAGCCGTCCTGGGAGAAGATCGACCAGTGGTCGTCGCCGACGCGGACGGCGTGGCGGCCGGCGGTCACCATCGGCTCGATCGCGAGCACCATCCCCTCCTCGAGCGGGACGCCGGTGCCCGGCGTCGCCGTAGTTGGGGATCTGCGGGTCCTCGTGCATGTCGCGCCCGATGCCGTGCCCGACGAGCGAGCGCACGACCGACAAGCCGGCGGCCTCGACGTGCTCCTGGACCGCGTGGCGAGACGTCGCCGAGCCGGTTGCCGGCCGGCACTGCGCGACGGCCAGCATCAGCGACTCCTCGGTCGACGTCGAGCAGCTTGTGGGCGACCGGGCGTGATCGGGCCCACGGGGAAGGTCCGCGCGGCGTCGGCGACCCAGCCGTCGAGCATGACGCCGATGTCGACCGAGAGGATGTCGCCCCGCGCGAGCTTGTAGGGGCCGGGGATCCCGTGCACGATCATCGAGTTCGGCGACGCGCAGATCGAGCCCGGGGAAGCCGCGGTAGCCCTTGAAGGCCGGCTCGCCGCCCTGCGAGCGGATGAACTTCTCGGCCGCCTGGTCGAGCTCGGCGGTCGTGACCCCGGGCCGGATCTTGCCGGCCAGCAGGTTCATCGTCCTGACCAGGACCGCGCCGGCGGCCGCCATCCGCTCGATCTCCTCGGGGGTCTTCTTGATGATCATGTCCAGAACTAGCGCGTCAGACGTCCTCCTCGAGCCGCAGCGTCGCGATCACCGCGCGGATATGGTCGTGGACCTCCGCGGGGCGCGGGTCCCGTCGATCCGCCGCATCAGGCCCTGCGCGTCGTAGTAGTCGATCAGCGGCTCGGTCTTCTCGTGGTAGACGCGCAGCCGGTTGCTGACCACCTCGGGCTTGTCGTCGTCGCGCTGGATCAGGCGCGAGCCGTCCTGATCGCAGACCCCCTCGTGCTTGGGCGGGTCGAACTCGACGTGGTAGTTGTGGCCGGCCTTCACGCACACCCGGCGGCCGGAGATCCGCCGGACGACCTCCTCGTCGGGGACGTCGATCAGCAGCGCGGCGGTGACCCGCCGGCCCAGCTCCGCGAGCTGCTCGTCGAGCGCCTCGGCCTGCGCGAGCGTGCGCGGAAAGCCGTCGAGGATGAACCCGTCCTGCGCGTCGTCCTCGCTGAGCCGGTCGGCCGCCATCGCGACGATCAGATCGTCGGGGACGAGGTCGCCGGCGTCCATGTAGCTCCTTCGCCTCTCGCCCGAGCTCGGTCCCCTCCTTGACGTTCTCGCGCAGCATGTCGCCGGTCGAGATGAACGGCAGCTGGAAGTCGCTGCGCAGCCGGTCCGCCTGCGTGCCCTTGCCCGCGCCCGGCGGGCCGAACAGGATGAGGTTGAGCTGCGCCGCCATCGGAGGCTGGTGACTGTACCTGTCGGCGCGGGCCCGTGACGAGCGGTGGGCGACGCCGAGTGGTCGGGTCCGCAAGCCGACACCCGGCGGCTCACGGGGCGCGCGCCGGTCTTGGAGCGCTCTGCTGTCCGATGACGAGACAAATGCGCTCCGAGTCGCGATGCGCGGGCGCGGGCGTGCCTACTTGAGGAAGCCTTCGTAGTTGCGCATCATCAGCTGCGCCTCGAGCTGGTGCATCGTGTCGAGCGCGACGCCGATGACGATCAGGATCGAGGTGCCGCCGAAGAAGAAGTTGGCGCTCGTCTGGTCGATCGAGCACCGTCGGCAGCGCCGCGATCGCGGCCAGGAAGATCGCTCCCGGGAACGTCAGCCGGGCGAGGATGCGGTCGAGGAACTCGGCCGTGGGCCGCCCCGGTCTCACCCCGGGGATGAACCCGCCGTACTTCTTCAGGTTGTCGGCCTGGTCGACCGGGTTGAACGTGACCGCCGTGTAGAAGTAGGTGAACACGATGATAGCAGCTCTCGCCCGAGCACGTAGTGCCAGCCCTGGGGGCTGAAGAAGTTGGCGAGGTCGGTCCCGAAGTCGCTGCGGTTCTGGCCGACCAGCTGGCCGATCGTCGGCGGGATCGCCATCATCGAGGCGGCGAAGATGACCGGGATCACGCCGGCCATGTTGACGCGCAGCGGCAGATAGGTCTGGCCGCCCTGGGTCATGCGCCGGCCGATCACGCGTTTGGCGTACTGGACCGGGATCCGGCGCTGGCCCTCCTGGACGAACACGATCGCGGCGACGACGCCGAACGACGATGAACGGCATCATCACCTTGAACGTCTGTCGGGGTTGTGTCCACCAGGACTGGATGCCGCCCGGGATCCGCGAGACGATCGAGGCGAAGATCAGCAGCGAGATGCCGTTGCCGATCCCGCGCTGGGTGACGAGCTCGCCCATCCACATCAGCAGCACGGTGCCCGCGGTCAGCGAGACCACGATCAGGAAGACCTTGCGCGAGGTTGAAGTTGGTGATCAGCGTCACGCCGGCCCCTCTGGAAGCTCCGGAACAGGAACACGTAGCCGATCGACTGCGCGAACGCGAGCCCGACGGTCAGGTAGCGCGTGTACTGGGTGATCCGCGCCTGCCCGACCTCGCCCTCCTTGGAGAGCTTCTCCAGCGACGGCACCACGACCTGCAGCAGCTGCAGGATGATCGAGGCGGTGATGTAGGGCATGATCCCGAGCGCGAAGATCGCGATCCGCCCCAGGCCGCCGCCCGAGAACAGGTTGAGCAGGCCGAGGATGCTGTTGCCGCCGAGCTTCTGCTGAGATCGCGTTGACCGCCGTGGGTTGATGCCCGGCGCCGGGATGTGGGTGCCGAGCCGGTAGAGCGCGAGCATCAGCGAAGGTGAACAGGATCTTCTTGCGGATCTCCCCGACCCGGAACGCACCGAGGATCGTCGAGATCATGGGACTCGCGCGCCTCTCGCTACTCGACGGTCTGGCAGGTGCCGCCGGCGGCCTCGATCGCCGCCCGCGCGCGCGCCGCTGAACGCGTGCGCGTGGACGGTCAGCGCCTTGGAGATCTCGCCCTTGGCGAGGACCTTGACCGGCGTCCCCTTGCGCGTCGCCAGGCCCTTGGCCTTGAGCGTCTCGACCGTCACCTCGGCGCCGGCCTCGAAACGGGCCTCGAGGTCGCGCAGGTTGACCGCCTGGGTGTGGGTCCGGAACGGCTCGAACGGCATCGACTTCTTCATGTGCGGCCCGCGCAGCTTGCGCATCCGCATGTGGATCGGCATCTGCCCGCCCTCGAAGCGGGCGCGGCTCTTGGAGCCCGAGCGCGAGCCCGCAGCCCTTCTGCCCGCGGCCGGAGGTCTTGCCGGTACCCGAGCCCTCGCCGCGGCCGACGCGCTTGCGCGCCTTGCGCGATCCGGGGGCCGGGCGTCAGGTTGTGCAGGCCGATCCGCTCGGCCGGCTCCGTCGTCGGCCGCTCATGCTCGCTCCTCGACCTCGACCAGATGACGGACCTTGTGCAGCATGCCGCGGATCTGCGGCGTGTCGTTCGACCTCGACGGTGTGGCCGATCCGGCGCAGGCCGAGCGAGCGCAGCGTGTCGATCTGACGCTTGTCCGAGCCGTTGCGCGACTTGCGCTGGGTGACGGTGAGCGTGCTCATGCGACGCTCCGCGGTGTCGGCCGGGGTGGCGGTGCCGCTGCCGCCGTCGCCGAGCCATCGGTCGGCAGAATCGCGCCTTCCTCCCCACCGTCTCCGGGCTCGCTGGTGAGCCCGAGCACCTGGTTGATCGAGATCCCGCGCAGCTCGCGCGACCTCGTCGGGCGTGCGCAGCGACTCCAGGCCCGCCATCGTCGCCTTGACGAGGTTGATCGGGTTCTGGGAGCCGAGGCTCTTGGAGAGGATGTCGTGGATGCCGGCGAGCTCCAGCACGGCGCGGACGCCGCCGCCGGCGATCACGCCGGTGCCGGGCGCGGCCGGCTTGAGGAACACGCGGCCGGCGCCGAAGATGCCCATCGTCTGATGGGTGATCGTCGAGCCGTGCCTGGGCACGCGGTAGAGGTTCTTCTTGGCGCGCTCGACGCCCTTCTGGATCGCGACGGGGACCTCGTTGGCCTTCCCGTAGCCGATCCCGACGACCTCGCGCTCGTCGCCGACGACGACCAGCGCGGTGAACGAGAAGCGGCGCCCGCCCTTGACCACCTTGGCGACGCGGTTGATCTCCACCACGCGCTCCTGGAGGTCCAGGCCCTGAGCGGAAACTGTGCGTGTCTGTTCGGTGCCATGAGCTGTACGAGAGTAGCGAGCGTCGACGCCTACAGCGTCAGACCGCCCTCCCGCGCGCCCTCGGCCAACGCCTGGACGCGACCGTGGTACCGGTAGCCGCCACGGTCGAACACGACGACCTGCACGCCGGCGGCCTTGGCGCGCTCGGCGAGCACCTCGCCGGCCTTGTGTGCCTGCTCGGTCGGGCCGAGGTTCCGCAGGTCGGTCTCGGTCCAGTTGACGGCCGCCAGCGTGCGGCCGGCGTCGTCGTCGATGAGCTGGGCGGCGATGCCGCGGTTGGAGCGGAACACGGAGATCCGCGGACGCTCGGCGCTGCCGCGCACCTTCGCGCGCACGCGGCGGCGGCGCCGCAGGCGCGCCTCGGGTCCTGTCTTGACGGTCATGCTCGCTTCCCGACCTTCCGGGCGACGTACTCGCCCTCGTAACGGATCCCCTTGCCCTTGTAGGGCTCGGGCTTGCGCTGCTTGCGGATGATGGCGGCGATCTCGCCGACCTGCTGCTTGGACGCGCCGCGCACCGTGATGCGCGTCGGCTGGGGCACCTCGAACTCGATCCCGTCCGGCGCCTTGACCTCGACCGGATGCGAGTAGCCGAGCGCGAGCTCGAGGTCCCGGCCGCGCAGGGCCGCGCGATAACCGACGCCCTGGATCTCGAGGTTCTTCTCGAAGCCGTCGGTGACGCCCTGGACCATGTTCGCGATCAGCGTGCGGGTGAGGCCGTGCAGCTCACGGTGAGGACCGCGGTCCGTGGGGCGGGTGACGGTGATCGTGTCGCCCTCGTGCGTCACCGTCATGTCCCGGCTCACGCGCTCGGAGAGCTCGCCCTTGGGACCGTTGACGGTCACCAGGCCCGGCTCGATCGCGACCGAGACGCCGGCGGGCACGGTGATGGGTTGTCTGCCGATACGGGACATGGCGCGCTCAGGATTACCAGATGCGGGCCACGACCTCGCCGCCGACGCCCGCCTGGCGGGCCTCGTGGCCGGTCATGACGCCCTTGGAGGTCGAGATGATCGCGGTGCCCATGCCACCTTGGATCCGCGGCAGATGGGCGTGGTCGACGTAGTGGCGCTGACCGGGGCGCGACACGCGCTGCAGGCCCGAGATGACGGGCTTTCGGTCATTCGTGTACTTGAGTACCACGGTGAGGTGCTCGCCCGGGCGATCCACGGTCGCGGGCGAGATCTGATAGCCCTCGATGTAGCCCTGCTCCTTGAGGATGCGGGCCATCTCGCGCTTGAGCTTGGAGGACGGGATCAGCACGTCGTGATGCTGCGCGCTCGCGGCGTTGCGCAGGCGGGTGAGGAAGTCGGCGACGGGGTCGGTCATGGACATGATCGCTACCAGCTCGACTTCGTCATGCCGGGGATGTAGCCGTTGTGCGCGAGCTCGCGCAGGCAGATCCGGCACAGGCCGAACTTGCGGTACACGGCACGCGAGCGGCCACACCGGCGGCACCGGGTGTAGCCCCGCGTCTTGTACTTGGGGGTCCGCTGCTGGCGGACGCGCTGGGACAGCTTTGCCACGTTTCTCCTTGCTCCTAAGCCTGGGCCGCCGGGGTGCGGGTGTCCTTGCGGAACGGCATGCCGAGCGCCTCGAGCAGGGCGAAGGCCTCCTCGTCGGTGGCGCCGTTGGTCGTGATCGTGATGTCGAGGCCCCGCACCTGGTCGATCTCGTCGTAGTCGATCTCGGGGAAGATGATCTGCTCGCGAACGCCCATCGAGTAGTTGCCGCGGCCGTCGAACGCACGCGGGCTCAGGCCGCGGAAGTCGCGGATCCGCGGGATCGCGACGGACATCAGCCGGTCGAGGAACTCGTAGGCGCGCTCACCGCGCAGCGTCACCGCGACGCCGACGGGCATGCCCTCGCGCAGCTTGAACTGGGCGATCGACTTGCGCGCCCGGCGGATGTTCGGCTGCTGGCCGGTGATTTGGCGCATCTGCTCGGTGGCGGCGTCGAGGACCTTTGAGTCCTGCTTGGCGTCGCCGCAGCCCATGTTGACCGTGATCTTCTCGATCTTCGGGGCCTGCATCGGCGAGGAGTAGCCGAACCGCTCGATCAGCGCCGGGCGGATCTCGTCCAGGTATCGGGTCTTGAGTCGTGCCGGCGGAGCCGGGGTCTGCGTTGCCATCAGTTCTTCCCCATCAGTCCAGTCGCTGCCCGCTGCGCTTGGCCACGCGCAGGCGTTTGCCGTCGACGACCTCGACCCCGACGCGGGTTCGCTTGCCGTCCTTGGGATCGACCGGCATCACGTTGGAGACGTGGATCGGTCCCTCGCGCTCGATCACGCCCCCGGCGGTCTGGCCGCCGGCGGTCTGCTGCGGGCGCTGATGGCGCTTGACGATATTGAGGCCCTCGACGTAGACCTTGTGCTTGTCGAGGTCGACGCGCAGGACCTTGCCCTTCTTGCCGCGGTCCTTGCCGCTGATCACGATCACCTCGTCGTCGGTGCGGATCCGTGCGGGCATGGCTACAGCACCTCCGGGGCGAGGGAGACGATCTTCATGAAGTTGCGCTCGCGCAGCTCACGCGCGACCGGCCCGAAGATACGGGTCCCGCGCGGGTTGTTCTGCGCGTCGATCAGCACCGCCGCGTTCTCGTCGAACCCGATGTAGGTCCCGTCCTCACGGCCGTAGGACTTCTTGGTGCGGACGACGACGGCGGTGACGACCTCGCCCTTCTTGACCGCGCCCTGCGGGTTGGCGGTCTTGACGGTCGCGGTGATCGTGTCGCCGACGCCGGCGTAGCGGCGGCGCGAGCCTCCCCGCACCCGGATCACCAGGATCTCACGGGCGCCGGAGTTGTCGGCCACGCGCAGCCGGGTCTCGTTCTGGATCATGATCTACTTGGCCCTCTGGACGACGCCGACCAGGCGCCAGCGCTTGGAGCGCGACAGCGGGCGGCACTCGCGCACGGTGACGGTGTCCCCCATGTGCGCGTCGTTGGTCTCGTCATGGGCGTGCAGCGTCTGCGAGGTGCGGACGATCTTCTGGTAGCGCCGGTGACGGCGGGCGACGTCGATCCGCACGGTGATCGTCTTGTCGGCCTTGTCGGAGACGACGATGCCCTGGCGCACCTTCTGCTGGCCGGCGACGTGCTCGCGCGCCGGCGTCGCGGTGCGGCTGTGGGCCTCGGCCTTGTGCTTGGCGGTCTGTTTCGTGCGACGCGTGCGGCGCTCCGTGGCGGCTGCGGCGCGCTTGAGCTCACGATCGGCCAGACGCTCCTCGAGGGTGCGAGGACCGGGGGCGGTGCGCTTGGCCGCCTTGGCCGCGCGCGCACGCTGACGCCGCTGTTTCGGAGCCAGCTGCTCCTGCGGCTCCGCGGAGGGGGCGGGCTTCGCTGCGGCCTCGGACGAAGCCCCTTGCGAACTGTCGGTGCCAGGCGTGGTCTCGGCGTCAGCCGCGGGGGCTTGGGCCGAGGTCGCCTCGGTCGTCTCTTGAGTCTCGTCGTCAGCCATTTCTCTCAGCGTCAATCTCGTCGTTTCTGGCCACGGTCAGCGCCCGGGCGATCTCCTGCTTGGCGGAGCGCAGCCCCGCCGTGTTGTCCAGCTCACCGGTGGCGTGCTGGAAGCGCAGCCCGAACAGCTCGCGCCGCGCCGTGTCGAGGTGCTCGGCGAGCTCGGTGTCGGAGAGGTCCTGCAGCTCGGAAGCGCGCATCAGGCGTCCTCTCGCATCACGAACTTGGTGCGCACCGGCAGCTTGTGCCCGGCGAGGCGCATCGCCTCCCGGGCGAGGTCCTCCGGCACGCCGGCGAGCTCGAACATCACGCGGCCCGGCTTGACCACGGCGACCCAGCCCTCGGGCGAGCCCTTGCCGGACCCCATGCGGGTCTCGGCCGGCTTCTTGGTGAACGGCTTGTCCGGATACAGGTTGATCCAGACCTTGCCGCCACGCTTGATCTTGCGGGTCATCGCGATACGGGCGGCCTCGATCTGGCGGTTGGTGATCCACGCCGCATCGAGCGCCTTGAGGCCGTACTCGCCGAACTGGACGTTCACCTGACCGCGCGACAGCCCGGCACGACGGCCGCGGTGCTGCTTGCGGTGCTTGACGCGCTTGGGGGACAGCATCAGCGGCCACCCCCGTTCGGGCTTGTGCCGGAACCGGACCCGCCGGACCCGCCGCCCGCCGGCCGCGGCCCTCCACCGCCGCCCGGACGCGGGCCACGCCCGGAACCGGACCCACCAGCCCCGCCGGGCCCACGACCCTGACCGGGACCGCGACCGGGTCCACCGGCCCCACGGCCTCCGCCGGGACCACCCGGACCGCGACCGCCGCCGCCCTGGCCGCCGCGACCGCGACCACCCGGGCCACCCGGGCCGCCGCCCTGGCCGCCGCGACCACCCGGACCGCCGGCGCCCTGGCCACCGCGGCCTCGGCCACCGCCGCCCTGGCCACCGCGACCGCCCGGGCCGCCCTGGCCGCCACGACCACCGCGGCCGCGCCCACGGCCGTCACGGCCGTCGCGTCCGCCGCGGTCCTCACGCTGCGGGGAGGGCTCGTCCATGCTCGTCAGGTCGGCGCCGGTGTAGCCCTCGGGCATGATCTCGCCCTTGTTGATCCAGCACTTGACGCCGATCCGCCCGAACGTCGTCTTGGCCTCGTAGAAGCCGTAATCGACGTCGGCGCGCAGCGTGTGCAGCGGCACGCGCCCGTCGGAGTAGCCCTCGGTGCGCGCCATCTCGGCGCCGCCGAGGCGGCCGGAGACCTGGACCTTGACCCCCTTGGCGCCGGAGCGCATCGCGCTGGTGAGCGCGCGCTTCATCGCGCGGCGGAAGGCGACGCGGTTCTGCAGCTGCTCGGCGATCGACTGCGCGACCAGGCGCGCGTCGAGCTCGGGGCGCTTGATCTCGAGGATGTTGACCTTGACCTGCTTGCCGGTGATCTGGTGCAGCGCGCGGCGCAGCGCGTCGACCTCGGAGCCGGACTTGCCGATCACTATGCCGGGCCGGGCCGTGTTGATGTTGACCTCGACCTCGTTGGCGTTCTTGCGGATCGTGATGTCCGAGAGGCCGGCGTGCGACAGGCGACCGACGATGTAGTCGCGGATCTGCTCGTCCTCAAAGAGGTAGTCGGCGAACTGCTTCTCGTTGAACCAGTTGGCCTTCCAGTCGTGGATGTACCCCACGCGGAGCGACTCGGGATGAACTTTCTGACCCATGGTGTGTGCGTTAGTCCTTCGGCGTGAGCAGAATCGTCAGGTGGCTGGTCCGCTTCCGGATCCGCGTGGCGCGACCCATCGCGCGCGGCCGGAAGCGCTTGATCGTCGGACCCTCGTCGGCGTGTACCGCCTTGACGACCAGGTCCTCGCCGACGAGCTCGTGATTGTGCTCGGCGTTGGCGACCGCCGACTCGAGCAGTTTGCTCCAGTCACGGGCGATCGCCCTTGGCGTGACAGCGAGGATAGCTCGCGCCTCCACCACGGACTTGCCGCGGATGTGGTCGCACACCAGCCGCGCCTTGCGCGCGCTCGAACGAACGTACTTCGCCTGCGCCCGCACGACCGGAGCCGGCGCACCGGGCTCCGCGCGCCGCGCGCTCCGCGCTGACGCCGCGGCGTCGACGCCGCCCGATCGGCCCGCCTCGGCCTGGAGGCCTTCACAGGCGCCTCCTCGGCGGGCTCGTCAACAGCAGGCTCTTCGACGTCACCGTCCTCGGAGGCGCCGGTCTCAGGCTCCTCATCCACGTCCTCGCTCGCGCGCTCCTCATCAGCCTCGGCGTCCGCACTCGCGGACTCCTCGGCCACGGGGGCATCGTCGGAGGTCGAGGCGGCCCCGGCGAGGCCCCTTGCGAACTGTCGGCGGCGGCAGACGTCTCGGGCTCGGCCGCGGGGGCCTCGTCCCGGGGCCGTCTCGGCCTGCTTCTCAGGATCGTCAGCCATACCTATCGCCTCTTACCAGTCCCCGCATGCCCGCGATACAGCCGCGTCGGCGCGAACTCCCCGAGCTTGTGCCCCACCATCGACTCGGAGATGAACACGGGCACGTGCTTGCGCCCGTCGTGGACGGCGATCGTGTGCCCGACCATCTCGGGGAAGATCGTCGAGGTGCGTGACCAGGTGCGGATCATGCGCTTCTCGCCCGAGCTGTTCATCGCCTCGACGCGGCCCATCAGCCGCTCCTCGACGAACGGCCCCTTCTTGCTGGAACGACTCATCGCTTCTTACCCCTTCTGCGGCCGCGCACGATGTACTGGTCGGATTTCTTGCCCTTCCGGCGGGTGCGGTAGCCCAGGGTGGGCACGCCCCACGGGGTCACGGGATGGCGCCCGGGCGTCGTGGAGCCCTCGCCGCCGCCGTGCGGGTGGTCGACCGGGTTCATCGCCGTGCCGCGCGTCTGCGGGCGGACGCCCATGTGACGCTTGCGGCCGGCCTTGCCGATCTTGACGTTCTGGTGGTCGGAGTTGCCGATCGTCCCGACGGTCGCCCGGCACTCGTCGCGGACCATCCGCATCTCGCCGGAGGGCAGGCGCAGCGTTGCCATGCCGCTGTCCTTGGCGAGCAGCTGCACGCCGGTGCCCGCCGAGCGGGCCATCTGGCCGCCGCGCCCGGGCGTGAGCTCGACGTTGTGGACGATCGTGCCGGGGGGCATGTTGCGCAGCGGCAGCGCGTTGCCGACGCGGATCTCGGCGCCCTCGCCGGACATGACCGTCGCGCCGACCGCAGCCGCGCGGGCGCGAGGATGTAGCGCTTCTCGCCGTCGGCATAGTGCAGCAGCGCGATGTAGGCGGAGCGGTTCGGGTCGTACTCGATGTGCGCGACCTTCGCCGGGACCCCGTCCTTGCGGCGCTTGAAGTCGATCTCGCGATACAGCCGCTTGGCGCCGCCGCCGCGGTGGCGGGCGGTCTTGCGGCCGTGCGCGTTGCGCCCGCCGGACTTCATCAGGCCGGAGACGAGCGACTTCTCGGGGCGACCGGGTGATCTCGGCGAAGTCCGGATAGGAGACGAAGCGGCGTCCCGGCGAGGTGGGCTTGGGCTTGCGGATCGGCATTACTCTGACGCCTCGAACGCCTGGAAGATCGGGATCGTGTCGCCCTCGCGCACCTGCACGATGGCCTTCTTCCACGCGCGCGTGCGACCGGAGTGGCCCGCGCCGCTTCGGCTTGGACTTCACCGACACGGTGCGCACCTCGACCACCTTGACGTCGAACAGCCACTCGATCGCCTGCCGGATCTGGGTCTTGTGCGCCTTGTCGTGGACGCGGAAGGTGTACTTGCCCGCTTCGGCGAGAACGAACGACTTCTCGGAGACGACGGGCCGGATGATTACCTGGCTGGCGTCCATCAGGCCCCGCCGTCGGGGTTGGGTCGTGCATCTGATCCGTGGTCGCCTCGCCCGTCGCGCGCGACGAGCTCGTCATCGCGCCCTCGGAGATGAGCAGCGAGGCGGCGCCGATGATGTCGGCGACGCCGCAGTCGCTCACCGGCACGACCCCGCCTCGCGCAGGTTGCGGAACGACAGGCCGGCGTTGGCCTCAGCGTCGGCGAGCACCACCAGTGAGGGGCCCTTCGGCGCCCAGTCGGCGAGGAGCGCGACCGCCTGCTTGGTCGACGGCGACTCGAACGCACCGGCGTCGAACACGGCCAGGGACGAGCGCTCGGCGTGGACCGAGAGCGCGCAGCGCAGTGCGGCGCGGCGCGCCTTGCGGTTGACCTTGACGATGTAGTGGCGCGGCTGGGGGCCGAACGCGGCGCCGCCGCCGGTCCACACCGGCGAGCGCGAGGACCCGGCGCGGGCGCGGCCGGTGCCCTTCTGGCGCCACGGCTTGGCGCCGCCGCCGCGGACCTGGCCGCGGGTCTTGGAGGAGTGGGTGCCGCGGCGGCGCGCGTTGAGCTCGGCGCGCACGGTCTCGTGGACGAGGGGCATGTTGAACTCCGCCTCGAACGCGACCGCGTCGAGCGTGAGCTTGCCGGAGGCGCCCGCGCCGACCTTGGGAGCGGTCCTAGGCATCGGTGCGCACCTCCACGGTCGAGCCCTTCGGCCCGGGACGGAGCCGCGGACCATCATCAGGTTACGGGCGGGCATCAGCTCGACGACGGTGAGTCCGCGCTGGGTGACGCGCTTGTTGCCCATCTGGCCCGGGCCGCGGATGCCCTTCATCACGCGTGCCGGCCACGCCGAGGCGCCGATCGAGCCCGGGGCGCGGTAGTTGTGCGAGCCGTGGGTCTTGGGGCCGCGCTTGAAGTTGTGGCGCTTGATCGTGCCCGCGAAGCCCTTGCCCTTGGAGATGCCCGAGATCTTCACCTTCTCGCCGACCTCGAACGCGTCGACGGTGACGGTCTCGCCGACGAGCAGCTCCCCGGCCTCGTCGCGGAACTCGACCAGATGGCGGTGCGCGGAGGCGTCGGCCTTCTTGAGGTGGCCGAGCTCGGCCCTGGTCAGGTGCTTCTCCTTGGTGGCGCCGAACGCGAGCTGCACGGCCTCGTAGCCGTCGTGCTCGTCGCGTGCGGATCGCGGTGACCGGGCAGGGGCCGGCCTCGAGCACGGTGACGCGCTCGACGTGCCCGTCGTCGAGGAAGCGCTGGGTCATCCCGATCTTCTTGGCGAGGATCGCGCTCATGACGCGAGGCGGATCTCGATGTCGACGCCCGCCGGGAGGTGGTCCAGGCGCTGCAGCGAGTCGACGGTCTTGGGGGTCGGCTGATGGATGTCGATCAGCCGCTTGTGCGTGCGGATCTCGAAGTGCTCACGCGAGTCCTTGTCCTTGAACGGCGACCGGATCACGCAGTACACGTTCTTCTCCGTGGGCAGCGGCACGGGACCGGCGACGGTCGCGCCGGTGCGCGTCGCCGTCTCGACGATCTCCTTGGCCGCCGTCTCGATCGCCGTGTGGTCGTAGGACTTCAGGCGGATGCGGATCTTGTTCTGGGCGATGGTCGCCATGTGTTCTCTGTCTCTGGATCTCGTGTGCGATGCGCGGGCAGGGGATTCCGCCGCGCGCACCGTGTCAATTCGTATCTGGCAAAAAGAAGCGGCGGGCCCGGCGTGGATGCCGGACCCGCCGCCGTCCTGCGAACTACTGGATGATCTCGGTCACGACCCCGGAGCCGACCGTGCGGCCGCCCTCACGGATCGCGAAGCGCAGACCCTGATCCATGGCGATCGGCTGGATCAGCTCGATCTCCATGGACGTTGTCACCCGGCATGACCATCTCCGTGCCCTCGGGCAGGTTGGCGACGCCGGTGACGTCCGTCGTGCGGAAGTAGAACTGCGGCCGGTAGCCCCTGAAGAACGGCGTGTGACGGCCGCCCTCCTCCTTCTTGAGGACGTAGACCTCGGCCTTGTACTTCGTGTGCGGCGTGATCGACCCGGGCTTGCACAGCACCTGGCCGCGCTCGATGTCCTCGCGCTTGGTGCCGCGCAGCAGGCAGCCGGCGTTGTCGCCCGCCTGGCCCTGGTCGAGGTTCTTCTTGAACATCTCGACGCCGGTGACGACGGTCGAGGTGGTCGCCTTGATGCCGACGATCTCGACGGTCTCGCCCGTCTTGATGATGCCCGACTCGATGCGGCCGGTCGCGACCGTGCCACGGCCGGTGATCGAGAAGACGTCCTCGACCGGCATCAGGAACGGCTTGTCCAGGTCACGGACGGGCTCCGGGATGTAGGTGTCGAGCGCCTCGGCGAGGTCGAGGATCTTCTGCTCGTACTCCGCGTCGCCCTCCAGCGCCTTCAGCGCCGAGCCGACGACGAACGGGATGTCGTCGCCCGGGAACTCGTACTCGGACAGCAGGTCGCGGATCTCGACCTCGACGAGCTCGAGCAGCTCGGGGTCGTCGACCATGTCCGCCTTGTTGAGGAACACGACGATGTAGGGCACGCCGACCTGGCGGGCGAGCAGGATGTGCTCACGCGTCTGCGGCATCGCGCCGTCGGCGGCGGAGACGACCAGGATCGCCCCGTCCATCTGCGCGGCGCCGGTGATCATGTTCTTGACGTAGTCGGCGTGACCCGGGCAGTCCACGTGGGCGTAGTGACGGTTCGCGGTCTCGTACTCGACGTGCGAGGTCGCGATCGTGATGCCGCGCGCCTTCTCCTCGGGGGCATTGTCGATCGAGTCGAACGACCGCACCTCGGTGCCGCCGCCGAACTTGTCGTGGAGCACCTTGGTGATGGCCGCGGTCAGGGTCGTCTTGCCATGGTCGATGTGACCGATGGTGCCGACGTTCACGTGGGGCTTTTCCCGCTCGAAATTGGCCTTCGCCACTTTGGTTTGCTCCTTCTTCTTTATCTGGTGTTTGTCTGTCCGTCCAGAGGGACGAACCCAATCAGGGTATAGGTTTCCGTCCGCCATTGCTGCTACGTGCAGGCGACGGCGGTCCCGCTGATCGTCAGGCGGCCTGCTGCTCGCCTCCGACGACCTTCTCAGCGATGTTAGGAGGGACTTCCTCGTACCGCTCGAACTGCATCGTGTACGTCGCGCGGCCCTGCGTGTTGGAGCGCACATCGGTCGCGTACCCGAACATCTCGGCGAGCGGCACGTCGCCGGTGACGACCTGCGCGTTGCCGCGCTGCTCCATCCCGGAGACCTGGCCGCGCCGGCGGTTGAGGTCGCCGATCACGTCGCCCATGAACTCCTCGGGCGTGACGACCTCGACGGCGAACACCGGCTCCAGCAGCACGGGCTTGGCACGCCGCAGCGCCTCCTTGGCGCCATCGAGCCGGCGATCCGGAAGGCGATCTCCGAGGAGTCGGTGTCGTGGTACTTGCCGTCGGTGAGCGTGACCCGGACGTCGACGACCGGGAAGCCGGCCCTCGGGCCGTTGGTCAGCGCCTCCTCGACGCCCTTCTCGACCGCGGGGATGAACTCGGTCGGCACCGAGCCGCCCTTGACCTTGTTGATGAAGTCGAAGCCCTCGCCGGGCGCGGGCTCGATGTTGATGTAGACGATGCCGTACTGGCCCGAGCCGCCGGTCTGGCGCACGAGGCGGCCCTCGACCTTCTGGGCGGTGCCGCGGATCGTCTCCCGGTAGGAGACCTGCGGCCGGCCGACGTTGGCCTCGACCTTGTACTCGCGCATCATCCGGTCGACCAGGATCTCGAGGTGCAGCTCGCCCATGCCCGAGATCTCGGTCTGGCCGGTCTCCTCGTTGGTCTGCACCTGGAAGGTCGGGTCCTCCTCGGCCAGGCGGCCGAGTGCGACCGACATCTTCTCCTGGTCGGCCTTCGTCTTGGGCTCGACGGCGACCTTGATCACCGGCTCGGGGAAGGTGATCGTCTCGAGCTTGATCGGCTTGTCGACGGCGCACAGCGTGTCGCCGGTGACGACCTGCTTGATGCCGACGCCGGCGGCGATGTCGCCCGCGTAGACCTCCTCGACCTCCTCGCGCTCGTTGGCGTGCATCATCAGGATGCGGCCGATGCGCTCGGTCTTGCCGGTCGTGACGTTGAGCACGCGGCCGCCGGCCTGCAGCTTGCCGGAGTAGACGCGGAAGTAGGTGAGCTTGCCGACGAACGGGTCGGCCATGATCTTGAACGCCAGCGCCGCGAACGGCTCCTCGTCGGACGCCGCGCGCGTCGGCCGGGCTCGCCGCCGTCGTCGACCCCCGTCGGGCTCCAGGCCCTCGACCGGCGGGACGTCGAGCGGGCTCGGCAGGTAGTCGATGACCGCGTCGAGCAGCGGCTGCACGCCCTTGTTCTTGAACGGGAGCCGCACAGCACCGGGCGTCACTGGATCTCGAGCGTCGCCTTGCGCATCGCGGCCTTGATCCGCGCGACCGGGATCTCCTGCTCCTCGAGGATCATCTCGAGCAGCTCGTCGTCGTACTGGGAGACCTCCTCGAGCATGTGCTCGCGGGCCGCCGCGGCGGCTCGGCCTGAGCTCGGCGGGGATCTCGATGACCTCCTGCTCCTTGCCGAGGTCGTCCTTGTAGATGATCGCCTGGTTCTCGACGAGGTCGATGATCCCGGCGAAATCGGCCTCCGCGCCGATCGGCAGCTGGATCGGCATCGGGTGGGCGCCGAGCCGGTCGATCATCGTCTGCACGCCGCGGTCGAAGTCCGCGCCGATGCGGTCCATCTTGTTGATGTAGGCGATGCGCGGGACGTGGTACTTGTCGGCCTGGCGCCAGACGGTCTCGGACTGCGGCTCGCACGCCGGCGACCGAGTCGAACAGCGCGATCGCGCCGTCGAGCACGCGCAGCGAGCGCTCGACCTCGACGGTGAAGTCGACGTGGCCGGGCGTGTCGATGATGTTGATGCGGTGGTCCGTTCCACGTCGCAGGTGGTCGCCGCGGAGGTGATCGTGATGCCGCGCTCCTGCTCCTGCTCCATCCAGTCCATCACGGCCGCGCCCTCGTGCACCTCGCCGATCTTGTAGGTGCGGCCGGTGTAATAGAGGATGCGCTCCGTCGTCGTCGTCTTGCCGGCGTCGATGTGCGCCATGATTCCGATGTTGCGTGTCTTCTCGAGCGTGAACTTGCGGGGCATGTGAAAGCTTTCGAAACGGTCGGTCGGGTGCCTCGTGGCATGAAAAAGGGCCCTGGCGGGCCCCATCACGACACGGAAGTCTGCGACGGGCGGGTGGCTATGCGGTCGGGGTCTCCATTGGATGGATGCTCCGCGCCCGGGCA
Organism: uncultured Solirubrobacteraceae bacterium; assembly: GCA_963702225.1. Taxonomy (GTDB): domain Bacteria; phylum Actinomycetota; class Thermoleophilia; order Solirubrobacterales; family Solirubrobacteraceae; genus Palsa-465. Next base: position 96,118 of record CAVPBY010000049.1, on the reverse strand, counting down.
TGAGCACGATGAACGCGTCCCAGCCCGAGGCGGAGACCGAATATAGCACCAGCCCGCGGGGCTCAAAGGGCTCTGACCGGCGCCGCGCGGGACCCCCGTCGAGGCCCAGGCACGCGGCGGCTCAAAGAGAAACGCGAGGGCTGCCTACCGCACGGGACCGGGGGCTGCGGTAGGACAACCCTCGCGTTCGGACAATCTAATCCCGCTTGTGTAGAGGTTGTGTTGGTGCCTTCTAAGTGTCAATAAACAGGCTTCGCACCGGCCCGCCCGCCCGCCGGCGCCGGGCCTGCCTCTGTCACCGTGTAGGCCCGTGCGAGAGACGGACAGTGGCCCCGCTGAGCGACCCCGACGACCGCCTGCTCGCCCGTCTCCGCGATGGTGACGCCGAGGCGTTCGTCGCCTTCTACCGCCGCCACCTGCCCGCGATGCTCGGCTTCTTCCTGCGCCGAACCGGCGACCGCGAGCTGACCGCGGACCTCACGGCCGAGGTGTTCGCGGCCGCGCTGATCGCCGCCGAGCGCTACCGCCCCGGCGAGCGGCCGGCGCTCGCCTGGCTGTACGGGATCGCCGCGCACAAGCTGGCCGACAGCCGGCGGCGCGGACGGGTGGAGGACGGCGCGCGCCGGCGGCTCGCGCTCGAGCCGCTGTCGGTGGACGACGAGGACCTCGCGCGCGTGGGACAGCTCGCGGGCCCGCCCGCGGGCGCCGCGGCACTCGAGGACGCGCTCGCGCGCCTGCCCGCATCCCAGCGCGACGCGGTGCTCGCCCGGGTCGTGCAGGAGCGCTCCTACGCGGAGATCGCCTCGGCGATGCGCTGCTCGGAGATGCTCGTGCGCCAGCGGGTGAGCCGCGGCCTTCGCACCCTGCGCACCGAGCTGGAGGAGAGACGATGAGCCCGCTGTTCGATCGACTGGAGGAGCAGCTGCGCGGTGCCGCGCAGGCCCAGATCGCCGCACGCGGCGGGGCGACCGCCGCGGCGGGCGGGCGGCGGGACCGCAGCGGACGCCCGCGCCGGACGCGCGGCGGGCGCGCAGGCGGCGGCCGGGCGGCTGCGCGACTGGCTTTCGACCGGCGGGCGGATGCTCCCGGTCGGCCTCGCGCTCGCCAGCACCGCGGCGGTCGTCGTCGCCGCGTTCACGCTGCTGCACGGCGGCTCCCGGAGCGCGATCAGGCCGCCCGCCGGCGGCGGCGGGTCCTTGCTGCCGAATCCATACTCCGTGCGGGCGCGGCGCGAGGGCCACGAGCCTCACGGCTGCTCGTACCCGTCCAGCGCTCGGCCGTCTGCAACGTGCGGACCTCCCCGGGCCCCGAGGGGCCCACCGGCCGCCCCGGGGCGAGCGCTGCTCGACGAGCTCGCGGTGCTGCGCGGGCCCTTCCACCCGCTCCGCTTCGCGACGGGGGTCGACCTCGGCCTGAGCGGTGTGGACCCGTACACCGAGCGTGACTGGCGCCTGGCCCGGGTGGCCGACGGCGCGACGTTCATCGTCGTCCCGGTGCGCGTGCGGCCCGGCGCCGGCCAGCCGGGGGCCCGCTGCCTGGACGCGCAGCGACGCGCCCTGCGTCGCGACGCGCGACGGATCCCGGCGTCGATCCGCGTCCAGACCGTGCACCTGGGCGAGCGCGAGCTGGCGTACCTGCGACGAGTGATCACCCGGCCGCCCTACGACAGCGTCTGCCTGATCGAGACGGCTCGCAGCAGCGCCGGCGCCGACTGCGGCTCGCAGACGGCGCGGGCGCTGCGCCGCCCATCGCTCCCCGAGCCGCCTCCGGCAACCCGCTGCGCCGGGCGGCCTACGTCGGCATCGTCCCCGACGGCGTCGCCTCGGTGACGCTGCGGGCGCCCAAGCGTCCGGGCCACGCCGCCGAGACCCTGCGCGGATCGGTGGTCGGCAACGTGGTCGTCGTCCCCGCCTCGATCGCGCTCCAGCGAGCCGTCCGGCACGTGCTCCCGACGGTCATCTGGCGCGACGCGGCGGGGCGGATCATCGCCCGTGTCACACCGCCCGCGGGCGGCTCACGCGCGTACTGCCTCAGCCACCGCCTGCGGTGCCTGACGCTGATGCTCGCGGGAACCACGAGCGGGAGCGGCACCTCGGGCAGCGGGCGCGGAACCGCGACGACCACGCCCGCGACCACGACCACGACCACGACCGCGAGCGGAACCGCGTCCGGGACCACCACGTCGGCGGCGAGGCAGCCGGCGACGGCCGGCTGATCGCTTTGCCAGGCGGCGCGTCGCCCCGGGGCCGGCTGACGGCCCCCGGGCCGGCGGGCTCAGCGCCGCACGCGCACCCGCAGCACCGGCGTGCCGGCGCCGCCGTGGCGACCGTCGCCGAGCGACTGGACGACGATCTCGGTGGTCGCGCGGATCCGGTGCAGACGGGCGACGAAGCCGCCGCCGGTGGCCACGCGGACGTTGAGCGGCCGGCTCCAGCGCCCGGGCCGAGCGGTAGGAGAGGGCGACGACCTCGTTGGCCGACAGCACCGGGCCGAGGTGGCCGCGCACGACGAGCGTGTGGCCGGCGCGCGCCAGCGCCGCCCGGGTCAGCGACCGGTGCGCCGTCCTGATGCGCAGCGCGCTCCGCAGCGGGCTCGCGCCACCGTCGGTCGTGGCGAAGAACCCGAGCGTGTTCCCGCCGAGTCCGTGATAGCCCTCCGCGTAGTCGGCCGCCGGCGTCGCGGCCAGCTGCAGGCCGGAGGTGCCGTCGATGATCTGCGGCTCCCAGGTGCGACCGCCGTCGTGGGTGCTGAGCACGGCGGTCCTGCTGAAGTCGCCGGGCGCGCCGAGGTGGGTCGCGCCGAGCGCCACCAGCCCGTCTTCGCGCGAGGCGAAGCTGACCGAGACGGGGGCGCCGATCGTGCCGATCGCGTCGTCGGCGTGCCAGCGGCGCCCGCCGTCGGTCGTCTGGTACAGGCGTCCGGCCCTGCTGAGCGCCCACAGCCGGTCGGGCGAGGTCGCGGTCACCGAGCGGAGCTTTCGCTGCGACAGCGGCGTGGCGACCCTGCGCCAGATCCGGCCGCCGTCGCTCGAGACGACGGTCCCGCTCGGTCCGGAGGCGACGATCCCCGAGCCCGCGGCGCTCGCACCGGACAACCGCAGCGTCGCGACGCGCGGACCGCGGCCATGGCGCACCGGCACCCGGCCGCCGACGGACCGGGAAGGTGTGCCCGCCGTTGGTGCTGCGCCGGATGCCGCGCGGGCCGACGAGCAGCAGCGCCCGCGCGGAGGCGGCCACCAGCCCGGCGTGCGGCGAGTACGACGGGGCGAACGAGCTCCAGCTCGACCCACCGTCGCTCGTCCGCCGCAGCGTGCCCGCGGCGTCGAGCGCGTAGCCGGTGGTGTCCGAGGCGAACGCGACGCTCTGGATGCCGGCGCCGGTGGGGACCCGCAGCTGCGACCAGTCCGCGCCGCCGTCGGTGGTGGCGGCGATCGTGCCCGCGCCACCGGGCAGGTAGGCGCTGCCGCGCGCCCGGCCGGGGGTGAGTGAGCCGGTGGCGTCGAAGCCGGTGAGCCCCGGTGAGGAGACGGCCGGGAACGTCTGTCCGGCGTCGCTGGAGAGCACGGTCGCGCCCTGCTTGCCGACGCCGACCACGCCGCTGCCGGTGGTGAAGGCGACGCCGCTCAGCGCGCTGTCCGAGACGGAGACGATCGTCGCGGTCATCCCGCCGTCGGTGGTGCGGACAAGCTCATTGGAGTTCGATCCCACCGTCGTGATCAGGCAGTCATTCGCATCGCTGCACGTGATCGACCCCAGGTTCGGCGCAAGCCCGCCGCCGGTGAGCGCGAGCGGCAGCTTCGTCCAGGTCTGCCCGCCGTCGGTCGAGCGCACGAGCTCGCCGTCGTCTCCGACCGCGTAGACGAGCGTCGGGTTGACGGACGTGATCCCGTTCAGGGCCGGGTCGCCTGGAGCACCTGGTTCCACGAGTTCCCGCCGTCGGTCGTGCGCTCGATCAGGCCCCGCCGGAGATCGCCGAGACCGGTCGTCGGCGAGCTGAACGCGAGCCCGTCGCCATTGCCCCCGGGGCCGACCGGCACCGGGCTGCGCGCCTGGACCGTCCGGCCCCCGTCGTCGGTGTAGAAGATCGTCCCGTCCTCGAGCTCCACGTAGCCCTGCGTCGCGGTGGAGAAGGACACGCCGGCGACCGGCTCGCAGTTCGCCGGCAGGCCGAGCGGCAGCGTCGTGAAGCTCGCGCCGGAGTTGGTCGACTCGAGCACCGTGCAGCCGCCGCCGGCGATGACGGTCGTCGGCGACAGCTCCTGGACGTGATCGAGGTCGTCGGTCGTCCCGGTCGCCAGCCCGGTCCACGTCTGTCCCCCGTCCTGGGAGCGCAACACCGTCCCGAGCGACCCGACCGCGTACCCGGCTGCGCCCTGGAAGCCGACCGCGGCGAGGTCCTGGCCCTGCGGCATGGGACTCCCCCAGGTCCACCCCGAGTGCCCGGTCCAGACCGGCGTCGGGGTCGTGGTCGTCTGGGCCCCCGCCGGCCCGATGGTGAGCGCGAGCGCGGCGCTCGCCGCGGCGAGCGGCAACAGCCGCTGAACAATGCGAGCGATCCGGTCCATGCGCCCCCAAACGCCCGGGTGTGCGCAAAGTTGCGGGCGCGCGCCCGGCCTGCTCGACGTCAGTCGCCCCGCCCCGCCCCGCCCCGCCCGACCCCGGCCCCGAGACGCGTGCTGATGCGCTCAAGGGGTGGGGCGTCAGACCTTCCCCGATCGCGGACGCACCGGATCATGACGCGGTCACATCGACGGAGGAGCGTTGTCGGGGAAGGGCCTGACGCCCCTCGCCCGTTACCAGCGGTAGTGAGCGAAGGCCTTGTTGGCCTGCGCCATGCGGTAGATGTCGTCCTTGCGCTTGTACGCGTTGCCCTGCTGCTGGATCGCGTCCAGCAGCTCGTGGGCGAGCTTCTGCGCCATCGTGCGCTCGCGACGCCGCGGGCGAACTGGACCAGCCACCGGACCGCGAGCGTGCGGGCGCGGCGCGCGGGCACCTCGACCGGCACCTGATAGGTCGCGCCGCCGACGCGGCGGGAGCGGACCTCGAGCACCGGGGTGAGCGCCTTGATGCCGGCCTCGAGCTGCTCGACGGAGTTCTTGCCCGAGCGCTCCCCGAGGATCGCCAGCGCGTCGTAGACGATCTTCTCGGCGGTCGACTTCTTGCCGTCCTCCATCACCTTGTTGATGACCTGCTGGACGAGGCGGTTGCGGTGGACGGGGTCCGGCTCGATCGGCCGGACCTGGGCAGCTGCGCGGCGGGGCATTACTTGGCCTTCACGCCGTACTGCGAGCGCGCCTTCTTGCGGTCGCTGACGCCGGCGGCGTCGAGCGTGCCGCGGATCACCTTGTAGCGGAAGCCCGGCAGGTCCTTGACGCGGCCGCCGCGCACGAGCACGACCGAGTGCTCCTGCAGGTTGTGGCCCTCGCCGGGGATGTAGGCGCCGACCTCCATGCCGTTGGTGAGCCGGACACGGGCCACCTTGCGCAGCGCCGAGTTCGGCTTCTTCGGCGTCACCGTGTACACGCGCGTGCACACGCCGCGGCGCTGAGGCGCGGCGATCTTCTTCTTGCGGCCCTTGCCGGACTTCAGGCCCGGGGTGGCCAGCTTCTTCTTGGGCGCTGTGCGGCCCTTGCGGATCAGCTGTGAGGTGGTCGGCATACGGCGGCGGAATGTAGCAGGACGTGGGGGTCAGCCCGACGGCCGACTCGCTCCAAGTCGCGGGGGCCAGCCGGCCCAACCACCACCGTCGACGTCCTCAGGCGGGGACCGCCGACAGCGCCTTGTCGACGTCGACGCTCTGCATGCCGACCGCGTCGGCGACCGGCGCGTAGGTGACCTCGCCGGCGGCGACGTTGACGCCGAGCTTGAGGCCGGGGTTCTCGCCTCGACGCCTGTGGACGCCCGAGGTCGCCAGATGGATGACGTAGGGCATCGTCGCGTTGGTGAGCGCGTAGGTCGAGGTGATCGGCACCGCGCCGGGCATGTTGGCCACGCAGTAGTGCGTGATCCCGTCGACCTCGTAGGTCGGGTCGGTGTGCGTGGTCGGCCGGCGGGTCTCAAAGCACCCGCCCTGGTCGATCGAGACGTCGACGAGCACCGCCTGGCGCTTCATCAGCGACAGCTGCGTCGCGCGTGATCGACGTGCGGCGCCTTGGCGCCGTGCACGAGCACCGCGCCGATCACCAGGTCGACCTCGGGCAGCCGCTCCTCGATCGACAGCGTCGTGGCGAACAGCGTGTCGGCCCGCCCGCCGAACGCGATGTCGAGCTCGCGCAGGCGGTCGAGGTTGCGGTCGTACACGGACACGCGTCGCCTCCATGCCCGAGCGCGATGAACGCGGCGTTCATGCCGACCACGCCGCCGCCGATCACCATCACGTTCGCCGCGGCCACGCCGGGCACGCCGCCGAGCAGGATCCCGCGGCCGCCGAGCGGCTTCTCGAGCATGAACGCGCCCGCCTGGGTCGCGATCTTGCCCGCGACCTCCGACATCGGCGCCAGCAGCGGCAGCCGGCCCCGGGCGTCCTCGACGGTCTCATAGGCGATGCAGGTCGCGCCGGACTTCGCCAGCCCGTGGGTCAGCTCGGCGTCGGCGGCGAGGTGCAGGTAGGTGAACAGCGTGTGGCGGGGCTCCAGCCGCGCGACCTCGACCGGCTGGGGCTCCTTGACCTTGACGATCATCTTCGCCTCGCCGAACACGCGCGTCGGCGTCGGGCAGGATCGTCGCGCCCTGCGCCGACGTAGGCGTCGTCGGAGATCGCCGAGCCCTCGCCCGCGCCCTTCTGCACGAACACCTCGTGACCCGCGTCGACGAGCTCGCGCACGCCGGCGGGGGTCAGCGCGACGCGGTACTCGTCCATCTTGATCTCTGTGGGTACGCCGACCTTCATGCCACGAGCTCCCGGCCGCGCAGGGCCAGCCAGAATTCGATCCGGTCACGGCGCTGAGAGGTTGCGCCCCGTCAGCTCCTCCACGCGCCGGATCCGGTAGCGCAGCGTGTGCCGGTGGCAGTAGAGCCGCCGCGCGGCTCGCTCCCACTGGCCGTTCTCTTCGATGAACGCTTCGAGCGACCGCATCAACTCGCCCCCGTAGTGCCCCTCGCTGGCCTCGATCGGCCCGAGGATCGAGTCGCAGAACAGCCGCAGCGCCTCCTCGTCCTGCAGCGAGAGCAGCAGCTGGAAGGAGCCGAGGTCCTGATAGGTGGCCACCGGTCGCACGGCTGCGCCCGTCGCGTGCCGGCGCCGCGGTGCCGTTGCCGTTGGCGTGCGGCGTCGACCGCCCATCCACACCGCCTCGACGCGCGCAGCGCGCCTCGTGGAAGCTGCGGCGGGCCTCGCCGCCGGCGCACCGCGCGGCCGAGCCCGACCCGCGCGGTGCGAGGACCCCGGCAGCCGTCCGGCGATCCGCGCGCGCGAGCGCGAGCAGCTCCGGCTCCTCGGCCCGGGGACGAGCGCGCAGGTGAACGCGGGCCGTCGCGACGGCGACCGTGCGCCGGCCGGCCGCCTCGTCGCGCAGCGCCTGCGCGACCGCCTCCTCGGCCTCGCGCGGCGCCGGCGGCCGGGTCGCTCGTCGTGGCGCGACGACGATCGCCGCGAGCGCTCCGCCAGCCCGAACGGCGCCAGCCGGCGCGCGAGCTCGGCGCCGCGAGCTCGCCGCTCACGATCGCCGACAGCAGGTCGCCGGCCAGCCGCCGCTCGGTGTCGCCGGCGACGCGCTCGCGCAGCAGCTCGAGCGCGACGATCGTCACCGCCTGGTGCAGCGTGAGCCGGTCGAAGTCCGACAGCGGCCCGGAGTCCTTGATCGCCACCAGCCAGGCCTGGGCGGTCGCTCGCCGCGCCGGCGCCGGCGTCGGGGCCCGGCCGCCGCGCGGCGGTCTCGGCGGCGACCGGCAGCGCGAGCGCCCGGTCGGCGAGCTCGGCGTGGGCGGGCAGGAACGCGCGGCCGCGCGCGCGGCGGGCGGCGGGTCGCTGCAGCTCGTCGCGCAGCGCCTGGACGGTCTCCGGCTCCAGCGTGCGCCGGAAGCGCGTGCAGAGCGGCACGCGCCCGCGCGCGTCGCAGATGAGCACGGCCGCCCCCATCAGCGTCGCGAGCGTGCCGGCGAGCGCCTCCAGGCCCTGCTCGGAGAGCACCACCCGCTCCAGCCGCTCGTGCGCGGCCAGCGCGCGCCGGAGCACCGCGTACTGCTCGTTGACCAGCCGGGTGAACGCCGCCTCGGTGACCGCGATGAACGGCGTCTCGTAGGGCACCTCGAACACCGGGAACTCGGCCTCGCGCGCGGCCGCGAGCAGCGCCGGCGGGACCTCGCGTGACCGAAGCCGATGCCGAAGCCCAGGCCGGCGAGCCGGTGGCCGGCCAGCCGCGTGACGAACTCGCGCTGGCGCTGGGCGGTGTCGAGCTGCATGCCCGTCGTGAGCAGCAGCTCCCCCCCCGACAGCCACGGCGTCGGGTCCCTCAGCTCGGAGATGTGCACCCAGCGGACGGGGACGTCGATCGCGTCCTGCCCGGCGAGCAGACGGAGACCGTCGAGCTCGCCGAGCAGGTCGCGCACGGTGACCATCGCACCGGCTGCTGTGACCTGGGCGTTCAGGGCCGTGGAGGGTGAGTGCGTCTCACGCGCCCGCGTGCATGCGCGCGTGAGCCTCGGTCAGCACCGGCCGCAGGATCCCCTCGATCTCGGCGAACTGCTCGGGACCGGCGATCAGCGGCGGCGAGAGCTGGATGACCGGGTCGCCGCGATCGTCGGCGCGGCAGATGAGGCCGCGCTCGAACAGCTCGCCCGACAGGAAGCCGCGCAGCAGCGTCTCGGACTCCTCATCGCTCCACTGCTCATCGGAGTCCTGGTCCTTGACGAGCTCGATCGCGTGGAAGAAGCCCGCGCCGCGGACGTCGCCGACGATCGGGATGTCGCGCAGGGAGTCGAGCATCTCGCGGAACGGACGCTCGTTGGAGCGCACGTGGTCGAGGATCCCCTCGTTCTCGAACGCCTCCAGGTTGGCCAGCGCGATCGCGCTCGACATCGGGTGGCCCGCGAACGTGAGCCCGTGCAGGAAGCTGTTGGCGCCCTGCATGAACGGCTCGGCGAGTCGGTCGGAGGCGATCACCGCGCCCATCGGGGCGTAGCCGGGGTGAGGCCCTTGGCGGTGGTGATGATGTCGGGCTGGTAGTCGTAGCGCTGCGCGCCGAACCACTCTCCGAGACGGCCCCACGCGCAGATGACCTCGTCGGAGATGAGGATGACGTTGTACTCGTCGCAGATCTCACGGACCCGCTGCCAGTAGCCCTCGGGCGGGGTGAAGCAGCCGCCCGCGTTCTGGACGGGCTCCATGATGACCGCGGCGACCGTGTCCGGCCCCTCGAACTCGATCCGGCGGGCGACCGTCTCGGCCAGATCGGCGGCGGTCATCTGGGGCTGACGGAACGTGTTCGTGTTCGGCACGTGGCAGCCGCCCGGGGTGAGCGGCTCGAACGGCTCGCGCAGGCCGGTGATGCCGGTCGCGCTCAGCGCGCCGAGCGTGGTGCCGTGGTAGGCGATCTCGCGCGCGATGATCTTCGTCTTGAGCGGGTTGCCGGTGAGCTTGTGGTACTGGCGGGTGAGCTTGATCGCCGACTCGACCGCCTCCGACGCCGCCGCTCGTGAAGAACACGCGGTTCAGGTCGCCCGGAGCGAGCTCGGCGATCTTGGCGGCGAGCTCGATCGCCCGCGGATGGGCGTACGTCCAGTTCGTGTAGAAACCGAGATCCTTGGCCTGGTCGGCGCCGGCCTGGGCGATGTCGGCCCGGCCGTGACCGATGTTGACGCAGAACAGCGCGGACAATCCGTCGAGATAGCGCTTGCCCTTGTCGTCCCAGACGTAGCAGCCCTCGCCGCGCACGATGATCGGGATCTCGTGCATCCTCGTAGGCCGACATGCGCGTGAAGTGCATCCACAGATGGCGCTCGCCGAGCTCCTGGAGCGTGCTCGACTGGGTTGCTTGAAGGGTGCTTGCCATGGTCTCTTCCCTCGCTTTGCGGTGCGTCTGCCGTTCTGTACAACGCTAACCGCCGCCCTGCCGGTTCTCAACCGGACGTTGTGGCGAAGAGCGGCGGCCCTGTTGTACGGATCGTCCAGCGCCGCCGCCCGGCCGGTGGGGATGGGTGGGTGGGGTACTTGGGGCTCAGTACTTGAGGGCGCGCGCCTCGAAATAGTGACCCGCGGCGATGTCCTCCAGGAGCCCGGGGCCGCCCGGGGTCCAGCCGAGCAGCTCACGGGTGATGGCGCTGGAGACCGGCATGTCCATCCCGACGAAGCCGGCGAGGAAGCCGAAGTGCGCGGCCGCGTCCTCGCCGCTGATCGAACCCGACGGGATCCCCAGGCCCTCGCCGATCGCCTCGGCGATGTCCCGCATCGCGACGCCCTCCTCGGCGACCGCGTGCAGCACCGAGCCGGCGGGCGCCCCCTCGATCCCGAGCCGCACGAGCCGCGCCGCGTCGTCGCGGTGGACCGCCGACCAGCGGTCGGCGCCGTCGCCGACGTAGGCGGCGAGCCCGTTGCCGCGATCGGCTTCGGCGATGATCTTGACGAACCCGCCGTCGCCGTCGCCGTGGACCGTCGGGGCGAAGCGGACGGACATCGAGCGCACACCGCGCTCGGCCAGCGCCAGCGCGGCCCGCTCGCTCAGCACCCGTCCGCCGACGCCCGGCCTGGGCTCGGGCCGCTCCCGCTCGGTGGCGACCGCTCCGGGCGTCAGGCCGGCGACGCCGGAGGCGATCGCCAGCGGCCGATCGGTACCCGCGAGCGCCTCACCGATCGCGTCGATCGCCGCACGATCGGAGGCGACCGCCGCCTCGGGATCGCCGTCGCGGAAGGCGACCTCATGGCGGAACGCGAGGTGGACGACGCCCTCGGAGTCCCGGCGCCGGCCCGCAGCACGTCGAGATCCTGGACGTCGCCGCGCAGCGCGTCCGCGCCCAGCGCCTCCAGCGCGGCGGCGGACTTCTCGGAGCGGGCCAGCCCGACCACCCGGTGGCCGGCGGAGATGAGTTCGGTGGTGACGGCGGAGCCGATCCATCCTGAGGCTCCGGTGACGAATACGCGCATGGCGTCTCCTGTCTGGGCGATGATGTCAGTTACTGACATCGCACCCTAGCACAATCATGACAGCCGCTGACATCGAGGGTATCCTGCACGACATGGCGCGATGGGAACCGGATGCGGTGGGACGGCTGCAACAGGCGGCGCTCGAGCTGTACGCCGAGCGCGGCTACGAGCAGACGACGGTCGCCGAGATCGCCGGGCGCGCGGGGCTCAGCGAGCGCACGTACTTCCGCCACTTCGCCGACAAGCGCGAGGTCCTGTTCGGAGGCAGCGAAGTGCTGCAGGACGCGTTCGTCACCGCGATCGGGGAGCCGCCGGCCGGCGAGCCCCCGCTCGACGTGGTCGCCCACGGGCTGCGGCGGATCGGCGCGTTCTTCGACGAGCGGCGTGAGCCGGCGCTCGTGCGCAACGGGATCGTCCGCTCCAGCCGCGAGCTGCAGGAGCGCGAATTGATGAAGCGCGACTCGCTGGTGACCGCGCTCGCCGCGGCGCTGCGCCGGCGCGGGGTCGACGCGTCGACGGCCGGCTCGCCGCCGAATCCGGGATCTCGCGTGTTCCACGTCGCGTTCGAGCGCTGGGTCGAGGACGCGCGCGGCCGTCCCTACGCCGAGCACGTCGACGAGACGCTCGCGTCGCTGCGCGCGCTCGCCGTCTCCCCCGCCGCCGTCGGTTGACCGCGGCCGGAGGTCAGATCGTGAGCTGCCCGTCGGCGCTGGCGGGGTGGACGGTGATCACGCGGCTGCCGCCGGCGATCGCCAGCCGCCACGGCCCGTCGGACAGCTCGATCTCGCCGCCGGAGCGCCCGAGCAGCACGTGCACGAGCGCGAGCGCCTGGTCGCGCGGCTGGGCGGGCGACACGTAGGCGGTGCCGGCGTGCCCGGCGAGGCCGGCGTGGCGGCGGTCCTGCACCTCGACGACGTAGAACCGCTCGCCCACCGGAGGATCACCGCGTGACGGGACCGGCCTGGTCCCCGGTCTGCACCGGCCGGGCCGGGTCGCTGGACCACTCGCTCCACGACCCGGGTAGAGCGCGGCGCTCACCCCGGCGAGCTCGAGCGCGAGCACCTCGTGCGCCGCCGTCACCCCCGAGCCGCAGTAGGCGCCGACGCGCGCCGTCGCGGTGGCGCCGAGTGCGGCGAACGTCTCCGCGAGCGCCGCCGGCGCAAGGAAGCGGCCTGCGGCGTCGACGTTGTCGCGGGTGGAGCGGTGCCGCGCGCCCGGAATGTGACCCGCCCGCGGATCGACCGGCTCGCTGTCGCCGCGGTAGCGCTCGCCCTGGCGCGCGTCGAGCAGGACGGCGGCGGGATCGCTGGCGAGCGCGGCGGCCGCATCGGCATCGAGCGTCGGCATGTGGCCGGGCGCCCCGCTGAAGTCGCCCCGCTGGGGCGCGTCGGCGGGCGGGGCCGGTGGCGCTGCCTCAATCGCTCGTCCGGCCCCGGTCCATGAGGCCAGGCCGCCGTCGAGCAGCGCGACGTCGCCGTGGCCGTGGTCGCGCAGCAGCCACCAGGCCCGCGCGGCGATCGTGCCGCCCGCGTCGTCGTAGACGACGACCGGCCGTCCGGCGTCGACGCCGGCGGCGCGCATCGCCGCCCCGAATGTCTCGGCGTCGGGCAGCGGATGGCGACCGCGGCGCCCGTCGCCCACCGGCGCGGCGAGCGCGCGGTCCAGATCGACGAACGCCGCGCCGGGGATGTGGGCGGCCGCATACAGGTCGGGCCGCGGGCCGTGCGCGAGGTCCCAGCGGACGTCGAGCACCGCCGGCCGGCGGGCGGGGTCCGGGTCGGCGAGCGCGGTGGCCAGCGCGGCGTCGCCGATCAGCGGTGACGGGCGCATGGGGGCAGTCTGACAGGACGTCGTGCTGCCGCAGTGCCAGCGCGCGGATATGTCACCAGCGTCGCGGCTGCCGCGACGCTGGTGACATATCCGGCGCGGACGGGCGGCTCAGGCGGGCAACGGCCGACCCGAGCGGGCAGCGGCCGACCGGGCGGGGCGCCCAGGCGGGCGGCTCAGAAGGCCGCGGCGACGACCGGCTGGCCGAGCACCAGCACGGGCTCGGCCTCGGCGGCCCGCATCGGGGCCGGGGTCAGCCAGGCGGCGATGAGGACGAGCACGAACGCGCACACCTCGGCGGCGAGCATCAGCGGGTGGCCGGAGAGCGGGTCGCCGAACACGACGATGCCGCCGACGATCCCGCCGACGTTGGCACCGGTGCCCGTGACGGCGATCACCGCGACGGCGTCGCTGCTCTGCAGCGCCTTGGCCGAGGCGTAGAAGGCGGCCACCGAGCAGAACACGGCGATCGCGATCGGCGGCGAGAACAGGCCGAGGGGGCCCTGGGCGGCGATCTCGCCCGAGACCGCCTTGATCGCCACGTCGGAGGCGGCGAACATCAGGCCCGCGGAGGCGCCGAGCATGAAGCCGTGGTGGCGCGCGACGCCGAGCTGCCGGCTCCACATGAGCGCGAGCGCGACGATGATGAAGCTGCCCTCGAACAGGCCCAGCCCGAGCGGCGAGAAGTGCGAATGGGCGCCGTGGATCGTCGGCAGGCTGACCCCGAGCAGCAGCAGGCCGACGGCGGTGAGCAGGATCCCGGCCCACTGCCGGCGCGACAGCCGCAGGCCGAACGTCCGCTCGGCCATGATCGCGAGCAGGACGACCCCGCCGGCGAGCACCGACTGCACGATCGTCAGCGGCGCCACTGACATCGCCGCGACGTGGAAGCCCCAGGCCCCGGTGGCGATCGCGAAGCCGAACGCGAACGTCTTGCAGGTGAACAGCGACTTGGCCGAGCGGAGCGGATGCAGGTACTCGACGGCCGGCACCTGGCAGGCCCCGCGGTGCTTGAACAGGAAGCCGACGTTCGTGGCGAGCGCGCACGCAAGGGCCAGCAGGATGCCGAGGATGAGGTTCATGGGCGAGGGGGTCCTGGGTCGAGGCGGGCAGCTGGCCGATCGGCGGCCATACTCACGTGTCGGCACCCTTCTCAGGCGCCTTGAGGACGTGAGCGCTGCGTCCACGCCGAGGTGGACGCATCGTGGTGAGACAAGACATCGGCACCCCGACGCAACTTGGCGAAGCGACCTAAAGGCACCTTATGTCGGAGCCAGGTCTTCTGTTAGTTGTCCCCACCCTGACCGGTCGCGCCGCCACTCAGCGGGGCTCCGTGGCGACCGCCGCCGTCCCGGAGGCGCTCGACGCCGCCGGGGGCGTGGGCGAGCGAGCGCAGGCCGTGCGCGAGCTCGACGGCGAGGGCGTCGTCCTCGGCCAGCCCCTCCTGCTCGAGTACGGACAGACGGTCCTCGCGCAGGCACTCCTGCGGAAGCTCGGCGAGCCCGTGGGCGAGCGCGCGAGCGGCCGCGAGCGCCTCCCCCGCGTCCACCACCCGCTGCACGAGGCCGATGCGCTCGGCCTCCTCGGCGCCGACCGCGCGGCCGGTGAGGATCAGGTCGAGCGCCCGGCCGCGGCCGATCAGCCGGGGCAGGCGCACCGTCCCGCCGTCGATCAGCGGCACTCCGAAGCGCCGGCAGAAGACCCCGAGGACCGCGTCGCGCTCGGCGACGCGCAGGTCGCACCACAGCGCGAGCTCGAGCCCGCCGGCGACCGCGTGGCCGGCGATCGCGGCGATCACCGGCTTGGAAAGGCGCATGCGGGTCGGGCCCATCGGGCCGTCTCCGTCGGCCGCGACGCGGTTGCCCGCCGGGCCGCCGACCGCGTGCAGGTCGGCGCCCGCGCAGAACGTGCCGCCGGCGCCCCACAGCACGGCCACCGAGGCCGCCGGGTCGGCGTCGAACGCGCGGAAGGCGTCGGCGAGCGCGGCCGCGCTGGGCCCGTCGACGGCGTTGCGCCGCTGCGGCCGGTCGAGGATGACCGTGGTCACCGGGCCGTCGCGCTGCACCCGGACCGGCTCAGCGGACATCGGCCCCACCCGCCGATGGCGCGCCCGCCGCGCGGCGCACGAACGCCCGCAGCGAGGCGACGACCGCCTGGCGCGAGGGCGTTTCGCCGGAGGGCGCGAGCGGGCCGACGAGCGCCGCGCCGCAGCCGCCGACGATCGCGGCGGCGGTGAACTCGACGTCGAGATCTTCGATCTCGCCCGCGGCGATCGCGCCGCGCAGCGACTCGGCGACGAAGCGGGTGTAGCGCGCCCGGTAGGCGAGCCGCTCGGCGTCGACGCGCGGATCGACGGGCTCGGCGAGGAGCGCCCAGGCGAGCCGCGGGTTGCGCAGGGCGCGCCGCGCGAACGTCGCGAGCACCTCCTCCAGGCGGGCGATCGCCGGAGCCCGCTCGCCGAGCGCGGCGCCCGCGGCGAGCATCGCCCGCTCCTCCCGCGCGCACACGGCGCGGAACACCTCGACGAACAGCTCCTCCTTGGAGGCGAAGTGCCGGTACAGGGTCCCGGCCGCCACGCCCGCTCGCTCGGCGACCTGCAGCACCGACGCCGCGCCGTACCCGTCCTGCTCGATCACCGCGCGGGCGGCGTCGAGCAGCCGCTCGCGCGTCGGGCGGGCGCCGACGTGCTCACGCCGATCGCCTCCGCGCCGCGTCCAGAATCGCCTGAAAGCCGGCGGCGTGGGTCATCCGGCTGCCGGGTAGGCGCGCGCGACGATCGCCGCCGCGTCGACGCCGGCGGGGAGGGTGCCGTAGACCCGCCCGGCGCCGTCCGCAGCCGGCCGGCGCAGAACCCGTCGGCGACCGCGGCGGGCGCGTGGCGGACGAGCAACGAGCCCTGCAGGGCGAGCGCGAGGTCCTCGACGAGCGAGCGCACCGCGAACTGCGCGTCCGCCTCGGCGACCGACGCCCCAGCGCGCCGAGCCGCTCGCGCAGCGCCGCCAGGTGCGCGTCGAGCCGGCGGTCGCGCGCCCGCGCCCGCTCGCACTCGGCGAGGAACGCGGCCGTCCCCTCCGGCTCCCGCCCGATCGCGCGCAGCACGTCGAGCGCGGCGACGTTGCCCGACCCCTCCCAGATCGAGTTGAGCGGCGAGTCGCGCAGCAGCCGCGGCATCCCCGAGTCCTCGACGTAGCCGTTGCCGCCCAGGCACTCGAGCGCCTCCGCGGCGTGGCCCGGAGCGCGCTTGGACCCAGTACTTCATGACGGCGGTCGCCAGCCGGCGGAACTCCCCTGCCCGGGTCGTCATAGCTGCGCGCGACGCGCAGCGCGGCGGCGGTCGCGGCCTCGGATTCGAGCGCCAGGTCGGCGAGCACGTTGAGCATCGCGGGCTGGTGGACGAGCAGGGCGCCGAACGCGCGCCGGTGGAGGGCATGGTGGATCGCCTCGCCGTACCGCGCCGCAGACCGTGCGCCGCCCCGAGCAGGCAGTCCAGACGGGTGTGGTTGACCATGCGGATGATCGCCGGCACCCCCCGCCCGGCCTCGTCGATCAGCCGCGCCGCGCGCCGCGAAACTCGACCTCGGAGGACGGCAGCGAGCGGGTCCCGAGCTTGTCCTTCAGCCGCTGGAATTCCATGCCCGGGCCCCGCTCGACCAGGATGCACGAGGGGCGGGCCGGGTCGCCTGGGCGAGCACCAGGAACACGCGACATGGCGGGTAGGAGCAGAACCACTTGTGGCCGTGCAGCGACCAGTGCCGTCGCCGGCTCGGCGTCAGCGCGGGTGATGTTGGCGCGCACGTCCGAGCCGCCCTGGCGCTCGGTCATCGCCATCCCCGCCAGCGACCGCCGCGGGGTCGGTGGTGGTCAGACCGGCTCCCAACGGGCGGCGAGCTCGGGCGCGCCGTCCCGCAGCGCGGGCACGGCCGCGTAGGTCATCGAGACCGGGCACATCACCCCCGCGTCGATCCCCCCACAGCATGAACAGCGCCGCCCGCACGACGTGGGCGCCCGGGGCGCGTCCGCCCGCCAGGGCAGCGCATGGATCCCGCGCGAACCGCGCCGCCGAGCAGCCAGTGCCACGACGGGTCGAGCTCCACCTCGTCGATGCGGTTGCCGAAGCGGTCGTGGGTGAGCAGCCGCGGCACGTTGCGCTCGGCGCGGCGGCCGTGCTCGCGCGCCTCCGCGCTGCCCGCGATCGCCCCGGCCTCGTTGGCCCGCGTCGGCCCCCATCCGCCGCCCTCGCGCTCCAGCCCCTCGCGCAGCGCTAGGTCGATCGCGAACAGGTTCACCCCCTGCAGCGGCGGCGGCTGGTTGAGAACCTCGCGGGCCGGGTCACCTACATCGATCGTCGTCATCGCCGTGTCGCCTTCTTACGCGGCCGCCGCCTGCGAGCACCGCTCGGCCACCCGGTCGGTCGCGTCGCGCGTGCCGCCGAGCAGCCGGCGCGAGAGCTGGGCGCGGCGGAAGAACAGCGGCGCGTCGTGCTCCCACGTCGCGCCGATCCCGCCGTGGACGTTGATCATCGCCCGCGCGGCGAAGTCGAGCGCCTCGCCGGCCGCCGAGCGCGCCGCGCTCGCCGCGAGCGGGAACTCCTCGGGCCGGACCGCGCGCCCAGCCGGCGTAGTACTGCAGGCCGCGGCGCGTTCTCCAGCCGGCGCAGCACCTCGGTCGAGCTCGTGCTTGATCGACTGGTAGGAGCCGATCGCGCGGCCGAACGTGAAGCGCTCCTTGGCGTACGCGACGCTGACGTCCAGGCAGGTCTGCACCGCGCCGAGCGACTCGGCGGCGATCAGCGCGTGGGCGAGGTACCAGGCGTCGGCGAGCGCTTCGTCGCCGACGTCGAGACGCGCGCCGCGCGCGCCGGTCAGCGCGCACGTGACCGAGCGAGCGGGTGGCGTCGTAGCGCACGACCGGCTCGATCGCGACCCCCTCGGCCGTCGCGTGCACAGCGCACCGCCACCGGCTCGCCCTGCTCGGTCCCCGCCGACGACGACCAGCAGGTCGGCGCCCGGCAGCGTCGGGCACGAACGCCACCGCACCGTCGACACGTCACCTCCTCGCCGTCGACGGCACCGCGGGCAGCGCGGCGCGCGCGCCATGCCCGAGTGCGGCTCGACCGTCCAGCGCGGCTTCGAGATCACCCGGCGGGCGCGCCGGCACGTAGCCGGGCGCACTCGCCGGCGGCGACCGCCTCGAGCGACTCATGGCCGGCCGCGTCGAGCAGCGCCGTGGCCGGCAGCAGCGCCGAGCAACGGCACGGGGGCCAGCACGCGGCCGCACTCCTCGGCGACCAGCATCGCGTCGAACGCGCCGAGCCCGGCGCCGCCGTGCTCCTCGGAGACGAGCAGGCCCGGCCAGCCGGCCTCGACCGCGGTCGGCCACAGGTCGGGGAGCGCGCCCGGATCTCCAGCGCCGCGCGCGCCGCCTCGATCGTCTTGAACCGTGCCGAGCGCCCCGCGAGCGGCCTCGCGCAGCAGGACCTGCTCGTCTGAGAGCGCGAGGTTCATCCGGCCACCGTCTCCTTCTCCTTGCGCGCGCAGCTCGCTGAACGGCACGCCCTTGTCGAGCCGCGGCTCGGGCGGGCAGGCCGAGCACGCGCTCGCCGATCGTGTTGCGCAGGATCTGCTCGGTGCCCCCGGCCGACTTCAGGCCCGGCAGGAACGAGATCAGGTAGCCCCAGTCGCTGTCCGGCGCGAGGCGCGTCGGGACCGACGACGTCGGCGCCGAGGTCGGTCGGCGGCGATCGCCGCGTTGACCATCGTCACCTTGGCCAGCCCGGCCTCGGGGCCGGGGATCTGCCCGCTTGGCGAGCAGCGTCAGCGCCCGGTAGCCGTTGAACCGCACCGCCGTCAGATCGGTCATCACGTCGCCCAGCCGCTGCGCGCACCTCGGAGTCGCGCGCGCGCGGCTCGTCGCCGGCGATCGCCTCGGCCAGGCGGCGGGCGAGCCGAAGCGACTCCGAGCCGAACCCGATCGTCAGGCGCTCGAACATGAGCACCGTGAGCGCGGTGCCCCAGCCGTTGCCGACGCCGCCGACGACCGCGTCGGGCTCGAGCGCCACGTCGTCGAAGAACACCTCGTTGAACTCCGCCTCACCGGAGATCTGGCGCAGCCCCCGGACGGTCACGCCCGGGGCGTCCATCGGAACGATGAACATCGTCAGGCCCTTGTGCTTGGGCACGTCGGGATCGGTCCGGGCCAGCAGCAGCCCGTAGGAGGCGAACTGGGCGTTGGTCGTCCACACCTTCTGGCCGGTGAGCGCCCAGCGGCCGTCGTCGCCCTGGCGCGCCCGGGTCTGGACCGCGGCCAGGTCCGAGCCGGCGGCCGGCTCGGAGAACAGCTGGCACCAGACCTCGTCGCCGTGCAGCATCGGACCCAGGTGACGCGCCTTCTGCTCGCTCGGAGCCGTGCGCGATCAGGCACGGCCCGAGCATCCCGACGCCGATCACGTCGAGGATCCCGGGCACCCCGGCGCGGGCGATCTCCTGGTTGGCGGTCACCTGCTCGATCGGCCCCAGCCCCTGTCCGCCGAACTCGCTCGGCCAGGTGACGCCGGCCAGACCCGCCTCGGCCAGGCGCCCTTGCCAGAGGCGGCGGGAGTCGATGTAGGCGGCGTCCTCGTGCGAGCCGGACGCGGCGGCGCCTCGTCACGGTGCTCCTGCAGCCATTCGCGCGCCCGCGCGCGGAACTCCGCCTGCTCGGGGGTGTCGTTGAGATCCAAGAGACGGTTCTCCCTCGTCGATCGCGGCCGGTGTGAATCCTGATTCACAAGCGTACCGGGTCCGTCCGCGGCGCGCGTGACACTGCGGCCGATGGCCACCCGACCCAACCTGTTCGCCGAGGGCGAGCTCGACGACGAGGATCCGCCCGGCTACCGCGGCGCGGAGGTGCTCCAGGACGGCAGCAACGTCGGCAGGGCGGCCGGCGGGCGCGAGCTCAACGTGCGCGTCTTCGTACTGCCCGCCGGCGAGTCGCTGTGCCCCTACCACTACGAGTACGTCGAGGAGTGGCTGATGCTGCTCGAGGGCGAGCTCGACCTGCGCACGCCGGCGGGCGAGGAGCGGCTGACCACCGGTGCGGTCGCGTGCTTCGCGAGCGGATCCGACGGCGCCCACAAGGTGACCACCCCCGCCGGCTCCGAGCGGCCCGCGCGCTTCGTGATGTTCTCCGACGGCCGAGAGCCGTCGGTCGCCGTCTATCCCGACAGCGACAAGATCGGCGTGTGGGTCCCGGGCGGGGCCGACAACATGCTCGCGCGCCGCCCCACCGAGGACGCCGGGTACTACGACGGCGAGCTCGGCGAGTAGCCGGGCGGCCGGCGCGCGTCAGCGGTCGCCGTCCTCGGCCCCGGGCTCGTCCTCCTCGGGCGGCAGCCTGGGGACGCGCGGCGCGCGCCCGGTCGTCGCGGTCATTCCCATCTCCCGGCCGAGCGTCGTCATGAACCAGATCAGCCCGCCCCCGATGAGCACGAGCGACACCGTGTTGCCGAGGCTGTTGGTCTCGACGGCGGCGAACAGCACGCCGACGATCACGGTCGCGACCGGGGCGCCGTAGCGGATCAGGCGATGCGAGGAGAGCACCATCTCATCCTGCCACGCCGGGGCCGGCGCCTCGGCGGTCTCCGGTCGGCAGCGTGACCGGTCAGGCAGGGGCGGACGGGTCGTAGGTCCCGAATGCGGTAGCCGACCAGCCCGTGCGGCAGATCTGCGCGCGGCGGCGGGGCCGGGACGCGCAGCGGGCGGGCGGGTCGCAATCCCGATCCGAGCTCATGCTCGAACCGGGAGATACGGGCCCACCCGCCCGCGTCACGGTTACTCCTCCGAGGAGTCCTCGGCCGGCAGGTCGAGCTCGGCGAGCTCCTCGGCGAACCCGAGCGCCGAGCCGCCGCCGGAGATGTTCTCCAGGTCCGACAGGTCGGGCTCCAGCCCGCCGCCGAAGCCGGCCAGCGACTCGCCGTCGGTGAGCCCGAGCTCTGCCGCCAGGTCGTCGTGATCGAGCAGGCCGACCTCGTCGATGCCGCGGGGCAGCGGCTCCGCCGGCTCGATCTCGATCCGCCGGTAGCGCTTCAGCCCCGTGGCGGCCGGGATCAGCTTGCCGATGATCACGTTCTCCTTCAGGCCGTTGAGGCGATCGATCTTGCCCTCCAGCGCGGCGTCGGTGAGTACCTTCGTCGTCTCCTGGAAGGAGGCCGCCGACAGGAACGAGTCCGTGTTCAGCGAGGCCTTGGTGATGCCGAGGATGATCTCCTCCGCCTGAGCGGTCTCGCCGCCCGCGTCGATCACCGCCTGGTTGATCTTGGCGTATTCGTAACGGTCCACGAACTGGCCGGGGAGCAGGTCGGTGTCGCCCTTCTGGTCGACCCGGACCTTCTTCATCATCTGGCGCACGATCAGCTCGATGTGCTTGTCGTTGATGTCCACGCCCTGGGACTTGTAGACCTCCTGGACCTCGCGCACGAGGTACAGCTCGGTCTCGGTCCGGTTGCGGATCGCCAGCAGCTCGTGCGGGTACAGCGAGCCCTCGTTGAGCTGCGTGCCCGGCTCGATCTTCTGGCCCGACTCGACGTAGAGCAGGGTGCGCCGCGGGAACGTGTTGCGGTGCTCCTCGCCGCCGTCGTCGGTCACCACGACGGTGATCGACTTGTCGGAGTCCTCGATCGTCACCTTGCCGCCGACCTCGGAGATCTTCGCCAGGCCCTTCGGCTTACGCGCCTCGAACAGCTCGACGACACGCGGTAGGCCGTGCGTGATGTCCGCGCCGGCGATACCGCCCGCGTGGAACGTCCGCATCGTCAGCTGCGTGCCGGGCTCGCCGATCGACTGGGCGGCGATGATCCCCACCGCGTCGCCGATCTGGGCGACCTTGCCACTCGCCATCGAACGGCCGTAGCACGCCTGGCAGACGCCGGTCGGGGCCTCGCACTTGAGCACCGAGCGCGCCGGGATCGTGACCACCACGCCGTCCGCGTTCTTCTTGGCGAACGCCTCGACGAGCGCCGCCAGCTCGGCGCGATCGATCTCCGCGCCCTGCGCGACGAGTACCGTTCCCGCTCTTGATGTCACGGGCGGCGATCCGGCCGACCAGGTGCGTATTCGGCTGATCGGTGGGCCGCAGGCCGTGGGTCTCGGGGTCGGTCTCCAGCTGGAAGACCGGCATGTCGATGTGCTCCTCGGTGCCGCAGTCCGGCTGGCGGATGATCACGTCCTGGGAGACGTCGACCAGGCGCCGGGTGAGGTAGCCGGAGTCCGCGGTGCGCAGCGCCGTGTCGGCGAGGCCCTTGCGGGCGCCATGCGTCGAGATGAAGAACTCGAGCACCGACAGGCCCTCCATGAAGTTGGCCTTGATCGGGCGCTCGATGATCTCGCCCTTCGGGTTGGCCATGAGGCCGCGCATCCCCGCCAGCTGGCGGATCTGAGACGCCGACCCACGGGCACCACTGGTCGCCATCATCGCGATCGGGTTCATCGGGTCCAGGTGGCCGAGCAGCGCCTCGCCGACCTCGTTGGTCGCCGAGTCCCACAGCCCGGTCACAGCTCGTGGCGCTCCTCCTGGGTGATCTCGCCGTCGTCGTACTGGGCCTCGATCGTCGATACCTGCTTGTCGTACTTCTCGAGGATCTTGCCCTTGTCGGGCGGCGTCTGGGCGTCGTTCTTGGAGAACGTCACCCCGGCCCGGGTCGCGTACTTGAAGCCGACGTCCTTGAACGCGTCGAGCACCTGGGAGATCGACGACGCGCCGTACTTCTGCACGAGGTCGTCGATCATCGAGACCGTGTCGCGCTTGCGCATCGCCTGGTTGGCGAACGCGTAGGTCGACGGGTCGAAGCCGTCGCCCATCGCGTCCGCGAGCGCCCGCTCGATCGCCTCGTTGTAGATGATCCGCCCGACCGTGGTGAGCACGTGCCCACCGTCGAGCCCGATCGGCCGGTACTCGGCGAGGTCGTGGAGCTTGACCACGCGGTGCTCGTACAGCGACTCCGCCTCCTGGGCGGTGCGGAACCGGTGCGGCCGCGGCTCGATCGAGGCCGGGTCCATCTCCTCGAGCTCGGTCGCGCTCGGTCCGTAGGTGAGGTAGTAGGTGCCGAGCACCATGTCCTGCGAGGGCGTGGCCAGCGGCGCGCCGTGCGCCGGCGAGAGGATGTTGTTCGCCGACAGCATCAGGATCCGCGCCTCGGCCTGGGCCTCGGCCGACAGCGGCAGGTGGACCGCCATCTGGTCGCCGTCGAAGTCGGCGTTGAACGCCGAGGTGACGAGCGGGTGGACCTGGATCGCCTTGCCCTCCACGAGGATCGGCTCGAACGCCTGGATGCCGAGGCGGTGCAGCGTCGGTGCGCGGTTGAGCAGCACCGGGTGCTCGTGGATGACCTCCTCGAGCACGTCCCAGACCTCGGGGATCATCGAGTCGACCATCTTCTTGGCCGCCTTGATGTTCTGCGCGGACTTGCGCTCGACCAGGCGGGCCATGATGAACGGCTTGAACAGCTCGAGCGCCATCAGCTTCGGCAGCCCGCACTGGTGCAGGCGCAGCGACGGGCCGGAGACGATCACCGATCGCCCGCTGTAGTCGACGCGCTTGCCGAGCAGGTTCTGGCGGAAGCGGCCCTGCTTGCCCTTGAGCATGTCGCTCAGCGACTTCAGCGGCCGGTTGCCCGGGCCGGTGACCGGACGGCCGCGACGGCCGTTGTCGAACAGCGCGTCGACGGACTCCTGCAGCATCCGCTTCTCGTTGTTGACGATGATCTCCGGCGCGCCGAGGTCGAGCAGCCGCTTGAGGCGGTTGTTGCGGTTGATGACGCGGCGGTAGAGGTCGTTGAGGTCCGAGGTCGCGAAGCGGCCACCGTCGAGCTGGACCATCGGGCGCAGCTCCGGCGGGATCACCGGCACGGCCTCGAGCACCATCATCTCGGGCTTGTTGCCCGACTGCAGGAACGCGGTGACGACCTTCAGGCGCTTGACCGCGCGGGCCTGCTTCTGGCCCTTGGCGGTCTTCACCTGATCCTGCAGATCGTCGGACTCGGCCTCCAGGTCGACCTGCTGGAGCAGGTCGCGCACCGCCTCGGCGCCCATGCCGCCGCGGAAGTACTCGCCGAAGCCGTAGGGGGAGCCGAAGCGGTCGCGCAGCTCGCGGAACGTCGTCTCGTCGTTGACGACGTCCTTGGCCTTCATCGTCTTGAACAGGTCCCAGACCTGGCGCATCCGCTCGGCGGCGTCCTCGATGTAGGCCTCGGTGTCGTCGATGTCGGCGCCGAAGGTCTTGCGCAGATCCTTCAGCATCTTCTCGCGCTCCTCGTCGGAGAGCTTGGCGACGTTGACGTCGAGCGTCTCGGACCACAGGTGGTCCTCGTCGGAGAAGTTGCGGTCGGTCTTGGCGGTGGTCAGGAACTCCTCGCGACGCGCGAGCGACTCCTTCAGCTCGAGGACGCGCTCCTCCTTCTCGGCCGCGTAGGCGTCGAGTACCGAGTTGACCTCGCCTTCGAGCTTGTCGAGGTCGCGCTCGCGCGCCTCGTCGTCGACCCAGGTGACCATCGAGGCCGCGAAGTACAGGACCTTCTCCAGCTCCTTGGGCGCCATGTCGAGCAGGTAGCCGATGCGGCTCGGCACGCCCTTGAAGAACCAGATGTGGGAGACCGGCGCGGCGAGGTCGATGTGCCCCATCCGCTCGCGGCGGACCTTGGAGCGGGTGACCTCCACGCCGCAGCGCTCGCACACGATGCCCTTGTACCGGACCCGCTTGTACTTGCCGCAGTAGCACTCCCAGTCCTTCGTGGGACCGAAGATGCGCTCGCAGAACAGGCCGTCCTTCTCCGGCTTGAGCGTCCGGTAGTTGATCGTCTCCGGCTTGGTGACCTCGCCGGAGGACCAGCTGCGAATCTGCTTGCTGGAGGCAAGGCCGATCTCGATTGCGTCGAAGTTATTGATGTCGATCACAGAAATGTCTTTCGCTTGAAAATCGATGGACGAGCGCAGCGATGAGGGCGGTGGGATGTCCACGGCGGATTGACTCGCGTGCGGTCAATCCGATGTGGACGTCGCACCCGCCCATGGATCAGCTCTCGTCCTCCTCCAGCACGCCGTCCGCTTCGCCGGCGGGCACTCCGGCTTCGAGCATGTCGTCCTCTGACGCGCTGAAGTCAACCGCCTCCACCGCTTCACCGGACTCGAGGTCGGGGTCCTCGGTCTCCGCCTCCTGGGCGGAGGCCTCGACCGTCTCGCCCTCGTGCTCCTCGGCCTCGTCGGCCGCGTTCGAATCGGTCTGACGGACGCCCGACAGGTCGATGCCGAGTTCCTCGGCGGCGCGCAGCAGGTCGTCGTCCTCCTCGCGCATCTCGGCGCGCTCGCCCTCCTCGGAGACGACGTTGACGTCGAGCGCCAGCGACTGCATCTCCTTGAGCAGAACCTTGAAGGACTCGGGGATCGACGGCTCGGCGATGTTCTCGCCCTTGACGATCGCCTCGTAGGCCTTCACGCGCCCGACCGTGTCGTCGGACTTGATCGTGAGCATCTCCTGCAGCGTGTAGGCCGCGCCGTAGGCCTCGAGCGCCCACACCTCCATCTCGCCGAAGCGCTGGCCGCCGAACTGCGCCTTGCCGCCCAGCGGCTGCTGGGTGACGAGCGAGTAGGGACCGGTCGAGCGCGCGTGGATCTTGTCGTCGACGAGGTGGTGGAGCTTGAGGATGTACATGTAGCCGACGGTGACCTGCTCCTCGAACGGCTCGCCGGTGCGGCCGTTGAACAGCGTCGTCTTGCCCGACGCCTGGTGGCCCTTGCGCCGCTTGGTGTCGACGTCCATGTGGATCAGGCCCTTGTTCTCGGTGTGCTCCTGCTGCCAGCGCACGAGCGCCTCGTCGACGTCGTCGACCGACGCGCCGTCGAACACCGGCGTGGAGACGTACACCTTGCCGGGCCGCCCATCCTGCGAGCCGCCGTTGGTGGCGTGCTTGCGCGCCTCGGAGCCGTCCTCGTACCAGCCGTTGGCCGCGACCCAGCCGAGGTGGACCTCGAGGATCTGGCCGAGGTTCATGCGGCTCGGCACGCCGAGCGGGTTGAGGATCACGTCGACCGGCGTGCCGTCCTCGAGGAACGGCATGTCCTGATCGTCGACGATCTTCGAGATGACGCCCTTGTTGCCGTGGCGTCCCGCGAGCTTGTCGCCCTCGGAGATCTTGCGCTTCTTGGCCACGAACACGCGGACGAGGTCGTTGACACCCGGCGCGAGGTCGTCGCCGTCGTCGCGGCTGAACGTCTTGACGTCGATCACGACGCCGCCCTCGCCGTGGGGCACCTTGAGCGAGGTGTCGCGGACCTCGCGCGCCTTCTCCTTGAAGATCGCGCGGATCAGCTTCTCCTCGGCGGTCAGCTCGGTCTCGCCCTTGGGCGTGACCTTGCCGACGAGCAGGTCGCCGGACTGGACCTCGGCGCCGACGCGGACGATGCCGCGGTCGTCGAGGTTGCGCAGCGACTCCTCGGAGCGGTTGGGGATGTCTCGGGTGATCTCCTCGTCGCCGAGCTTGGTCGTGCGCGCGTCGACCTCGTACTCCTCGATGTGGATCGAGGTGAGCTCGTCGTCGGCGACCAGCCGCTTGGACAGGATGATCGCGTCCTCGAAGTTGTAGCCCTCCCAGGACATGAACGCGACGAGCAGGTTCTTGCCGAGTGCCATCTCGCCCTGGTCGGTCGCCGACCCGTCGGCGAGCACGTCGCCGGCGGCCACGTCGGTGCCGACGTCGATGATCGGCTTCTGGTGGATCAGCGTCCCCTGGTTGGAGCGCATGAACTTGTGGAGCGGGTACTCCTGCGCGCCGCCCTTGGCGTCGATCACGACCTTCTCGGCGTCGACATAGGAGACGGTCCCGTCCTCACGGGCGAGCGCGACGTCGCCGGTGTCGATCGCGGCCCGGCGCTCCATGCCGGTCCCGATCACGGGCGCGTCGGTGACCAGCAGCGGCACCGCCTGGGCCTGCATGTTGGAGCCCATCAGCGCGCGGTTGGCGTCGTCGTGCTCCAGAAACGGGATCATCGCGGTCGTCACCGACCAGATCTGCTCCGGCGAGACGTCGATCAGGTCGACGTCCTTGGGCTCGGCGAGCACGTACTGGCCGGCCTGCGTGCGGCACAGGATCTCGTCGCCCTGCAGGTGGCCCTTGTCATCGACCGGCGTGTTCGCCTGGGCGATGACCCGCTCCTCCTCCTGGTTGGCGTCGATCCTGACGACCTCGTCGGTCACCTTGCCGTCCTTGACGACCCGGTACGGGGTGGTGACGAAGCCGTGCTCGGAGATCTCGGCGTACGAGGACAGCGAGCCGATCAGGCCGATGTTCGGGCCCTCGGGGGTCTCGATCGGGCACATGCGACCGTAGTGGGTCGGGTGCACGTCGCGGACCTCGATCGGCGCGCGCTCGCGGGTGAGCCCGCCCGCGCCGAGCGCGCTCAGGCGCCGGCGGTGCCGCAGCCCGGAGAGGCTGTTCGTCTGGTCCATGAACTGGCTCAGCTGGGAGCTTCCGAAGAACTCCTTGAGCGCGGCGACGACCGGCCGGATGTTGACGATCGTCTGCGGGGTGATCGTGTCCGCGTCCTCGGTGGTGAGGCGCTCGCGGACGACGCGCTCCATGCGGTACAGGCCGATCCGGAACGCCTCCTGGATCAGCTCGCCGACGGTGCGCAGCCGGCGGTTGCCGAAGTGCTCGTACTCGTCCAGGTGCTCCTGGACCGGCTCGCGCGGCATCGCGACCGCCTCGGCGGCGTAGTCCTTGACCTCGACCTCGGGCTCCTCGGGCATGCCGAGCAGGCGCGGCAGCGAGACCAGCTCCTTGACCAGGGCGATGATGTCGTCGTGGGTGAGGACCCGCGTGTCGAGGTCGATGTCGAGCCCGAGGCGCGAGTTGAGCTTGTAGCGGCCCACGCGCGTGAGGTCGTAGCGCTTGGAGTCGAAGAACAGCTGGTTGAGCAGCGAGCGGGCGGCGTCGATCGACGGCGGCTCGCCGGGGCGCTGCTTCTTGAACAGCTCGATCAGCGCGCCCTCCTCGGTCCTGGTGACCTCGGGATCCGCATCGACCGTATTGCGGATGTAGAGCGAGTTGTCGAACAGGTTGAGGATCTCCTCGTCCGTCGCGTAGCCCATCGCGCGCAGCAGGACGGTGACCGGCAGCTTGCGCTTGCGGTCGATGCGCACGTAGGTGCGGCCCTTCTTGTCGATCTCGAGCTCCAGCCAGGAGCCGCGGGCCGGCATCAGGTTGGCGATGAAGACCTGCTTCTCACGGTCCTTGGGCTCCATCACGTAGGCGCCCGGGGAGCGCACGAGCTGGGTGACCACCACCCGCTCGGTGCCGTTGATGATGAACGTGCCGCGCTCGGTCATCCACGGGAAGTCGCCCATGAACACCGACTGCTCGCGGATCTCGCCCGTCTCGCGGTTGATGAACGCGACGGTGACGGTGAGCGGGCGCGCGTAGGAGAGGTCCTTCTCACGACACTGTTCGAGGCTCGCGACCGGCTCGTCGAAGCTGAACTCGCCGAACTGGACGGCGAGGTTGCCCGTGTAGTCCTCGATCGGGGAGATGTCGTCGATCGTCTCCCGCAGGCCGCCGCCGCTGGGATCAGTCAGCCACTCGAACGACTTCCGCTGGATATCGATGAGGTTGGGGACTTCAAGGACCTTGTTCAGACGCGCGAAGGAGCGGCGCGTCCGGGGGGCGTGAGCGGTGGCCAAGACGGCAACTCCTCGGGCGGTCGAGAGGGAGGCAAATCAGCGGCCCCGCCGGAGCCCATAAGGCTCACAGCAGGCGCGACCAGCAAAGATAGCACAGGGAACCGATGCCCTGTGGAGGGACGCTCGGCGCTCACGGACCCCGTCCGCGGCTCCGCGTATGTGGCGCGGCGCCGAATCGGTGGACGGCTGCGGCTATTGGCCGGCGGGGGCAGTGTAGGCGGTCGCGGTCCGTTCGGCAAGGGAGGCGGGATTCGCCGGTGCTGCAGGCGTTTCGGCACGGCGGCCGGCGCGCGTGCCGTGTGCCGGGTGGGCCGAGCCGATCTGTCACCAGCGCTTCACCCACCACGAGCGCCTTGCCCACCAGGAGCGAGCGCCTGCGCCAGACCCCGCGGGACCGAACCGATCTGTCACCAGCGGCTCACCCATCGCGACGCCTGCGCCAGATTCGGCGGGGCCCAGCCGATCTGTCACCGGCGCCGCACCCACCGCCACGCCTGCGACACATCCGCGGGACCCAGCCGATCTGTCACACCAGCGCCGCACCCACCACGAGCGAGCGCCTGCGCCAGATCCCGCGGGACCGAGCCGATCTGTCACCAGCGCCTCACCCACCACCACGCCCGCGCCAGACCCGGCGGGACCGCGCCGGTCTGTCACCAGTGGCTCACCCATCACCACGAGCGCCTCACCCACCACGGCGCGTGGACCACAACCACATCCGGGCCGGCCGGGCAGCGGGCGCGGGCGCAATGCGAGGACATCGCGCCCACCGCCCCTCGAACAACCAGCAGACGAGAATCGCCGCCCCGGGCTCAGGATCCCGGGGCGGCGAAGGGCTGAAGAGGGCGGCTCACCGCCCGGGAAACGTGGGAGCGCCGGGGCGGTGAGCCGGGTGGGGACGGCGTTGGGCGGGAGAGAGGACGCCTCAGCCGACCGCGGTGCGGCGCGGCCCGTGGGGGCTGACGCGCCGCCGCCGCACGGCGGACACCGGGACGCGGCGCGACGGGCGCGCGCGATCGCCCGCGGCGGTCGGCGCGACCTCGGCGTAGCGGAACACGGCCCTGCCGACGCGGATGACGTCGCCGTCGAAGAGCTCGGCGACAGTCACCCGGCGGCCGTTGACGAACGTGCCGCCGGTGCTGCGGTCGTCGAGGATCCGCACCGCGTTGCCGCGTACGGCGACGATTGCGTGGCGCCGGGAGACGTGGCTGTCCTCGAAGCGCACGTCGGCGACGAGCCCGCGGCCGATGTGCGTGATCGGCCGGGTGAGCGGCAGCAGGCGGTTGCCGCCCTCGTCCTCGATCGCGAGGTAGCGCCCGGCGGGCGCGTCCTGCTCGGGGATCATCAGCTCAAGGGTGCGGTGGTCCAGCAGCGAGAGGGAGTCGACCACGAGGGGCTGACCCGCGATGCCGTGCGTCTCGCGCTCGGCGAGGCCGGCGTCGGCCGGCCGGTGGAGGGTGTGGTCTGCGGGGGGCATGGACGACAGAGTCCCACCCGTTCGGAAGACGATCCTCTGCCGAGCCGAAGACTTGCGTAATGAGCCGGCGGCCCGGGCGCGCCTGCGCCCGGGCCGCTCGGATCTCAGCCGGAGGTCTGCACGACGAGTGACTGCGAGGCGTCAGAGCCGGCGGGAACCGTCACCAGCACCTCCGTCCCGCGATGGGTCGTGACCGTGGTGTAGGGCACCGGCTGGCCGTCGAGCGTGACCGACCCGACCGAGCTGCCCGTCGGGATCACCGCCCCGATGGTGAGCGCGAGGCCCTGGGCACCGCTCACGTCGGTCTCGAAGCGGCCGCCGCCCTGGCTGGCCGCGACGCTCAGCTGGTCAGACCCGACGGCGAGGTGCCCGATCGACGCCGTGGGCCACGAGGACGGGAGGTCGGGCACCACCGACACCGCGTGATCCGGAGCGTCGGGCACCACCCCGAGGATGTCGTGCGCGGTCGTCCACAGCAGGCCGTAGGACGACCAGGCCTGCATCACGTTGGCCCGGCTGGTGAACGATTCGTAGGGGTTGTACTGCGGGCTCTTGGCGAGCTCGGGCAGTGAGCCCGGCATCTCGACGGTGAGCTGGCTCGCCACCTTGTCCATATAGGAGGTGGACTGGCTCATGCGGCCGTAGTTGGCCTCGCCGACGGCCATCGCGCCGGTGCCGAGCAGGTAGCAGGTCTGCCCGCCGGTGCCCATCGGGCCGCCGACGCCGTCGACGTACAGCCCGCAGGGCCCGGTGAACGTGGGCCCCTCCATCGTCGTCAGCGCCGCGTCGGCGTTGGCGACCGGGGCGACGTCCTGCTCCATCGGCGAGTCGCTGATGTGCCACCGCTGCTGGAGCTGCTCGCCCTGGTGGGTGCATGGCCCCTCGGTGCCGACGCAGAGCGAGTCGGCGTACAGGCTCTGCCCGGGGATCCACCACTGCCCGAAGGCCGCGAGCATCTGCGACTGGCGCTGCGCGGCCCACGCGGCTGTCCGCTGGTCGCCCATCGCGACCGCCATGTCGTGCAGCGCCCCGAGCGCCTGCACGCTCTCGGAGGCCACGTCGAGGGGCATCCCGCCCAGCGAGGTGTTCTCGACGATGCCGTCCCCGGCCGGCCACAGCTCGCCGGGCGGGGCGAGGCTCGCCAGATAGTGCTCGCCGTCCTTGATGAACGCGTAGTTGTCCTTCAGCACCGTCGGGTCGCCGGACCACTTCCACACCTGGTCGGCGGCGATGGCGAACTGCGCGGTCTCGTTGATGTCCCCGGGCTCGCTGTTGTCGCCGTAGTAGATCGCCCCGGTGGAGTTGATCTCGTGCACGACCTTGCCGGTGCCGCCGTTGACGATCCTGGAGACCGTGCGGATCGCGTTGAGCTGCTGGATCGCGGTCTGCCACTGCCCGGAGACGGTGAGCCCGTACGTGCTGTAGGCCCCGTCGGTGCCGAAGAACTCGGCGTAGTCGGGATAGGCGGCGTCGACCCCCGACAGGCTGGGAACGGTGGCGACCGGCGACGGATACGCCGCGCCCGCCTTCACGTCGCGGATCTGGAGGTCCTTGACCGTCCGGTGCAGATCGGCGAGGTTGAGCTTGCTCCAGAGCAGCGCCTGGTTGACCGAGGCGTCGGGGACCTGGAAGCTGCTCTGCCCGGCCACGCCGTCGCGCTCGGCGACCTTGGCCGCGAGCAGCCCGTTCGGGTCGGACAGGCCCTTGCGCAGGGCGCCCAGCGCCTCCGAGGATCCGAACTGGGACGCGGACACCGCCACCCACATGGTCTGGCCACCGGCGGGGACGTGGAGATTCCACGAGAGCTGTCCGCCGGCGCCCTTGGTGCCGAACACCGCCTGCTGGGCCGCGGTGGTCGGCCCCCAGTCCTGGCGCCCGGTCGTGACCTGCGACGGGGCGACGCTCGAACCAACCTCCGCGAACCAGCTCGTCCCGGTCTGCTTGAACTGGACCCCGCCACCCTGGACCGAGGCGGTGTCGGGGTGCTCGACCTGCTGGGCCGTCGGGGTGGTCGACGACCACGGGTACGCCGCCATCACCTGGCTGTGCGCCTGGGCCACCAGATCGATGTTCCGGGCCTCCTGGCCGACGGGCACGAGGGTGAGGCCGACCAGCACCACCGGGGTCCCGTCCGGGGAGAACTCGGTGAGCGTCGGTCGCAGGCCATGGGTCACGGGGAACGACAGCCGGACGAATCCCGGGCCGCTCGTGTACGTCGTGGCCTGGTCGAGCCACGTGCCGTGCAGCTGGAACCACAGGCCGTCCAGCGCCTTCACCGGCGGCGCCCAGAACCCTCCCATCTGGCCGGTCGTGTGCCACCCGATCGGCGGGAACGACCCGTTCTCCACCCCGACGACGTACGCCCGGGTGCCGGCCGCGACGAAGCGGCGCGCGCCCAGAGCCGTGCCGGCGGAGATGGTCGGGCTCGCCCCGGCCTGCGGCACCCCCCGTGCCGGCGTGCCCTGCGCCCTGGCCGCCGTGACGGCCCCCGTCCACGCGCACATCACCAGGGCCGAGATCGCGGCCCGCCGTACCCAACCAAGCCCTGCCATGAAAGCCTCCCTCGCCGGTTCACAGCGCAATCTATAACGTTTCAGATGCCCGCGCTTCCCCCCCGCAAACGACACGCGCCCCGCACCGGCGGACCGGTGCGGGGCGCGCTCAAAGACCGCGGACCGACGGTGGGCTACTTGAGCTCGACGCTCCCGCCGGCCTCCTCGAGGTCCGCCTTGAGCTTGTCGGCCTCCTCCTTCTCGACGGCCTCCTTGACGGGCTTGGGGGCCTCGTCGACGAGCGCCTTGGCCTCCTTGAGGCCGAGGCCGGTGGCGGCGCGGACGACCTTGATCACCTGGATCTTCTTGTCGCCCGCGGCGGTGAGGATGACGTCGAAGCTCGACTGCTCCTCCTCAGCCGGAGCGGCGTCTCCGCCACCGCCGCCCGCCGCCGGAGCGGCCGCGGCGACGGCCGTCGCCGACACGCCGAACGTCTCCTCCAGCGCCTTGATGCGCTCGGAGAGCTCCAGGACGGAGATCGCCTTCAGCTCGTCGATCCATTCCTCGGTAGTGGACATGATTCGTTCCTCCTAGTTGTCGGACGTCGCCGCGTCCGACGCGGCTGGGGTTTCGGTGTCAGATGCGGTCTCGGCGGCGGGGGCCTCCTCCGCGGCGGGAGCCTCCTCGGCGGCGGGAGCCTCCTCGGCGGCGGGGCCTCCCCGCGGGGGTCTCCTCCGCGGCGGGAGCCTCCTCGGCCGTCTCGGCCGCGGGAGCCTCCTCGGCCGCCGGCGCCGGCGCGGGGGCGTCGCCGCCGACCAGGCCTTGGTCGACCATCGCCTGCAGCTGGATCGCCAGCCCGCCGACGAGCGCGTTGAGCCCGCGCGCCAGCCCGGTGAGCGGTGCGGCGATCATGCCGACGAGCTGGCCGTACAGGACATCGCGGCTGGGCAGGCGCGCGATCGACTTGACGTCGTCGGCGCTCAGCAGCGCGCCGTCGAGCAGGCCGCCCTTGAACTCGAGCAGCTGCATCTCACGGGCGGCGTCGCTCAGCGCCTTGGCGGCGGCCGCCGCGTCGCCCTTCACGAACGTGAGCGCGGTCGGGCCGACCAGCATCGGCTTGAGCGACTCCAGGCCCGCCTTGTCGGCCGCGCGCTCGGACAGCGAGTTCTTCACGACGCGGAAGCGGGCGTCGGCGTCGCGCAGCCGCGCGCGCAGGTCGGCCGCCTGGGCGACCGAGATCCCGCGGTAGTCGACGGCGATCACCGCGTCCGCGGACCCGAACTGCTCGGCGATCTCGTCGACGACCGCTGCCTTCTCGTCTCTGTTCATCTCACGTGCTCTCTCTCACGACGGACGCCCGCGGTCGGCGGGCGTCATTCAAGGCTCGGTGAGGAGCAGCGAGGACATCCGCCTGCCCCGGGCTTACGCGCTGGCCGCCGGGGGTCTCGGGCTTCGTCTGTACGGGGTGCGGCCGGTCAGTCTACCTCGGTCTACGCCGCGACCGGCTCGCCGGCGATGTCGCGCGTGATCGACGGGTCGACCTTGACGCCGGGGCCCATCGTCGACGCGAACACGATCGAGTGGATGTACCGGCCCTTGGCCGCGGACGGCTTGGCGCGGGTGATCTCGTCCATGACGGCCGCGTAGTTCTCCAGCAGCGCGCGCTCGTCGAACGACTTCTTGCCGATCACCAGGTGGACGATCGCGGTGCGGTCGGTGCGGTACTCGACCTTGCCGGACTTGGACTCCTCGACCGCCTTGGCGACGTCCATCGTCACCGTGCCGACGCGCGGGTTGGGCATCTTGCCGGCGGGGCCGAGGATGCGGCCCAGCCGCCCGACGATCGGCATCATGTCCGGCGTCGCGATCGCGACGTCGAAGTCGTCGAAGCCCTCCTGGATGCGGGTCGCGAGATCCTCGCCGCCGACGACGTCGGCGCCGGCCTCCTCCGCCTCCCGGGCCTTGTCGCCCTGGGCGAAGACGGCGATCGTGACCTCCTTGCCCAGCCCGTTGGGCAGCGCGATCGTGCCGCGCAGCTGCTCATCGGCGTGGCGGACGTTCAGCCCGGTGCGGATGTGGACCTCGACCGACTCGTCGAACTTGGCCGAGCCGAACTGCTTGACGAGCTCCACCGCCTCGGCCGGCGTGTACTCACGCTGGCGATCGAACCGCTGACGAGCCTCGGTGTACGCCTTCCCGTGCTTGGCCATCGTCATCCCACCTCCACGCCCATCGAGCGGGCGGTGCCGGCGATGATCTTCGCGGCGGCGTCGATGTCGTTGGCGTTCAGGTCCTTCATCTTCTTCTCGGCGATCTCGCGCAGCTGCGCCGCGCTGATCTTGGCGACCTTGTTGATGTGCGGCTCGGCGGAGCCCTTCTCGAGCGAGAGCGCCTGCTTGATGAGCACCGCGGCCGGCGGGCTCTTGGTGATGAACGTGAACGAGCGGTCCTCGTAGACCGTGATCACGACCGGGATCACCGTGCCGGTGTCGGCCTGCGTCTGGGCGTTGAACGCCTTGACGAACTCCATGATGTTGACGCCGTGCTGGCCGAGCGCGGGACCGACCGGCGGCGCCGGGCTGGCCTGACCGCCGACGGCCTGCAGCTTGATCTGGGTGAGGACCTTCTTTGCCATGTCTCTTTCCTAGTCCGAACGACCGCGGCCCGGAGCCGCCGCCTCCTAGTGGTTGCGTATGAAGTTAGAGCTTCTTGACCTGGTCGAAGCCGACCTCGACCGGGGTCTCGCGGCCGAAGATCGAGACGAGCACCTTGAGCTTCTGGGCGTCCTCGTTGACCTCGGAGATCTCGCCGGAGAAGTCCGACAGGGGACCGGAGACGACCTTGACCGACTCGCCGATCGAGAACTGCGCGCGGCTGCGCGGCCGCTCGGCCGGGCCCTCCATGTGGAGCAGGCGGTCGACCTCGGCCTGGGTGAGCGGCACCGGCTCGTTGGAGGCGCCGACGAAGCCGGTCACGCCGGGGGTGCCCTTGACGAGTGTCCACGAGTCCTCGTTGAGGTCCATCTGCACGAGCACGTAGCCCGGCATGGTCCGCTTCTCGACCGTCACCTTCTGGTTGTCCTTCATCTCCGAGACCGACTCGGTGGGGACGACGATCTGGCGCACCGCGCGCTGCTGGTGCAGCGAGACGACGCGGTGCTCGAGGTTGTGCTTGACCTTGTTCTCGTGCCCTGAATAGGTGTTGACGACGTACCAGCGGAACATGACTCTCTCTAAATGATGAGGTTGACGATCTTGGTGGCCACCCAGTCGGCCAAACCGAGGTAAGCGCCGGCGACGATGACGAAGCCGAGCACGACTCCCGTGGCCTGGACCACCTGACGCTGGTCAGGCCACTGTACCCGCTGCAGCTCGCGCCAGCAGCCCTGCAGGAACGCGATCAGCCGGTTGCGATGACGCGCCGGCCGCGGCGCCGGGCGCATGTCCTCGGAGTCGCCACCACCACCGCCGCCGCGACGCCGGCCACCGGAGTCGCCGCCGCCGACGATATCGCCGCCGCCACCGCCGTCGGTCGGCTCGCGCTCGTCGTCGGGCAGCTCGGCCTCGGCCCCGCCGGCCGCCAGGCGCGGCTCGACGTCGACGTCAGCGGCCTCGTGACTGAGTGGGTCGCTCATCTCGCGGGACGGAGAACGTCCCCGCCTAGCGGGTCTCGCGGTGCGGCGTGTGACGCCGGCACCAGCGGCAGTACTTCTTCAGCTGCAGCCGCTCGGGGTTGTTCCGCTTGCTCTTGTTCGTCTGGTAGTTCCGCCGCTTGCACTCCTCGCAGGCGAGGGTCGCAGCGATTCGGACATCTCCACGTGCCATAACGCGCGCTTTCTAGATCAAGGATGGCCTGCCGGGCCGCGGGCGCCACAACGAACGCACCCCGGCGCCGGTCGCTGAGTCTAGCGACAGTGCTTCGCACGGACGAGCCCAGACAGTCCTTCGCACGGACGAGTCCAGACAGTCCTTCGGACAGACGAGTCCACGTTCGATCTCACAGAGGCCGGGGAACGGCGAGCCATAACCTGTCCCGCGATGGCCACGCTCGACCTCGACCCGGCCCCCGGCGCCTTCGATCCCGCCGAGCTCCAGCGCCACCTGGACGGTCGCTACGCCGAGCTGCGCGCCCACGCGGGCGCCTACGTCGACGCGTTCGGGATCCCGGACGCGGTGCTGCGGGCGCCGATCGGGCTCGCCGAGGACCGGTAGCGCGATGGCCCGGACGCCGGGCGCCGATCTCGATCCGGCCCGCCTTCAGGCGCTCGCCGAGAACCTCGGTCAGACTCCGGAGGCGATCGCTCACACCCTGCACGCCGAGCTGCTCGCCGCCCGGGCGCGCATCGACGCGGGCCTGTCGGGCGGGGACCCGATCGCCGTCGGCGACGGGGCCCACGCGGCCCGCAACAGCGCGCTGATGGTCGGGACCCAGCGGCTGCTCGCCGGGCTGCGGGCGCTCGAGATCGCGGCCGACGCGGGGGACCTCACCGCGGCGCGGGCGGCGCGGGACGGCGCCGCGGAGGGTCTGGGGCAGTTGATCGAGGCGCTCGCCGCGCTCGGCGGCTGAGCCCGCCGGGTCGTCCTCGGGACCTCAGCGCGAGGTCCGGCCGTGCTCGTCGCGCGCGGCGGCGAGCAGGCCGCGCATCCCCTCCAGCCAGCGCTCCGGCTGCGCGCCCCTGACCGCCATGAACCCCGCGACCTCGCCGTGGGGCAGGATCAGGAACCGCTCCTGCGCGATGCCGGCGAGCACGGCCTCGGCGACATCGTCGGGCTCGAGCACCGGCTGGGCGAGCATCGGCGCGTTGCCGACCGGGTCGAGCGCCACCGCTGCCCGGAACAGCGGCGTGTTCACCCCCTGGGGGCAGACGCACGAGACCTTGATGCCGGCGTCGGCATAGGTGATGTGCAGCCACTCGGCGAGCGCCACCGCGGCGTGCTTGGTCATCGAGTAGCCGAGCGCCGACAGCTGGGTGAGCACGCCCGCCGCGGATGCGGTCGAGACCAGGTACCCCGACCCGCGCGCGACCATCTCGGGGAGCAGCGCCCGCGCGGCCCACACGTGGGACATCACGTTGACCTCCCAGGCGCGCTGCAGCTGATCGTCCGGCGCCTCGGGACCGCCGGGCGGACCGCCGATCCCGGCATTGGAGTAGAACAGGTCGATCGGGCCGTGGTGGCGCTGGGCGGCGTCGATCAGGGCACGGACGTCGCGCTCACGGCCGACGTCCGCCCGCATCCCGACCGCCCCGAGGTCCTGCGCGGCCAGGTCGATCCCCGCCTCGTCGACGTCGGCGAGCACCAGCCGCGCGCCCTCGGCGGCGAACCGCGCCGCGCAGGCGCGGCCGATGCCGCTGGCGGCGCCGGTGATGACGACGGTGCGCCCCTGCAGCTCCATCAGGCGACCGCCACCGCCAGCGCCGTGCGCGTCGTCTCGTCCGCAGGCAGGTACTGGGTGAGCCGCAGCTCGGGATGGCCGGTCGGGATCGACTGCATGTGATGCAGCGTGAGCGTGCCGAGCGCGGGGTGCTCGGCCACCTTCGTCCCCTGCTGGGAGTCGAGCACCTCGTGGCGCCGCCACAGCTCGCGGAAGCGCGAGCTCGAGGAGAGCAGACGCTCGATCAACTCCCGGAAGTCCGGATCGTCGTAGCGCCGCGCATGCGCGGCGCGGAAGCGCGCCAGCGTCGAGCGTGCGGTCTGCTCCCGCATCTGACCGCCCGGTCCGGGCTCTGTGAACAGCGACCACAGCATGTTGCGCACCCCGTCCGGGCCCGGGGACGGGATGAAGGTGACCGCGGTCGCGGCGCGATTGTGAGCGAGGAGGTCGGTGCGCGGATTGGTGAGGTACGCGGGGATCGGATCGAGCGCCGCCACCCACTGCGCGAGCTCGGGCGGCGCCTCGGTGCGATAGGGATCGGCCGGGGCGGGGATGGCGACGCCGGCGAGGTCGTACAGGTGGGCCCGCTCGGCGGTTGACAGGTCGAACACCAGCGCGAGCGCGTCGAGCACCGACGAGGAGGGCGTGATCTCCCGTCCCTGCTCGAGCCACGTGTACCAGGAGAGCCCGACGCCGGCCAGCTGGGAGACCTCCTCGCGCCGCAGCCCCGGGGTCCGGCGGCGCCCCGCGCCGCCGTCGAGGCCGACCGCGTCGGGCGCGGTGCGCTCGCGCAGGTGACGCAGGAACTCGGCGAGCTCCTCGCGCCGGGTGGGTGGTGGTGCAACTCCCATGACGTTGGCTGCTGCCGGCCAGGCGACGGTATCGCACCCTCGCGCGAGGGCCTGCGCGCGCTATGTGTGACAGTCCGCCTCATCGTGATCGAGGCCATCGCTGCACCACCTCGACGACGGCCGGGGATCGCGCGGTCAACCAGGAGCGTCCTCCGGTGACCCGGGGGCCGGAGCCTCGACGTCGGCCCACAGGCTCGGGAGGTTGACGACGATCCCCTCCTGCGTGGAGCGGGCGAGCACCACGACGGCCGGCTCGGGGTGAGGGTTCTCCTCGCGGTGCGGGACGTAGGGCGGCACGAACACGTAGTCGCCGGGGCCGGTCTCGATCCGGGTCTCCTCCCCATCCTCGAGGAAGACGAACGCGGGATGACCCGAGACAACGTAGATGCCGGTCTCGGCCTCGCCGTGGTGGTGGTCGCCCGAGTTCATCTCGGGGCCGACGTGGTTCTCGCCCATCCAGATCTTGCGCGTGCCGCCGTGACGAGCCGACAGCGCCTCGAAGCGGCGCATGCCCCTGGTCTGGCCGGTATCGGGGTCGAGATCGCCGGCCCTGACATGGTGCAGGGGCCGGTGCCAGGCCTCGGTCCCGGCGTGCGGCCGGCGCTCCGCGCTCATCCAGCCACCCGGCCGGCATGCAGCGGGCGTGCCTCGCCGTCCATCCCCGAGAGCATAACCACGCTCGATCGCATCCCCGTTGAACCGTGCCCCGGGCAGGCCCGGGCCGCGGTACAGGATGGTGGTGGCGCTCCCATGATGAGGCGACTTCTTGTCAGCGGCGCCGTGGCGGCGCAGCCTGTTCCCATGACCAACGCACAGACATCTCTTCTCGGCGACAAGCCGGTCCGCCGGATCGGCTTCGGCGCGATGCAGCTCGCGGGCCCGGGCGTCTTCGGCCCGCCGCGCGACCCCGACGCCGCCCGCGCGGTCCTGCGCCGCGCGGTCGCGCTCGGGGTCGATCACATCGACACCTCGCAGTTCTATGGGCCCGACGTCGTCAACGATCTCATCCGCGAGGCACTCCATCCCTATCCGGAGGGTTGCGGCTCGTCACCAAGGTCGGGGCGCGCCGCGACGCCGGCGGCGGCTGGCTGCCCGCGCAGTCGCCCGCGGAGCTGCGCGACGGCGTCGAGGACAACCTGCGCTCGCTGCGGGTGGAGCGGATGGACCTCGTCAACCTTCGCCTGCACTCGGAGTCCGGGGCGCCCGCCGAGCCGTCCGCCGAGCAGCTCGGCGCGATGGCCGACCTCCGGCGCGAGGGCAAGCTCGACCTGATCGGAATCTCCCACGCGACGCTCGACGGGGTGAAGCTGGCGTACGAGCTGCTCGACGGCCTCGGAGAGGTCCAGAACGCCTACAGCATCCTGGATCGCTCCGACGACGCGGTCGTCGACTTCTGCGAGGAGCACGGGATCGCCTACGTCGCCTACTTCCCGCTCGGCTCGGCGTTCGCCGGCGGGCCCACCGCCCTCGCCGCCGACCCGGCGATCGCCGCGGTCGCCGGCAAGCACGGCGCGACCCCGTCGCAGATCGCGCTCGCGTGGCTGCTGCACCGCTCGCCGCGGATCCTGCTCATCCCGGGCACGAGCTCGGTGGCGCATCTGGAGGAGAACCTCGCGGCGGGCGAGATCGCACTCGACGCCGATGACCTCGAGCGTCTCGCCGAGACCCCTCCGGTGGGCAGCCCCGGCGGGCGATGACGCGGGCGCCAGGCGAGGCGGGGCGCGACCGGGCGGTCAGCGGCGGCGGCCGTAGAGCAGCCGGCGCGGGATCGGCACCGGTGACAGGCGTCGGGCCGCGTCGCCGAGCAGGCGGCGCGGCTCGAGCTTGGTCACCAGCGCCTCGAGCTCGTCGCGCTCGCCCGCGGTGAGCCGGTCGGTACCGCCGCGGCCGACCTTGATCAGCCGCAGCAGTCGGCGGCGCTCGGCCGGGGTCAGGCGCTGCTGATAGTGGTCCTTGGCGAGCACCGCCACCTCGGCCGCCGCCAGCAACGCCACGACCGGGATGCGCCGCACGCCGGGGACCCGCTCGGCGACCTTGACGAGCGAGCGGTTGAGCAGACCGGAGGGCATGCTCCCCAGTCTAGTTTCGGTGTCCGCGAATCCTGGACACCTCCACTACCGGGTCCGGTCCGCGATCAGCTCCATGAGCAGACCGTCGTGCCACCCGTCGCCGTCGACGTCGCCCTCGTAGTCGCGCATCACCCCGACGGCCGTGAACCCCGCCTTCTCGTAGACACGCACCGCCGCCCGGTTGTCGGCGGCCGGATCGATCGTGATCCGGTGGTGGCCGCGCTCGCCGACCAGGTGGGCGACCACCCGGGCGACGACCTCGGTGCCGATCCCCCGGCCGTGGCACGCCGGGTCGAGGAAGATGTCGATCGTGGCGTGCCGGTAGCGAGGCTCGAGCTCCTCGCTGAATTGGACGAGGCCCGCCACCGCGCCGTCGACCAGGATCGTCCAGCGGACCGCCTCCGGCTCGTCGTCGGGAAAGCCGGGCTCGGGGTCGCCCCACCAGCGGCGGACCTCGGGCGTGCGGTGGATGCGCAGCAGCTCCGCGGTGTCGTCTGGCCGGAGGATCCGGAGCGCGAGCTCGCCCACGGCTTCGACGGTAGCGCCGCCGCGCGCCCGAGACGTCAGGAGCACCCGGGGTTGCCGGTCGCCGCGCGACGCCATCAGACATCATGGGCCCGTGACCGAGTCCGCAGACCGGGCCATGCAGGAGCTGACCCCGCCCCGGCCCGGCGGGTCGGGCGGCCCGCGCCGCGAGCCCGACCCCCGCGACCCGCTGCACCTGGCGCCCGACGCGCCGCTGCTCGCGGCCTACCTGCAGTGCCTCGACCGGTTCGCGGCCGGCGAGGCGCCGTTCCACACGCCGGGCCACAAGGGCTCGACCGCGCTGGTCGGCGCCGCGGTCGCCGGCGACCATCCGCTCGCGGGCGGCCTGGACACGGTCAAGCTCAGCCACGGCACGCTGCTGGAGGCCGAGCGGCGGGCCGCCGGCGCCTACGGGGCGACGTTCTGCCGCATGTCGACCGGCGGCTCGACGCACTGCAACCAGGCGCTCG
Source organism: uncultured Solirubrobacteraceae bacterium (assembly GCA_963702225.1). GTDB lineage: Bacteria > Actinomycetota > Thermoleophilia > Solirubrobacterales > Solirubrobacteraceae > Palsa-465. The sequence continues at coordinate 54,256 of CAVPBY010000049.1, read as the reverse complement.
CAATGTCGGTCGGCGCACCCGGCGACGAGGTCGTCGTCGCCCGCACGCTGCACCGCTCGCTGCTGCTCGGCCTGGTGCTCGCGGGCCTGGAGCCGGTGTGGGTCGAGCCGCAGGTGAGCCCGACGACCGGCCTGGCGCTCGGCTACGACCCGGACGCGGTCGCGGCGGCGCTGCGCGCCCACCCGCGGGCGCGCGCCGTGTTCCTGACCGACCCCTCCTACGTGGGAACGCGCTCGGACCTCGCCGCGCACGCCGGCGTCGCGCACCGGGGCCGGGGTGCCGCTGATCGTCGACATGGCATGGGCCGCGCACTTCGGCTTCCATCCCTCGCTGCCGCCGCACGCGCTCGGGGCCGGCGCGGACGCGATGGTGACCAGCGCCCACAAGACGCTGCCGGCCTATTCCCAGGGCGCGCTGCTGCTGGCGCGGACCGAGCGGCTGGACCCGAGCCGGATGACCCGCGCCTTCGAGGCGCTGGCCACGACCAGCCCGGCGGGCGCGATCCTCGCCAGCATCGACGCGTCGCGGGCGCTGCTGCAGCGCGACGGCGAGGCGCTGCTCGGCCGCACGATCGAGGCGGTGGCGCGCGCCCGCGCGCGGCTGCGCCAGATCGACGGGCTGGAGGTGCTCGACGGTCCGTTCGTCGACCCGGTCAAGCTCACGGTGTCGCTCGCCGGGACCGGCGCCCACGGGGTCGCGATCGAGCAGGACCTCGCCGACGCCGGCGTGCCGGTCGAGCTCGCCGACCGCGACACGATCGTCGCACTGGTGACGCTCGCCGACGAGCCCGAAGCGATCGAGCGGCTCACCGACGCGCTCGCGGAGTCGATCGCCCGCCGGCGCGGCGCGCCGCGGACGATCGCCGGCGCCGCCGGTTGGATCGTCTCCCCGTGGCCGCGGGTATCCCCGCGGAAGGCGTTCTTCGGGGCCGTCGAGACCGTCCCGTTCGCGGAGGCCACCGGCCGGGTGAGCGCCGAGCTGATCGCCCTGTACCCGCCGGGGGTCCCGGTGCTCGCGCCCGGCGAGCAGATCACCGAGCGCGCGCTCGCCTCGCTGGCGGAGGCGGCCGCGGATGGGGTGCGGGTCGCGTACGCGATCGATCCGACGCTCGCCACGGTGCAGGTCCTCGCCTGACCCGGCATGCCATATCCTCTCGGTGACGTGAGAGGGATCGGTTGGCGCGCCAAGCTCGGGACGATCCTGGCGTTCGGGGCGGTGACCGCCGCGGCGCTGACCGTGCTGCTCGCGAGCGCTCCCTCCGACGCGGCGTCGGACTCGGTCTCGCGCCACGCGGTGGCGACCCGGGAGGCGCGGCGCTTGATCGCCGCCGTGCGAGTCCCGCGGGCGGTGGCGTCGACCCCGTCCGGCAGCGAGGCGCGCAGCGCGCTCGCCGGGATCGTCCAGGCCACCGGCCCGCAGGCGGTACAGCGCTCGGCCGGCTGGACGGTGCCCGCCTCCGCCGCCGCCGTGCGCGCCTTCCTGGACGCCCATCCGCCGCGCGGGACCCGGCGCGCCCCTGGCAGCGCGCTGACCTTCGTCGCGGCCGGCGGCCCGCGCGGGCTCGCGCTCGCGCGCCTGGCGCTCACCGTCGTCGCGACCGGCGCCCACACGAGCGCCGTCCACGCACGGGCGCTCGTCCGCTGGCTGGTGGCCCGCTCGCCGAGCGAGCGGGTGCCGGCCGGGGCACGCGAGCTCGAGATCACCCGCGGCCCGCAGGGCAGGCCGCCGACGCTCGTGATCGACGTCACCGCGCCGGCACGGATCGCCCGGATCGCGGCGCTGCTCGACCGCCTGGCGCCCGTGCAGCCGGGCCGGGTCTACCACTGCCCCGCCCAGTTCGCGCAGGTCCCGGTGGTGAGCTTCGTCTTCCGTGGGCGGGCACGGCGGACGGGCCCCGGGCCGGTGCTCGCGGTCGCGAGCGAGCAGGCCGACGTGCGCTCGCGCACGACCGCGTGCGACGCAATGCGCTTCACGGTCGCCGGACGGGAGCGGACGCCGCTGCTCGGCGGCGGGCGGCTGCTGCGAGAGGTCGGCGCGCTGCTCGGTCGCCGGCTGTGGCTCTCGCGCTACGCCGCCTGAGCGTCGCCGTTCGCCGCGTGAGCGTCGCCCTCCGCCGCCTCGGCGGGTTGCCCGCGCGCGAGCGCGAGCTTCGCCGACCGGGTGAGGCGCTTGATCCGCGCCTCCTCGCGCCGGGCCGCGCTGCGGTCCGCCATCGGCTGGGCGAAGACGAGCGTGACCGGCAGCCGGCTCGCGGTGTAGCGGCTCGCGGAGCCGGCCCGGTGGCGCGCCAGCCGCCGCTCGAGGTCGACCGTCCACCCGGTGTAGAGCGAGCCGTCGCGACAGCGCAGCATGTAGACCCAGGCCTCGGGGTGACCGCTCACCGTGGCCTGGTTCGCGGCCGGCCCCGGTTCGCCTGCCCACGGACGCGGCCGGCGCGCCGCCATCGCGCGCCGCCGTCGCGCCGCCGCCCGCCGCGCGCCGCTCACGCGTCCGGGAGGAGGTCGGCGAACACGAAGCCGTCACGCTGCACGACCTCGCCGGGGCGGCACGCGACCGGCGCGCGGAATCCGGGCCCGTCGTGGACGAACGTGTGGAACTCGCCGTTCTCGCCGCACGGGTCGACGCCGGCGGGCAGCTCGGCGAGCAGCCGCGCGTCGTAGTCCCGGCCGGCGAACGCCGCGGGCAGCCGGCCCGGGTCCAGGCAGGCGATCCGCGCCCGGAAGCCGAGCGCGAGGAACCGCTCGGCCAGCGCGCGCGTGTCGCGGCCCCACAGCGGGAACCACGCGCGGCGCCCGGCAGCGGCGCATTGCCGCTCGCGATAGGCGCGCACGTCGCCCAGGTACAGGTCACCGAACGCGATCTCCTGCGCGCCGGCGAGCGGGGGCGCGCCGAGCGCGGCCGCCCACGCCCGCTCATACTCCTCGTTGCTCGCGCCCGCCGGAATCCGCACCTCGACGAGCTCGATCCCGACCGCATCCGCCTGGCGGCGCAGCAGCTCGCGCCGGACCCCGTGCATGGAGATCCGCTCGTGCTCGGCGGTGAGGGTCGTGATCAGCGCGGACGGCGGCGCCTCGCCGTCGGCGATGAGCGCGTGCAGCGCGAGCGCGGAGTCCTTGCCTCCGCTCCACGACAGCGCGTACGGCGGCCGCCGCGTCGGGGCGCGCATGACGACGAAGTGCAGCCCCGCGACGAGCGCGCGGTCGGTCGGGTCGTCGGGGAACGGGACCGTCGTCCCGGTGGCGGTGAAGCCGAGGCGCTCATACCACGCGATGAGCGCCGCCTGCCCGGAGACGACCGAGATCTCCAGCGTGTCGGCGCCGAAGCGCTCGGCCGCGACGCCGCGGGCCGCCGCCAGCAGTCGCCGGCCGACGCCGCCCGCCTGCCGGGCCGGATCGACCGCGAGCAGCCCGAAGCGGGCGACGCCCGCCTCGCCCGCGTGCACCATGCAGCAGGCGATGATCCCCTCCGCGGCGGGGAGGACCATCACCACCGCCGCCGGCGACGCGATCTCCGCCCGCAGCTCGTCGGGCCCGATCCGCTCACCCTCGATCAGGCCCGCCTCGCTCGTCCAGCCGCCCGCGCCGCGGTAGGCCGACTGCACGAGCGACAGCAGCGCATCCACGTCGGACGGCTCCGCCTCTCGCCACCGCAGCACCGGATCGGTCACCCGCGCAGCGTAGGCGGCGCGGCGCGGTGGCTGCGGCCTGCACGGCCGGGCGGGTCGATAGATTCAGCGGATCGCGCCGCCGGAGCACCGCGGCGATCCCTGAGGAGGAACACATGCATCATCAGTTCGCCCGGCCTCTTCGCCGGGCGCTCACGAGTCTGACCGCGCTCAGCTGCGCGTCGCTGCTCGCCGCGACGGTCACGGCCGGCGCACAGGCCAAGCAGGTCGTCACCACCAAGAAGGCGCCGCCGCCGGCCGCGAAGGTCACCCCGTCGTCGCCGATCACCCGCGGCTCGGGCTACCTGGCGCTCGGCGACTCGGTCAGCTTCGGCTACATGGAGCCGACCGTCGTCCCCGCGCCCGACTACGCCAAGGCCGCCAGCTTCGTCGGCTTCCCGGAGATCATCGCGCGCGACCTGCGCCTCAAGCTCGCCAACGCGGCCTGCCCGGGCGAGACCTCGTCGAGCCTGATCAACGACAAGGCGCCGACGTTCGCGTGCGAGTCGAGCATCAACCCGACCTCGCCGGCGTACCGGCCGAACTTCCCACTGCACGTCAAGTACAGCGGGTCGCAGCTGTCCTACGCCGTCAAGTACCTGAAGAAGAACCGCGGCGTGCGGTTGGTGACGCTGATGATCGGCGCCAACGACTACTTCCTGTGCGAGGCGACGACGGCCGACCAGTGCCAGAGCCCGACCGAGCAGATCGGCGTGGTCGGCACGGTCGCCAGGAACGTCCGGAAGATCGTCGCCGCGCTGCGTGACAGGGCCCATTACAACGGCCAGCTCGTGCTCGTCGACTACTACGCGACGTCCTCGGCGCTCGCCGCCGCCACGCAGGGGCTTGACAAGGAGATCAACCAGGCCGGGCATGGCTTCCACGTCCGGTTCGCCAACGCGTTCAGCTCGTTCGCGGCGGCGTCGGTCCACTCCGGTGGCAGCGCCTGCACCGCCGGGCTGTTCACGCAGCTGTCCACCGGCGGCTGCGGCGTGCATCCCAGCACCGCCGGCCAGACGCTGCTGGCCTCGACCGTCATCCGGTCGCTGCGAATCGGCTGACCGCCACCGACCGTCATCACCTCGGGCGCGGCCACGGTGGCCGCGCCCGGATGGTCGGACGGGAGCGAACGGCCGGGGCGAGGAGCGGACGGCCGGGCTGCGGTCGGCCCCGGAAGGGGCCGGTCAGCCCCCGCGCGCGCCGAGCGCGGCCACGTTGTGCGCCGTGCTCGAGATCTCCGAGACCCGCACCGGGTCCTTCACCGGCGTGAGCTGGACGCGCGAGATCGAGCCGTCACCGACCTGGGCGACGTGGTTGTTGCCCCAGGCCCAGAGCCCGCCGGCGCGGTCGATCGCGTAGGAGGTCGAGCCGCCCGAGCCGACCGCCACCAGCCGCAGGCCGCGCAGCGCGTCGAGCCTGATCGGCCACAGCGAACCCCGGCGCGTGCCGTTGCCGAGCTGGCCGAAGCGCCCACTGCCCCATTCCCAGGCGGCGCCGCTCGAGAGCAGCGCGATCGTCTGGCCGTTGTCGCCGTAGCTGCCGCCCTGGAAGACCTGGCGCACCGCATGCGGAAGCGGAACCTCGACCGCCGTGGTGGCGATCGTCCGGGTCCCGTCGCCAACCTGGCCGCCTCGGTTGTAGCCCCAGTCGTAGTAGCGGCCGTCGGCCATCAGCGCGCCCGCGTTACCCCACCCGGAGGTGAGCGCGGTCGCCCGCCCGCGCGGCAGGCCCAGCACGGGGACCGGCGAGCCGGAGCGCGCGGCGGGGCCGCTCGTGCCGTCGCCGAGCTGCCCGACCCGGCCCGAGCCGCAGCTGACGATCCGTCCGGCCGAGTCGTAGATCGCGTGGCGCAGCGCACCGACGGCGAGCGTCACCTGCGGGAGCGCGACCCGGATCGGCGTGGGCAGGATCCGCCCCGTCGGCCGGCAGAACTCGCGCGCGCGATCGTTGCCCCACGCCCACACCGTCCCGTCGGTGGCGATCGCCATGCCGCCGTCGTAGGGCATCGGGTTCGACAGCGCGCGGATCCGCACGCCGGCCGGGAGATGCACACGCACCGCGCGCACCGACAGCCGCCGCCGCGTGCCGTTGCCGAGCTCGCCCTGGGAACCCGCGCCCCACGCGTACACCGCGCCGCTCGCCGTGAGCGCGTAGCTGTCGGAGTTGGAGGTCGCGACCTGGACGACCGTGCCGTGCAGGCCGCGGACGACGGTCGGCGACCAGCGCACCGGGCCGACGCCGTTGGGCGAGCCCGCGAGCGCGGGATGCGCCCGGTGCAGGCCGAGGTCCAGGCGCGGCCCGCCGCCGAACTGCCCCCACTGGAAGACGACGCTCGAGCGGCTGGCGGCGAGCGTGACCGTCGCGCCGGTGGCGTGGTGGGATCGGTGGGTGGCCGAGGGCGGCTGTGACGAGCCGCTGCCCGTCAGCAGCGCGGCGGCCGCGCACCCGGCGAGCCCCAGCAGCGACGACGATCTGGCACGCATGGTTGTTCCTCTTCCGGGTCGTTCGACGGCTCGGCGTGTCGGTCGGCCAGGACGGTACGACACGGACGCGCGGACCGGCGCCCGCTTCACGCGACCTTATCCGGACATCCACACAGCGCCGAACTCAGGGCCGGCGCCAGACGGCGGAGGGGCGCCGGCGGACTGGGTGAACGGGCGGCCGTCAACACGCAGTTGGCCCATCGGCACCCTCCGGCCTGCTGGGCCGCTTGCGGCTGCTCTCAGTTTGTGTGCGGGCGTTGGTGCTGAAGGAAGAAGCGGGTGATCTCGGCCGAGGCGTCAGGGCCGGCGGGGTCGGTGTAGGAGCCGGCAGGGCTGCCGCCGTACCAGGCGTGGCGGCCGCCGTGGACGATCAACGACTCCGCGACGGCGAGCCCGGTGCGATTGCGGTGCACGGTGTGGGTGTAGCTGCGCCCGGAGTCGCTGCGCGTCGTGATCTGCGCGTCCTGGCCCGTGATGTCGCCGGCCGCGAGCCGAGAGCCGATCAGGTTGTCTGCGTTGACCGGCGCGACGATCGTGTCCCGGTCGCCGTGGATGACGATCAGCGGGACCGCGCTGCTCGGGGCTCCCATCCCACCGGTGCGCATCGCGGCGAAGGCGGAGCCGACGTCGTGTGCGGCGCGGTAGGCGATCCCGGAATGCACCCCGACCGCCGCATAGAGGTCTGGGTAGGTCGCGGCCATGACGGCGGCCATCGCGCCCCCGGCCGAAAGGCCGGCGACGTACACGCGCGTCGGGTCGACGACGAGATCGCGCATGACCTCGCGAGTGATGCCGGCGATGATCGACGGCTCGCCCGCGTTGGCCTGTTGGTCAGAGGCGCGGAACCAGTTCCAATAGCCACCGCTGTTCGCTCTCCTGGACTGTTCCGGGTAGGCGACCAGAAAGGTGTGCTGCTCGGCCAGCTCGTTCATCCGAGTGCCGGCCGCAAAGTCCGCTCCGTTCTGCTTGCCGCCGTGCAGCATGACCACGAGTGGCACTGGTGCACTGCCGTAGCCGGTCGGACTGTAGAGGTCGTAGGTGCGGGTCCCGGCGCTCGCAGTGTGGGTGAGGTGACGGGTCTCACCACCCGACGCGGCGGGAGCGCTCGACGCTGTGCCGCCGCGAAGCCGGCGGGGTCGTCCAGGCCCGTCGGCCAAGCTCATGGTGCCCGGCAGGCCGGGCGACGGCTGGGCGTCGAGCGACTCACGCGGTCCGGCGGTGCCGGCGCCTCCCAGCCTCCGCTGGAGAACCGCCGTGGCCTCCGTCAACCGTCCGCTGCGCGTGAGGCGCAACGCCTCCGCCATCGTGGTGTTCGTATCGAGGTTCATCGCAAGTCCTTTCAGGGGCCATGTCGGCTGGTGCCCGGAGATCGGTCGGTGGGTGCGTACCGCCACCGCGCGAGCGGAGTCGCCCCGCTCGGCGGATGATCACGTCGTTCGCGAGGCAAGCGCCGCCTTCACCGCCCTCGGTGCCCGAAAGGCACCGAGGACCTCGACCCGCGCGATCGTCGCGAGGGCGAGCTCGGGCGAAACGTCATCGGCGATCGTGGCCAGCCCGAGAACCCGCAGCTCGACCATGCGGCCGGAGTCCTGGATCTGCTCCAGCGCACTGCGGCTGTAGTGCTCGATGCCGAGAACCAGCTCGCGTCGGGCCACGGTTCTCTCGACCGCGTCCGACCGGTTGTCGAGCTGCCGGCGAATGGCTGTCCGGATGAAATCAGTCCGGTTCGCAAAGAAACCCTCGCTGACCAGCAGGTCGATCTGACCCAGGTCAACGAGCCCGACGTTGATCGTGATCTTCTCGCTGCGATCCCCATCGGCCGCTGGTTTCGCCATCTACTCGCCAGCCTAGCACCATCCAGGTGGCTGGCGCCACGATCGGCAGATCGCAGCGGCGCCGGCGCGGATGTCATTTCCGTGCCGGTCCGCACAATAACCGGGTGATGATGGTGATGAACCCGCAGGCACGCTTTGACGCGCTGTACCGCGAGCACTCGGGCACGGTCAGCGCTATGTGCTCAGGCGCTTTGACGCGCAGTCCGCCGACGATGTCGTCGCGGACGTGTTCGTGATCTGCTGGCGTCGGCAGGCGGAGGTCCCCGACGATCCGCTCCCGTGGCTACGCGCCGTCGCGCGCAACATACTCGCCAACCGCCGGCGCCGCGATGCCCGCCAGGGCGCGCTGGACAGGCTGCTCGGGTTCGAGCGACCGCCGGTCGCTGCTGCGCCTGATGAGGTGCGTCACGGTACGGAGGTATGGCGCGCGTTGGCGGCGCTGTCGCAGCGCGATCGTGAGCTGCTGTTGCTGGTCGCGTGGGAGGGGCTTTCGACCGCGCGAGCGGCGCGTGTGCTCGGTCACCGGCACGGAGGTGATGAGATGAACGCCGGCCCAACCGATGTCGACGATCGGCTGATCGAAGCGATCCGCGCCGTCGATCCGTACCCCGACGAGATTGCGGGTCCGCCGTCCGAGCTCGTCACGCGCCGGCTGTGCGACGGCGAACGCGACCCCGGCGGCCCCCGGCGGTCCTGGCTGAGAACGCCGGCGACGATCGCGCCGGTCGCGGTGGCCTTGGCCGTTGCGGCGGCCGCGGTGTTGTTGCTGGGCCACGGTCATGCATCCGCTCCGCGGCCCGCCGGTGGCCCGGGCCCTGCGGTCCGCGCCTGCCGCTCGGGCATGCATGTCGGCGTGCTACCTGTCTGGGCTCGGGCGGGATTCAATGACCCGCGCCCTCGCACCGAGCACGTCGTCGGTCGACAGGACCGAATCGCCGCGATCCTGTTCGGCACCACAAACTATCTGGACTCACCGCCGGCAACCGATCACAGCAACAAGATCCTGTGGGTCTCGCGCGTTCGGCCGCGCTCCGTCGGGGCACTCAGGATCCAGGCCCAGCTGATGCGTGGAGCCAGACGCGTCGGCGCTCCTGTCACGCGCACGGTGCTCGATGGACCGGGACCGTCGATCATCAACCTCCCCGCCGCGGGCTGTTGGCGACTGACGCTGCGCTGGGCGGGCTGGACCGACCGGCTTGATCTCAGCTACGTTCATCCCAGCTGAGTGACCACACGTACGTATTTTCTTGCCAGTGGGACGCGTGCCTGACGACGGGACAGGTCCGGGTCCCGCCGGGCCGGATACCCGGGCGTCCGACTGGAGCCGGGAGTATATGGATCGTCCCGTCTATGCATCCTTATCGGACATTGTCGGGGGGTGCCGACGAACGCCGATAAAGCCCCAGACTGGACCGTGCGGGACATGGAGTTGCGACATGGTCCACCCTGCGATGCTGTCGCAGAGGCTCGCGCCTCGAGTTTCGACTGCGCGTGGTGCCGGGGTGATCGTTGGCCGCTGGTCGGAGCGACGTCCGGAGATGAGAGCCCCGCACGCTCTGGATCCGCGTCCGCGTGGAGCGGTGGCAGATGCCCCGCGGCGTCGTCGTGCTGACGACGCGCGATGCAGCTTTGGGGATCGCGTCGGTTCGCCAGCCGTGCGTCGGGGTCCCGAAGCGGCGCGACGCACTGCGGCGGGACTCAACTGATCCGAGGTCGAAAGTCGAAGGCGTCGGGGTTGGGTGTGCCGCGGGCGGGACGGCCCCGGGTCCAGAGCGTCCTGGCGAGGGGCGTGGATTTCGACCTGTCCCAGGTCAGCCGGCTTTCAGTGCGTGATCCTCGATGTCGGCATCGAGTGTGCCCTGAGCATCGTAGGCACCGACGTGCACGTTGGTGATCTTGCCGGCGCGGTTGATGTAGATCGTCTCCGGTGTTCCCTCGAGCCCGCCGGGAACGATCTGCTGGATGTTGGCGTCGGTGGTGGAGTAGCTCGGGTAGCTCACGCGGTGGGTGCGGAGAAACGCTGCCGCGTCCCCGGGGGAGTCGTTTGTGTCGGCGCCGATGAACGCCACCTGGCGCCCGTACTGCTCGGAGGCGGTGGCGAAGAGCCCGTACTCGGCCCGGCAGGGCGGGCACCATGACGCCCAGGCATTGACGACGATCGGGTAGCCGCGGAGTGCGCGGATGCGTGCCGCCAACGCGGGCTCTGAGCCGATCAGCCGGCTCGCCTGGGCGTGGAGGGCGGCGAGCGGCTTGGGCGAGCCGATCAGCGCCGGCGCGCCGACGTGCGGTCGGGCGTGGGAGAGCGCCGCGCGCACCTGGGCGCGCAGCTGTTCGATCGTGGGCCACTTGCCGATGTTGACCGCGTCGTACCACGCGATGCGGCCGCTCGCGGAGGTGAGCATGAGCCATGGGGAGCCCTGAACCTGGTATCCGTCGCCGACCTGGCCGCTGGTGTCGATCGCGACCGGATAACGCAGGGGCGTGGCCAGGGTGCGCAGGAAGCCGGGCAGCGCCTCAGGCGAAGGCTCGACGGATCCCTCGTCGACGGCGGTCAGCGCGGGAAGGTGCTCTGGCGCGGCGGTCGTCGCGTAGCGGTTGAGCGCATCGAGCTCGCCGCCGATGCCCATCACCTCCCGGTCCCAGGTATCGAAGAACACGTAGAGACGAGCGCGGCCCGGTCCGAGTGTGACGCGTCTGCCGCCGGTCGCGGGTAGCGTCGTCGATCGGTTGGGCGGGATCGTCGGTGTGGGCGTGTAGGCCAGGTGTGAATGCACGGCCGGTTGGCCGGGGAGGAGGCTCGCGGCCTTGCGAGCGAGGATCTGACCGAGCTGGCCGACCGAGGCGTAGCTCTGTTGGGTCATGTAGAGGGCGCGCAGCCGTCCCTGCGGGTCGATGACGTACAGCGCAGGGGTGTGGGAGATCAGCCCTCGTTGTACGTCGGCCTGGACGCCGTAGGCGTGCCACACCTGGTTGAGCTGGGTCAGCGTACCGGTGAGGAACTGCCATTTGCCCACCAGGCCGTGCAGCTGGGTGTAGCTCAGCACGTCCTCGATCGCGGTCGCCTTCGGATCAGCATCGACGCCGAGCAGCTGCACGCGGCTGCTGGCGTGGCCCAGCATCCGCTTGGCGTCGAGCATCGCCGTCGTGGTGAGTGGGCAGATCGTGGTGCACTCGGAATCGTTGAAGTCCAGGATCGTCACCTTGCCGCGAAACGAGCTCAGTGACACCTGCCGGCCATACTGGTTGGTGAGTGTGAACTGAGGCGCCGACCGGCGGTTCAGCGCGGTCCCGTAGTCCAGGTACGGGTTGGTGGCGAGCGCACTTGCGCTGGAACGAGGCGGCTGGACACGGACGACGATCGCCACGACGACGACGATCGCCACAAATCCGCTCGCGAGCGCGATGCCGCCGGCGAGGCGGGCGGGACGGGCCCCTGCGAGGCGCTCGAGGGCCCTTCCATGACCACCCAACCGCTGCCGGAGCGCCGTGCGCCGACGCCACAGCACGATCGCCAGCCCGCAGAGCCCGGCCGCAGCGACCGTGATGATCGCCACTTCGATGTCGATCGCCTCCCCGCGCGGCGACGACGAGGTGGCGACCGCGGAGGGGCCGGCGCTCGGTGCCGTCGCCGCCGTACCGGCTGACCTTGCACCGTGGTGACCGGAGCCGTTTGACCCGGCGGATGCCACGGCGGCTGGCGTGAGGTGGACTCCGGCGACCGCGGCCAGTCGGACGGTCGCCGTCTGCACCGCGGCGGCGAGACCGGAGCCGCCCGGCCTGATCGTGATCCGGGCGAGGCTGCGCATGGCTGCGGGGGTGGAGTGCCCGGGCCAGTTGACACCGAAGCCGTCCGGCATGACCACGAGCAACTCGCCTTTGTAGGCGAGCGACAGCTCATAGCCAAGGAAGCGGGCGTACGCCTGAGGGCGCCGCCACAGACCTGTGATCGCGCCGAGATCGCTGCGATGCGCGATGATCGCGACCCGGATCGGGGCGCCGGCATGAGCGCTGGAGCGCAGCAGCTTGCCGAGCCGCAGTTGCTCGGGCAGAGACACCCCTGCGTCGGAGCCGACGAACAACGGCTGAGTAGACGAGCACATCCGATCCCGGGTCCCCGTCGCCCATCGCGACGCGCGGCATCCACGCCGCCATCAGGAGCGCCAGCAGCGAAGCGACCGCCACATGCCGGGCGAAGCGGCGACTCCCGCACGGACCGGAGGATGCGATCTGCGCACGGCCGGCCGAGACGTCGCAGCCCGGGGGCTGATGGCGCCGCGACAGACCGCGACGCGCGATGGCGAGGCGAAAACGCTGATGGATGGTGGACATGGCCGTGTCCCGCTGCTGCAGTGCGGGAAAGCGTAACCGAGCTCCTCGCCGCCGTCTGTGGACTCGTGGCGCGAGGACGACTGGTGACGTCTCATGCTCGCAGATGACCGGCGCGGGACCGATCGCCTGTTTCCGAGCCGACAGATCGTCGGGAGAGAGCTCGCGTGCGGAGTCCGTAGCACCTAAAGTGCCTGTGAGTGCGCCAACGACTTCGGTCCCCGGGCGTCGGCCGGATCGCGCTCATGCCGCCGGCGGCGTTCATCGTGCATGAGTTCCGCTACGAGCTCGCCTACGGATCGCAGGCGGGCGTCGTGCTCCGCGAGACCGGGCACTCCTATCTGCATTCTGTCGTGCCGTGGCTCGTCGGGCTCGTCGGGCTGACGGTCGGTGTGTTCCTCATCCGTATCGGCCGGGCGTTCGCGTCTCGCACCTCACCCCGTGACTTCTCGCTCTCATTCGGGGTCCTGTGGGGTCTGTGCGCGGTCGCACTGGTGGCGATCTTCGCCTGCCAGGAGACGCTCGAGGGGATCTTCGCCGTCGGCCATCCGGGCGGGTGGTCGGCGGTCTTCGGCGACGGGGGCTACTGGGCGATCCCGGTGGCAGGCTGCGTCGGGTTCGTGCTGGCGGCGATCTTCCACGGCGCGCGCTGGGTGGTCAGGCGTGTGGCGCGGTGGCGCCGGCGTCCGTCTCGCCCGCGCCGCACCACCGTGCTTCTGCTGCGACCGGCTGCGATCGACTTCTGCGCTTCGGCGCCGATCCTGGCTGGATGGTCGAGCCGGGGCCCGCCTCTCCTCTGAGGCCCCCAGTTGGCGCCGCCGCCTGTGAGCGGCGCGTCGTCTGACGCCGGCAGCCGCACGCGCCGACCGTCGCGCCTCACGAGGGCCGGCGAGCGGGCCCGGGCTGCCGGTTGCGCTGACCCACCCAGCTCAAAGGAGAATCACCATGACCGCAGGTGCCATCGGCCCGCGGGCCGACGCACGGACGGGTCCAGCACCCGGCGTGCGGCTGTACGAGTACTTCTGGTCGGACGCCGCGCGTCGGGTCCAGACGGTGCTCGGTCTCCTCTGGCTGCTCGACGGCGGCCTGCAACTCCAGTCGTTCATGTACTCGCGCGGATTCCTGCAGATGATCGTGGCCGGCGCCCAGGGCCAGCCCGCCTGGCTGCACGACTCACATCATCTGGGCCGCACGGTTTGCCAACGGCGATCTGACGCTGTGGAACACGTTGTTCGCGCTCACCCAGGTGGCGATCGGCCTGGGGATCCTCTACCGCCCGCTCAGCAAGCTCGCGCTGGCCGGCTCGCTGGCCTGGGCGCTCATCGTCTGGTGGGTCGGCGAGGCGTTCGGAATGCTGTTCATGGACATGGCCCAGCCGCTCACCGGCGCTCCGGGCGCGGTGTCCATGTACGGGCTGATCGCGCTCCTCGCCTGGCCGAACGGCCGTCCGGGAGGCCTGCTCGGGGTCCGCGGCGCGAAGACGATGTGGTGCGCGCTGTGGCTCGTCATGGCGTGGCTGTGGATGCTGGCCCCCAACTCCGGCGCCAACGCGACCAGGACCGCGCTGACGACGTTCGCGACCGGAATCCATCCGCTCGACTCGCTGCAGAGCACCCTCGCCACCGCCGCCGGCGGTCACGGGCTCGTCATCGCGCTCGCGCTCGCCGGCGTGTCGGCGGCGATCGGGATCGCGGTGGCGGCCGACTGGCACGCGCGCGGGTTCCTCATCGCCGCGATCGTCCTCAACCTCCTCTACTGGGTGATCCCCCAGGGGCTGGGCGGCATCTTCGCCGGGGGCGCCACCGATCTGAACTCCGGGCCGCTGTTCGCGCTGCTGGCCTGCGCGCTGCTCCCACTCTTCGCGCGGCAGCCGCGCCGACTGAAGGAGACATCATGACGTTCACACACCTCCCCGCCCGACGGGTCGCCACGGTCGGTCTTGCCGGGCTCTGCGCGGCGCTCGTCGCCGCCTGCGGCAGCTCCGAGGGCCTCACCACCACCCAGGGATCGTCCGGCAGCTCGATGTCGGCGATGCACACCACGTCGAAGTCCTCGACGGGCGGCATGTCCGGCATGTCGGGCAGCAATCCCGCGCATACCTCGCAGCAGCTGATGAGGGTCGACGGGATCACCCCGGTTCCGACCCAGATGCTCGTCACCGCGGACTGGCAGCACATGAAGATCCAGGCGATGGCGATGACCGCCGTGCCGTTCGTCGTCTACAACGGCACGCGGGCGCAGACCGAGAAGATGCCCAAGCACGTCAGCTTCCATCTCATGGTCACGCTCAAGGACGACCGCAGCCAGCAGCCGATCCCCTACTCCTCGGTCTGGGCGACGATCACACGCGACGGAAAGGTGGTCTACGACGCGCGCCAGTGGCCGATGCTCTCCGAATATCTCGGCCCGCACTACGGCAACAACGTCGTGCTGCACGGCTCCGGGACCTACCGGCTCAGCCTGCTCATCAGCCCGCCGGTGGCGGCGCGGCATCTGGAGTACGCCCACGTGTGGCTGAAACCCCACCGGGTCACCGCCACGTTCACCTGGCACCCCCCGAAGTCATGAGCGACGCACCTCGCATCACCCGCCGCCGGCTGTTGGCCGGCGGCGCCACCATCGCCGCCGCCGGTACGGGCGCCTACGAGGCGGTGCGCGCCTCCGGGTCCGCCGGCCCCGCGCCGGTCCCCCTCGGCGCCCAGCCCCGCGGACGCCCGGCGCGGCAGTTCGCCTGGGAGGCGACCGAACACCGTGACGAGTACGGCAACCCGATCGCGCCGCGCTTTGATCGGCTGCTGTTCTTCGACGTCGCAAGCCACCCTGGCGCGGGTCACCGGACGCGCTTGGAGGCCGCGCTGCGCACGCTCGAGCGGCGTTTCTCCTGGGGTCCCGACGGTCTGCTGTTCACCGTCGGCTGGAGCCACCATTACTTCGCACGCACCCTCGGGCGTGACTCCCCGATCCCGCGGGCGCGGGCCATGTCGAACTTCGAGCTTCCCTCGATCGACGAGTACGACATGGTGCTCCACCTCGCCGGCGATGACGAGCGACGGCTGCTTGCGGTGGAGAACGCGCTCATCCATGGCGCCGCGATCGAGGGGCTCGATGGCCCGATCGAGATCTCCGATGTGCTCGCCTGGCGCGAGACCCGCACCGGGTTCGCCGGCGCTGGGCTGCCGGCCGCCCACCAGGATGTCGGCGGCATCCCCTCGGGGCACCCGGTCCCACGGAGCGCCCCGCTCTACATGGGCTTCAAATCAGGCCTGAAGCGCAACCAGGCCAGCGAGGACTCGGTCGCGATCCCCTCCGGGCAGTTCGCCCAGGGAACGACGATGGCGGTGAGCTACATGCGCCTGCGCCTGGACAGCTGGTACGGGGAGCTCGACGAGGACCAGCGCGTCGCCCGCATGTACGCCCCGCAGATGACCCCGGAGGACGTCCGCCGGGTGCGAACCGACGCTGCCGGGGATCCGCAGCTGCTCGGGCAGGCGATCCACCGCTACGGGGTGATCGGCCACTCGCAGACAAGCGCGCGGGCGCGGCGGAACGGCAAGCCGGTCATCCTGCGCCGCGATTTCAACACCGCCGACGCAGGACAGGCCGGTTTGCACTTCGTCTGCCTGCAGCGCTCAGTCGAGGACTTCGTCAGGACCCGCACCGCGATGAACGCGAGCTCCGCGCCGCTTCAGAACCCGGCGATCACCGACACCGACAACAACGGGATCAACGAGTTCATCTTCGTGCTGCGCCGCGGCAACTACCTGCTGCCACCGCGCACGACCCGCTCGTTCCCGGCCGCCCCCTCCGCAGCATGAGCTCAACCCGCACCGTGATCGACAAGCCGGTCACGCCGGCCGCGCAACGGTCGGCGACGCAGACTCGCCGCCCACGCAAGCGCGATCGCAGTCACCGCGGCGGCGGTCATCGCCCACCAGCCGATCCCCGACGCGCGGGAGGGAACCGCGGCGACCGCAGCCGGGAAGGCGTTCCTCGCGCGGGCGCCGGTCAGCCTCGCGATCGCCTGCTCGGTGGCCGTGACGAGCTCTCCGCCTCGCGGCGCGAGCCGGCTGAGCGGCGAGCTCTCCCGCGTTCCATCGCGTACCAGCCCGAACCCGCCGGGCATCACCACGAGCAGGCTGCCGCGGTAATCGAGCGAGAGCTCGCGTCCGAGGAATCCGGCGTAGGCCTGGGGGTGGCCCCACAGCGCTGTCACCGAGCCCAGGTCGGCGCGCGTCGCGATGACGGCGACCCGCAGCGTTCTGCCCCGCGCCGCGGCGAGCCGGAGCTGGCGCTCCAGCGCGAGCTTCTGCCCGTAGGTGGCGCCGCTGTCGAGGCTGAGGAACAGCGGCGGCGCAGCCACGAGCACGTCACTCGCCGGATCCCCGTCCGCCCGCGCGGCCGGCGCCGCGGCCAGGCACACGAGGAGCAACCCGAGCGCGCCGAGCAGCCCGGCCGCCGGCGTGCGCAGAGCTCTCGGGAGACGACTGGCCACGATGACCTCATCTATCACACGCGAGCGGCGCGGCGGGTGACCCGCCGCGTCGTCGTCCTGCTCGCGCTGTGGCTCGTGGCACTGTGGCTGCCCGCGGCAGCCTCCGCCCACGGCGCCGTCGACCCGGAGGCCAGTGACGACTCCGCGACGATCTCACACCTGCCCGCCGGGGTCCGCGGCCGCATCGTCGACGGCGACCTCCGGCTGTGGCTCTCGGTCGCGCCGTCGGAGACCCTGGTCGTCCTCGACTACCAGGGCGGGCAGTTCCTGCGGTTCGACCGCCGCGGCGTGCAGGTGAACGAGAACTCGCCGATGTACTACCTCAACCTCGCACCCCCCGTCGCGCCATCGATCCGCCTCACGCCGTCGATGCCGCCCCGCTGGCATTCCGTATCGAGCGGACACACCGACAGGTGGCACGACGGCCGACTCGCGGCACTCTCGGAGACGTTGCATGCTCCCGGTACCCGGATCCTCGGGCACTGGACGATCCCGCTGCTCGTCGACGGGCGCCCCACCGCAATCGTCGGGGTGCTGCGCCAGGCACCGCGGCCGTCCCTGACCTGGCTGTGGCCACCGGTCGCAGCCCTGCTCATCCTGCCCGCACTGCTGCGACTCCGCGATCGCCCACTCGAGCGGCGTCTGTGCAGGCCGATCGCCGCCATCACGATCCTGGCCGCCGCCGTGTTGGCGGTCGGCGCCGGCCTGCACGGGCGGCCGGGGATCGCGGGATCGCTCGTCGCGGTCATGGTCGTCGAGCTTGCGGTGCTCGGCTGCGCCGCGATCCTGCTGATCCGCGGCCGCGCCGGACCGCTCAGCCATGCGCTGATCGCCATCCTCGCCGGCTACCGGGGACTTATCGGACTCCCGGTTCTGTGGAGGGGGTACGTGCTCCTCGCAGTCCCTCCGGTGCTCGGCCGGGCCGCGGTCAGCCTCTGCCTGGCCGGCTCGATCATGCTCGCGGCGGTCGCGATCCGCGCGGCGGACGCGCAGCGGCTCCCGCGACCCTCACGCGCCCGGGCAGCATGAGAAACCTCCGCCCCATCGCTCTGCTCGCCGTCGCGCTTGCGCCGGCCTGCGGGGCGGCCCTGACAGGCTGCGCCCAGAACGCACCGCGGATCGACCCGGCGATCCGCGCGCTCGAGGCCGAGGCGCGGCCGATCGGCCACGGCTCGCGCTTTCATGAGCCGGTGCGGGGACGGCCCCCCGGCCGCTGCGAGCGGCGGCTCGGCCCGCGCCGGGCCGTGCACGTCGAGCTGTTCGCGGAGAACCGGGTGGTCCTGCTACCCGCTGGCATCGGCGTCCGCAAGCCGGCGCGCTACGCCGAGGGCCGGATCCTCGCCGCGCGCTGCGACGGCTCGCTCGTCACGCTCGATCCCACCGGCATCGTGCTCGTGCGCACCGGCGCGCACCTCACGCTGCGGAACCTGTTCCGCGCCTGGGCGCAACCGCTCTCCAGGACGCGGCTGGCGGCCTTTCGCGCCTCAGCGGGCGGACGCGTCCACGCGTTCGTCGACGGGCGTCCGCGGCCCGGGGATCCGCGCAGCATCCCGCTCACCCCTCACGCCGAGATCGTGCTCGAGCTCGGACCGTATGTCCCACCGCACCGCAGCTTCGTCTTCTCCCCAACCCCCAGGTCATGACGCGCGCTGCCCACCGGATCCTCGCCCCCGCCCGGCTCGCGGCAGCCCTCGTGCTCCTCGGCCTGTGCACCGCCCCGGCCGCTCGCGCCGACGGGGACCCCGCCGGCGACGAGCTCATGGCTCAGAAACGTGTTCGACCCGTACAGCTCCCGGTCCCGGAATCCGAGCGCCGGCGCTTGAACACGGGTGTTCCGCCGGCAGTCGACACCCGCCGGATAACGCAACGGCTCTGCGGCGCGTCGCAGGCGCCCGCTCTCGCGAGCACGACGCCGACGCCGTCAGTGCCCGCTGTGCGAGGCGAGGGGGTCTTTGGGGGAGGCGTTGACAGCGGCACCAGAGCGCGCCACAATTGTGGCCATGACGACGGAGCCGCTGCGATCGGTCCGAGATCATCTCTCTGAGATTGTCGACCGCGTCGAGCGCGAGCACGAGCGCGTCGTGATCACCCGCAACGGCCGTGACGCGGCCGTGCTGATCAGCGCGGTCGATCTCGCCGAGCTTGAGGAGACGCTGTCGGTGCTCAGCGATCCCGATGCGCTGGCCGACATTCGCGAAGCCGACGCCGCCTACGCCCACGGCGACGTCGTGCGCGGCGTGGACGCGGTCCGTCGTCTGCGCTCGTGAGCGCAGACGAACCCTTTGAACTCGTCGTCACTCCTCCCGCCGCTCGAGCGCTCCAAGACCAGCTGCCCGAGCCGGTCGCCGCCGCCGTCATCGAGTTCCTCACCACGACGCTGATCACCCAGCCGCGCCGCGTCGGCAAGCCATTGCGTGGTGAGCTGACCGGCATCTGGTCAGCCCGTCGCGGCACCTACCGCATCCTCTATCGGGTTCGAGAAAACTTCCGAGAGGTCATCGTCCTGCGCATCGAGCACCGCCGCGACGTCTATCGACGGCGCTGAACCCAAGCGCCGACGCTCGCTTCCGCATCTGCAGAAACGGCCGAACTGGACGACCGCTCAGCGACGAGAGTGCTGCTCCGTGGCGTCGGCGCTGGGAGCAGTCCTGCAGACGAGTGTCGGCATCAGCGGAGCGGAGATCGCCTCCGACCTGGCGGCGCACGCACCCGTCATCTCGGCGTTTCGCAAGTCGCGTTACGTGATTCAGAAGGTAGCTGGGCGGCGTCCCCTCCGACTGGCAGTGGTACGGGCCGCGCGCCCGATCGACGCGGAAGATGTGACCTGTCGGCAGCCGGTCAGGTGCCGCCGTCCCGGAGGACTCTACGCCCGCGTCGGCACATATCCGGGACATCTCCCGGTCGACGTGGAGGTCCCGCACGACAACCCGTGATTTGCAGGGACTTTACCAAGCCCTCGCACGGACTCGAACCGTGGACCCCTTCCTTACCATGGAAGTGCTCTACCAGCTGAGCTACGAGGGCGCTCGGACGGAGGCTATCGGGTCGGGGCGGCCGTGGCCGCGACCCGGCGCCGGCCGCTCGTCAGAGGCCGGCTCCGTCGCAGTGGCGGGGGCAGGATTCGAACCTGCGAAGGCAGTGCCACACGGTTTACAGCCGCGCCCTTTTGACCGCTCAGGAACCCCGCCGGGGCCGGTCAGTGTAGCGACGACCCGGCGGCGCGACCGGCCTGCAGAAGAGCGACGGGCGCGCTACGACGCGTCGCGCAGCCGCTGCGCCTCGGGCAGCGCCTCGAGCTTCTTCAGCGTGTGGTTCTCGATCTGGCGGATCCGCTCGCGGGTGACGTTGAAGGCGCGCCCGACCTCCTCGAGCGTGTAGGGACGCTCGCCGGTGAGACCGAAGCGCATCTGGATCACCTCGCGCTCGCGGTCGGGCAACGCCGCCAGCGCCCGGCGCAGGTTCTCGCGCCGCAGCCGCTCGGCGGCCATCTCGAACGGCGACTCGGCCGTCTGGTCCTCGACGAAGTCGCCGAGCGAGGAGTCGTCCTCCTCGCCGATCGGCTTCTCGAGCGAGATCGGATGCTGGGCGAGGCGCAGCACGTCGCGGACCTCGCGCGCGCCGCACTCGAGCTCGTGCGCGATCTCCTCGGGCGTCGGCTCGCGGCCGAGCTGCTGGACGAGCTGGCGCTCGACGTGGATCACCTTGTTGAGCTTCTCGACCATGTGGACGGGGATGCGGATCGTGCGCCCCTTGTCGGCGATCGCGCGGGTGACCGCCTGGCGGATCCACCAGGTCGCGTACGTCGAGAACTTGTAGCCGCGGCGGTAGTCGAACTTCTCGACCGCGCGGATCAGGCCCATCGACCCCTCCTGGATCAGGTCCAGGAAGGTCAGCCCCCGTCCCAGATAGGACTTGGCGATCGAGACGACCAACCGCAGGTTGGCCTCGATCATGTGGCGCTTGGCCTCCATGTCGCCGCGCTCGATCCGCCGGGCGAGCTGCACCTCCTCCTCGGCGGTGAGCAGCTCCACGCGCCCGATCGAGCGCAGGTAGAGCCGCAGCGAGTCCAGCGACGGCTCGACGGTGAGGTCGAGCTCGACCCGCCGTCGCGCGGCGCCGCCCTCCTCCGACTCCGCCTCGGCTGAGCCCGCGCCCGTGCGCCGGCCGGCGCCGGCCTCCACGGTCGAGCCCTCCGAGCGGGCGAGCCGGCCGTCCGCGGCGACGACCGCGATCCCCTGCTCGTCCAGGTAGGCGTGCAGCTCCTGGACCTGCTCCTTGGTGGCCTCGATCTCCTCCAGGCAGGCCTCGATTGGTCGGAGATCGATGACCCCACGGTCCTGGGCCTCGGCGATCAGCGGCCGCAGCTCGTCGAGCTCTGCGATCGGCGTCTCGCCGCACAGCAGGACGATCTCGTCGACAACGCTCACGAACGTCCTTTGCCCCTCTCTCTCGTATTGCTTCAAGACCGCCCCGGCGCAAGCCGAGGCGGTCTCCCTCTCTCCCTTCGTTAACGCTTGTCTACGAATGGAGCCGAGTGATAGCCACAAAGCGGCTCTAGCGGCAAACAGCCGCCACGGGGTCCGTGCGCCCGAGGGCTCTACCCTCTCCTGGAGCAGATGGCCGAAGAACGCGACCATCACCGCTCTCGACGACGTCCAGGCCCAGCCGCCCCCGGCGTCGCCCTCAGCCTCTCCGCGTCGGCGTCACCGGCGTGGAGAAGGTGATCCGGATGCGCACCAACGACGGCGAGCAGTTGTTCTCGGCCCGGTTCGAGTGCGTCATCGAGCTCGGCGGCGAGCAGAAGGGCGCGCACATGTCGCGCTTCGAGGAGGTCGTCAACACGTCGATCGGCGAGGTCGTGCTCGGCGAGACCGCGTTCACCGTCGAGGGCCTCGCCGAGCGGATCGCGGAGCTCGTGCGCGATCGCCAGGGCGCCCGTCGTGCCGAGGTGAACGTCGAGGCGCGCTTCCCCGAGTACAAGCCCGCGCCCGTGTCGGGCATCGAGACCCAGGAGATCTACACGCTGCACGGCGTCGCGGTGGCGACCGATCGCGGCACCCGGCGGGTGACCGGCGTCACCGCCCAGGGGATGACCGCCTGCCCGTGCGCGCAGGAGCTGGTCGCCGCCGGCGCGTCCCGCAACCTCGCGGCGCAGGGCTACGGCGCGGCCGAGATCGACCGGATCCTGGAGGCGGTGCCGGTCGCCACGCACAACCAGCGGGGCCTTGGCACGCTGCACATCGGCTGCCCGGAGGGCTGCGACGCGGAGATCGACGCCACTCGCTGCTCACGATCGTCGAGCAGTCGATGTCCTCGGAGATCTACGAGCTGATGAAGCGCAGCGACGAGGGGCATGTCGTCGAGAAGGCCCACCGCCGCCCCCGCTTCGTCGAGGACTGCGTGCGCGAGATGATCCGCGGCGTCGTCGAGACGTTCGGCGCGCTCCCAGGCCGACGCGTTCGTGTCCGCGCGCCAGGAGAACCTCGAGACGATCCACCAGCACAACGTCGTCGCCGAGCGGTTCGGGACGCTCGAGGGAGATCCGCGCCGAGCTGGCCGGCAGCCCGCCGGCCGGGCAGACCTCACTCCAGACCTGGCTCGCGACCACTGGCTGATCAGGAGCCCGAGACGCCGCGCGCCGCGTCGCGCTTCTCGGCGGCGTGCTCGGCCAGCCGCCGGCGCAGCCCGAAGAAGTAGTCCGCGCCCGACAGGACCGTGATCACCACGGTCGCGTAGACGATCACGTCGACGTATCACGGGCGCGAGCAGATCGCGATCAGGCAGATCACCATCAGCACCTGCGAGGCGGTCTTCAGCTTGCCGAGCTGGCTGGCGGGGATGACGATCCCCTGCTGCGCGCCGACCCCGGCCCGCAGCACCGTCACCGCGAACTCGCGGGCGATGATCACCATCGCCACCCATGCCTGGAGCCGGTCCGAGCGAGACGAGCACGACGAGCGCGGCGATGATCAGCAGCTTGTCGGCGATCGGATCCATCAGCTTGCCGAAGTTCGTCACCGAGTTGCTCACGCGCGCGAGGTACCCGTCGATCGCGTCGGTGAGCGAGGCGACGGCGAACACGATCGCGGCGAGCAGGTCGCCCGAGCCGGTCTTCTCCAGCAGCGCCACGACGAGCACGGGCACGAGCAGGATCCGCACGACCGTGAGCACGTTGGGAACGTTGAGCGGAACCATCGAGAATGAACGCTACCCGCCGCCCGCGGGCGGCGCCGCACGTGATCGTGCGACCCCCCCCGGGCGGCCGGGCGACGACGCTGTCACCATCATGCACACCGTCCGTTCCCGCCCGTCCCAGAAAGCGACCCAGCCGATGGCCATCGACCTCCATCAGACGCGCATGACGACCGCCGCCGAGCCGCCGTTCCACGCCGAGGTCGAGGACGTGTGGGGACGCCCATGGGGGGCTCACGACGAGGTCGGCATGCTCCGTGTCGTGCTCGTGCGGCCGCCGGGACCGGCACTGGCGCGGATCCGCGAGGACGCGTGGGATCCCGAGCTCGGCGCCCTCGTCGACCCCGACGGCGGCTGGTATTGGACGCGGCGCACCCCGCCGGACCTCGACCGGGCCGCAGCCCAGCACGCGGGGCTCGTCGCGGCGCTCGCCGGCGAGGGCGTCGAGGTGATCGAGGCGCCGCCGCTGACCGACGGCTTCACCAAGGCGATGTACATCCGTGATCCGCTCGTCACCGTCCCCGGCGGCGCCATCATCGGCCGCGTCGGGGTGCGCATGCGCCGCGGCGAGGAGGCGGACGTGACCCGCGCGGTCGCCGCGGCGGGGCTGCCGATCCTGGCCACGCTCACCGGCACGGCGACGCTCGAGGGCGGCTCGTTCGTCAAGCTGCGCGACGGCGTGGCGGCGCTCGGCACGTCGATTCGCTGTAACGAGGAGGGCGCCGCCCAGCTGCGCGAGATCCTCGCCAGGATCGGCTGGGAGCTGATCGTCGTGCCGTTGCCCGGCTACACGATCCACCTCGATCTGCACCTGGCGATGCTCGACCTCGACCTCGCGCTCGTCGACGCCGCCGGACTGCCGTTCCAGTTCCTCGGCGCGCTGCAGGCGATGGGGATCGAGCTCGTCCACGCCGACCCGGGCGAGGAATGGGGCCTGAACCTGCTCACGCTCTCCCCGCGCCGGGTGCTCATGGCGCAGGGCAGCCCCCGCACCGCCGAGCGGCTGCGCGCGGCCGGGGTCGAGGTCCTCACCATCGCCTACGACGAGCTGCACAACAACGGCGGCGGGGTCCATTGCTCCACGATGGAGCTGCTGCGCGAGCGGGCCTCATGATCGACGGGCCGGCGGTGATCGCCGCGCTGCGCGAGACCGACGACCGCTCCGGCGGCCGCCGCGAGGCGTGGACCGAGACGTGGGCGGCCGAGCGCGCGCAGCTCGACGCCCGGGCGCGTGCGGCCGCCGACGACGCCGGCCTGATCGTCGAGCGCGACGCGTTCGCCAACACCTGGTACCTGCTCGCGGGCGGGCGGCCGGGCACGGTGCTCGTCTCCAGCCACAGCGACTGCGTTCCGGGAGGCGGCTGGCTCGACGGGATCCTCGGCGTCCACGCCGGGCTCGGGGTGCTCGCCGGGCTCGCGCGCGGCGACGGCGGGGCGCCGGGAGCCGAGGACCGCCACACGCTCGCCGTCGTCGACTGGGCCGACGAGGAGGGCACGCGCTTCGGCCGCTCGCTGCTCGGCTCGGCCGCCGCCACCGGCGTGCTCACCGCGCGTGAGCTCTCGGCGCTCACCGCCACTGACGGGACCCCGGCGCCAACGGTCGTCGCCCCCTACGACTTCGACCCCGGCGCGCTCGGGACCGCGAGCCCGCGGCTGGACGACGTCGTCGCGGCGGTCGAGCTGCACATCGAGCAGGGACCGGTGCTGGAGCGCGACGGCCGCCAGGTCGCCGCCGTCGCCGGCTGCCTCGGCGTCCGCCGCCGCCGGATGACGTTCCGCGGCACCGCCGGCCACGCAGGCGCGCTGGCGATGGGCGACCGCCACGACCCCGCGCGCGCCGCCGCCCGGTTCGTCTCGGAGATCATGGACGCGGCCGAGCGCCGCGGCGGCCTGGCGACCGTCGGCGAGCTCGCCACCGAGCCGGCGTTCATCACCGCGGTGCCCGAGCTGTGCCGCGCGAGCCTCGACGTCCGCCACGCCGACCGCGACCGGTTGGAGGCGCTCGACGCCCACGTGACCGCGCTGCTTCACGAGTCACGCTGCCCGGCGGAGTGGACCGAGGTCTACCGCGAGGACCCGGTCGACTTCGACCCCCGGCTGATCGAGGCCGCGGTCGAGACCGTGGGCGGCGGCGAGCCGCTGCGCTCCGGGCCGCTGCACGACAGCGCCTCGCTCGCGCGCGCGGGCGTGCCCACGGTGATGCTGTTCGCGCCCTCGATCGCCGGAGTCAGCCACGCGCGCGCCGAGGACACCACCGAGCACGATCTGCTCGCGGCGCTCGACGCCCTCGACCGGCTCGTCGGCCGCCTGCTCACCGCCCGCTGACGTGATCGACCCCCGTTTCGTCTTCCTCGGCATGGCACTCAGCCTCGCCGGGTCGGCGGGCTACTGCAGGGCGATGATCCAGGGCCGGGCGCGTCCCAATCGGGTCACCTGGGCGCTGTGGGCGCTCGCGCCGCTCGTCGCCTTCGCCGCCGAGCTGTCGGAGGGCGTGGGCCTGCCGTCGGTGCTCACGCTCTCGGTCGGCGTGGGGCCCCTGGGCGTCTTCCTCTGCTCCTTCGCCGTGCGCACCGGACGCTGGCGGATCGGCCCCGTCGACATCGCCTGCGGCGTGCTCTCGCTGTGCGCGATCGCGCTGTGGGCGATCTCGGGCCGCGGCACGACGGCGATCGCCCTGTCGATCGCGGCCGACGCGCTCGCCGGGGTCCCCACGGTGCGTAAGGCTTTCATCGCTCCGGACACCGAGCATCCGCTCCCCTACCTCGCCGGCATGGCCAACGCGACGATCACGCTGTTCACGATCCGGCACTGGAGCTTCTCGACGGCCGGCTTCCCGATCTACATCCTCGGGATCGCGACGATCCTGTTCGCGCTCGCGCGGCGGACGACGCACAATGGAGGGCGATGCGCGCCGCCGTCCTGCAGCGTCCGGGAGAGCCCCTCGTCCTGACCGAGCGCCCGGAGCCGAGCCCGGGCGAGGGGCAGCTCCGGATCCGCGTCCGCGCGTGCGCGGTCTGCCGCACCGACCTGCACCTGCGCGACGGCGAGATCGACGCGCCGCTGCTGCCGGTGGTGCTCGGCCACCAGATCGTCGGCACGACCGACGACGGCCGCCGCGTCGGGGTCCCCTGGCTGGGCTGGACCGACGGCACGTGCCGCTACTGCCGCTCGGGGCGCGAGAACCTGTGCGAGCACGCCCGCTTCACCGGCCGCGACCTCGACGGCGGGTTCGCGGAGGTGACCGTCGCCGACGAGCGGTTCTGCCTGCAGGTCCCCGACGGGATCAGCGACGCGCAGGCGGCGCCGCTGCTGTGCGGCGGTCTGATCGGCTACCGCGCCTATCGGATGGTCGGGGGTGGGCGGGCCGAACCGGATCCGGTGATCCGGAGCGGCTCGGGCTCTACGGCTTCGGCTCGGCGGCCCACCAGATCTGCCAGGTCGCCGTCCACGACGGCCGTGAGGTGTACGCGTTCACGCGGCCGGGCGACGAGCGCGGCCAGGCATTCGCCCGCTCGCTCGGGGCCGTCTGGGCCGGCCCCTCCGACGGGCCGCCCCCGCACGCGCTCGACGCGGCGATCATCTTCGCCTCGGCGGGCGCGCTGGTCCCGGCGGCGCTGCGGGCGCTCGCCCCCGGCGGAACCGTGGTGTGCGCGGGCATCCACATGTCCGACATCCCAGCTTCCCCTACGAGGACCTGTGGCACGAGCGCACGATCCGCACGGTCGCGAACCTCACCCGCGAGGACGGCCGCGCGTTCCTGGAGCTGGCCCCGCGCGTGCCGGTGCGCACGACCGTCACCGAGTACCCGCTCGAGCAGGCCGAGCGGGCGCTCGCCGACCTGCGCGCGGGCGCGTTCAGCGGCTCGGCCGTGGTCACCATCTGAGGCCCGTCAGCCGTCGTCGAGCAGGCCCTGCAGCGGGCCGAGCAGCCTCCGCGAGCGCCGCGACACGCCGGGGAGGGCGAGCAGGTGGTGCGTCGGCGGACGACCGGCGTGCCGGCGCTCCAGCTGGTCGGAGGCGATCGGGAAGAAGCGCTGGTCGATGACCGTGTGCGGCGGCTCGTCCGCGATCTCGTCGCGCTCGACGTCGAGGTGCTCGGCCCACAGGCGCACGCGGGTGTCCCGCGCCAGCGCCCGATCGTCGGTGCAGACGTTCATCTCGGTGTCGTTGAGCAGCGAGTGGGCGTTGAGGTTCGCCGAGCCGACCGTCAGCCACCGGTCGTCGACGATGCCCACCTTGGCATGGACGTAGAGTGGGTCCTCGCGCTCGCCGCTCAGCGAGCGCAGCGTGGCCGCGAGCAGCCGGGATTTCCCTTGATCGGCGGCGATCAGCCGCCCAGCTGGCCGCACGTGTCGTCGTGGCCGTTGTTCGCCCTGGACGGGCAGGACGAGCAGGATGCGGAACTCGTCGGTGGGGGCCGATCGCGCAGCTTCTCGGCCAGCAGATCGACGATCTCCGGCGCCCACAGGAACTGGTTCTCCAGGTAGACGTAGTGCCGCGCCGCGCTGCAGCGCTCGCACGTAGCTCTCGAGGATGCGGGACTCCCCGTCGGGCAGCCGCTCGTACATGCCCTCCGCGACGGTGCGCACGACCTGGACGGTGTGCTCGCCGGCCGCGGCGAGATCGGTCTCCGGGGTCGAGTGTCTCGCCGGTGAGCTCGACCCAGCGCAGCGCGAAGTGCGCGGCGACATCCGCCACCGCGGGGCCGTGCAGGCACGTGCCCACGTCGTGCCAGCCGAGCCGGCGGCGGGCGGGGTGGCTCTGGGCGTCGTTGCGGTCACCGCCGAAGTCGGTCATGTCGATGCCCCCGACGAACGCCGTGTGCCCGTCGATGATCACGACCTTCTCGTGGTGGCAGTGGACCGGGTGCTCACGCGGGTCGATCTCGCAGCGGATCTTCGTCTGGCGGGTCAGCTCCTCGACATCCGCCGACACCTCCGCGCGCGTGGGATGGAAGAGCGGGATCGGGGCGCCCGCCCACACGAGCACGCGCACGTCGGCGCGCTCGGCGACCTCGGCCAGGAGCGCACCGAGGACGACGGGGCGCTCCCCGCGCACCAGCTCGAAGTGCGGGGCGATGTGCCAGCCCATGATGTGCACCGAGTGCCGCCGCCTCGGCGATCGCGGACGCGATCGCGGCCATCGCCTCCTCGCCGTCGATCGAGCACGTCGAGCCGGCAGCCCTCCCGCGGTGGAGGGCCTCCGGCCGCCCACAGCGCGTCGCCCTCGGGCTCCAGCGCGTGCGCGCGGTGCAGCCGGCGCAGCCGCCAGACATGCTTGCGTTTGACGGCGGCGTCGACCGCGTCGCCGACGGCGGCGTCGAGCCGGTCCATCGAGGGCAGGCGCATGCTCACCGTTCCGGGCTTCCCGATCGCCGCGCCCCGCACACACGGCGCGCCGCACACGCGGCGCGCCGGTGCCGGCCCTCAGCCCGTCATCCCTCCGCCGGCCGCGAACACCTCACGCGTGTAGTCCGACAGCTCGCGATCGACGACCCCGCCGCTGGCCACCCCCGGATCCTCGTTCGCCCACAGCCGCTTCATCGACTCCGCGATGTCCGCCTCACCGCCGGTGAACTGCGCGATCAGCTCACGCGCCTGCGCGCGCACGGGATCGAGCGAGCCGTCGCCGGGCGCGACGCCGGCCTGCATCGCCGTGCGCAACCGGCCGAACAGCTCGGCCCACTCCCGCTCGGCCTCGGCGATCCGCTCCGGCCCCAGCGCGTCGCCACGGCGCTTCAGCCGCTCCAGCTGCTCCTCGGTGTAGTACTTCTCGTGCATCTGCATCGCCTCCATCGTCGTGATCAGTTGGTCGACCGTCGGCTCGCGGCCGCGGTCGAGCTCGGCGCACAGCGCGTCAAGCCGGTCGCGGAGCGCGGCGCGCTCGGCGAGCTCTGCGACGACCGCGTCGCGCTGGCGGCGGACGACCGCCGCCAGCTCGCTGCCGTCGCCGTCCAGCGCCGCGCCGACCGTGTCCAGTCCCAGCCCGAGCCGCCGCAGCGCGACGATCCGATACAACCGGCGCACCTCGGTCTCCGAGTAGAGCCGGTAGCCCGAGCCGGTCCGCTCGGACGGCGTCAGCAGGCCGAGCTCGTCGTAGTGGCGCAGCGCGCGAACGCTCAGCCCGCTCGCCGCGGCGAGCTCGCCGATCCGCCAGCTCCGCGTGTCGTTGTCGTCCATGAGCGGCACCGTAGGGCCTCACGCAGCGAGAGGGTCAAGGGGTGCCGCTAGATTCGACCCATGCCCCTCGTTCCCATGGTCATCGAGCGCACCGCCCGTGGCGAGCGCGAGTTCGACATCTACAGCCGTCTGCTCAACGAGCGGATCATCTTCATCGGCACCCCGATCGACGACCAGATCGCGAATCTCGTCGTCGCCCAGCTGCTGCACCTCGAGTCCTCCGATCCGGACAAGGACATCTCGATCTACATCAACTCGCCCGGCGGGTCGATCTACAGCGGCCTGGCGATCTACGACACGATGAACTTCATCAAGCCGCAGTGCCAGACGATCTGCGTCGGCATCGCGATGTCGATGGGCTCGCTGCTGCTCACCGGCGGAGCCGCGGGCAAGCGGTTCGCGCTGCCCAACAGTCGGATCCTCATCCACCAGCCGTCGGCGGGCTTCGAGGGACAGTCGACGGACATCGAGATCCACGCGCGGGAGATCCTCTCGATCCGCAAGCGCACCGACGAGATCTACGCCAAGCACACCGGCCAGAGCGAGGAGCAGGTCCACACCGACATGGAGCGCGACCGCTTCTTCACCGCCGCGCAGGCCGTCGAGTACGGCCTGATCGACCGGGTCATCTCCAGCCACTGACTCCCTTTTCTGGGGACGGCTGACGCCGTCTACGGGTTCGCCCCGGGACGACCTGCGTCGCCGGCGCTACGCGTCCGCGTCCCCGAGTGCCTTGGCCAGCAGGTCGTGCAGCGTCCGGCGCTCGTCGTCGTCGAGCCGGGCGAGCACCTCCTGGGCGACCACCTCGCGCGCCTCGATCGCGTGCTGCAGCTGCGCGCGGCCGGCGTCGGTGATGTGCACCAGGTGCCGGCGGCGGTCGTGGGTGTCGCGCTCGCGGGTGATCCAGCCCTCGGACTCGAGCTCGTTGAGCAGGATGACGGTGTTGTTCGCGTCGATGCAGAGGCTGTCGGCGAGCTGCGCCTGCGAGACCGAGCCCGGGATCGCCCACAGCGCCATGTAGTGGCGCAGCGACATCCCCATCGCCGCCTCCGGAGTCGCGCGCTGGGACTGCTTGGAGAGCCGGGCGATGAGCACGAGCGTGCCGATCCGCTGAGCGGCGGTCATGTCGCCGTGATGCTACCGCTTCCGTTGATTCTCATTTGCAGAAAGATCATCACTGTGCAAGGATGATCACCATGCCAGCCACGAACCGCCATGCCAGGGTGGGTGGGACCGATAATCGCTGGGTCGCGCTCGTCGTCGTCTGCCTGGGCCAGCTCATGTCCGTCCTGGACTCGACGATCGTCAACGTCGCCCTCCCCCACATCCAGCGCGACCTGCACTTCAGCCAGTCGAGCCTCACCTGGGTGCTCAACGGCTACCTGATCACGTTCGGGAGCTTCCTGCTGCTCGGCGGGCGCCTCGGCGACCTCGTCGGCCGCCGGCGGATGTTCCTGGCGGGCGTCACGCTGTTCACGCTCGCCTCGCTCGCCTGCGGCGCGGCCGACACCCAGGCGCTGCTCATCGTCGCCCGCTTCGTGCAGGGGCTCGGCGGCGCGGCCGCCGTCTCGGTGACGGTCGCGATCATCACCGCCGAGTTCCCGCGGCCGCGCGAGCGCGCCCAGGCGATGTCGATCTACATGTTCGTCATCGCGGGCGGCGGCTCGCTCGGGCTGATCCTCGGCGGGCTGATCACCCAGATCGCCAACTGGCACTGGATCTTCTTCATCAACCTGCCGTTCGGGCTGGCCGCCGTGGCGCTCGGCCGGATGTGGATCGTGGAGAACCGCGGGCCCGGGATCGGACGCGACGTCGACTGGCTCGGCTCGGCGCTCGTCACCGCCGCGCTCATCTGCCTGGCCTACGCGATCGTCACGGCGAGCACCCACGGCTGGGGCTCGGCGCACACGCTCGGCTTCGGCGGGGGCGCGGTCGCGCTGCTGGTCGCGTTCGTCGCGCTCGAGCACCGGCTGCCGGCGCCGATCATGCCGCTGCGCGTCTTCCGCCTGCCCGGCCTGGCCGCCTCGAGCCTCATCCGCGGTCTGCTCATCATCGGCATGTTCGCCACGTTCTTCGTCGGCGTGCTCTACCTGCAGAAGATCCGCCACTACGGCGTGCTCACCACCGGCGTCGCGTTCCTCGCCCAGACGCTCGTGCTCGGCGCGCTCTCGCTCGGCCCGACCGCGCGCCTGGTCGGTCGCTTCGGTCCCCGGGCGGTGCTCGTCGCCGGCCTCGTGCTCGCCGCCGCCGGCCTCGGCCTGTTCTCCCGGATCGGCCTGCACACCGGCTACGCGCCGCTCATGCTCGGCGCCTTCGTGCTCATCGGCGCCGGCGCCGGCCTGGCCTTCATGCCGCTGCTCACGATGGCCATGGCCGCCGTCCCGCCCGCCGACGCGGGCCTCGCCTCGGGGATCGTCAACACCTCGCTGCAGGTCTCGGCCGCGATCGGCGTCGCCGTGCTGGGGACGCTGTCGAGCGAGCGCACCCGGGCGCTGCTCGGCTCCGGGACACGCCTGCAGCCCGCGCTGCTCGACGGCTACCGGCTCGCGTTCGCGGTCGGCGCCGGCTGCGTGGTCGCGGGCCTGCTCGCCGCGCTCGTGTGGTTCGGCGCGCCCCGGGTCAGGCAGATGGTCGGGACGCCATCGCCGCAAGCGTCCTGACCGTCGTCCAGTTGCGCGCCGTCGCGGCCATGCCGAGCTCGGCGGCGGTGAGCGACCTGGCGAGCTTGGAGCGCGCGATGCCGTCGGGATGGAACGTGTACAGCTCCCGGCCGTGCGCGGCGACGCGCTCGCCGCCGGCCGCGAGCTGCTGCAGGCGGCGCACCGCGGCGGCGGGGGCGCGCTCGGCCAGGAACGTCACCTGGTAGCGCTTGGGCTGGTCGGCCGCGTCGCCGGGATCGGATCGTGCGCGAGCACCGTGGCCAGCTGTGAGGCGCTGCGGGCGCACACCGGGACCTCGAAGCCGAAGCGGCTCGAGATCAGCTCGCCGACGGCGCGCTCGAGCTCGGCGGGCGTCGCCGGTGAGCCGAGCACGATGTTGCCGCTCTGCACGTAGGTGGCGACGTCCTCGTAGCCGGCGTCGGCGAGCAGCGCGCGCAGGTCGGCCATCGGGACCCGGCGGGTCGGGCCGAGGTTGATCCCGCGCAGCAG
This sequence comes from uncultured Solirubrobacteraceae bacterium, assembly GCA_963702225.1. Lineage (GTDB taxonomy): Bacteria > Actinomycetota > Thermoleophilia > Solirubrobacterales > Solirubrobacteraceae > Palsa-465. The sequence goes on along the minus strand of CAVPBY010000049.1, from coordinate 21,937 downwards.
CAGCACCTGGCGCGCCATCGCCCGCCGCCTCAGAACAGCCGCTCCTGCCCGCGCGCCCGCTCCGAGCGCCCGCTCCCGGGCGGCGACTGGCCCGAGCGCGATCGCCACGTCGGCGGCGATCGCCTGCCTCGGAGCGCGACGCGACGAGCGGCTCCTCGATCCCCTCGACGTGGACGAGCGTCCGCCGCCCGTCGCCGCGCTCGTCGCCCTCGAGCGGGACGAGCGCGTACACCCGGTCGGCGCGCACGAACTTGCCGTAGCCGAGCGGCACCATCGGGGTGATCGAGCGCGCCATCGGCGGCATCCTACGCGGCGATCCGGCAGCGCTGGGCATCTGACGGCACCGTGCCGCGATGCCGACGCCCGGCCTCGCGCCCGGCGCGATCAGCCGAGGATCAGCGCGAGCCGGCGCTCGAGCGCGCTCGCCGAGCACCTCGCGCACCGGGCCCGCCTCGAAGCGCTCGACGAGCGCGGCCAGGAACCCCTCGATCACCAGCCGCTTGGCGACGTCCTCGGGCAGGCCGTGGGAGCGCAGGTAGAACAGCTGCTCGGGGTCGACCTGGGCGACCGCCGCGGCGTGCGTGCAGCGCACGTCGTTGGCCTGGATCTCGAGGCCCGGGATCGCGTCGGCGTGGGCGCGCTTGGAGATCAGCAGGTTGCGCGACTCCTGGAAGGCGTCGGTCTTCTGCGCGCCGGGGTCGACGATGATGTTGCCCTTCCAGACCGCGCTGGAGCGGCCCTGCAGCACGCCGCGGAACGCGAGGTCGGAGGTCGTGTTCGGCGCCGCGTGCTCCTGGGTGGTGTCGAAGTCGATGTGCTGGCGGCCGTGGCGTGGCGTAGGCGCCGGTGACGCGGGCGTCGGCGCCCTCGCCGGCCAGGCGCGTCTCCATCAGCACGTGCCCGGAGCGCGAGCCGAAGCCGAGCGCCACCCAGTCCAGCGTCGCGTCGCGGCCGACCTCGGCGCGCTGGGCGCCGAAGATCCAGCTGCGCTCCGACAGGCCCTGGCCGCAGACGTAGCGCAGGCGGGCGGCGTCGCCGACGACGAGCTCGGTCGTCGATGTTGAAGATGCCGTCGAGCTCGTCGGAGGCCGACAGGAACTGCTCCCAGACCTCGGCCTGCGCGCCCTCCTCGAGCACGATCGCGCGTGCGCTGGTTGACGAGCGTCGCCGGTCCTCGGACTGGACGGCCGTCAGCGAGATCGGCGCTCGAGCGCGACGCCGCGCGGCACGACGGTGACGGTCGCTCGGCGTCGCCGATCGACACGTCGACGCCGAGACGACGACGCCGGCGGGCAGCTCGTCGGCGCGCGTCGCAGTCGACCACGAGCTCGCGCGACGCCGTCCGCTCGACGCGCGACCGCGGCCGGGCGTCGTCAGCGCGCTCGTAGCGTCGAGGTCGAGCTCGAGATGTCGGTGAACTCCCAGCCGGCGCGGCCCTTGAACTGCCGGGAGCGTCGACGTGCACCGAACTAGCCAATCGAGCCCTCCATCTGCAGCTCGATCAGGCGGTTCATCTCGACCGCGTACTCCATCGGGAGCTCCTTGGTGATCGGCTCGATGAAGCCGTTGACGATCAGCTTGGAGGCCTCCTCCTCGGGGATGCCGTGCGACATCAGGTAGAAGAGCTGGTCCTCGCCGACCTTGGAGACGGTCGCCTCGTGGCCGACGTTGACGTCGTCCTCGGAGATGCGGATCGTCGGGTAGGTGTCCGAGCGCGAGTCCTCGTCGAGCAGCAGCGCGTCGCAGACGACCTTCGAGCGCGAGCCGTGGGCGCCCTTGGCGATCTCCAGCAGGCCGCGGTAGGAGCCGCGGCCGCCGTCCTTGGAGATCGACTTGGCGAAGATGTTCGAGGTCGTGTTCGGCGCGGCGTGGATGATCTTGCCGCCCGCGTCCTGGTGCTGGCCCTTGCCGGCGAACGCGATCGAGAGGATCTCGCCGTGGGCGCGCTCGCCCATCAGGTAGACGCTCGGGTACTTCATCGTCAGCTTGGAGCCGAGGTTGCAGTCGACCCACTCGACCGTCGCGTCGGTCTCGGCGACCGCGCGCTTGGTGACGAGGTTGAAGACGTTGGTCGACCAGTTCTGCACCGTCGTGTAGCGGATCCGGGCGCCGGGCTTGGCGATCAGCTCGACGACCGCCGAGTGCAGCGAGGAGGAGCTGTAGGTCGGCGCGGTGCAGCCCTCGACGTAGTGCACGTAGGAGCCCTCGTCGGCGATGATCAGCGTCCGCTCGAACTGGCCCATCGACTCGGTGTTGATCCGGAAGTAGGCCTGCAGCGGCATCTCGACGTGGACGCCCGGCGGGACGTACGACGAACGAGCCGCCCGACCACACGGCGCGAGTTGAGCGCGGCGAGCTTGTTGTCGTTGGGCGGGATGATCGTCGCGAAGTACTCGCGCACGAGATCCTCGTGCTCGCGCAGCGCGGTGTCCATGTCGGTGAAGATCACGCCCTGCTTCTCGAGGCTCTCGTTGACCTGGTGGTAGACGACCTCGGACTCGTACTGGGCGCCGACGCCGGAGAGGAACTTGCGCTCGGCCTCGGGGATCCCGAGCCGGTCGAAGGTCTTCTTGACGTCCTCGGGGACGTCGTCCCAGGAGCGCTCGGCGCGCTCGGAGGCGCGGACGAAGTAATGGATGTCGTCGAAGTCGACCTCGGCGAGCATCGGCGAGCCCCAGGTCGGCATCGGGCGCGCCAGGAAGTGGTCGAGCGCCTTGAGCCGGAAGTCGCGCATCCACTGCGGCTCGGACTTGAACTCCGAGATCTTCTCGACGAGCTCGCGGGTCAGCCCCTTGGGCGCCTTGTACAGGTAGTTCTCGGCGTCGTGGAAGCCGTAGCGCTCGGTGTAGTCGGAGTTGATGCTCGCGCAGCTGCTCGTTCTCGGTCAGGCACGGGCGGCGTCGGGTCGTGAGGGTCTCGGGAGTAGCCACTTACTCCACCTCCAGCTTGATCGTGTCGTCCTCGATGATCACCGGGAAGGTGTCCACCGGGACGTATGCGGGCAGGGTCTTGGGCTTGCCGGTCGTCAGGTCGAACAGCGAGCCGTGGCGCGGGCACTCGACCGTGCACGCCTCTGCGTCGAACTCGCCCTCGACGAGCGGCCCGTCGTCGTGCGAGCAGCGGTCCTCGATCGCGTAGACGGTGCCGGCGCAGTTGAACACGCCGATCTCCAGGTCCTCCCACTCGACCAGGCGCTTGCCGCCGGGCGGCGAGCTCGGACAGTGGACAGACGTCGATGATTGGGGCACGTTGCTCGTAAAACCTAGCGTGGGGATCGGATTTCCCCAGGTCGAGTCTAGCGGCGCCCGGGCGCTCAGAGCCCGCGCCGGCCGAACGTCGCTCTCGGCGGTCTCGGGCTCCCAGTCCACGGCGTGGCCGAGCGAGGCGCTCTTGAGCACCTTGAGCGACAGCAGCGCGCACTTCATCCGCGTGGCGGAGATGTCGATCCCGAGCAGGTCGAGCACGAACGAGCGGTCGAGCGTCGAGCAGCTCGTCGACCGTCATGCCCTTGATCTCGTCGGAGGCCATCGAGGCCGCCGCCTGCGAGATCGCGCAGCCGTGGCCCTCGAAGCGCGACGTCCTCGATCCGCTCGTCGCTCGCCGACCGCCAGCTTGACCGTGAGCTCGTCGCCGCACAGCGGGTTGAGGTCGTGGAACTCGAGGTCGACGCGCTCGAGCTCGGGCGCCGGCGGGCTCCAGTTGTGGGGCCGCTTGTAGTGCTCGAGGATGTTCTCGCGGTACAGGTCGTCCATCGTCGAGCTGCGCGGCTACAGCTGCAGGACGCGGCGCGACCGTGCCGAGGCCGTCGATCAGCCGGTCGGTGTCGGCCGGCGTGTTGTGGACGGCGAACGAGGCGCGCGTCGTCGCGCGTCGCGCCGAGGCGGCGCATCAGCGGCTGGGTGCAGTGGTGGCCGGTGCGCACGCAGACGCCCTCGCGGCCGAGGATCTCGCCCGACGTCGTGGGGATGGGCGCCGTCGAGCACGAACGACACCAGCGCGCCGCGGTCGCCGGCCTCGGCCGGGCCGTGCATGCGTCAGCCCCGGGACCTCGCGCCAGCCGCGCCAGCGCGTCCTGCGACGAGCGCGAGCTCGTGCGCGCGGATCCGCTCGATGCCGAGCGCCTGGATCCAGTCCACCGCGGCCCCGAGGCCGATCGCCTCGGCGATCTGCGAGGTCCCGGCCTCGAACTTCCAGGGCAGGTCGGTCCAGGTCGACTCGGTCGTCGCCGACCGGTCCGGATCATGTGCCCGCCGCCGATGAACGGCGGCATCCGCTCGAGCAGCTCGCGGCGGCCGTGGAGCACGCCGATGCCGGTCGGCCCGTAGGCCTTGTGGCCGGTCCAGGCGTAGAAGTCGGCGTCGATCGCGCTGCAGGTCGACCGGAATCTGCGGAACCGCCTGCGCGCCGTCGACGACCACGACGGCGCCGGCCTCGTGCGCGCGCGCGACGATCGACTGCGATCGGGTTGATCGTGCCGAGCACGTTGGAGACGTGGGCGACCGCGAGCAGCTTGGGCCCGCGCGCGAGCAGCCGGTCGAGCGCGTCGCCGTCGAGCCGGCCGTCGTCCAGCACGGGCACGTAGGCGAGCTCGGCGCCGCGCTCGGAGCACAGCAGCTGCCAGGGCACGATGTTGGAGTGGTGCTCCATCTCGGTCAGCACCACGAGGTCGCCCGGGCCGACGTTCTGGCGCCCCCAGGTGTAGGCGACCAGGTTGATCGACGCGGTCGCGTTGGCGGTGAAGATCGTCTCCTCGACGGTCGAGCCGCAGCCAGCCGGCGATCCGCTCGCGCGCGCCCTCGAACAGATCGGTGGCCTCGACGGCCAGCGGGTAGACGCCGCGGTGGACCGAGGCGCGCGACTCGGTGTAGTAGCGCGGTCATCGCGTCGATCACCGGCTGCGGGGTCTGCGAGGTCGCGGCCGAGTCCAGGTAGACGAGCGGCCGCCCGTCGAACTCCCGGCGCAGGACCGGGAACTCGGCCGCGACGTCGCGGATCGCCTCGACGGCGCTCATGGCTCCAGGCCGCTCACGACGCGACGCCTTCGTCGAGCTCGTCGGTGATCCAGCCGTAGCCCTTGGCCTCGAGCTCGTCGACCAGCTCCGGACCGCCCTCGCGGACGATCCGGCCCCGGTACATGACGTGCACGTGGCTGGGCTGCACCAGGTGGAGGATCCGCTGGTAGTGGGTGATGATCAGCACGCCGAGGTCGGGGCCGGCGACCGAGTTGACGCCGTCGGCGACGACCCGCAGCGCGTCGATGTCGAGGCCGGAGTCGGTCTCGTCGAGGATCGCCAGCTCGGGCTTCTGCAGCGCGAGCTGGAGGATCTCCATGCGCTTCTTCTCGCCGCCGGAGAAGCCCTCGTTCAGGTAGCGGCGGGAGAACTCCTCGCGGCACCTTGGTCAGCTTCATCGCCGCCTCGACGGTCTGGCGGAACTCCTTGAGCGAGATCGGCTCCTCGCCGTTGGCGTCGCGGTGGGCGTTCATCACCGTGCGCAGGTACTTGGTGACGGTCACGCCGGGCACCGAGACCGGGTACTGGAAGGCCATGAACAGGCCCATCCGGGCGCGCTCGTCGGTGTCGGCCTCGGTGATGTCCTCGCCGCCCCAGATGATCTGGCCCTCGGTCACCTCGAGGCTGGGGTGGCCCATGATCGCGTTGGCCAGCGTCGACTTGCCGGAGCCGTTGGGGCCCATCAGGGCGTGGATCTCGCCCTTGCCGACGGTCAGGTCGAGCCCGCGCAGGATCTCCTTCTCACCGGCGCGGACGTGAAGGTTTCGGATCTCGAGGTCTGGCATGCTTCAGCTTTCGTTGTTCGTCGTGGTCAGGCGGCCGGCGACGGCGTCGGATCGCGGCGGCGGCGCGGCGGCGATGGTCGGCGTGCGGCGCGGCTCGGCTCGCGCGGCCGGAGAACTCGACCAGCTCGGCCAGCGTCGTCGTCTGCAGCGAGCGGATGATCCCGCCCTGGACGCGGGTCCACAGCAGCTTGGTGGCGCAGCCCGCGGCCGGCGTCGGGCTCGTGGGAGCAGAGCACCCGCTCGGTGTGGTCGTGGACGAAGCACTCCATCGGCGCGATCGAGCCCTCGAGCGCCTGCACGACCTCGTCCATCGCGATCTCCTCCGCCGGGCCGCGACAGCCAGTAGCCGCCGTGAGCGCCGCGGGCGCTCATCACCAGCCCGGCCTTGCGCAGCCGCGCCACCACCTGCTCCAGGTACGCCAGCGGCAGCCCCTCGGCGTCGGCGATCGCCTTCAGGCTGGTGGGATGCTCCGGCGACTGGCGCCCGAGCTCGATCATCAGGCGCACGCCGTATTCGGCCTTGGAGGAGAAGATCATCGGTCTAAATCCTACCAGGGCGGTCGGTTTCAGGCTCCGGCGCGGTCCGCCGCTGGCAGCCGACTGCAGCCGGCCGCGTGTAGGGTCCCGCTCATGGATGTAGGGGGGCTGGCGACAGCAGCCGACGTCGCGCAGCGCCGCGGACGCCGCACGCGCCGCCGGGCGCCTCGGGATCGACACCGAGTTCATGTCCGAGGGCCGCTACCGGGCGCTGCTGTGCCTGGTCCAGGTGGCGGTCGACAACCCCGACCGGCGAGGCGCGCCGCTGATCTACCTGATCGACTCGCTCGAGCGACGTCGACGTCCGCCCGCTGGCCGAGCTGCTGGCCGACCCCGCGTTCGAGGTCGTGCTGCACGCCGGCCGCCAGGACGTGGCGATCCTGCGCCGCGCCTGGCACACCGAGCTCAACAACATCTTCGACACCCAGATCGCCGCCGGCTTCGCCGGCGGCAGCGCCCAGGCCGGCTACGGCAACCTGCTCGGCTCGATGCTCGGGCCGCCGGGTCGGCAAGACCGCCAGCTACACGCGCTGGGACGCGCGCCCGCTGACCGCCGAGCAGCTCGGCTACGCCGCCGAGGACGTGGCTCACCTGCTGCAGCTCGCCGACGAGATCCAGCGCCGCCTGACCGACAGCGGCCGGCTGGAGTGGGCGCGCGAGGAGTGCCGGCGGCTGGAGTCCGCCACCGACGAGCGCGACCCGAGCACGGCCTGGGAGCGCCTGCCCCGCGTCGGCCAGCTGGATCCCGCGCGCGCGCGCGGTCGCCCGCGAGCTGGCGGCCTGGCGCGAGCGCACCGCCGTCCGAGCAGGACCGCCCGGTGGGCTCGATCCTCGCCGACCCGGCGCTGGTCGAGCTGGCCAAGCGCCATCCCGTCCACGCTCTCCGGGCCTGGAGCAGATCCGCGGCCTGCACCCGCCGACGATCAAGCGCCGCGGGCAGGCCATCCTCGACGCGATCGCCCGCGGCCGCGAGGCCCCGCCGATCCCGCGCGACGAGGCGCGGGCGCGCTCGGAGCCCGGCGACGCGCCGCTGATCGCGCTGGCCGAGGCGCTGCTGCGCGCCCGCGCGCTGGAGGCGGGCCTGGCCTACGAGCTGATCGCGTCGCGCGCCGAGCTCGAGCTGATCGTCGGCGCCGCCCGGCGCGGCGAGCCCGAGCCCGACGTGCGCACGCTGACCGGCTGGCGGCGCGAGCTGGTCGGCGATGACCTGCGCGACCTGCTGGCCGGGCACGCAGCTCGGTCGGCGTCGGACCCGACCGGCGCCTGCGGCTTACGAAGAGCCCGTCTCCAGCATGAGCGACAGCGCCGGCGTGCGGTCGAACATCACGCGCGAGAGCAGCGCCCGGGCGATCGGCGGCGAGCGCTGGATCCAGCCGAGGTCGACGTCCTGGAGATCCAGCGGCGGCGGTGGCGTAGGTCAGCCGCAGCTTGTGCCCGGGCGAGTCGGCGGCCTGCTCGTCACCGGTGTCGCCGTTGGTCTGCGCTCCAGCCGAGCGCCTTCAGATGCCGGCGCTCGCTGGTCAGCAGCGCCGCCGAGCTGCGGTAGCGGGCTCCGACCACGACCAGCTGCACCGCGCAGTAGGGTTGGCGCCGCGGTCGCAGCGGCGGATGTGGGTGAGCGACCCGCGTGCCCGCCGGTCAGCGGCACGCCGGCCAGGGCCGGGCCCGTGGCTGGCCCGCGGCGACTGCCCGCAGCCGGCCAGCCACGCAGCGCGGCAGCGATCGTCGCCGCCAGTGGCCACGATCGTCGGATCCGGGCATTCATGGCGCTGCGTGAAAAGGTAGCCGAGCGTCCCACGGCGCCAGCGCGCGTCGCGATCCGCTCGCGCGGTCAAGGCCGGCCCCCAGGCAGCACAGCAGCGCGATCCGCGCCGCCGGCGGCCGACAGGAACGGGACGCAGACCGCGCCGCTGGCGCGCAGGTCGGGCTCGGCGCCCTCGAAGCCGTAGGTGGCGAACAGCATCTGACGAGCGCTCCGGGCGGCAGGTGATCAGCACCGGTACGCGCGTGCCGCCGTCCTGCAGCGCGGCAGCATCCCCGGCGGCAGGTGCCCGGCCCCCAGCGCCACGACGACCACGCCGTCGGCGGCTGCGCGCGGCCGCGCAGCAGCGCGCCGTCGTCGCCGAGCGCGGCGGTGACGATCGCCACCCGGCCGGTCGAGCGCTCGGCGGCTGAGCGGCGGCGCGCGCGAGCGGCCGCGCGTGCAGCCAGACCCGGCCCTCGACGATCCGCCCCAGCGGTCCGGCGGCCGGCGAGCCGAACGCGGCCGGACCGGTGCTGTCGACCTTGCGCACGCTCATCGCGGCGTGGATCTCGCCGCCGAACACGACCACTACCCCCAGGCCGGCCGCGGCGCTCGGACGCCGGCCAGCGCCACCGCGTCGAGCAGGTTGGCCGGGCCGTCGGCGCCGGGCTGCTCGGCCGGCCGGTTGGCGCCGGTGAGCACGATCGGCGCGTCGCCGCCGTAGCAGCAGCGCGCACAGCACGGCCAGCTCCTCGAGCGTGTCGGTGCCGGTGGTGATCGACCACGCCCTCGCCGGCCGGCCGCGGCCGCGCACGCGCGTGGGCCAGCGTCAGCGCCTGCGGCAGCGAGATCTGCGGGCCGGGCAGCGCCGAGCACGTTCTCGGCGCTCAGCTCCGGCACCGCCGCCAGCGGCGGCAGCGCCGCGATCAGCTCAGCGGCGTCGAGCGCCGGCACCGCGCGCTCGCCGCTCATCGCGATCGTGCCGCCGGCGGCCAGCAGCCGCACCGGCCGGACGAGCGATCTCATGGACGTGCCTCCCTGACGTGCCGCACTGACCCGTATCCGGCAGGCCGCGGCATCGCGCGGCTAACCTCTCACCGGCATGTCCACCGCCGCCGAACTCTCGCCGACCCCGAGCTGCTGGAGACCGAGTGGGACCTCGAGCCCGCTGGTCGACGGCGAGAGCGAGGCCGGCGTCGCAGCGCCAGCTCGACGAGGCCAGCGAGCGCGCCGACGCGTTCGCCGCGGCCTACGCCGGCACGCTGGCCGAGCTCGACGCCGCCGGCCTCGCCGCGGCGATGCGCGAGCTGGCCGACGATCAACGAGCTGGTCGGCAAGGCGGGCTCCTACGCGTCGCTGCGCTTCGCCACCGACACCGCCGACGCCGCAGCGCGGCGCGCTGCTGCAGCTCGTCCAGGAGCGCGCCACCGAGATCGAGACCAAGCTGCTGTTCTTCGAGCTCGAGTGGGCGGCGCTGCCGACGAGCGCGCCGAGGCGCTGCTCGCCGACGACGCGCTCGAGCTTCTGCGCGCCACTACCTGCGCAGCGCCCGGCGCTACCGGCCCCACCTGCTCACCGAGCCCGAGGAGAAGATCCTGGCCGAGAAGGCGATCGCCAGCTCAGAGCGCCTGGAGCCGGCTGTTCGGCGAGCAGGTCGCGGCGCTGCGCGTCGACGTCGGACGGCGACGAGCTGCCGCTCGACGTCGCCCTGAGCCGGCTGCAGTCGCCCGACCGCGACGCTGCGCCGCGCGCACCGCCGAGGCGGTCATCGAGGCGCTGGAGCCCGGCCTGCGCACGCGCGGCCTTCATCTACAACACGCTCGCTCCACGACAAGGCCGTCGATGACCGGCTGCGCTCCTACCCGCACTGGCTGGCCAGCCGCAACCTCGCCAACGAGGCCTCCGACGAGTCCGTGATGGCGCTGATCGAGGCCGTCCGCGGCCGCTTCGACATCCCGCAGCGCTGGTACCGGCTCAAGGCCCGGCTGCTCGGCCTGGACCGGCTCGCCGACTACGACCGCGCCGCCCCGGTGCTGCCCGAGGAGCATCACGTTCTCGTTCGCGCGAGGCGCGCGAGCTGGTGCTCGACACCTACGACGTCGTTCGCGCCCGAGGCCGGCCGGATCACCCGCCGCTTCTTCGACGAGCGCTGGATCGACGCGCCGGTCCGCCCCCACAAGCGCGGCGGCGCCTTCTGCGCCTACACCGTCCCCAGCGTGCACCCGTACGTGATGCTCAACTTCACCGCCCGCCGCCGCGACGTGCTGACGATGGCCCACGAGCTCGGCCACGGCCTGCACGCCGCGCTGGCCCAGCCCCAGGGCGTCTTTCAGCAGTCGCACCCCGCTGACGCTGGCCGAGACCGCCTCGGTGTTCGGCGAGGCGCTGGTGTTCGGGCGCCTGCTCGACGCGGCGCCCGACGACGACGCCCGGCTCAGCCTGCTCGCCGAGCGGATCGACGGCGCGGTCGCCACCGTGTTCCGGCAGATGGCGATGAACCGCTTCGAGCACCTGGTCCACACCCGCCGGCGCGACGAGGGCGAGCTGTCGGTCGAGCGCATCAACGAGTCGCTGGGTCGAGTCCCAGGCCGAGCTGTTCGGCGACTCGGTCCAGATGACCGACGGCTACCACACCTGGTGGTCCTACGTCCCGCACTTCATCAACACCCCCGGCTACGTGTACGCCTACGCCTACGGGCAGCTGCTGGCGCTGTCGGTCTACGGCCGCTACCTCGAGCGAGGGCCGAGTCGTTCGCCCCCGCTACCTCGAGCTGCTGGCCGCCGGCGGCTCGCGCAGCCCCGAGGAGCTCGGCGCGATGGTCGGCATCGACCTGGCCGACCCCGGGTTCTGGGACGCCGGGCTGAGCCTCGTCGAGACGCAGCTGAGCGCCGCCGAGGAGCTGGCCGCCAGCGCGCTGAGCGCCGGTGCGACCGCCGAGGGGTGGTCAGTGCTGGCCTTGCGCGTGCGCGAGCGCTCCTGCTGGCGCTCGACCACGTTGGCGATCAGCTTCAGGACCTGCTCGATGCCGGTCGCCTTGGCGTCGCCGTGTGGCGAACGCCTCCTCCCAGTCGCTGACGTGGCCCTTGGTGGCCAGCTCGTTGAAGCTCGCCCGCGGGATCGCCAGCCTGACCTTGGCGTCGGAGGCGACGTCCTTGGTCACCTTCGGGCCCGGGCAGCTCGACCCGGTAGAGCTGGATGTCGCCCCGGCCCCGCAGCTCGAGGCCGGCCACCAGCTTCAGCGGGCTGCCAGCGCCGGCACCTCGGCCAGAAACCGCTTGACGGCGGTCTCGATCAGTGCCTTGGTGTCGCGGCGGAGGCCAGGCGGCGAAGTCTAGCCCCGGCGGATCAGCGATCAGATCTTGTGGCGCTGGAGCAGCTTGCGGCCGATCACCATGCGCTGGATCTCGGAGGTGCCCTCGCCGATCAGCAGCAGCGGCGCGTCGCGGTACAGGCGCTCGATCTCGTACTCCTTGGAGTAGCCGTAGCCGCCGTGGATGCGCAGGCACTCCTCGACGCAGAAGCGCCCGGCCTCGGAGGCAAACAGCTTCGCCATCCCGGCCTCGATGTCCGAGCGCTCGCCGGCATCCTTGAGCCGCGCCGCCCGCATGGGTCAGCAGCCGGGCGGCGTCGACCTGGGTCGCCATGTCGGCGAGCTTGAACTGGATCGCCTGGTGCTCGGCGATCGGCTTGCCGAACGTGCGGCGCTCCTGGCAGTACTTGAGGGCCAGCTCCAGCGCGCGCTGGGCGATGCCGACGCCGCGGGCGGCCACATTGACCCGTCCGAGCTCCAGCGCGTCCATCATCTGGCCGAAGCCCTTGTTGAGGCCGGCGTCCTCGCCGCCGAGGATGCTGTCGGCGGGCGTCCGTGTAGCCGTCGAAGACGAGCTCGGTGGACTCGACGCCCTTGTAGCCCATCTTCTTGATCTGCGGCGGAACGTTGAAGCCCTCGTAGTCGCCGGTGTTCTCGCTGACGCCCGGCTCCTTCTCGGCGATGAAGCAGGTCAGCCCGCGATGCTTGGGCTCGGCGCTCGGATCGGTCCGGACGAGCACGAACACCAGGCCGGAGCGCAGGCCGTTGGTGACCCACATCTTGGTGCCGTTGATCTCGTAGACGTCGTCGTCCGGAGCTTCTTGGCGCTGGTCTTGATCGCGGCGACGTCAGAGCCCAGCTCGGGCTCGGACAGGGAGAAGGCGGCCCGGATCTCGCCGGTGGCCATCTTCGGCAGGTACTTCTGCTTCTGCTCGTCGGTGCCGAACTTCATCAGCAGATAGGAGCCGATGAAGTGCGTGTTGACGATCCCGGAGATGCTGATCCAGCCGCGGCTGCAGCTCCTCGACGATCATCGCGTAGGTCGTCAGGTCCAGCCCCATGCCCCCGTACTCCTCGGGGATCGTGACCCCGAACAGCCCGAGCTCCTTCATCTGCTCGACGATCGGCTCGGGGAACTCGTCCTCGTGGTCGTAGTGCTCGGCGTTGGGGAGGATCTGCTCGTCGGCGAACTGGCGGACCATCTCGCAGATCGCCTCTGCTCGTCGGTTCGATCGTCGTATGGGGCGGCAACAGCCATGGGCGGCGAAGGATAACGAGGCGGCAGGTGTCACAAGTGTGTGACGTTTGCTCGCCCTCGGACGTGATGGCTCGGAGGCTGAGATCTCAGCTGCCGATCTGCTCCCTGAGATAGTCGGAGCGGGCCGGGCGGCGGCGGCCCGGGCGCCGGGGCTGCCCATGGCGGGCCGGAGGCGGCAGGTCGTGGGCGGCCGCTCGACGACGCCATAGTCGCGCGTCTCCCGCCGCCAGCACGGCAACGTCACCGCGCGAGCAGCTCGATCGCCTGGGGCTGGGCGCGCAGGCGATCCGCTATCGCGCCGCGGCACGGCCGCCTGTATCGCGTCCACGTCGGCGTCTACGCGCGTCGGCAGACCGCCGCGACCACGCCGCTCGAGCGCGCCGCCGCCGCCGTCCTCGCCTGCGGGACCGGTGCGCCGCGCTCGAGCCACGATCGGCGCTCGCGCTGTGGGGTCTGGACGGATCGGTGGCGCACGCCGCTTCACGTCACCGTCCCCGAGCTTCGCCGCCGGCCGGGGATCGTGGTTCACGTCGCACCGGGCCTCGACGCGCAGGGACATCCGCCGCCACCACGGCATCCGCGTGACCAGCCCCGCCCGCACGCTCCTGGACTGCGCCCCCGGCCTGACCCCGCGGCGGCTCGACGCGGATCGTCAACGACGCGCTGCCGGTCCCCGTTTCTCACGCGCGCCCAGCTCGCCGACGTCTGCCGCGCGCTATCCCCGGCACCCGGGCGCCAAGCTCCTGAGCCGGTTCGTCAGCGATACCGGCGCGCCCACCCGGTCGGAGTTCGAGGACCGCTTCCTCGCCTTCTGCGCCCAGCTTCGGCCTGCCCTGCCCCGAAGGTCAACACGGTCGTCTGCGGCCATGAGGTCGACGCGCTGTTCGACGACGCAGGAGTGATCGTCGAGCTCGACGGCTGGGACTTTCACCAGCGCCGCGACTCGTTCGAGCGCGACCGCGGCCGGGACGCCGACACGCTCGCGGCCGGGCTGGCCACCGTCCGCATCACCTGGGAGCGGCTGACCGGCAAGCCCGCGCCGGAGGCCGAGCGCCTGGCGGCGATCCTCGCTCAGCGCGGAAGCGCTAGCCGCGCTGCGCCGGAGCTACCGCGCTCTGCAGCGCTAGCCGCGCGTCTGCGCCGGCGGCGCGTTCTGGGCGTCCGACCTGACGCCCTGGCTCCAGGGGGTTTCCGGGCGGGCCTGCAGCTCGCCGTCGAGCTCGATGTCGACCTTCTCGTTGAAGAAGCACAACAGCCCCTTGATCCGGCCCACCTCGGCCAGCGGCTCGTCGTAGAACCAGATCAGGTCCTGGCCGTGTCGTCGCCGATCGGCGAGCCTGACCGAGTGATAGCTCGCCGTCCCCTTGTACGGGCAATGGGTGATCGTGTCGTGGGCTCGAGCGTCGGCCACGCACGTCCTCGCGCGGGATGTACCAGCGCGCCGGCAGGTTGGACTCGAACAGCGCCAGGGCGCGGTCGGTCTCGGCCAGCACCTCGCCGTCCAGCGACACGCGGATGTGGCGGTCGGTGCCGACGCACGTCGACGCGGTGATAGGGGTCGCGCGGGTGCACCCCGATCTCCTCGCCCTCCTCGAGCCAGCGGCCCATGCGGTTGAAGTAGAAGGCGACCAGGCCCTTGAGCTGCGGCGGCGCATCGGGAAGCGGCTCGGGGTAGTACCAGGCCCCCGCCTCGACGACCTCGCCCCCGGCGCGGATCGTGTAGTACGAGGCGTCGCCCTTCTTCGGGCAGTGGGTGTGGCGGTCGCTGGGCTCGAGGCACTCGGAGCGCACGTCCTCGGGCGGGAAGTAGTAGATCGGCTGGTGCCCGGACTCGTGCAGCATCATCGCGCGGCGGCTGTCGGCGATCGTCTCGCCGCCGACCTCGACACGGATCCGCTTCGGCGTCGGCTCCAGGTAGAGCGCCGTGCCCGGCGCGCGGCGGTTCGAAGTTGAATCGGCCCGCGGGCTGCTTGCCCAGCGGCCCGGCTGCCGGTCATCAGTCCCATGCGTCTCGAGGCTACCAACGGCCTCGATGCCGGCCTGCCCAGGTGCGACTGCCGTGCCGCGATGAACTTCTCCCGCGACGTCGTCGACGCTGCGCCCCCGGACGGCCGCGCGCTGGTCGAGCTGACGCGCGAAGGCGAGCGGCGCGAGTGGACCTTCGGCGAGGTGGCCGACCGCTCCGCGCGGCTGGCCGGCACGCTGAGCAGACGCGGCGTCGCGCGCGGCGACGTGGTGATGACGCTGATCGGCAACCGGCCCGAGTGGGTGCTGACGATGGTCGCCTGCTTCCGGATCGGCGCGGTCGCCCTGCCCTGCAACGAGCAGCTGCGGGCCAAGGACCTGCGGATGCAGGCCTCGCCGCCGCCGACCCGAAGCTGATCGTCGCCGACGAGCGCAACGCCGGCCGAGCTGACCGCCGCCGAGCCGGCCTGCGACGTCGCGCTCATCCCCGACGAGCGCCTGTTCGACGGCGAGCCCGGCGCCGGCCGCCGAGCTCGACGCCCACCGACCCGTGCCTGATCACGTTCACCAGCGGCACCACCGGCGAGGCCAAGGGGATCGTGCACGGCCAGCGCTACCTCCCGGGCCAGCGGCTCCAGGCCACGCACTGGCTCGACGCCCGCGAGGGCGACCTGGTCTGGTGCACCGCCGCCAGCGGCTGGTCGAAGTCGGCACGCAACGTGTTCATCGCCCCCTGGCTCGGCGGCGCCGCGGCGCTGCTGCACGACGCTCGCTTCGATCCCGCACGAGCGGCTGGAGATCCTCGCCTCCGAACGCGTCAACGTGCTCTGCATGGCCCCCACCGAGTACCGCGTGATCGCCAAGCGGGCCGACCCTCTCTCCGGTGCACGGGGCTGCGCGGGCTGGTCGCCGCCGGCGAGGCGCTCAACCCCGAGGTCCTGCGCGCCTTCCAGGAGGGCACCGGGCTCGAGATCCGCGACGGCTACGGCCAGACCGAGACCGGCCAGCTGACCGGCATGCCCGCCGGCGCGGACGTCCGCGCCGGGTCGATGGGCCGGCCGCTGCCGGGCGTCGAGCTGGAGGTCGCGCCGACGGCGAGCTGGTGCTCGACGACCCGCGCACCGACCCGACCTTCTTCGTCGGCCTACCTCGACGGCGAGCCGGCGCCCGAGCACGAGCCGTGGCGCACCGGCGACCGCGTCCGCAGCGACGAGGACGGCTACCTGTACTTCGAGGGCCGGACCGACGACGTGATCATCTCGGCCGGCTACCGGATCGGGCCGTTCGAGGTCGAGTCGGCGCTGGTCTCGCACGCAGGCGGTGGCCGAGGCGGCCGTGGTCGCCGCCCCCGACGACGAGCGCGGCGCCGTCGTCCGCGCGGTCGTCGTCCTGCGCGACGGCTACGACCCCAGCGACGAGCTGGCCGACCGAGCTCCAGGACCACGTCAAGCGCGAGACCGCGCCGTACAAGTATCCGCGGATCGTCGACTTCGCCGCCGAGCTCCCCAAGACCGCCAGCGGCAAGGTCCAGCGGGCGCTGCTGCGGACCTCCTGAGCGACTCCGGGCCCGCTCGCTAGCCTGAGACCCGATGAGCGAGAACCGTCCCGTCGATCGGAATCTGCGCCGCGCACATCGAGGCGCCAGCTGGGGCGTCTGGAACCAGGCGGCGGCGCTGCTGCCGTTCGGCTACATCGAGGCGATCCAGCGCGCCGGCGGGCTGGCGCTGATGATCCCGCCCGACCCGGCGCTGGTCGACGACCCCGACGAGATGCTCGACCGGGTCGACGGGCTGATCCTGGCCGGCGGCAACGACATCGATCCCGCCTCCTACGGCGCCGAGCCTCACCCGGCCACCAACGGCACGTGCCCGAGCGCGACCAGGTCGAGCTCGCGCTCACCCGCCGCGCCGTCGAGCGCGACATGCCGGTGCTGGGCATCTGCCGCGGCATGCAGCTGCTCAATGTCGCCTTCGGGGGCACGCTGCTCCAGCACCTGCCCGACGACGCTCGGCCACGAGGAGCACCGCCGCGTCGCCCGGCAGCTTCGTCGGCTCCGACCACGACGTGCGCCTGCTCGCCGGCTCGCTGGCCGCGCAAGCGGCCGGCGAGGAGCATGCACGCCACCAAGTCCCACCACCACCAGGGCGTCGATGCGATCGGTGACGGTCTGGCGTCACCGGCCACTCCGACGCTCGACGACCTGCCCGAGGCGATCGAGGCGCCCGACCGGCGGTTCGTGCTCGGCGTGCAATGGCACCCCGAGGCCGACGAGCGCAGCCGCGTGATCGCCGCGCTGGTGGCGGAGGCGCGCGACTACCGGACCGCGCGCGGCTCGGCGTAGCCGGCCTCGCGCACGGCGCGCGTGACCTGCGCGGCGTGCCCGGGCCCGCGCGTCTCCAGCACGAGCTGGACCGCGCGTCTCGCGCACGTGCAGGTCAAAGCCCTCGCGGATGTGCTCGACGTCGAGCAGGTTGGCGCCCAGCTGGCCGACCAGCGCGAGCAGCAGCGCCAGCGAGCCCGGGACGATCCGGGCAGCCGGGCCAGCAGCACGAGCCGCCGCCCGGCCTGGCTCTCGTGACGGCGGGCGATCTGGGCCAGCAGGCCCGGATCGACGTTGCCGCCCGAGAGCACGACGGCGGTCGTTCCCGGGCCGGGGCCGTCGACCTGCCCGGCAGCAGCGCCGCGACCCCGACCGCGCCCGCGCCCTCCACGACCAGCTTGGCCCGTTCGAGCAGGAACACCATCGCCTCGGCGACGCTCGTCCTCGGCCACGACCACGATCTCGGTCGACCCAGCGCTCGATCAGCGCCAGCGTCAGCTCGCCCGGGCCGCTTGACCGCGATCCCGTCGGCGATCGTCAGCGCCGAGTCGACCGCCACCGGCTCGCCGGCCGCCAGCGACGCCGGCAACGGCGCGCAGGTCATCGACCTGGACCCCGATCACCTCGACTCGGGGCGCTCGGACTTGATCGCCACCGCGACGCCGCTGACCAGCCCGCCGCCGCCCACCGGCACCATCACGCGCGCCAGGTCGGGGACCTGCGCCAGCAGCTCGAGGCCCAGCCCGCCCTGGCCGGCGATCACCTCGGGGTCGTCGAACGGGATGCACGAACGCCAGCCCGCCGGTGCGCGCCCGCTCGTGAGCGGCGGCCAGCGACTCGTCCACGGTCGCGCCGACCAGTCGCACGTGCGCCCGAGCGCGCTGGCCGCCTCGGCCTTGGCGATCGGCGCCGCCTCGGGCATGAACACCTCGCAGCGCACCCCGCGGGCGCGGGCCGCGTAGGCCACCGCCTGGGCGTGGTTGCCGGCGCTGCCGGCGACGACGCCGCGGGCGCACTCGCGTCCGCGAGCGAGGCGATCTTGGCCAGCGCGCCGCGGAGCTTGAACGAGCCCGTGCGCTGCAGGTTCTCGGCCTTGAGCGCCACCGTCGACCGCCGGTGCGCTCCGCCAGCGTCTGCGAGCTCAGCACCGGCGTCTCGCGGATCACGCCGGCGCCGGCGGCCGCGGCGCGGCGGACGTCGTCGGCCGTGACCGCGCGCCCCGACGAGGTCTGGCTCAGCTCCAAGCGCCACCACCGCGTCCATCTCCACCTGCGCACCGCGCGGCAGCGCCGCCACCCCGACCGCCACCGCGCCGGCGGATCTGGACTCGAAGAACGACGCGTAGACCTCGTTGACCGACGCGAACGCCGACATGTCAGTCATGTAGATCGTCACCTTGACGGCGTCGCCGAGGCGTCGTCCCGGCGGCCTGGCAGACCGCCGCGAGGTTCTCCAGGCAGCGCCCGGCCTGGTCCGCCGCCGTGCTGCCGACGAGGTCCCCGGTGCGCGGGTCGAGCGGGATCTGCCCGGAGCAGAACAGCAGGCCGCCGGCCGATCACGGCGTGGACATAGGGTCCGATCGCCGCCGGGGCATCGGGGGCGGTCACCGGCTCGCGATGGTCAGGCAAGTTGTCTCCTTCCTCTCTCGAAGCACTGTCCCCAGCCTATTGCGCGGTCCCCGCCGGGGTAGCCTGACCCGTGCCCAACCGCCTCGCCGACGAGACCTCGCCCTACCTGCTGCCAGCACAAGGACAACCCCGTCGACTGGTACGCCTGGGGCGACGAGGCGCTGGACCGCGCCCGCACGAGGACCGCCCGCTGCTGGTCTCGATCGGCTACTCCGCCTGCCACTGGTGCCACGTGATGGAGCGCGAGTCCTTCGAGGACCCCGAGGTCGCCGCGCTGATGAACGAGCACTTCGTGTGCATCAAGGTCGACCGCGAGGAGCGCCCCGACGTCGACGCCGTCTGCATGGAGGCCTGCCAGGCGATGACCGGCCAGGGCGGCTGGCCGCTGAACGCGTTCCTGACCCCGAGCAGGCAGCCGTTCTACGTCGGTACCTACTTCCCGCCCGAGCCGCGCCACGGGATGCCGAGCTGGCGCACGGTGCTCGAGGCGGTGTCCGACGGCGTGGGCGCAGCGGCGCGACGAGGTGCGCGAGCCAGGGCGCGCAGGTGCCGCGTCGCTCGGCGCCAGCGCGCGGCATGCAGGCCTCAGCCGAGCCGATCACCGAGCAGCTCCTCGACCGAGGCGCGTTGCCGGCGCTGCGGCGGCTCCTATGACGCGCGCGCACGGCGGCTTCGGGCGCGCGCCGAAGTTCCCGATGGCCTCGGTGATCGAGTTCCTGCTCGTGCGCGGCGAGCGCGAGATGTCGCTGGAGCACCCTGCGCGCGATGGCCCGCGGCGGCATCTACGACCAGGTCGGCGGCGGCTTCGCGCGCTACGCCGTCGACGCGACCTGGACCGTGCCCCACTTCGAGAAGATGCTCTACGACAACGCGCTGCTGGCCCGGGCCTACCTGCACGGCTGGCAGGTCTCGGGCGAGCCGCTGCTGCGCCGGGTCTGCAGCGAGACGCTCGACTGGGCGCTGCGCGAGATGCGCGGCCCCGAGGGCGGCTTCTGCTCGCGCGCTCGACGCCGACTCCGAGGGCGTGGAGGGCAAGTTCTACGTCTGGACGCTGGACGAGCTGCGCGAGGCGCTCGGCGACGCCTCGCTGGCCGAGCGAGGCGATCGCCTTCTTCGGCGCCACCGAGCGCGGCAACTTCGAGGGCGCGCCAACGTGCTCGAGGGCGCGCGGCCCGACGCCCGAGCGCCTGCCGGAGATCCGCTGCCGGCTCTACGGCGTCGCGCGCGCAGCGGGTGCGGCCCGGGCTCGACGACAAGCGGCTGTGCTCCTGGAACGCGCTGATGATCTCGGCGCTGGCCGAGGCCGGCGCCGCGCTCGAGCGCGACCGACTACGTGGAGGCCGCGGCGGCGACTGCGCCGAGTTCGTGCTCGAGCGAGCTGCGCGACGCCGACGGGCGGCTGCTGCGGACCTGGAAGGACGGCCGCGCGCCACATCGACGCCTACCTCGAGGACCACGCCTTCCTGCTCCAGGCGCTGCTGACGCTGTATGAGGCGACCTTCGAGCCGCGCTGGTACCGCGAGGCGGTGGCCCTCGCCGACGCGATCATCGAGCGCTTCGCCGACCGCGAGCGTGGCGGCTTCTTCACCACCGCCGCCGACCGACGAGCGGCTTCGCCGCGCCGCAAGGACCTCGAGGACTCGCCGATCCCGTCGGGCAGCTCGTCCGCCGCGTTCGGCCTGCTGCGCCTGGCGCTGCTCTCAGGCGAGGCCGAGTACGAGCGCCACGCGCTCGGCGTGCTGGGGCTGCTGGCGCCGATCGCCGGGCGCCATCCGCTGGCTTTCGGGCACGCGCTACAGGCATTCGACTTCTACCTGGCCCCGGTGCGCGAGGTCGCGATCGTCGGTCGGGGGCCGGGCCGACGCGCTCGCCGCGCGTGGTGCGCGCAGAGCTTTCATCCGTACGTCGTGATGGCCGGTGGCCCCCCGGACGGCGTTCCGCTGCTCGAGGGCCGCGCGGCGGTCGACGGACGCGCGGCCGCCTACGTGTGCGAGCACTTCGCCTGCCAGGCGCCGGTCACCGACGCCGGCGCAGCTGCGCAGGCGCTGCGCTGTAGGGCCGGCCTGCTACAGCACCGGCAGGTAGCGCTCCAGCTCCCAGGGAGTGACCTGGACGCGGTAGTCGTCCCACTCCTGGCGCTTGATCTCGATGTAGCGGTTGAACATGTGCTCGCCCAGCGTCCGCAGGACCAGCTCTGACTCGCGGTCAGCTCGATCGCCTCGCCCAGCGTCTCGGGCAGCTGATCGATCCCCAGCCGCCGCCGCTCGTCCGGGGACAGGTGGTAGAGGTTCTTCTCCATCGGATCGGGCAGCTCGTAGCCGTGCTCGATCCCCTCCAGGCCCGCCTGCAGCAGCACGGCGAAGGTCAGGTACGGATTGCAGGCGGGATCGGGGCAGCGCAGCTCCATCCGCGTGGCGCGCTCCTTGCCGGGGTGATAGAGCGGGACGCGCACCAGCGCCGAGCGATTGCGGCGCGACCACGCCACGTACACCGGGGCCTCGTAGCCGGGCACCAGCCGCTTGTAGGAGTTGACCCACTGGGCGAAGATCGCGCAGATCTCCCGGGCGTGGCGCAGCTGGCCGGCGATGAACGCCTTGCCCACGTCGGACAGGAAGTACGGGTCGTCGGCGTCGTAGAAGGCGTTGTCCTCGCCGCGGAACAGCGACTGATGCGTGTGCATGCCCGAGCCGTTCTCGCCGAACAGGGGCTTGGGCATGAAGGTCGCGTGCAGCCCGTACTTCATCGCGTATTCCTTGACCGTGATCCGGTAGGTCATGCAGTCGTCGGCCATCTTCAGCGCGTCGGCGTAGCGCATGTCGATCTCGTGCTGGCTGGGGCCGACCTCGTGGTGGGTGTACTCGGTATGGATCCCGAGCTGCTCGAGCGCCAGCACCGTCTCGCGCCGCAGGTCCGAGCCGGCGTCGAGCGTGGTCAGGTCGAAGTAGCCGCCCTCGTCGAGCACCTCGGTCGACTTCGAGTCGCGGAAGTAGAAGTACTCGAGCTCGGGCCCGACGTAGAAGTGGTCAAAGCCCATCCGCTCCGCGCGCTGCACGGCGCGGCGCAGCACGTGCCGGGGATCGCCCTCGTACGGCGTGCGCTCGGGCGTCTGGATGTCGCAGAACATGCGCGCCACGCCCGG
The DNA here is from genome assembly GCA_963702225.1 of uncultured Solirubrobacteraceae bacterium. Classification (GTDB taxonomy): domain Bacteria; phylum Actinomycetota; class Thermoleophilia; order Solirubrobacterales; family Solirubrobacteraceae; genus Palsa-465. The sequence goes on along the minus strand of CAVPBY010000049.1, from coordinate 238 downwards.
CCTCGTTGGGCCGCCACGGCAGCGCGGAGAAAGTGCCCGGGTCGGGCATCGCGATCATGTCGGACTCCTCGATCGCGTTGAAGCCGGTGATCGAGGAGCCGTCAAAGCCCATCCCGCCCTCGAACGCGTCGGCCAGCTCGGTGACGTTGATCGAGAACGCCTTCAGCTGGCCCAGGACGTCGGTGAACCACAGCCGGATGAAGCGTATGTCGCGCTCGGCGACGTACGCGATCACGTC
>CAVPBY010000048.1:0-27004 GCA_963702225.1 uncultured Solirubrobacteraceae bacterium | reverse complement strand
CGTCACCGAGCTCGCCGACCGGATCGCGACGGCGCCGCCGGGGCATGGACCCCGGCGCAGGCAGGGCGCGGCGGCGGCGGCACTGCTGATCGAGGAGATCGACCGGACGCTCGAGCGCTACGGGGTGCACTTCGACCGCTTCTTCTCCGAGCGCACGGTCCACGAGGGCTCGCCCGCCTACATCGAGCGCGCGCTGGAGATGGTCGCCGGGGGTGGGCAGTCCTACGAGTCCGAGGGCGCGCTGTGGCTTCGCTCCACCGCGTTCGGCGACGACGCCGACCGGGTCCTGCGTCGCACCGGGTGGTGAGCCGACCTATCTCGCGGGCGACCTCGGCTACCTGCTGGAGAAGATCGAGCGCGGCTACGACCAGTGATCCCGGTGGGCCGACCACCACGGCTACGTGCCGCGGATGAAGGCGGCGTTTGCGGCGCTCGGCGGCGACCCCGACCGAGCTCGAGTGCCGATCCTGCAGTTCGTCCACCTCGTCGAGGGGACCGAGCGGCGGCGTTCTCCAAGCGCCGCGGCGACTTCATCACGCTCGACGAGCTCACCGGCGGTCGGCGTCGACGCGACCCGCTTCTTCATGCTGCAGCGCTCCCACGACCGGACCGTCGATCTCGATCTCGACTCTGCGCCCGCGAGCAGTCCAGAGAGAACCCCGTCTACTACGTCCAGTACGCGCACGCCCGGAGCGTCACGATGCTCGGGCGGCTCGAGCAGCCGCGCGTCGCGGCGGCGCTCCGGGCGACGGATGGACGGGGGGCGCGGCCGCGAGGCGGCCGCCCTCGAGGACGCCGAGCGGGCGCTCGTCAGGCGCTCGCGCGTTCCCCGACGAGGTCGCCGAGGCGGCCGAGCGACGCGCGCCGCACCGGATCGCGGCCTACGCGCTCGAGCTCGCCCAGCAGTTCACCGCGTTCTACCGCGACTGCAGGGTGATGGGGCGCGAGCCCCCGGTCGGTCGATCGCGCCGGATCGCGCTCTCGCAGGCGGCGCGGCAGGTGATCGCGCAGTCGCTGTTCCTGCTCGGGGTCAGCGCGCCCGACTCGATGTAGGCATCGGGTCCGGGTGGGGCGGCTGGCGGTCGCGCGGCTGCTTGAGGTCGGCGGCGAGGCGCTGCTCGTCGGCGTCGCTGATCGCCGGGCCGGCCGGGCGCGCTCGGCCCGCCTGCTCGGCGGCGCGCCGGCGCCAGCGCGGGATCGTGTAGGCGACGACGATGACCCCGAGCACGATCACGGCGACGGGCACGATCACGATCAGCACCGCGAACCCGCGCTTGGGCGGGTTGGCGAGCACCGCGACGCCGTAGTTGGCGACCATCGCGCGCTTGATCTGGCCCATCGTGTCCCCGTGCGCGATGAGCGTGCGCAGCAGCGCGTTCTCCTGGTAGGCCTCTGCGGAGCGCGCCTCGTTGAGCGGCTCGTGGCAGATCGTGCAGTTGAACTGCTGCTGGGCCTGGGTGAATGGACGACCCGCGCGTGGCCGGCCTGTGCGGCGTGCGCCGCCGGCGAGGCGGCGAGCGCCGTGACCACGAGCAGGACCGCGAGCACCGGCGCGACCACGCGGCCGTGCCCGCTCATGTCCGCTTGGAGAGGTGCGGAGGACCGCCGTCTTCAGCCACGTCGGCGAGACCTCCTGGCGGCGCAGCGCGACGATCCTGCCCTGCGGATCGATCAGGAACGACTCGGGGACCTCGAAGGTGCCGAGGTTGTGGGAGAAGACGCCGCTCAGGTCGCGCAGCACCGGCGCGTGCAGGCCGTAGCGGCGGTCGAAGGATCGGGTCGAGGGCTCGCTGTCCATGTACGTGAGCCCGACGAGGAGCGCATGGTGGGCGGCGAGCACGCGCTGCTCGGACGCGATCAGCGGCGCCTCGGCGTGGCACGGGGGACACCACGACGCGTAGATGTTGAGCAGCACCCAGCGGCCGTGGAACGACGCCACCGATGCGCTCCGGTTCGTGCCGAGCAGCGGCAGCTTCTGGTCGTAGCCCGGGACCAGCGGATAATGGTGGCGCGCGACCTGCACGTCGATCGAGCCCGTGTCGTTGTGGGTCGAGACGCCCCACGTCAGCAGCACGATCAGTGCCACCGCGGCAGCGAGCACCCCAGCGGGGATCACGAACCTCTTCATCGGCGATTCGATGGTAGAGCGAGGGTGCAGCGCGAGGCCGCGCTTGGCCCACCCGGCCCGGCGGTCCGTCCGTGCTCGGACCGCCGCGCGGATCGACGCGGCTCGGTCCGGCCCCCTAGAATCGGTCGTCGCGGCGCGAACGTAGCTCAGCTGGTAGAGCGTCGGCTTCCCAAGCCGAAGGTCGCGGGTTCGAGGCCCGTCGTTCGCTCTCTGGAAAGCGCCGCTCGGGTCTTGCGCGGAGATCGGGCTGGTGTCCCCTGACGGCACGGACGCGCCCCGCGTCGACGAAGACGAGCGCGCCGTGGCACTTGGAGCGCCTTGGTGTCACATGCCGACCACGGTGCGCTCCAAGTGACCGTCGGACCGGGCGTCCACGATCTCTCAGACGGCCATGAGGCGCTGAGGTCGCTCCCGGGCGCAGCTGGCCGGCGGATGCGGCGCCCGCGCCGGCGAGCACCGAAAGAAGCGCGGCCCGCGTGGCGAACTGCTCGTCATCAACCGCACTCCATCCCCGGATTGTCGCTGAGGCGCCGGCGTTGATACGAATCGGGTCGTGGGTGTCGTGCTGCGGCCCGAGCGAGAAGACGATCTTGTGATGCTGACCGGCGGTCAGAGCCCGTTCGACGACTTCGGTCCGCGAGGCGAGCGCACCGCGGTGCGTCCCGCCGGCCTCGATGACGCCGGTGGCCTCGTCGTCGTCGGTGAGGATGGCGCGGTGGTCGGTGCCGTGTCCTGGCACTACGTCCACTGGGGGCCCAACCGGGGCTCGTGGTGCCCGATGATCGGGATCTGGCTTGCGCCCGCGGCGCGAGGCCAGGGGATCGGGCGGGCGGCGCAGAGGGCGTTGGCGGAGCTCTTCTTCGCGCACACGGCGGTCAACCGAGTGGAGGCGCACACCGACGTGGAGAACGTCGCCGAGCAGCGCTCGCTGGAGGCCGCGGGCTTCACGCGCGAGGGCCTCGTCCGGGGGGCGCAGTGGCGAGCCGGCCGCTACCGGGACGGTTACCTGTACGCGGTGCTCCGCGACGACCCCGGCATGCGGGCCGCTCGCTGACGGATGAGTGACGCGCTCGGGGACGCCGCGACGAACTGCCGTGGCCAGGGCCGCCTGCGCCCCGGGCTCTCGGGGCGCGGCTCGGGCTGTGTTGCCGTCAGCGGCTCTTGCGGGCCCAGGGCAGGCGCCGACGCGGGCGGTCCTTGGCCTGGGGGTGCATCAAGCGCTGAAGGTCGCGGGTGTGGGCGGTGATCGTGATGCCGGCGGTTTTGGGATGCATTTCGGGACCTCGGGTTGTGTTCTGCATCAGACGATAGCGTCTAATTTTCGTTCATATAAGGACGAGTTGACCCGAATACGATCGATTTCGTCGATCGTATTTCGACCGGTCCGAAACGCGGCGGCTCAATCCTCCGATGCCCACGCGGAGCGGGTCAACGTCAGGTGCGCGCGCACGGCGCGCTCGACGGCCGCGGCGTCGCCCGCCTCGATCGCGGCCAGGATCTCCTGATGCCCTATGGCGACCTCGACCAAGCGCGTCCCTGTGCCCGGCCGGTGGAACGCGCCGAGGCGCAACTGGTCGAGCACCTGATCGACGACGTCCACGACGCGGGCGTTGCCGGCCAGCGCGAGCAACCCGAGGTGGAACCGACAGTCGAGGTCGAGGAACGCGGTGAAGTCCGACGCGTGCGCCGCGTCGAGCCCGTCGTCGACGAGCAAGCGGAAACGCCGCGCGTCGCCTGGCTGCAACGTGGCCGCCAGTCGCATCATCATCGGCAGCTCCACGAGCAGCCGCAGCTCGAGTGCCGCGTCGAGATCGGCCGGCGAGTGCTCGACGATGCGAAAGCCGCGGTTGCGTACCTGGGTCACCATTCCGCGGTAGGTCAACTCCAGCAGCGCCTCGCGCACCGGGGTGATCGACACGCCCAGACGCGCCGCCAGCGCCGGCGCCGAATGGATCGTTCCGGGCGCGATGTCACCGTAGACGATCCCCGCCCGGATCCGGCGCATCGACTGCGTGCGCAGGCTGACGACGTCCAGCGTCTCGTCGAGCGCGCTCACGACGGGTCGGCGGGCGCCGCGGCGAGCCCGTGCCGGCGCATCTCGCGCCGGTAGTTGACCGCGACGGCATCGAACTTCAGGTGCATCTCCGCGGCCAGGTCGAACGGGACACGCTCCAGGTCGCTGGGATTCGACGACGTGCTGGTCCTGGTTGAAGATCGTGTCCTCGAAGGACTGCAGGACACTCGCCGGCTGGTCGTGGTCATAGTTGCGCGCGATCGCGAGATAGCCCACGCAGTGGTCGGTGTCGACCGGCTGGGAGGCGAAGAAGTAGACCATTCCGGCCCGGCCCCCCAATCGAGCCGCAGCAGGATCGTGTAGGGCAGGTGAAGCTCGTAGCGGCTGTGGCGCTCCGGGGAGTCGACGACCTCGTTGTTGAAGACCGGGAAGTCGTCGGTGTTGGGCGCCTCCGGCCGGACGATCTGGTAGCGGAGCACGTGCCCCTCGGGTGTGACCGTGTGGGCCGGCACGACGGGCCGCTCGGGATCGCCGAGCAGCCCGGGGTGTACCCATGGGAAGTGACCGAAGTCGGTGAAGTTCTCCAGCTGGCGCGAGGCGTCGGAACGCCACCGGTACGGCCCGGCCCGCACCACCGTCCAGCCGTCGTCGTCGAGCTCGGGGATCTCCGGCAGCTCCCACCGCGGTTGATCCATCGCGACCCACAGCAACCCGTAGCGCTCCTGGCAGCCGAACGCGTCCACCCGCGCCTTGCCCGGTACGCGCGACGGATCCGCCAGTTGCGGGATCGCGACGCACCGTCCGTCGGCGCCGTAGCGCCAGCCGTGATACGGGCACATCAGCTCGTCGCCGACGACCCGACCCAGCGACAGCGCCGTGCCCCGATGGACGCACACATCACGCAGGGCGCGCGGGGCGCCGGACGTATCTCGCCACAGCGCCAGGTCATGGCCGAGCAGGCGCACGCGCAGCGGCGCGTCGGTGAGCTCACTCGCGGAGCCGACGGGGTGCCAGCACGCCCGCAGCGCCTCGAAATCCGGAACAGCGGCAGGTGAGACGGCGGACATCGGAATCCTCCTCGACGACGGCGGGTGACCGATCACGATACGTAAGGCCTTACACCTCGTCAAGGGGCAAGCAAGCCCGGCCCTGGCGCCGCCCGGGTGAGCCCGACCCTGGCGCCCCCGGCGAGCCCGACCATGGCGGCCCCCGGTCCCGATCTCGCTGATCAGGTCTCGCGCGAAGGCCGTGCCGAGAGAACCTGGGAATCGACCGCGCGTTGCGCCTGCGCGTGCGCGTCGGCGGCGGTCTCGGCGTCGGCTCTCGCGAGACCGAGCTTCTCCTCGGCGTCCTGGAACGCGGCGCGTGCGCTCGCGTGCCGCTGCTCGGCGTTGGCGAGAACGCGCTCGGTCGCTTGCAGGCGGTGTCTGGCCTCGCGCTCCGCGCGGCGGGCGCGCTTGCGATCCTCGGCCCTCGTGCGTTCCTCGGCCTTCGCGCGTTCCTCGGCCCTCGCGCGCCCCTCGGCGCGCTTGGCGTCCGGGGGCGACGACGCGGGCGCGTCCCGCTCCTGACGCCGTCCGCGGTTCGCGCCGCGCGGTCGTGTTCGACCGCTCCCGCCCGGACGGCTCGGCGCCGGACCGGACGCGAGCGATTCGCCGCCGAACCCGACGTGCTGCAGCTCCTCGACGAGCCGGCCCAGACACACCAGATCGCGCGCGTCCCGGTCGAGCGCGGCCGCGTGCAAGGTGCCGGCGACGCGATCGGAGACCGCGCCGCTCATCCCCAGCTCGGCCGCGACCGACAGGAGCGCGCCGACCGCCGCCCGCTCGCGCTCGACTGCGTCCCGCAGCTCATCCGCGGTTCCGTCTCCGGAGAGCATCCGATCCTGTGCGGTCCGCAGCGCATCGCCGGCCTCCACGAGGGTCGCGAGTCGCTCGGGCTCCATGCGAACCAGGTGGTTGACCGTCCACGCCGCCACCGACGGCTTGCGCAGCGCGGCGACCCTGGCGCCTCCTCGCGCCGCCCGTCGGCACGCAGAGACTTGGCCAGTGCGGTGCGCTCCGCGATGAACCGTTCCCGGGGAACGCCGTAGAGCCCGTGCTCGTCCATTGCCGTAATGATGATCCGTCAGGACGGCCTCGCGCAGGGCCACGGACCTTGGTGTGAGATGTACGTCGACGTCGACGACCTCGACGCGATGATCCGCGACCTCAGCGGTGCCGAGATCGAGGACCTGGCGGCGATGATCGACGAGGCGGGTGGACGGGCGTCCGTGTTCGGCCACGCGGCGGGCGGCCGAGCTCGGCGAGCCCGTCGACGACGATCGTCAAGGGCTGAGTGGCATCGATCTCGATCGTGCAGGTGCGGCGCATACGCGGCTCGACCTCCGCGAGAGCAGGCAGGCGGCGGCGGCGTCGGCGCGGTTCGAGGTCTCGGAGAATCGCGCGCGCTCGGCGTCGGATTTCCCGGAATCGGCGGCCAGCAGCGTCGTGATCCGACCTCCCTCCAGGCGTAGCCGTCCTCGAGCTCTGACACCCGCCGCACGACGAGACCCGCTAGCCCAGCGGCCGTCGTGGCTGCTCGACGGCGGCGTCGGCGGCGTCGTGCTGCTCCCCGCGCTTGATGAGGAAGGCGCCGAAGGCGGCGGCCAGGGTGCCGATGACGGTGATCGCGTAGATCTCCATCAGGACGTCGAGGATCCTCGCCGGCGCCGAGATCGGGTTGCTGAGGTTGGAGGAGACGGTGAGGAGCTGTGTCGTCGTCCAGAAGATCGCGCTGCCGAAGGTGCGGACCTGAGACCGCGCCTGGCCGTGCTCGAACAGGTACGCGAGGACGCCGCAGATGAGGTCGAACCCGATGGTCGTCAGGACCAGCGCGACCAGCCGGTCACGCAGCCGGCCGTGGTCCGGCGTGTCCGCGCCGAACACTCGCCGCAGTTCGCCCGCGAAGTTGGCCATCACCCGAACCGGGTACACCGGGGCCTCTTCGCGGTGCCGCGGCGGGCTCCTTCCGGGCGGTGGGCGCGGCGGTTGCCCTGCTCCTGTCTGGCGGGACCCGACCTTCCGGCGGCGGCGATCGTCTGGAGGGGTGTACGCAGCGCCGTGCAGACGCGACTGGATCCCGGCAGACAGGAGCGCAGATGAGCCCAGTCCCGAGCGAGCCGCCGCACACCACCGTCCTGTACGCCGACGCGCAGGACTACCAGCCGCTGCGCATGGTCTGGCAGGTCAACGGCGGCAGCCGCGTGCTGTTCGTCGAGGACTGGGTGCCGGCCACGGCCGGTCACGTCGCGATCGCCACCGATGACTCGATCCCGAGCGGATACACCCGGGCCTCGCCCGCCCAGGTGTCCTAGCCCGGCGCTCCGGGCCCGCATCTCGTCGCGGCCCGGTGAGCCGGGGGCCGGCGGAGCGGATGCGGCGGTCAGCCGCTGGTGAGGGGGGCCTTGTCGGTGCCGAGGGCGAACACGTGGAGCAGGCCCTGGTTGGCGCTCGCGGGCAAGGTCACCGAGGCCACCGTCTTGCCCGGCGCGAGCGGGATGTCGGTGGTGAACACCTTCGTCCCGATCTGCTGCGAGCTGCCGCCCCCACTGTTGCGATAGGCCATCGAGGCCGCGATCCCGTTGCCGAGCGAGGCGCTGCCCGACGTCCAGTCCGTGAATCCCAGCGTGGCCGATTGGCTGGTGCCGTCGGTGTAGGTGATCGTGAGCGCTCCGGTGGAGGGGCCGTTGGTGGCGGAGCCCATGACGCCGAGCTCGGTGGCGCCCGCCACCGGAGGGACGGTCGATCACCTGACCCGCCGCGGTGAGGTTGTCCGGCTGGCCGGCGGCGGCGTCGGGCCAGGTGTACTGGACGCCGCCGCTGGTGACAGCGGCGCCGGGGGCCAGCCCGGCGGCGGTGAGCGCCTGCTCGGAGTAGCTGTACCCGAGGCCGTCGAGGTTCCCCGCCGCCTGGTCGGTGTCATCGGAGATGCCGGTGTTGTCGAAGAACGGCGCCAGGTCGCCCGGGCGGGCCACGATCACCGAGGTCGTGATCGGCTGGATCGCCCCGGATGCGCTGGAGAACGTGAACGTCACCTTGAAGTTGCCGTCGGTTGCGCCGCCGGTGATCGTCACCGGAGTGTCGGCGCTGCCGCCGGCGGGCACGGTGAGGCTCCCTGACGACGGGGTCACGGTGAACCCGGACGGAGCGCTGGCCGTCCACGTCACCGTCTGCGCGCGCCCCGTCACCGACTGGAGGGCCAGCGTGGTGTGGCCCGACGCGCCCGGCTGGACGATCACGGATGACGGGCTGGTCGATCCGGTGGCGGCGAACACGGGCGCCTGCTCGGCGAGCAGCGCGTAGATCTCGGCCATCGGTGCGGTCTGGTTCTCGAGCGACTCCCCGCCGGTCGGATCCGGGTCGCTGAACAGCCCGGTCGACTGGCGATCCTGCAACCACGCGGTGTCGGCGTAGGAGGCGGCCATCCGCGCGTAGCTCGGGTCGTGGTCGAGCTTGGCCAGCGCGAGCAGGTTGCGGAAGAAGATCGCGTTGAACACGGCCGGCTGGTGGTACAGATTGCCGCCCGCGCCGTAATAGCCGACCGAGGCGGCCGCGGTCTGCTCGGCCTGCTGGAGGTAGGTGCGGTCGCCGGTGATCTGGTAGAGCAGCACCCCGGCGCCGATCATCGTCCCCTGGTTGTAGCTCCACAGTGCGGTGTTGACGTTGCCGCTGTCATCGAGGTGGTCGTAGTACATGTCGTTCGAGTTCATCAGGCAGCCGCGGACCCAGTCGTACATGCGCGTCGCCCAGGTCAGGTAGTAGCTGTCGTGGGTCGCCTGGTAGATCTCGAGCCCGACCTCCGCGTTGGGAGCGTTGGAGATGGTGTTACGGGGCGCGTTGGCGACGTCCTCCCAGAACACGCCGCCCGGGCAGGCCACGTTCGTTCTCGTGTCCCAGCCGCTCACCACGAAGTGGAACACGCCCTCGGCGCGTGTCAGGTCCGACTGCTGTCGGATGAGCTGGTACTCGCGCATGAAGTCGAGCCCGACCCAGGCGTTGTCGTCGTAGTAGGTGGGCTGGGCGGAGTCGAGCGGCGGCCGGACACCGGAGGCGAACGCCGGCGGCTGGGACTGCCCGGTCGGGCCGGTCTCCTGCGTGTCGTAGTACTTCATGATCCCCCGGTCCCGGGCCTGCAGGTCACTGCGGTAGCCGGCCCCGATCCCGGGGATGGCGGCCATGTCGCCGGTGGCCGCGAACGGATTGACGAAGTCCCAGAGGTAGCCGAAGTTCTGTGTCGGGTCACTCTTCTTGTAGAGCAGATCCTGGGGGAGGTAGAGGTTGCGCTGGAGTGCCTGGTAGGTGGCCGCAGCCCGCTGCGCGTCGACGGGATTGACCGTGTCGCCCGCGCCGGTGGCGGCGGACGCGGGCGCCGTCGCGCCGGCCAGCAGCAGCAGCACGGCAGCGAGCGCCGCGACGGCCGACGACCAGGACCGGGTCAGGGGCCGCAGCCGGCGGCGCAGGGTGAATGCGAGTTGGCTCGGGACGGTGCTCGGGCTCACGGTCGTTCCTCTCCTTGCGGCTGCCCGGGGTGCATCACCGCAGCTTCCGACTGGCGCCTGCACGCTCGTGAGCACCGGCCTCCCCGCCTGATGACAACGTTGTCATCATCCTAGCCAACATGCACACGGAGGTCAAGGGCACACGGGGGTCAAGGGCGGACGGGTCACGCCGGGCGTGACCGGAGCCCGGCGATCTCGGTGGCGAGGCGGTGGGCGAACGCGTCCGGCCGGGAGAGGAACGGGTGATGTCCGGCGGCGAACTCGACGGCGCGAGCGCCCTCCCTCACGCGCCGGCGCTGCGCCTCGGCGGGGGTGGCGCGATCCTCGGTGCAGACGAGGTACGTCGCCGGCTTGTGCCGCCACGAGATCTCGAGCGGCGGCTGGGTGAACGGCGTCAGCGACTGCCGCGTGAGGCGCGACACCGCCTCGCCGGTCGTCGCCTCGTCGCAGTCCTGCAGGAAGAGCCGGGGGATCATCTCTGGGTCGACCGCGACCGTGCCGTCCGCGCCGGGTCGCATCCAGGGCGCCGGCTCAGAGCCGATCAGCTCGGCCTGCGACTGGCCGGTGTCGGGCATGACCGAGGTGACGTAGATCAGCTCGGTCACCCGCTCGTCGGCGCCGGCCTGGGTGATGACCATGCCGCCGTAGGAGTGACCGCAGAGCACGACCGGCCCGCCGGCGGAGCGGATCACGTCGCGGCAGGCGGCGACGTCGTCGTAGAGGTCCCCGAGCGCCGCCCCGGCCTCGCCGCAGCTCGGCAGCGCCACCGTGGCCGTGGCGATTCCCCGCGCGGCGAGCGGCTCGGTCATCTTGCTCCACCACCACGCGGCGTCGCGGACGCACGCGCCGTGGACGAAGATCAGGGTGGGCATGGCGCCACCATAGCGCAACCACAGGGTTGCGCATCGGCCGCGTGGGCGCGCCGACGGCGCGCGTCCTCAGCGACGGGCGAGGGCCCCGCGCAGCCGCTTGATCGTCGAGCCCGGGCGGACGAGCGGGCCCGGGGCGAACTGGGCGACGCGCACCTCCTCCAGCAGCCAGGCCAGGTCCACGCGTCCGTCGGCCCGCTCCTCGAGCTCGTGGATCTCGGCCATCCGTTGCGAGTCGGCGGCCAGGTGGCGTGGCAGCCGGTCCAGGCGCTGCGCGGCCGCGCGCAGGTAGCGCTCGACGTCGCCCAACCGCGCGAGGCCGGTCGCGGCGAGCATCCCCGGGTACACGAGCCGGCCGAGCTGGCGCGCGACGTCCTCCCGTGCCGGCCCGAACGCGGCGCTCGCCGGGAGCGTGTCGAGCCGGTCGCGGACGGCGCGCGCCGCCTCGAGGATCTCGCCGAACGCACGCAGCGCGCCGAGCGTCGTGGGGCGCAGGTCGCCGCGGACGTGCTCGCGGAGCGCGTGGAAGGCGCCGGCGTCCCACGCCGGCCCGCCGCCGCTCGCGATCAGCGCGTCGAGGGCGGCGCTCGTCGCGTCCTCGATCGTCGCGTCCAGGCTGCCGTGGGGCGCGGCCGCGAGGGTGAGCGTCAGCTGCGGGCCGAGCTGGTCGGTGATCCATCGCCGCGGCGAGGCGACGGTGAGCCGCAGCAGCCGCCGCGTCCCGCCGACCATCGAGACCGCCTGTTCAGCGACGGTCTCGCAGACCCGGATGCCGACCGCATCACCCTCGTCGACGAGCGCCGGAAAGCCGCGCAGGCCACCCGGCAGGTCGACCGTGCGCGGCAGCGACTCGACGTCGAAGTCGCGCATCCCGTGACGCGCGAGCGCAGGCATCGCGTGCTCCAGGCGCGCCGCCAGCGCCGGCCGGAGCTCCTCGCGCAGCCCGCCGAGCGACCGGCCCGAGGCGAGCACCGTCCCGTCCTCGTCCTCGACGGAGAACGTCATCCGAAGATGCGCGGGCAGAGCGTCGAGCGACCAGTCGTCCGCGCCGATCCGCACGCCGCGCAACCGCTCGATCGCCTCCGCGAGCACGTCGAGCAGGGGGCCGGACCGCGGCGTGACGTCGGCGAGCAGCGCGGCGGCGGTATCGGGGATCGGAACGAGCGGGGTGCGCAGCCGCTTGGGCAGCGCGCGCAGCAGGGCGACGACGAGCTCGGTGCGCAACGCGGGGACGAGCCACTCGAAGTCCGATCTCCCTGACGGCTCCCAGTGACCTCAGCGGGACATGGACGGTGACGCCGTCGGCGGCCGAGCCGGGGTCGAAGCGGTAGGACAGCCCGAGCTCCAGGGGCGGGCGGGGCTGGATCCAGCACGCCGGCCGGTCCGCGTCGGCGAGCGCGACGTCGCCCTCGATCAACATCTCCATCGGGTAGTGCAGTAGCGTCGGCTCCGCCCGCCGCGCGTCCTTCCACCAGCGGTCGAAATGGCGCCCGCTGATGACCTCCTGCGGTATCCGCCCGTCGAAGAACGCCGCCCTGACCGCCTCGCTCGGCGAGGAGATCACGTCGCCGCGCCCGCGCCTCGAGCGCCTCGACCTCTCTCCACCCGGCGCTCGTTCTCGCGCATGAACGCGTGGCGCTCGTCCCAGTCGCCCTCGACGAGCGCGCGCTGGATGAACAGCGTTCGCGCGGCCGCCGGATCGATCCGCCCGTACTGGACCGTCCGCGACTCGACGATCGGCAGGCCGTAGAGCGTCACCCGCTCGGACGCGACGACGGCCGCGCGGCGGCGTTCCCAGCGCGGCTCGCCGTAGGAGCGTTTGACGAGATGCTCGGCGAGCGCCTCGACCCGCCCGATCTCGCGGCGGCCGCTGTCCGGCCCCACAGCCTCGTCGTCTCGACGAGCTCGGCGACCATCACCCAGGTCGGCCCGCGGCGCGCGAGTGCCGAGCCGGGGAAGATCGCGAACCTCGCCCCGCGCGCGCCGGTGTACTCGCGCGTCCGGCCGTCCCGCAGCCCCAGGTGGGAGAGCAGCCCGGCGAGCACCGCGGCGTGGATCTCGGCGCCTCGGCCGGCGCGTCGTTGAGGGTCACCCCGACCTCGCGCGCCGCGTCTTCGAGCTGACCGACGAGGTCCTGCCACTCGCGGATGCGCAGGTAGTGCAGGAACTCGGCCCTGCAGCGCTTGCGGACCTGCGAGCGCGAGAGCTCGTCCTTCGAGCGAGCGCAGGTAGCGCCACAGGTTCAGGTAGGCGAGGAAGTCCGAGGACTCGATCCGTGAAGCGGGCGTGGAGCTGGTCGGCCTGGGCGCGCTGCTCGGCGGGGCGCTCGCGGGGATCCTGGATCGACAGCGCGGCGGCGATGACGGCCACCTCGCGGGCGCAGCCGAGCCTGTCGGCCTCCAGCACCATGCGACCCAGTCGCGGGTCGATCGGGAGCCGGGCGAGGTCGCGTCCGAGCGGCGTGAGCGCATGCGGCGGCCGTCGGGATCCAGCGCCCGCAGCTCGTGCAGCAGCGCGACGCCGTCGCGGACCTGGCGGCGGTCGGGCGGCTCGAGAAACGGGAACGCCTCGACCTCGCCCAGCCCGAGCGCCGCCATCTGGAGGATCACGCTCGCGAGGTTCGTTCGCAGCACCTCCGGGTCGGTGAACTCCGGCCGCGCGTTGAAATCGTCCTCGGAGTAGAGCCGGACGCAGACCCCGTCGGCGAGGCGGCCGCAGCGGCCCTTGCGCTGGTCGGCCGACGCGCGCGAGATCGGCTCGACCGGCAGCCGCTGGACCTTCAGCCGCGCGCTGTAGCGCGAGACCCGGGCGAGGCCGGTGTCGACGACGCAGCGGATGCCGGGGACGGTCAACGAGGTCTCGGCGACGTTCGTCGCCAGCACGACGCGGCGCTCGGATCGGCCGCCACGCGTCCGCGCCGGAAGACCTTCTGCTGGTCGGCGGCCGCGAGCCGCGAGTACAGCGGCAGCACCTCGACGCGCGGACCCAGCCGTCCGCTGAGCAGCTCCGCGGCGTCGCGGATCTCCCGCTCGCCGGAGAAGAACGCGAGCACGTCACCGTCGCGCTCGGCGAGCAGCTCCTCGACGGTATCCGCGAGCGCGTCGAGCAGCTCCTCGTCCTCGCCCGGCGGCCGATAGCGGACCTCGACCGGATAGGTCCGGCCCGAGACCTCGATGATCGGGGCGCCGCCGAAGTGCTCGCTGAAGCGCTCGGGGTCGATGGTCGCGCTCGTGATGATCAGCTTGAGATCGGGGCGCCGCGGCAGGATGCGGTGCAGGCAGCCGAGCAGGAAGTCGATGTTGAGCGAGCGCTCGTGCGCCTCGTCGACGATCACCGTGTCGTAGCGGCGCAGGAGCGGATCGCGGCGGATCTCGGCGAGCAGCAGGCCGTCGGTGACCAGACGGACGAGGGTGTCCTCGGAGCCGCGATCGTCGAAGCGGACCGCGTAGCCGACCGCGCCCCCGAGCGCCACGCCGAGCTCGTCCGCGATCCGCTGCGCGACCGTGCGCGCCGCGAGCCGTCGCGGCTGGGTGTGGGCGATCGTCCCGCGCACGCCGCGCCCGAGCTCGAGGCAGAGCTTGGGCAGCTGCGTCGTCTTGCCCGAGCCGGTCTCCCCGGCCACGACGACGACCTGGTGATCTCCGGATTGCGGCGAGCAGATCGTCGCGGCGCGCGGAGACCGGCAGCTGCGGCGGGTAGGAGACCTCGGGGACCGACGCGCGACGTCGCTGCACCCGGGCCCGCGCCTCGGCGAGCTGGCGCTCGAAGCGCACCCGGCGCGTTCTCGTTGCCCCGCTGCAGCCGGTGCGCCCGCCGGCGAAGGCGCTGCTCGTCCTGCAGCGTCAGCTCCTCGAGGGCCGCCTCGTCGACGGGCCCCATCTACACGGGGCCGAGCCGGGCGGCGTCAGACGGTGTGCGGGCGCCGGCCATCGCGCTCGAGAATAGGCGCGCGCCCGCACTCAGCGGGTCCAGGGGGGGAACAGCCCGGTGAGCGCGAGCGCCAGGGCCACCCCCGCCGCGCTCGAGACGACGATCGCGATGGTGCGCACGGCGGCGCCCGGCAGCGTGACCTCGCGAGGCGCCGCGGCGAGCGCGAGCGTGTCGCGCCGGGTCTTCAGCAGCGAGTCGCCGGCGTCCATCATCTCCGGGACGTGTCCGAGGACGTGGATGGCGCAGGTGGCCAGCCACGCGAAGAAGAACAGCTTGTGCAGCATCCCGACCGGCTGACGTGACTGCGGGCCGAGCGCGAGCAGTACGACCCCGGTCGCGATCACCCCGGCGGTGCTGAGCACGAGCAGCGGCGCGAGCAGCCGCAGCGGGGTGAGCGGCGGTCCCTTGCGGCGGTAGGCGGGGTCCCCGATGTAGTAGAGCGCGAACCGGTAGCCGGTGCTCGCGAGCTTCAGCACGACCGGCCCGGCGACGGCCAGTCCGAGGAACAGGTGCAGCCACATGAGCTGCCCGATGAACACGATGGTGACCCCGAGCACCGCGAGCAGAACGAACAGCAGCGCCCCGGCGAGCACGGTCAGGCGCTCGTTGCCGTCGGTGCCGCCCGGGAGTCGGGCGCGAAGCACGGCCAGGTCGCGCGTGGCGTTCATCCGACCATCCGATCGCGTCGCGGGGCGCCGCCCGGCGGAGAGCGTACGCCGGCGGGCGAGCGCGGAGCGGGCAGGTACCCGGGGAGCTCGAGCTCGAGGCGGGCGCCGCCCCCGGGTCGTTCGATCGCGCGGACGCGCCCGCGGTGCGCGTGAGCGATCGCGCGGACGATCGAGAGCCCGAGCCCCGCGCCGCCGGAGACGCGGTCACGGCCGTGATCGGTGCGGTGGAAGCGCTCGAACACGCGCTCGCGCTGGTCCTCGGGGATGCCGGGGCCGTCGTCCTCGACGGCGAGCCGGATGCGGCCGCCGGGCAGCGGCTCGATCGCCAGGCCGACGAGCCCGTCCGGCTCGGCGGTGTGGGCGATCGCGTTCTCGATCAGGTTGCGCAGCGCCTGGGCGAGGCGGTCGGGGTCGGCGTCGAGCACGCCGTCCGGGAGCGGGCCGAGCTCGAATCGCCGCGCCCGCCCCGCCGTCGTGGTCGACCACAGGTCGGTGATGAACGGCTCGACGCCGAACCGGTCGCGGCGCAGGAAGTCGGCGTGCTCGGAGCGGGTGAGCAGGAGCATGTCGTCGATCAGCCGGGAGATGCGGGCGATCTCGGCGCTGATCAGCCGCTGGGTGCGGCGGATCTCATCCATCGAGGGATGCGCCTCGGCGGCGAGGACCTCGAACTGGCCGGCGATCACGGTGAGCGGCGTGCGCAGCTCGTGAGACGCGTCGGCCACGAACGCGCGCTCGTTGGCGAACGCGAACGCGAGGCGGTCGAGCATGTGGTTGAACGACCGCGCGAGTACACGGATCTCACGGCTGGCCGTGGGGGAGACCGCCATCCGCGGCGCGAGGTCGCCGTCGTTGACCTGGGCGGCGACACGGGCCATTCGCCGCAGCGGACGGGAGATGAGCGCGCCGGCGAGATACGCGCCGAGCAGCACGAGCGCCAGGCCGACGCCGCCGGCGAGCAGGAACGTGCGGGCGACTGCCCGCTGCGCGCGGAACACGTACTGCAGCGTCTCGCCGGCGCCGAGCCGCACCGGCACGCCCGAGACGGTGACGACCTGTTCGTCGATGCGGGTGAGGCCGAGGTCCGGGACGGTCGCCGTCCGCTGCCCGGTCGGCCCGGTCCGCAGCGCCCGGCTCTCCGCGGTCTCCCGGGCCTGCTCGGCGCCGGATTCGCGGCGGTCGGAGCCGGTGGGGATGTTGAGCAGCTCGGGGTGGTTGCTGATCGCCTGGCGTCCGACGACGATCGCGAACAGCAGCGAGGAGGTCGTGGAGTACGGCTGGGCGCTGATGTAACGCGACAGCCGGTGAGCGAGCTGGCGGCGGCGGAGGCGCGCAGCGTGCGCGTCGCCTCGGCGAGCTGGGTGACGTCGCCGCGCACGTCTGAGTCGGTCCGCGCGCGCAGCTGGCTGCCGGTCTGCTCATAGACGAGCACGAACACGACGGCGAGCACCACCAGCATGGTGGCCACGAAGCCCGCCACCAACCGCCAGCGCAGGCTCGACTGGCGGATCATCGCGGGTCGTCCAGCCGGTACCCACGGGAGCGCAGCGTGGAGTCGTCACCGGCGGGTCGGTGTCCCGGGCGAGCTTGCGCCGCAGGTAGCCGACGTAGACGTCGACCCCGTTGGTGGAGGGGTCTTCGCCATACCCCCAGACCGTTTGCAGGATCTGCGCGGCTACAGCACCGCCCGGGATTGCGCATGAAGTACTCGAGCAAGTCGAATTCGGTGTTCGACGACCGGATCTGCTCGCCGTCGACGTGCGCGGCGCGCGAGCAGATCGAGCACCTGATGGCCCGTCCGCGCGAACGGGTGTGTCGGCATCTGGCGGGCATCCGCAGCGTGCGTCGGACGCGGGCCTCGAGCTCGGCGAACGCGAACGGCTTGACGACATAGTCGACCGCGCCGGCCTTCCAGGCCGGCGACCCGGTCCTCGACCTCGGCGAGCGCGGTCAGCACGATCACCGGCAGCCCCGGCCGCTGACGGGCGAGCTCGTCGAGGATCTCCCGTCCGTCCGCACGCGGCAACATCAGGTCGCAGGATCACAAGATCGACCCGTCGCTCAGTGCCAGGGCGAGGCCCGCCTCGCCGTCGAGCGCGGTGCTGCACGGGGAGCCCCCGGGCGCCGAGCCCGCGGCTGACGAAATCGGCGATCCCCGGCTCGTCCTTGATCAGCGCGACGGTTGCCACGGCCCGATCTTAGGTGTCCGGAGTTCCTGCGAACATCGAGAGAAGAAGCTTCTCATCATGCTCTCAAGGATCGTTTAGCAGAGGGCACGAGCCTCGCCCGCATGGGACGAACCGCCCGCGACCCCGCGGTTCGGCGCCGTGACGCCGCGATGCGCCGCCTGCGCCGGGCCAGCAGGCGCTCACCGCGCTCTCCCTGCTGTGCGCGGGCATCGTCGGAACCGCCGCCGCCCGGACGTTCCCGGCCGCTCGAGCCACCACGCCGCGACGGTGACCCGGACCGACTCGGGCGCGGGCGTCTCGGCGCGGTCGCGCGCGGCGCACCGCACGGGCACGGCGCCGTCGCGCCGGACCCATCGATCGACGCCGGCCGCGTCGCAGACCACCTCGCCGGCCCCGAGTCCGCCGGCCACCACGCCCGCCCCGGCGCCAGCCACCTCGGCGAGCGTGACCTCGGGCGGCTCCTAGCAGCGCCCGCCGGACCGGTGACCGGGCAGATGGGCAACATCAGCTGGCGCGCCCTGGGGACCACGGCGATCGTCCGCGCGCCGCGCTCGTGCCTGCGCGTCGCCCAGCGCGCCGCCGCCCAGGCGGTCGCGCAGGTCGATCGGCTGGCGAGCCGCTTCCGGGCCGACTCGGAGCTGTGCGGGGTCAACGCCGCCGCGGGCGAGTGGACGGCGATCTCGCCCGAGCTCGCCGACCTCGTCGCGCTCTCGATCACGGCCGCGCGGGCGTCGCAGGGCATGGTCGACCCGACGCTCGCGGTCGAGCTGGGCGGCTCGGGTACGACCGCGATTGGCCAGAACTGGCGGCGGTCGACGCCGGCTCGCCGCTGTCCGCGGGCCTCCGCCGGTCCCCGCCTGTGATCGTGGCCAGCCGTGGCGGGCGATCGAGCTGCGGCGCGAGCGCGGCCTGGTCCGCCTGCCGCCCGGGATCGGGCTCTACCTCGGGGCCACGGCCAAGGGGCGGGCTGCCGACCTCGCGAGCGCGGCCGCGCATCGCGCCACCGGAGACGAGGTGCTGGTGTCGCTCGGCGGCGACGTCGCGGTGGCGGGGGACGCGCCGGCGGACGGGTGGACGATCGGGATCGCCGACGATCACCGCCGGCGGCCGGACGCCTGCGAGGAGGCGGTCACGATCCACTCGGGCGGGCTGGCGACCTCGAGCCTGCTCGTGCGGCGCTGGTGGCACGACGGGGAGGCGGTCCACCACGTGCTGGATCCGCGCACCGGTCTGCCGGTGGCGCCGTGCTGGCGGTCGGTGAGCGTCGCCGCCGCGACCTGCGCCGACGCCAACGTCGCGGCGACCGCGGCGCTCGTGCTCGGCGGCGAGGCGTTCGACTGGCTCGCGCGGCGTGGCCTGCCGGCGCGCCTGGTCGCCGCCGACGGCGCGATCACGCCGGTCGCGGGGTGGCCCTCGTGACCTGGCTGTGGTACTCCACCCGGGCGAGCGGGACGGTGGCGCTCGTGCTGCTCACGGTCGCGATCGGGCTCGGCGTGGCCCAGGTGGGCCGCATGCAGACCGATCGCCTGCCGAGGTTCGTGCTCGACGGCCTGCACCGCCACACCTCCCTGCTCGCGGCGGTGTTCCTCACCGTGCACATCGTCACCGCCGTGCTCGACACGTTCGCGCCGATCGCGATCACCGACGCGTTCCTCCCGTTCACGGGCGCCTACCGGCCGCTGTGGCTGGGGCTCGGTGCGACCGCGCTCGATCTGCTGATCGCCGTCGGGATCACCAGCGTGCTGCGTGAGCGGCTCGGCTACAGCGGCTGGCGGGCGGTGCACTGGCTCGGCTATGCGGTGTGGCCGATCGCGTTCGTCCACGCGCTCGGGACCGGCAGCGACATCCGCCAGGGCTGGATGGGGGCGATCGCGATCGTGTGCGCCGCCACCGTGCTCGCGGCCGGGCTGATCCGGATCTCGATCGGCTGGCCGGCCCACCGCGGCCGTCGGCTCGCCGCGGCGGGCGGCGCGCTCGCCTACGTGGCGGCGCTGATGATCTGGCTGCCGTCCGGCCCGCTCGGACACGGCTGGGCCCGGCGGGCCGGCACCCCGTCGCGGCTGCTCGCGCCCACGCGCACGGAGGCGGGGACGTGAGCGCACTGAGGCTGCTCGCCGGCGTGAGCGGCGAGCCGCTCTCCCATCACGAGCACGCCGAGCTGCACGGCGCCTCGCTGCGCTTCCAGGGCGCTGCGCTGCGCGCGGAGCTGGCCGCCGCCGGCCTGCGCGGCCGGGGCGGCGGCGCGTTCCCGCTCGCGGCCAAGATCAACGCGGTCGCCGGCCATCGCCGCCGGCCGGCGCTGGTGGTCAACGGCTGCGAGGGCGAGCCGATGGGCTCCAAGGACCGGGTCCTGCTCCAGCTGGCGCCGCACCTGGTGATCGACGGAGCGCTCGCCGTCGGCGACGCGATCGGCGCCGAGCGGATCGTGCTCGCGGTCGACGAGCGTGACGACGTGTCCGAGGATCGGCTGCACGACGCGCTCGCCGAGCGGGGGCGCCGGGCCGCCGGACGCCGGCCCGAGGTCGTCCACGCGCCGTCGGGCTACGTCACCGGCCAGGAGAGCGCGCTCGTCAACTGGGTGGGCGGCGGCGCCGCGAAGCCGACGGTCGTGCCGCCGCGCGTGAGCGACCGCGGCGTGGACGGGCGGCCGACGCTCGTCTCGAACGCCGAGACGCTCGCCCACGCGGCGCTGATCGCGCGCCACGGCGCGCGCTGGTTCCGTGAGGTCGGGACCGCCGAGGATCCGGGCACCGCGCTGGTCACGGTCGGCGGCGCGGTGGCCGCCCCCGGGGTGTACGAGATCGAGCTCGGCATGGCGCTCCCCGACCTGGTGCGTGACGCGGGCGGCCCGACGGCGCGCGCCGGCGGCGCGCTCATCGGAGGGTATGCGGGCGCCTGGATCGGCCCCGACCAGGTCCGCGCCCAGCGGCTGGGACAGGCGCCGGCGCGTCACGCGGGACCGCGCCTGGGGGCGGGGATCGTCGTCCTGCTGCCCGACGGCGCCTGCGCCGTGGCCGAGACCGCCCGGACGGCGGACTGGCTGGCACGACAGACCGCCGGGCAGTGCGGCCCGTGCGTGCACGGCCTGGCCGCGATCGCCGGGGCGCTCGAGCACGCCCGCTGTGGGCGGGGCGGCCGCGGGGCGCTCGCCGACGTGGTGCGGTGGCTGGCCCAGGTGCCGGGCCGGGGAGCGTGCGCGCACCCCGACGGGGCCGCCGCGTTCATCGCCAGCGCGCTGCGCGCGTTCCGTGAGCAGTTCCTCGACCACGCCGAGTACGGCGCCTGTGACCGATGCGACGCGCCGCCGGTGCTCGACACGCCGCCGCTGCGGCGGCTCGGCGGGACGCGATGAGGTTCGTCGTCGATCCGATCGCCTGCGACGCCCACGGCCTGTGCGTCGAGATGCTCCCAGAGGTCTTCGTGCTCGACGACTGGGGCTACCCGATCGTCAACCTGCCCGAGGTCCCCGAGCGGCTCGAGCGCCTCGCCCGGGCGACCGTCTCCGCCTGCCCCACGCTCGCCCTGCGGCTCGCCGACTGAGCGGATGCGCGATCGGGGTCAGATGAGGCGGGTGAGGATGGCGACGCCGACGCCGGCGAGCACGACCCCGCCGATGAGCTCGCCGCCCCGCTCGACCCGGGCCCCGAGCCGCGCGCCGAGCTCCAGGCCGGCCAGCGAGAGCGCGATGCTCACCAGCCCGATCGTGACGATGCTCAGCACGAGTGGAGCGTGGTCCGCGCCGAGCGCGAACCCGACGATCAGGTTGTCGATGCTGAGCGCGGCCCCGAGCGCGAGCAGCCGGGCCGGCCGCGGGCCGGCGAGCGCGGCGCCGAGCGCACCGTCGTCGCCTGCGTGGCCGTCGTCCGAGCGCAGCGTGGAGGCGATCGCGTGAGCGCCGGTGGCGATCAGAAGCCCGCCGCCGATGAGGTGCGCCGAGCCGCCGAGGCTGTGCGCCAGGCCCCGGCCGGCGAGCAGGCCGAGCAGCGGCATGCCGGCCTCGAAGGAGCCGAACACCGCCGCGATCCGCAGGCGCAGGCGGCGGTCGACGCCGGCCAGCCCGATCGCGATCGACGCGGCGAAGTTGTCCAGGCCGATCGAAACCGCGATGAGGAGTACGGTGAGCAAGGCCGGAGCGTACGGGGGCCGAAGCTCTCACATCTTTCTTACGGCTTTGAGACGAGGTTAACCAACGGGGCGCCGAGAATCATCACATGCCGCTCGACGTCGATGCTCCACCGCCCCCCGAGCCCTCTCCTCGCGTGACCCTCGACCACGATCCGGCGCCGGTGCGACGGCCGCCCGGCCGCTCGGCGCGCCGGCCGTCCACACCCCGGGCCCGCATCACCCATCGCCGGGCGCCCCGCCCCGCGCCGCGCGCCGTCAATGCGTTCGCCGTCGCCCTTGGGGTCGGCCTCGGGGCCGTCGTCGGCCTCGGCATCAGCGCCGAATCCTCGAGCCTGCTCGGTCAGGCCGGCGGCTGGGCGACCGCCGCCGGGCGGATGGCCGGACTCGTCGGCGCCTACCTGATGCTGATCGTCGTGCTGCTCGCGGGACGGATCCCGGTCGTCGAACGGACGCTCGGTCAGGACCTCCTGATGCGCTGGCACCGCCGGCTCGCGCCCTGGCCGCTCGTCATCATCGCGCTGCACGGCGCGCTGATCACGATCGGCTACGCGCAGCTGGCCCGGACCGGCGTGCTGCATCAGTTCTGGCTGCTGCTCACGACCTATCCGGGCGTCCTGCCCGGCACCGCCGCGTTCGTGCTGCTGATCGCTGCGGGCGTGACCTCGGCGCGGATTGCGCTGCGGCGCATGCGATACGAGACGTGGTGGATCGTCCATCTCTACACCTACCTCGCGCTCGCGCTCGCGTTCTCACACCAGCTCGCGACCGGCGCCTCGTTCATCGGGCATCCGGCGGCGCAGATCTTCTGGACCGCGCTGTGGATCGCCACCGCGGGCACGGTCGCCGTCTATCGGATCCTGCTGCCGCTCTGGCGCACCGCGCTGCACGGCCTGCGGGTCGTCTCGGTGCAGCCGATCGCGCCGGGCGTCGCGTCGGTGACCGTCCGCGGCCGGTTCGTCGATCGGCTGCCGGTGTCCGGCGGCCAGTTCGTGCAGTGGCGGATCCTCGCCCGCGGTCTGTGGTGGCAGGCCCATCCGTATTCGCTGTCGGCGCTTCCCGATCCGCCGTACCTGCGGTTCACCGTCAAGGACGTCGGCGATCACAGCGGCGTGCTCGCCGGCCTGAAGCCCGGGACCCGGATCGCGATCGAGGGGCCGTACGGCGCGTTCACGCGCGACGCCCGCACGACCGACCGCGTCCTGCTCATCGGCGCCGGCATCGGGATCACGCCGCTGCGCGCCCTGCTCGAGGATCTGCCCCGGCACGTCGACGTCGAGATGATCGTGCGCGCCCGCGACGAGGCGGCGGTGATCCTCGGCGACGAGCTCAAGCGCCTCGTGGCCGCCCGCCGCGGCCGCATGCACGAGCTGCTCGGCTCGCGAGAAGATGCCGGTCGACGCCGCCGCCCTGGGGCGGCTCGTGCCCGATCTCGCCGCCGCGACGTGTACCTCGCGGTCCTGACGGGTTCACCCGCGAGGTCGTCGCGGCGCTGGCGCGCTCGGCGTGCCCGACAACCGTATCCACCACGAGCGCTTCGCCTTCTAGCCCCCGGGAGTCATCCAGTGAAACGTTCCGTCCTCGTCGCAGCCGGGACCGCCGTCGGGGTCACCGCGGTCGTCTCCTACCACGCGTCGCGCCACATCACCTCCGTGAGCCTGGCGGCGGCCGGGGTGCACTCGACGACGACCGGGTCCCGCTCGGCCACCACCCACCATTCGTCGGCCGGGAAGAGCACCTCGACCACCTCGTCGACCTCGACCTCCGGCTCGACGGCGGCCGGCGGAGGATCCGCTGCGAAGGCCCGGACCGCGGTGGGCCAGGCGGTGAGCTACCCGTACGGCGACCTGCGGGTCAAGGTGACCGAGCACCACGGCCGCATCACCGACGTGTCGATGGTGACTTCTCGGTTCCCGAGGCGCAGTCGCAGAGCATCGACCAGTTCGCGGTCCCGCGCCTGCGCACGGAGGTGCTGTCGCGCAGAGCGCGCACATCGACGGCGTCTCGGGCGCGTCGTACACCTCGCAGGCCTACGCGCAGTCGGTCCAGTCGGCGCTCGACAGGCTCGCATGACCGTCGCCGAGCGCCACACCGGGGTGACATTCCGCCGCGCCGAGCCGGTGATGGGCACCGTCGTGTCCTTCGACGTGCGGCCGCAGGGCCTGTCGGGCGACGCGACCCGGGCGGCGCTGCGCCGGGCGTGCGCGGCGCTGCACGACGCCGCGCGTGTTTCAGCCTGTCCCGCGCCGACAGCCCGCTCAGCCGCCTGCGCCGCGGTAGCTCGCGCTCGGCGACGCGCCCGAGGACATCGGCGAGGTGATCGACCACTGCCGCCGCGTCCGCGAGCTGTCCGGCGGCTGGTTCGATCCGTGGGCGCTGCCGGGCGGGGTCGATCCCACCGGACTGGTGAAGGGTGGGCGACCGAGCGCGCGCTGCGCATCCTCGAGCAGGCGGGCGTCGGCGCGGCGATGGTCAACGGGGCCGGCGACATCGCGGTGTGCGGGCGGCCGGCGGTCGACCGGCGCTGGCGGATCGGGGTGCGCACCCCGGAGGCGTCCGACCGGCTCAGCTGCGTGGTCGAGATCGACGGCGCGGTGGCCACCTCCGGGCACTACGAGCGTGGCCCCCACGTGCTCGATCCGCACACCGGCGAGCCGGCGAGCGCGGCGCGGGCGGCGACGGTGTGCGGGCCCGACCTCACCGTCGCCGATGGCCTGGCGACCGGACTGCTCGCCGCCGGCAGCCGCGGGCTGGAGCCGATCGCCGCCGCCGGCTATGAGGCGATGATCGTCGACCGCGACGGCGCACAGCATCACACGAGCCGGTTCCCGTTCGCCGGCTGACCGGCCGCGCCGCGGTGGACAATGGATGGCGCGCCGGGCCCGGCGCCCTTGAGCAGAGGAGCCAGATGCGCGTACTGGTCATCGAGGACGACGATTCGCTTCGCATCGCCCTGCGCCGGGCGCTCGTGCTCGGCGGCTTCGACGTCGAGGTCGCGGCCGACGGGAAGGACGGGCTGGAGAAGGCCGAGGCCGGCGTCGGCGACGTGATCATTCTCGACCTCGGGCTGCCGCTTCTCGACGGCACCGAGATCTGCCGCCGGCTGCGCGGCGCGGGCGATCGCACCCCGATCCTGATGCTCACCGCGCGCGACGCAGTCGAGGATCGCGTGGCCGGCCTGGAGGCGGGCGCCGACGACTACCTGGTCAAGCCCTACGACGTCCGGGAGTTGCGCGCGCGGCTAAGGCGATCGTGCGGCGCCACCTCGACGACGACGATCCGGGCACCCTGGTCTACGAGGGCCTGGAGCTCGACCCGGCCTCCCACGGCGTTCGCGTTCAGGGCGAGCTTGTGCAGCTCACCCGCACCGAATACCAGCTGCTCGAGCTGTTCATGCTCAACCCCCGCCGCGTGCTCACCGCGGACGTCATCTACGACCGCGTCTGGGGCTATGACTCGGCCTGGCGACAACTCGCTGCGCGTCTACATCGGCTACCTGCGCCGCAAGCTCGAGGCCGGTGGCGAGCGCCGGTTGATCCAGACCGTGCACGGTGTGGGCTACGTCCTGCGTGAGCCGTGAGCCGTGAGCCGTGAGCCGTGAGCCTGCGCCGGCGTATCACCGGGGCGGCTGCGCTGGCCGTCGCGGCGGTCGCCGTGACCCTCGGCTTCACCGCATACCTGAGCACCCGATCCCATCTGATCGGCCAGCTTCAGCAGCAGCTGCACGCACGCGCAACCCGTTTCTGGCACCGCATCAATCCGGCCGTGGCGGCTCGGGCAGGTCCGGCGGCGCCGGCGGGCTGCGACCCTCCGGCGGCCCTGGAGTTCCGGCACCGCCCCGGAGGAGCCCCGGGGTACTTCCAGTTCGTTTATCCGAATGGCAAGGTGGCGGCGGAAATGGCGGCCGGCCCGAGCTGCCGGTTGATGCGCAGGTCCTGCAGATCGCCCAGCGGGCGGGCGGGAGCTTCTTCCGGAGCGCTCGGGTCCGCGGCATCCATGTCGAGGTGCTGACGGTCGGGGACCCCTATGACCACTACGCCGTCGAGGTCGCGCTGCCGCTGACCTCGGTGGACTCGGTGCTGCACGGACTGCTGCTGACCTACGTGCTCCTGATTGGCGGCGGAGTGCTGCTCGCCGGCGTGCTCGGTGCGCTGATCGCCAGAGCTGCGCTGGCCCGATCGAGCGCTTCTCCGAGCAGACCGAGCAGGTCACCAGCGCGCTGGACCGGCCGCGACGGCTGCAGGAGACCGGCGCCAGCGAGCTGCGCCGCCTTGCGGCGAGCTTCAACCAGACCCTGGACGCGCTCGAGCGCTCGATCCAGGCGCAACGTCACCTGATCGCCGACGCTTCACACGAGCTGCGCACCCCGATGGCCGCGCTGCGAAGCAACATCCAGATCTTCCTGGAGTCCCACCGGCTCCCCGCGGAGGAGCGCGCCGGCCTCCAGGCGGCGATCGTGGCGGAGCTCGATGAGCTGACCCAGCTCGTCGCCGACGTCCTCGAGCTCGCGCGCGGATCGGCCCCCACGGAGCACACCGAGGCGCTAGAGCTCGACGTGCTCATCCGCGACGCAGTGGCTCGTGCGCAGCGCCGCGCACCGCAGCTTCACTTCAGCCTCGAGCTGGAGCCGACGGTGATCGTCAATGCTCCCGATCGCGTGGCCCGCGCCGTCACCAACGTGATCGACAACGCCCGCAAGTGGAGCCCGCCCGACGGGTCGATCGAAGTCAGGCTGCACGCCGGAGCGCTGAGCGTGCGTGACCATGGCCCCGGGTTCAAGGATGGCGACCTTCAGCACGTGTTCGACCGCTTCTACCGCGCCGAGGAGGCACGGCGGATGCCGGGATCCGGGCTGGGGCTGGCGATCGTCAAGCAGGCGGCCGAAGCGCACGGCGGCTCGGCGCAGGCGGCCAACGCCGCCGACGTGGTGCGGTTTTGCGGGTGTCGTTCGGCCGGTGGACGCGGCGCGCGGCGCCGCCCGCGCCCGCGCCGAGCGCCTGACCTCGACGTGTTCGTCGCGGCGCCCGCGCTCAGCGCGGCACCGGGGCCCCGGCCAGCACGACGACGACCCCGATGATCCCGGCGCCGACGAGCGTCTCGACGACGCCGCGCGCGGCAGCACGACCGCGGCGAGCGCGGGCGCAGTCCGAACTGCCAGCCGCGGAGCACGATCGCCAGCAGGATCCACGCCGAGGATCGCTCCGATCGCGGCCGGCACGGCGCCGGTGAACGCCTGGGCGACCCGGTTGCGCCGCAGCTGCTCGAACCGCGGGCCACCGAGCAGGATGAACGAGAACGACGGCGCGAACGCGACAGCGCGGCGAGCACCGCACCCACCAGCCCGTGCGCCGCGTAGCCGACCGCGGCGACGGTTGCGACCACCGGGCCGGGCGTCACCTGACCGAGCGCGACCGCGTTGAGGAACTGCGGGTTCGTCATCCAGTGATGGACGTGCACGGCGTCGCCCTGCATGAGCGGGATGATCACGAAGCCCCCGCCGAACGACAGCGCGCCGACCTTGAACGCGGTCCAGGCGAGCGCACAT
>CAVPBY010000047.1:0-35380 GCA_963702225.1 uncultured Solirubrobacteraceae bacterium | reverse complement strand
TTAATGGCGTGCAGAAACCAGAATTGCGCGACTTGGCGTGCGGACATCCCAGTCTGAAAGGTACCGCCGATCTGCTGCTCCTGCGTAACCACCGTACTTTTCTCTTCCAGGATTTCCACCAAGCGCTGCAGCATTTTAGACAGCCGCTCACTCGAACTCAGGCGCAGGCAAGGCGGAACATGCGTGGGATCGTAAACGAAGTGACCGGACTGATCGCGCATGACCCTGGCGATGGGAATGGTCAGAAGGCTCTCGTCTTCAATGGGCAGGACGATGAGCCGGATGTTCTTTTCGCCCCATTTGTACCGGCTTGGCATCCAGCCCCGTGTTCTCGTCATGGACCATCTCGACCGTGCTGGTATAGCGGGCGCTGCCGGAAGGAATTGGGTGCCAGATCGCAATTCTGCTGACCCTGCACCCAGCGCGGAACCGCGAGCGCGACGGTCAAGCTATCGGTCATCACGATCGTCATCGGCCGCGCGAGCCAGGGGTTGCGGGCGCCGAGGCCGGCGAGTCCCGGAAGCTCGTCGCAGTCGGCGCTCTCGTTCTGCACAAGCGACGATCACGGCGAACGCAGCCATGTTCATCGAGCAGGTAGGCGATCAGGTAGAAGGACCGTGGCGTCGATCCCGAGCCGGGTGCCGACGAGCACGCCGGCCGAGCATGTAGCCGGCCTGGGCCGACGCCGGAGTAGCCGAGCATCCGCTTCATCGAGGACTGCGCGAGCGCGCCGACGTTGCCGACGAGATCGTCGCCGCGGCGATCGTCGGCCATCGCGGGCGCCCAGTTGTTCTGGATCGGCGAGCGCGGCGACGTCGAAGAACGCAGGATGACGCCGAGCGCGGCCGCCTTGGTGGCGACGGCCATGAACGCGGTGATCGGCGTCGGCGCGCCCTCGTAGACGTCGGGGTCCACTGGTGGAACGGGGCGACGAGGCCTTGAAGGCGAAGCCGACGACGTATGAGGGCGACGCCGGTGAACAGCAGCGGGTCGCCGAGCAGCTCGCCGGCCGGGCCGCTCGCCGGAGTTCCTTGGCGATCCCGGGAAGTCCGTTGGCCGGTCGCGCCGTAGATCAGCGCCAGCCCGTAGAGCAGCGTCGCCGAGCCGACCGAGCCGATCACCAGGTACTTCAGCCCGGACTCGAGCGAGCCCTCGCGGGGGAACTCGGAGGCGCACAGGACGTAAAGCGGGATCGACAGCAGCTCGAAGCCGAGGAACAGCGTGATCGGTTCTGATCGGGAGACGGGCACCGCCATGCCCAATCACGCTGAACAGCAGCAGGGCGTGGACTCGCCGTGACCGGCGCTCGAGCGGCGCGCGGCCGCGCAGCGAGAGCAGCACCCCAGGCGATCACCGGGACGCGCGAAGATGAGGTCGAGGATCAGCGCCATCTCGTCGACGCGCAGCGCCCCCGGCGACGATCGTCATCAGATGGTGAAAGCGGCTGTCTCGGTCACGATCGAGGCCGCAGCGTGAGGAGCGTGGCCAGCGGCACGACGCGGCGGCGCGCGATCGGCGCGCGCGCCAGGCCGACCAGCAGCACGATGAGCGCGCCAGCCCCCGAGGGATCAGGAACGGCATCAGAGCTACGCGTAGTCGATGTGGGGCCCGTGGAAATGGGGGGCGGGGCGAGAGGGTCATGGTGGCGTAGTGGGGCGGCGCCTACCGCGGGGATGCAGGCGGGCTCAGCGGCGAGCGCGGCCGGCGCCGCCAGCCGGGTGGTGAGCCGAGTCTGCGAGCGGCTGCAGCCCGAACTGGGGATAGAACGCGAACACGAGGATGACGAGCACCATCGGCACGATCGCGAGCGCGTCGCCGACGCGATCTCGACCGAGGAGACCTTCGGGCCGACGCGGTTGTGCATCGCCAGGATGAACAGCCGGATCGCGTACGCGGAGGCCCCGACGACGCCGAGCGAGGCGATCAGCGCGATTGGCAGTTCGTGTTGAAGATGCCGAGCAGGATCCCGAACTCCCCGACGAAGTTCGACGAGCCGGGGATCGCGAGCGTCGCGAAGGAGACGATCAGGCGAGCGTGGCGAGCACGGGCGCCCTGAACGCGATCCCGCCCATGTCGGCGAGCATCTCCGAACCGCCGGCGCGCGCCGCGGCGCGGCGACGATGAAGAACAGCGGCACGGTGACGAGCGCGTGGTTGGCCATCTGCAGCAGCGCGGCGTTGGCGCCGGTGGCGCAGCGAGAAGATCCCGAGCGTGATGAACCCCAACTGGGCGACCGACGAGTAGGCGATCACCAGCCGCGAGTCGGGCTGGGTCATCGCCACGAGCGTGCCCCACACGATCGAGGCGAGCGCGACGATCAGCATCAGCGTCTGGAAGTGGACGGCCGCGTAGGGGAACAGCGGGACGACGATCCGCAGGAATCCGTAGGCGGCGACCTTGGAGAGGATCCCGGAGAACACCGCGACCGCCGGGATCGGCATCGCCTTGTACCCGTCGCGCAGCCAGCCGTGGAACGGGACGAGCGGCATCTTGACCACGAACGCGACCGCGAAGCAGAGGAACACCCAGATCTGCGAGGTGTGCGACAGCGGGTGGTGCCGCCAGCGCGCTGAAGGTGAATTTGGTTGCGGTGCCGTGCTGGCGAGGCGACAGCACGCCGGTGGCGATCGCGCCCACGAGCATGAAGAACGAGCCGACGAGCGTGTAGATGACGAGCTTGGTCGTCGCGGCCACGCGGTCTCCCCGCCCCACATCCCCGAGGAGGAAGTAGAACGGGATCAGCATCACGTCGAAGAAGATGATGAACAGCACCAGGTCCTGGGAGCAGAACGCGCCGAGCACGCCGGACTCGGCGAGCAGGAAGTGGAAGAAGTAGAGGCGGGGCCGCTCCCACTCGCGCGAGGCGCTACCACACGAGCGCGGCGCCGAACACGATCGTCGTGAGCACGAGCAGCGACGTTGAGCCCGTCGAGGCCGAGCTTGTAGTGGATCCCGAGCGCGCCGATCCAGGTCGAGTCGCTGACGAACTGCAGGCCGGCGGCGCCGGTGTCGAAGCGCGCGACGAACGAGATCGCGACGCCGAGCGTCACCAGCGCGCCGAGCACCGCCGACGCGCGGACGAGCGCGCGCGGCGCGGAACGCGCCGAGCAGGCCGACGAACAGCGGCAGCCAGATGAGGATCGAGAGCGTCATGTCGTCCTGCATCAGGAAGTAGAGGGCCATGGCGCCGATGCCGGCCATCATCAGCGCCGCGTAGTAGCGCAGAAAGCCGGTCTGGCCACGGCGCACGGCGCCGACAGCGCCCGGGCCGCGCCGGTCGTCCCTCCGGTGACGCCGCCGTTGATCACGCCGCTCTCGACGGTCGAGCCGATGAAGCGGCCGGCGACTGGGCGGGGCGCACGACGAGCAGGTCGATCAGCTCGTCGAAGTACCACTTGTTGTAGAGGAACGTGTGCAGCGCACCCGCGCGCTCCTGCAGCCGCGCGCTCGTGCCGGGCGCGCGCACGTACAGCCGGAACGCGATCGAGATGCCGGCGACCGCGATCAGGGCGCCGATGATCAGCCCGATCCACGCGGTGCCGCTCGAGGGGTCGTGCGTGTAGAGCGGGTCGGCGGCGAACGTCGGCGCGAGGAACTGGGTGATCTTGTCGTCGACGCCGGGGATCTGCACCAGGCCGCCGATCACCGCGAGCACCGCCAGCGCCGACATCGCGAACTTCATCGTCCCGTTCTGCTCGGCGACCGCGTGTCGGGGCCGGGGAAGCCGACCTCGGTGTCCTCGATCTCGCCGGTGCCGGGGTTGAACGGTGCTCGGCGTGGTGCAGGTGGCCGTGCTCAGCTCCTCGGCCTCGGGGCACGGGTCGCCCAAGAACGCGCGGAAGATCATCCGGAACGTGTAGACGCCGGTCAGCAGCGCGCCGAGGTAGCCGAACACCGCGAGCACCCGAAGCCGCCGCCACGGTGAGCGAGTAGCCGAGGATGTCGTCCTTGGACAGCCAGCCCGAGAACGGCGGCAGGCCCGACAGCGCCAGGCCGCCGATGATGAAGCAGGCGAACGTGAACGGCAGCGCCTTGCGGAAGCCGCGCATCTTGTCCAGCGACTGCTCGCCGCCCATCGCGGAGATGATCGAGCCCGCGGCCATGAACAGCAGCGCCTTGAAGAAGGCGTGGGTCATGAGGTGGAACAGACCCGCCGAGTAGGCCCCGACGGACACGCCCATGATCATGTAGCCGATCTGGGACATCGTCGAGTAGGCGATGACGCGCTTGAGATCGGTCTGGACGACCGCGATCGTGGCGGCGATCACGAGCGTCAGGCAGCCGATGATCGCGCCGACGTCGGCGGCGGTCACCGCGATCTGGAACAGCGGGTGCATGCGCGCGATCAGGTAGACGCCGGCGGTCACCATCGTCGCGGCGTGGATCAGCGCCGAGACCGGGGTCGGGCCCTCCATCGCGTCCGGCAGCCAGGTGTGCAGCGGCACCTGGGCGGACTTGGCGAACGCGCCGACGAGCAGCAGCAGGCAGCCGGCGACCAGGTCGGTCGAGTTGTGCGTGAACACGTGGGGCGCGGCGGCGAACGTCTTCGAGGAAGCGAGCGTGTGGGTGTGGCGGAAGATGAAGAAGGTCCCGAGCACCAGGCCGACGTCGCCGAGCACGTTGATCACGAACGCCTTGATGCCGGCGGTGGTGGCCGTCGTGCGCCGGTACCAGAACGAGATCAGCAGGTAGGAGGCGGCGCCGACGAAGGCCCAGCCGACGATCAGCAGCAGGAAGTTGCCCGCGAGCACGAGCACGAGCATCGAGAACACGAAGAAGTTGAGGTAGGAGAAGTACCGGCTGCGCCCACCGTCGGACTTCAGGTAGGCGATCGAGTAGACGTGGATGAGCGTCGAGACGCCGGAGACGACCAGGCACATGAACAGCGACAGCGGGTCGACGAGGATCCCGAGCTTGGCGTCGAGGCCGAGCCCGACGTCGTAGTTCCACAGCGAGGAGGTGAGCTCACGCGATGCTCGGGCAGGCCGAGCATCGAGACCAGGCAGATCACCGAGGCCACGAACGAGAGCGCGATGGCGAGCGAGGCGACCCAGCCGGCGAGCGGGCCCAGGCGCCGGTAGCCGAGCGCGATCAGGATCGTGCCGATCAGCGGGAACCCGACGATCAGCCAGCCGAAGGAGCGGTGCTCAGCGGCTTCGGGGTGGGGGGTGGGACGTCATCCGCGCAGCTCATTGCAGCTCGTCGACGTCGATCGCCATCTGGCGCCGGTAGATCGCCACGATCAACCCGAGGCCGACCGTCACCTCACAGGCGGCGATGACCATCACGATCAGGGCGAACACCTGCCCGGCGTCCCCGCCCCACATGCGGCTGAAGGCCACCAGCGCGAGGTTTCCGGCGTTGAGCATCAGCTCCAGGCAGAGCAGGATCACCATCGGGTTGGGGCGGATCAGCACGCCGACGGCGCCGATGCAGAAGATGACGCCGAGACGGCCAGGTACCAGCCGATGGCCATCAGCCGCCCCCTGGTTGCGGTCGCGCGGGTCGGGCCGATGTCGCTGCGCCGCCGTCGCCCCCGGTCGGGGGATCGGCTCGGTGCCGGGAGAGCGGCGGGACGCGCGGGCACGCCGATCGACTCGGCCATCGTGCCGGTGTAGGCCGGGCGCAGCCGCGTCGGATCTCCCTCTCGAACTCGTCCTCGCCGAGGCCGCGCCGCCGCCGCGCGAGCACGACCGCGCCGACCGCGGCGACCATCAGGATCAGTGAGGCGACCTCGAACGGGAACAGGTAGGTGGTCAGGAACGCGGTGCCGATCTGCGCCGGGGTCCCGAACCCGAGCAAGAACGGGGCGCCGGAGGTGCCGATGCCCTTCAGCGCCGTGCCGAGCACCGCGAAGAACAGCTCGACCGCGAGCGCCAACCCGAACACCGGCGCGAGCACCTTGAGCGCCCCGCCGGGCCGGTGCAGCGGCTCGTCGAGGTCGCCGACGTAGGCGACGACGAACACGTAGAGGACCATCACCGCGCCCGCGTAGACGACGACCTGGGCGGCGGCGACGAACTGGGCGCGCAGCAGCAGGAACAGCGCGGCCAGGCAGATCAGGTGGCCGACCAGCGCCAGCACGCGTAGAACGGGTTGCGCACCATGACCACGCCGATCGCGCCGGTGATCGCGCCGATCGCCGCGATGAAGAAGAAGATCGCCGACAGAACGTCGCCTGAGCCATCTACTCGCCCTCGCGCCTCAGCGGCGTGCGCTCGATCGGCTCGGCGAGCAGCATCTCCTTGGTGAAGATGAGGTCCGAGCGGGTGTAGTCCGACATCTCGTAGTCGTGGCCCATCGTGATCGCGTCGAACGGGCAGGCGACCTCGCAGTAGCCGCAGAAGATGCAGCGGCTGAGGTTGATCTCGTAGACCGCCGCGTAGCGCTCGCCCGGGGACACGCGGTTCTCGGGCGTGTTCTCGGCGGCGACGACGCGGATGCAGTCGGCCGGGCAGGCGGCGGCGCACAGCGAGCAGCCGACGCATTTCTCAAGCCCGGTGTCCTCGAAGCGGTGGAGCTTGTGGCGGCCGCGGTAGCGCGGGTAGACCGGCGTCTTCTGCTCCGGATACTGGATCGTGGTGACGCCCTCGGGGATGCGCACGAACGTCGTCTTCAGACCGCGCAGGGTCTCGCCGAACGTGCGGTACAGGCCCCGCGCGGGGCCCGGCTTGGGCGCGCGGTAGACCTCGACGACGTCCGAGCTCGGGTCGTATGGAGTCATGGGTCTCGACGCTCCTTTCGTTCCTAGGCGACCACGACGATCGCGGTGACGAGCATGTTGAGCGTCGCCAGGGGCAGCAGGATCTTCCAGCCGAACGACATCAGCTGGTCGTAGCGCAGGCGCGGCAGCGTCGTCCGCACCCAGATGAAGAACGTGAAGACGAGGAACATCTTGGCGAGCACGACGAACGGGTCGACCCAGCCCGGGGGATGGATCCCGAACGGCATCAGCCAGCCGCCGAGGAACAAGGTCGTCGCCAGGCCCGAGACGACGATCATGTTCGCGTACTCGGCGAACAGGTAGGCGACGAACGCGGTGCCGCCGTACTCGGTGAAATAGCCGCCGACGATCTCCGAGTCGCCCTCGACGACGTCGAACGGCGCGCGGTTGGTCTCCGCGAACGACGCCGTCATGAAGATGAGGAAGCCCGCGAGCTGCGGGATGAAGTACCACATGCCGGCCTGGGCGTGGACGATCCCGGTGAGCGACAGCGTCCCCGAGGTGATGATCACGCCGACGAGCGCCAGGCTCTGGGAGACCTCGTAGGAGATGAGCTGGGCGGCGCCGCGCATCGCGCCCAGGAACGAGTACTTCGAGCCCGAGGCCCAGCCGCCGAGCATGATCCCGTAGAACGCGATCCCGCCGAACGCGAACACGAACAGCGGCCCGACCGACACGTCGATCCCGTACAGCCCGACGCGCTCGCCGAAGATGTGCTGGACGTTGCCGAACGGGAGGATCGCCAGCGAGGTGACCGCGGTGAGGATCGCGATCATCGGCGCCACCCGGAACAGGAAGCCGACCGAGGTCGTCGGGCGGAACGGCTCCTTGGTGGCGAACTTGACGATCTCGGCGAGCGGTTGCAGCAGCCCGAACGGGCCGACGCGGTTGGGCCCGTAGCGGTTCTGCATGCGGCCCATCAGCTTGCGCTCGTAGATGATGAGGATCGGCAGGACCGCGAAGATGATCCCGAAGATGATCAGCGCCTTGATGATCTGCACCCACCAGGGCTCGACGTAGCTGACGGCGGCGAGGACCGGAGCCATCATCCGGCCTTCACCACTTCGATCAGGCGCCCGGTGAGCGCGTTGGCGTGCCCTCGGCGATCCCGTCGGCGAGGAACGCGGCCCCGTCGGGACGGTCGAGCGGATCACCGCGGTCGCCTCCAGGCGGGTGCCGTTCTGGGAGACGACGACCTGCTCGCCGTCGGCGATCCCGCGCAGCGACGCGTCGGCGGGCGAGAGCTCGACCGACTGGCGGGGCACCAGGTACTGCAGCGCCGGCGAGATCTCGACCTCGGGCGAGGCCCACAGCGGCCGATAGGTGCCGAGTGCGAGGTGGCCGTTCTCATCGCCTCGGGCGTGGGCGCCTGATCGGCCCCGCCGGTCACCGTCGGCGTGCCACCGTCGCGCGACAGCGCGGCCGCCGCGTCGCGCTCGGGCCAGCGCACGCCGGTCCCGCCGATCTCGTCGAGCGTGATCCCGGCGTAGAACGGCACGGCGGCGACGAGCTGGTCGAACACGTCGGCGGAGCGGCGCACACCGGACAGGTCGAGGCCGCAGGCCGCGCCGAGCTCGGCGATCGCCGCCAGCCGGGGCGGACCTCGCCGGGGTGCCGGATCGCGATCCGCAGCCGCTGCAGGCGGCCGTCGGGGTGGACGACGGTGCCCTCCTTCTCGGCGTGGGACTCGGCGGGGAAGATGACGTTGGCGTGCTCGCGCAGTCCCTCGG
Source organism: uncultured Solirubrobacteraceae bacterium (assembly GCA_963702225.1). Lineage (GTDB taxonomy): Bacteria > Actinomycetota > Thermoleophilia > Solirubrobacterales > Solirubrobacteraceae > Palsa-465. Next base: position 26,926 of record CAVPBY010000047.1, on the reverse strand, counting down.
TGAGCACCGTGGCATGGGCGACGACCAGGCCCGCGGAGTGCATCGCGCGGTCCCACAGGGCGCGGTCCTCCAGGTCGCGGACGGGGTCGGTCTGCACCAGCCACAGCGCGGTGATCTCGCCGTCGGCGGCCGCCTGCCCGATCTCCGCGGCCGAGCGCCCGGCCTCGCCGGCGGGCAGCGGCGCGTAGCCCGGGCCGGCGTCCGGCACCGCGCCCGCCTCGCGCAACCCGCGCCCGTTGGCGCCGGCCGGGATCGCGATCAGGCCCGCGCCGCTGCGGTCGCCGAGTCCCAGCGCCGCGGCGATCTGCGCGACGAGGATGCCGGCACCCGCGCCGATCCGCTCGCTGTAGAGGATCACGATGTCCTCGCCGCCCTCGCGCAGCTGCGCGGCGAGGTCGGTGACGGTCTGGCCGACCGGGCGCGTCGGGTCGTGGTCGCCGGCGACAGTGCGGTACAGCGCGTCGAGGAACTCGACCTCGTGGCCGGGGGCGTCGCGCGCGATGTGGGCGGCGTTGCGGTCCAGGTGGGTGGGGCGCGCGGAGGCGACGGCGAGCGTGACGCCGTTGCGGCGCACCCCCTTGCGGATCCGCAGGTCGAGGATCGGGGCGTCCTCCAGCGGGTCGACGCCGAGCAGCAGCACCGTGTGGGCGAACTCGATGTCGGGCACCGAGGCCTGCAGCTCGGGCGCGGCCAGGGCGCGGGCGAGCGGAGCGAGGATGGAGTGGTGGGGGCCGTCCGCGCGCGAGTCGATGTCGCTGGAGCCCAGCCCCTCGCGCATCACGCGCTGCAGCAGGAAGCCCTCCTCGTTGGAGACCCCGCCGCCGACGAGCGTGCCGACGCGCCCGGGTGCTTGGCCAGGCCGCGGGCGGTCTCCATCGCGCGCTCCCAGGAGACCTCGCGCAGCTCGCCGCCGTCACGCACGAGCGGGCGGGTGATGCGCTCGTCGGAGTGGATCGCCTGGTAGGCGAAGCGGCCCTTGTCGCACAGCCAGCCGTCGTCGACCTCCTGGTTGCCCTCGTTGTCGCGGGCGAGCACGCGCATCGCGCGCTCGTCACGGACGGTGAAGGAGACGTTGCACTGCGCCGGGCACAGCGTGCAGACGCTGCCCGCGCTCTCGATGTCCCACGGCCGCGCGCGGAAGCGGTAGGGCTGGGAGGTGAGCGCGCCCACCGGGCACAGCTCGATGATGTTGCCGCTGAACGGGGCGACGTACGGGTGGCCGTCGTGGGTGCCGACGTACGTGTGGGCCCCGCGCTCGGTGAAGATCAGCTGGTAGTCCTCGGCGATCTCCTGGGAGAAGCGCACGCACCGGTAGCACAGGATGCAGCGCTCGCGGTCGATCGCCACCAGCGGCGAGAGCGCGAGCGGCTTGACGAAGTGGCGCTTGGGCTCGACCATCCGGGAGATCCCGCGGCCCCAGCCGAACGTGATGTCCTGGAGCGGGCACTCGCCGCCCTTGTCGCAGACCGGGCAGTCGAGCGGGTGGTTGATGAGCAGGAACTCGACGATCGCGTTCTGGGCCTCGCGCACGCGGTCGGTCTGGGTGTGGACGACCATGCCGTCCCTGACCGGCGTCGAGCACGACGTCTGCAGCTTCGGGATGCCCTCGATCTCGACCAGGCACATGCGGCAGGCGCCGACCGGCTCGCCGAGCTTGGGCTCGTAGCAGAAGTACGGGATCTCGACGTCGCCCTGCTTGGCGGCGTCGACGAGCATCGAGCCCTCGATCGCCTCGATCTCACGACCGTCGATCGTCAGCGTGATGGTGTTCTGCTCGGGGCGGGGCATGGCGTGAGGGCGGGCGTGAGACTAGTAGGCGGTGCGGGTGAGCGGTGATGGGGTGGGTGGCGGGACCCGAACGGGTCAGTGGACCGGGAGCGGGCCGGCGAGCTCGTCGGCGACCCCGAGCGCGACCACGTCGGCGGCCTCGTTGCCGAAGTTGCGCCGGCGCGCCTCTTCGATCTCGGCCTCCAGCTCGGCGCGGAACTTCTGCACCATCGAGCCGATCGGCATCGCCATCGCGTCGCCGAGCACGCACAGGCAGTTGCCGATGATCTGGGTCTGGACCGAGGCCATGATGTCGAGGTCCATCGGGGTAGCCTGGCCGGTGTAGATCCGCTGGACCATCGTGTGGGTCCAGTTCGTGCCCTCCCGGCACGGGACGCACTTGCCGCACGACTCGTGGGCATAGAACTTGGCGACCTTCAGCATCGTGTCGAGCACGCGCCGCGACTCGTCGGCGACGATGATCGCGCCCGAGCCGAGCATCGAGCCCGCCTTGGCCATCGTGTCGAAGTCGTAGGGGAGGTCGAGGTCGTCGCCGGTGAGCACGGGCGCGCTCGACCCGCCGGGGAACCAGAACTTCACCGGCAGGCCGCTCGGCGGGCCGCCGGCCAGGCCGTAGATGATCTCGCGCGACGGCGTCCCGAGCTCGATCTCGTAGTTGCCCGGTCGCTTGACGTCGCCCGAGATCGAGATCAGCTTGGTGCCGGCCGAGTTCTCGACGCCGAGCTTGGCGTACTCGGCGCCGCTCATCTTCACGATCGCGGGCAGCGTGGCCAGCGTCTCGACGTTGTTGATCAGCGTCGGGCCGTTGTAGAGGCCCTCGATCGCCGGGAACGGCGGCTTCAGCCGCGGGTTGCCGCGCTTGCCCTCCAGCGAGTCGAGCAGCCCGGTCTCCTCGCCGCAGATGTAGGCGCCCGCGCCGCGGTGCAGGACGAGCGAGATCGAGTTCCCGGTGCCGAGGATGTTCTCGCCGATCAGCCCGGCGGCCGCCGCCTCGGCGAGCGCGGCCTCGAGGATCTCGGCCTGCATCTCGTACTCGCCGCGGATGTAGATGAACGTCGTGGAGATGTTGCCCGCGTACGCCGCGATCATGATCCCCTCGACCAGCATGTGCGGGCTCTTCTGCATGAGCTCGCGGTCCTTGAACGTGCCCGGCTCGGACTCGTCGGCGTTGCATACCAGGTACTTCTGCATCTCGCCCTTGGGCAGGAACGAGATCTTGCGCCCGGCGGGGAAGCCCGCGCCGCCGCGGCCGCGGATGTTGGAGTCCATGATCGTCGCCACCAGATCCTCGCGTGACATCGCGAGCGCCCTGCGCAGCGACTGGTAGCCGCCGCGGCGCCGGTACACCTCGAGCGTGTTGAGCCCGGGCTCGTCGATGTTGTCGAACAGAAGCTTGGGCATGCGGGTCACTCCTCGGGCGGGAGTTCGGGAGTGGTCTCGATCGCGGCGCTCGGTCCCGGGCGGTCCTCGACCCGGTCGGCATCCGAGAGGCCGGCCGTGTCGGCACGCGGCGTGTCGGTCGGAGCGACGAACTCCTGCGGGGGCGCCGATGGCGTCTGGCCCGGGGCGGTCCCGTCGTCCATGCAGCGGCGGAAGCGCAGCTGCTTGGACTCGAGCACCGGTCGGCCGGCGCGGATGTCGTCCACGATCCTCGCCGCGTCCTCTTCGATCAGCGGCCCGACGAACTCGCCGTCGATCGACGCCATCGGCGCGATGTCGCAGGCGCCCAGGCATTCGAACGATCGCACGTGGATCGACTCGTCGCCGCCGGCGGCGCCGATCAGCGCGTCGAGCATCTCGTCGCCGCCGAGCAGCGAGCAGCTGATGTTCGTGCACACGTAGACGTCGTGGTGCAACGGGCGCGGCGTCGTCTCGAACATGTCGTAGAACGTCGCCACCGCCTGCAGGTAGGCGGGCGTGAGCTGCATGACGCAGGCGGCCTGGTCGATCGCCTCGGGCGAGCACCAGCCGTGAATCGCCTGGGCGGCGTGCAGCGCGGGGATCGCGGCCGAGCGGCGGTCGGGGTACTTGGCCATCGCGGCCTCGATGTCGCGGCGCAGCTGCTCGGGAACCGGTGTCGTGGCCGGGTCGGGGATCGTCGCCGGGTCCTTGGAGAGGTCGACGGCGTCGTCCCAGCCGGGAACGCGGCTGCCGTGGGAAAAACGCGGAACCCGCCCACCCACGGGGATCGGCGACCTGGGGGTCATGCCCGCCCACCCGTCATCGGTCGACTCCCCCGATGATCGGGTCGAGCATCGCGAGCGCGGCGATCAGGTCGGCGACGTAGGCCCCGTCAACCATCGGCTCGAGCGTCTGCATGTTGTGGAAGCTCGGATCGCGCATGTGGACGCGGGCGGGCTTGGCCGATCCGTCGGCGCGCACGAAGCAGCCGAGCTCCCCGCGCGGTGACTCGATCGGGTAGTAGGCCTCGCCCTCGGAAACGCGAAAGCCCTCGGTGACGAGCTTGAAGTGGTGGATCAGGGCCTCCATCGAGGTCGCGAGCTCGTGGCGCGGGGGCAGCGCGACCTTGCGGTCGGTCGTGATGTGCGGCCCCTCGGGCAGCCCGTCGAGCGCCTGGCTGATGATCTTCACCGACTCGTACAGCTCGGCCTGGCGCACGCGGTAGCGGTCGTAGTTGTCGCCGACGGTGCCGACCGGGATCTTGAAGTCGAAGTGGTCGTAGCTGGAGTACGGCGCCGCCTTGCGCAGATCCCAGGGGTTGCCGGTCGCCCGCAGGAGCGGCCCGGTGACGCCGAGCGAGAGCAGCGTCTGCTCGTCGACGACGCATGTCTCATGCAGCCGCTCGAACACGATCTGGTTCTTCTCCAGCAGGTCGGCGTATTGGTCGGCCCGGGTCGGCATCTCGTCGAGGAACTTCCGAAGCTTGGCCGCAAAGCCGCGCGGGATGTCCTCCATCACGCCGCCGACCTGGAAGTAGCGGGTGTGCATCCGCTGGCCTGAGGACATCTCGAACAGGTCGAGGATCGTTTCCTTCTCGCGCAGGCAGTACCAGAACATCGAGATCGCGCCGAGGTCGAGCGCGCTGGTGCCGAGCCACAGCAGGTGCGAGGCGATCCGGTTGAGCTCCAGGTGGATCACCCGCAGATACTGGGCGCGCGGCGGTACCTCGACCCCGAGCAGCGTCTCGACCGCGCCGCAGTACGCCATCGCGTTGAAGTAATAGGACATGTAGTCCATCCGCTCGACGACCGGGATCACCTTCCAGTAGGCCTTGTCCTCGGCGGTCTTCTCGATCCCGGTGTGGAGGTAGCCGATGATCGGCTTGCAGTCGCGCACGACCTCGCCCTCGAGCGTGGCCAGCAGCCGCAGCACGCCGTGCGTTGCCGGATGGTGCGGACCGATGTTGATCGTCAGCAGCTCATGGGTCTCGCCCATGCCGGCCGACTCAACCGAGTAGGAGACCGACTCCTCGCGCTTGCGATAGTCGGAGGTGTCGAGCTCTACTGCCATTTGCCGTAGCTCGTCTCTTCGTTGTAGGTGAACAGCACCGGCTCGCCGCCCATGGGGTAGTCCCGCCGCTGAGGATGCCCCTCGAAGTCCTCGGGCATGAGGATCCGTCGCATGTCCGGATGACCCTCGAACACGATTCCGAACATGTCGTAGACCTCGCGCTCGTCCCAGTTGGCGCCGGGGAACAGGTCGGTGATCGACGGAATCCGCGGGTCCTCGGTCCCGACGCGCGCCTTCACCGAGATGCGGTCGACCTCGCGCATGTCCATCATCTCGTAGAGCACGCCGAGCCGCGGCTCCTCGGGGTAGTAGTCGACGCCGTGCACCGACGGGATGAACGTGTACCCCCTGCGCATCAGGGCGCCGACGACAAACGGCACATGCGCGGGCGCGGCCAGGATCACCGCGCGGTCGTGCGCGTACTCCGTGCCGAGGATCGCCTCGGATTGAGCGTCCCGCAGCTCGTGCGCGATCAGCTCCAGACCGGTCGCGTCAGGCACCGGCCGTATCGCCCCCCGGGAAGACCCCGATCGCGGCGTCCGCGGCGCTCTGGCGCGCGATCACCTCGGGCGTGAGGATCTCCTCGGTGCCGAGCGCGTCGTAGCGCTCGCGCCAGCCGGGCTTGTCGGTCGACTGGACCTTCTCGCGCAGCCGGATGATGCCGTGGGCGACCGCCTCCGGCCGCGGCGGGCAGCCCGGCACGTGCACGTCGATCGGCATGAACTTGTCCGAGGCGACGAGCGCGTAGTTGTTGAAGACGCCCGTCGAGGAGCAGCAGGCGCCCATCGAGATCGCGTACTTGGGCTCGAGCATCTGGTCCCAGATGCGGCGCACGACCGGCGCCATCTTCACCGACACGCGGCCGGACAGGATGATCAGGTCGGCCTGGCGGGGCGACGCCCGCGAGGCCTCCCAGCCGAAGCGCGCGAGGTCGACGCGGCTGGCGATCACGTGCATCCACTCCATCGCGCAGCAGGCGAGGCCGAACGTGAGCGGGAAGAACGAGTTGCCGCGCGCCCAGGCGACCGCCTTGTCGACGGTCGTGGTGAGCACGCTGTCGCTGACGTACTGCTCGAGCGCCTCGCCCTCCAGGTCGCCGCGGAGCATGTCGCGGGCGGCGAGCTGGCGCGCCCGGAAGTCGGCCTTCAGATCCCCGCCCGGCCGCATGCCCGGGACCAGGTCCAGGCGCTCGCGCTTCACTTCCATTCCAGTGCTCCCCGGCGCCACACGTAGATGAACGCGACCGTGAGCAGCACCACGAACGTGATCGTCTCGCCGAGCGCGAACGCACCGAAGGCGCGCAGCTGGACGGCGATCGGATAGATGAAGATCACCTCGATGTCGAACAGGATGAACAGCATCGCCACGAGGTAGAACGTGATGCCGAAGCGGAAGCCCCGCTGGATCTCCGACGGCAGGCCGCACTCGTACGGCGAGAACTTCGAGTGATGGCGGCGCTGGTTGCGCACGCCGGTGACCAGGTTGAGGACTCCGAACAGCGAGCCCACGGCCCCACCCAGGACGAGGAACACGATCGCCGGCAGATAGCTTCGGATCACAGCTTCCTTATATCACCCTTCAGGGAGCCTTGTAACAACGTGTCACTTAGTGCTGAATGCGTCGAGCGCGATTGTGGGGTCGGCGCCGGGAGGCTCCATCGAACATGAAGATCGTCCACATCGTCGTCGGCTCCGGATGCCTCGCGGCGACCGCCGCGGCGGCGCTGCTCGGCATCTGGGCGTGGTACCGCGACCCTCGCCTGCGGCTGTTCTGGCAGATGCTGCGGAGCGCGCAGGCGCTGCTCGTGATCGAGGCGGTGCTCGGCGGCATCTGGGACATCAGTCCCCACCATCGCGCCTCGACCCTGCACATCATCTACGGCGTCGTGCCGATCCTCGTCTCGTTCGTGGCCGAGCAGCTGCGGCTCGCCTCCGCGCAGATGGTGCTCGACGCGCGCGGCTTCGAGAACGCGGCCGCGGTCGGCAGGCTGGAGGAGTCCGAGCAGCAGGTGGTCGTGCAGACGATCGTCCACCGCGAGCTCGGGGTGATGGTGCTGGCGGCGATCGTGATGACGGTGCTCGTCGCGCGCGCCGCGATGACGGGCTGAGCCTGCGATCAGCCGCCCGGGAGCCGGCCCGGCAGCCCGTCCGGGGCGAGCGCGCGATACCCGCCCGCGTACCACAGCAGCGGCTGGGTGCCCTCGGGCTCGGCGAGCCCGAGCGACAGGACCCGGCCGATGGCGATCGTGTGGTCGCCGCCGGCGATCAGCTCGCGCAGCTCGCAGGTCGCCCAGGCGAGCACCCCGTCGAGCACCGGGACCCGGTCGCGCAGCGTGTGCGGGACGCCGTCGAGCTTCTCGGCCTCCGGCAGCTTGGAGGCGAAGACGCGCGCGATCCCCGCCTGCTCGGCGGCGAGCAGGTTGACCGCGAAGCGGCCCGCCTCGCGGACGATCGGCAGGGTGCGGGCGCGGTTCTCGAAGCAGACGAGCGCGAGCAGCGGATCGAGCGACAGCGAGCAGATCGCGTTGGCGGTCATCCCGCCGCTGCCGGCCGAGCCGGTGCTCGTGATCACGGCCACGCCGGTGGCGAAACGGCCGAACACCTCGCGGAAGAGCTCGGGTGCGGGCTCGGCGTGCATGGGCGCCATTCTGGCTGAAGCGGTCCGCGGCGGTGGGCAAGGAAGTCCCCGACGCCGACACCTCTGGTTGCCGCCGTAGGAGGACGCCCGCGCGTGAATCGAGAGCGGGCGCCACACAGCCGGCGCCGGGGATGCTGGAGAGATTCTCCGTGCCGGGCGCGGATCCTTCGTCGGCCGTCGGTGTCCGCCTGGGGACCGCGACGGCAGCCCGTCCGTCTGAAGCTGGCGTTTATGATGTGCGCCGCTGATGAGTCGTCGCCACCTGAAACTCGTCCTGGTGCCGATGGCGCTGGTCGCCGCGCTCTGCCTCACCGCCTGCGGCACCGAGCGCATCGGCGTGGCGAAGCAGAACAACCAGGCCGCCGGCGGTGACCTGTACCACGGCGCGATCCTGTTCTCGGAGCGCTGCGCCGGCTGTCACACGCTGTCCTACGCCGGCACCCACGGCTCGGCCCCGAACATCCGCGTCGCCCAGGGCAACAGCGGCCCGGTGTTCGACGAGCGCTGCGAGCGCCCGATCGCCCGCGTCCTGTACGCGATCGAGAACGGCGGGTTCTCCGGGGCCTACATGCCCAGAACATCGTCGTCGGCCACGACGCCGTCGACGTCGCCGAGTTCGTCGCCAAGTACTCCGGTCGCCATGCGACCCACTCCCCCGGCACGAAGACCTGCCAGCAGAAGCCGATCGGCAAGCTGCCCGCGAACACGCAGGGCCTGAAGAACACCGACTCGGCGTCGCCGAGCTACACCGCCGGCTGAGCCGACTGAGTTTGCCCCAGGTGGGCCGTGAGGCGAGCCGATCTCGCACTCCGTGCGACCCCTCCGAAGGCGTGCGGCAAGGTCCCCGCAGGACGGCACCGATCGCGCACACGCCCGCGGACCGCCGGGCGCGTGTGACCAACGCCAGACCTCAGCCCAGCTCGCGCGCCCGCCGCACCGCTCCGATCAGCGAGGGCGCCGCGGGCAGCAGCGGCGCCAGGTAGGCCTGGAGCACGTGGTAGACGTCGGGCTTGCCGTACCACGGGTGCTCGGTGGGCGCGTTCTCGGCGGTGAGCTGCGGATGCCAGCCGCCGCGCGCCTCGTCGATCAGGTGGTCGGCGGCGAACTCCCACAGCCGGCGGTACCACTGCTCATACCGCGGCCGGCCGGTGTGCGCCAGCAACGTCGCGCACGTCTGGATCCCCTCGGCGACCGGCCACCAGTAGTGGTCTGAGTTCACCGGCCGCCCGTCCCAGTCGACCGTGTACCACAGCCCGCCGCGGGCGCGATCCCAGCCGTCGGCGACCGCCCGCGCGAACAGCGCCTCGGCCGCCTCCAGCTGCCAGGAGCCGGCCACGGCGCCCGTCGCCTGGGCGCACCCGAGCACCAGCCGCGCCCACTCCAGCGAGTGACCGATCGTCGCCCCGTAGGGCCGGAACGGGTCGTCGATGCGGTCGCGGTTGTAGTCGCGCAGGGGACGGAAGCCGCGGTCGTAGTGCTCGGGCAGCAGCCATCCGCCGGCGCGCGCGTGACCGTCGATGAACGTGCGGGCGAGCGCGTCCGCGCGCTCGGCCAGGGACCCGTCGCCCGATACCTCGGCGGCGGCGAGGAGCGCCTCGCACAGGTGCATGTTGGAGTTCGCGCCGCGGTAGTCCTCGAGCTCGCGCCAGTCGCGGTCGTGGTCCTCCGCGCTCGCGCCCTCCGCGTCGCGCCAGAAGCGGCCGTCGATCACCGCCAGGGCGTCGTCGAACAGCGGCTCCGCGAGCTCGTGGCCGGCCGCTCGGCCGGCGGCCGCGGCGAGCAGCACGTGCGCGTGGGCGTAGGCCGCCTTGGTCGTGTCCAGCGGCGTCCCGTCGAGCCCGATCGCCGCCAGGTAGCCGCCGCCGTGGCCGGTGTCGCGGTGCTCCTCCCACACCGTCTCCAGGCCGCGCCGCACGATCGCCGCGCAGCCGGGGATGCCGAGCAGCTCGCCCAGCGCGTAGCAGTGGACGATGCGGGTGACCGTGAGCAGCTGCTGGCGCGGCGGGCGCACCGGTGGGCAGCCGTCGGCGAGCGCCCGGCCGTCGTCGCCGAGCTCGCGGAAGCGACCGGCCGGGTCCAGGCTCGCCCGGAAGAAGCGCAACAGCTCGACCGTGTGCGCCCGCGCCCAGGCGCGGTGCGCCGGGAGCTCCAGCCAGCTGTCGGTCCGGACGCGCACGGCCACCGGCTAGACCCCCCGTCGCGGCGCGAGCCCGGTCACGCCGCCGCCCCGTCGTGGACGATCGCCGCCAGGCGGGAGAGGACCACGGCGGCCTCGTCGACCGGGCGCTGCCACACGCGTCGCCCGATGACGATGCCGCGCGCGCCGGCGGAGACCGCGTCGCCGACCATCTCGCACAGCTCCTCCGTCGTCCCCTGGGCGGGGCCGCCGAGGATGACGAGCGGCACTTCGAGCTCCGCGCACCACGCGGCGAGCAGCGCCGGATCGCCCGGGTACATGACCTTGATGATGTCGGCGCCGAGCTCGGCGGCCATCCGGCAGCCGTCGCCCTCGATCGCGACCGCGTCGGCCGGCCGCGGCGCGGTCAGGCAGATCGGCTCGACCATCACCGGCATCCCGAGCGGGTCGGCGGCCGCGATCACCTCGCCGACGAGCGCCGAGCGGGCGGCGCGCTCGGCCGGCGCGACGTCCCACGGCATCAGCATCTTGACCGCGTCGACGCCCAGCGCGACGGCGCGCTCCAGCGTCGTCATCAGCACGTGCTCCCCGCGCCCCGCGTCGCGCCAGTAGGTGTCGAGCGTGAGCAGCCGGGCGGGCGCGCCGCGGGCGGCGAACAGCTCCGCGGTCCGGGTGACGACGCCCGGCCCGAGCAGGAAGCCGTCGAGGTCGAGCTCCATGAAACGCTCGACGAGCCCGACGGGGTCCTCGAGCCCGGCGACGCGTCCGAGCATCGTGCCGTGATCGACCGGGAGCACCACCGAGCGGCCGTCGCCGGCGAAGATCCGGCCGAGGCGATACCGCTTGCCGGCGGCGGCCACGGACTGGACGGGCGGCAGCGTGGCCGTGGCGGGGGTGGCGATGGTCATGAGACTCCGATCTCGTCGGCGATGCGTTGCAGTGGGGGCGTTGGGAAGTCGGCGGCAGCGGCGAACACCCCGGCGGCCTGGCCGGCGAGCAGCGCCGCGCCGCGCACGCCGGGCTCGTCGACCTGGGGGTAGACGGGGTGCGGGAACGCGGTCTGCTTGAGCGCTCGCAGGACCGGGTTGGCGGCCCAGCCGCCGCCGATCAGGACCTCGTCGACCGGGCCGCCGAGTGCGCGCAGCTCGTCGAGCGCGCGGGAGGCCGCGGCGACCGAGGCGCGCATCGCGTCCGCCCACGCCCGCGCCGGCTGCTGCGCCGGCGCGCCCGCCGCGCCCACCGGGTCCGCCGCGCGCGTGATCAGCGCCAGCGCGGCCGCGTCCAGCGGCGTACGCCCGTGCCGGCTCGAGCTCCCCAGCCGCTGCAGCAGCGGGTCGAGCTCCAGCCCCAGACGCAGCCCGACGATCAGGTTGTAGACGCCGGGCAGCACGTGCCAGCCGCAGTTGACGCCGCCGGCGACGACCGCCTCCAGGTCGAGGCCGGGATCGGCGTCGACGGGGCGCAGCAGCGCCTCCGCGGTGCCGCACGAGTCCATCACCTGCCCGGTGCGCGTCAGCCCCGAGCCGACCGCCGCGACGAGATGGTCGTGGCCGGCGACGGTCAGCGTCGCCCCGGCGAGCGCGCCGAGCCCGGGGATGTCGCCGCGCACCGCGCCCCAGGGGCTGCCCCCGCCGCGCAGCGCTCCGAACACGTCCGGCGAGAGCCCGGCCCAGGCGATCGCCTCCGGCCACCACGCGCGCTCGGCGACCGCCAGCGCCGCCGTGCGGGAGGCGAGCGACGGCTCCGCGGACGTCACCCCGCCGAGGTCGCGCACGATCCACTCCGCGACCGACAGCACGTGGGACGCCCGCCGCATCGCCCGCCCGTCGTGCGCGGCCAGCCAGCGCAGCACCGCCAGCGACGGGATCGCGTCACGCGACAGCCCGGTGCGCCGCGGCGCGTGCAGCTCGTCGATCAGCGCGCGGTGCTCGCCCGCCGCGCGCGTGTCGTACCAGGCGATCGCGGGCGCGAGCTCCTCGCCGTCCTCGCCGAGCACGACCACCGTCTCGGCGATCGAGGTGACGCCGAGCGCGACCATCTCGCCGGCCGGACCCTCGGCGAGCGCGGCGGCGAGCGCCTCCCGCACGCCCGCGGCGAGCGCGGCGCCGGAGGTGTCGCCGCCGGTCGCGGACCGGCGCCAGCGCGTGGGAACCGACGCGCACGCCAGCTCGCGGCCGTCTGCGGAGACGATCCCGGCCTTCGTCCGGGACGTGCCGACGTCGACACCGACCAGCAGCGGCTCGCGTGAGGCGCGCATCAGCCGCGGGCGGCCTCGCTCCAGGGGCGGGCGTGGCCGGCCATCGCCTGCAGCGACCGCTCCAGGCGCGCGCGGGCCGTTCCCGACAGGAAGTCGTGCCGCCGCGCGCCGTCGAGCGCGACCGCCTCCTTCCAGTACACGCGCCCGGCGATGAAGCCCGACGCGCCGCCCTCCTCGCAGGCGTTCGTGATCGCGTCCAGGAACGGCTCGAAGTCCATGCCGGCCGACAGCATCGCCCACGGGACGGTGACCGCCTCGCCGACCGCGCGGCAGCCGGCCGCGTCGCTCGGGTACTCGAGCTTGAGCAGATCGGGCCCGACCTCGGAGAGGATCCGCGCCGACTCGGTGATCAGCTCCGCGCGGCGGCGCGGGCTCACAGGCTCCTCGCCCGGCAGCGAGTACAGCAGCGTCTCGATCACCGACGGCAGCCCGGCGGCCGCGCAGTCCTCCACGACAGTCCGCACGACATCGACGACCTCGGCGACGAGGTCGGGCTCGCCCGCCCCGCGCGGGCGGTCCGGGCGCATCTGCACGAGCAGCTTGACCGCATCGCCGCCCAGCGCGCGGACCTCCGCGGCGGTCGTGCCGCCGGCCAGGGAGGCGCGCGGCTCGTCCTCCCAGATGAGGCGGTCGGGCGGCTCGGCGGCGACGAGCATCCCGCAGCCGCTCGCCAGCGCCCCCGCCTCCCGCACCGCGGGCACCCCGAAGTCCGGGTCGAGCAGGATGCCGCTCGCGGCGGGGCTGAGCGCCTGCGTCACGTCGATCTTGAAGGCGCGCAACGTGTCGGGGTCGGTCGGGCGCTGCACGGCGGTGAGCATCCGGCGCAGCGTGTTGCGCTGGTCTGAGGCGACGATCGCGAACGTGCCGTCGGAGCGGGCGATCGCGTCCAGGGAGGTGGTCTGATCGGTTCGGGTGTCTGACATCGGGTGGTGCTCCTGTGTCGGTTTGAGTCAGGGGTGGTCGGAGGGGGGCAGCTCGCCGGAGCCGCGTTCGATGAACGTCGTGGGCAGCACGAGCCGGTTGGGTGGCCCGAGGTCACCGCGGATCCGGCCGAGCAGCATCTGCAACGCGCGCGTGCCCATCTCGACGGGGTCCTGGAGGGCGACGGTGATCGCCGGGTCCAGCGCGTCGGCCATCGGGAAGTCGTCGAAGCTGACCAGCGCGATGTCGGTGCGGGCGATGCGGTGCATCTCACGGACGACCGCCTGCGAGGCGGTCGCGTTGGCGGTGATGATCGCGGTCACCGGATCGGGCGGCGCGAGCACGGCGTCGAGCAGGTGGGTGTCGGTCTCGCGCCCGCGATGGTGCAGGTCGACCACGTCTCGGGGCGAGAACCGCAGGCCGTGCGCGTCGAGCGCGGCGCGGAAGCCGGCGAGCCGCTCACTCACCGGATAGCGCGCCACCTCGGTGCCCGCGAACCCGATCCGCCGGTGGCGGTGTGCGATCAGGTGCTCGGTCGCCATCCGCGCGTTGGCGGCGTTGTCGATCATCACGGTGTCGGCGGCGATGCCGGGCGACGGGCGGTCGATGAACACGACCGGGATCCCGTCGGGCCCGATCGGCAGCCGCTCGGCGCGGTAGGCGAGGTGGCAGGGCACGATCAGCATCCCCTGCACCGACCGGTTGAGCAGGCCGCTGACGACCGCGCGCTCCTGCTCGGCGGTCTCGCCGGCGCTCGCGATCAGCAGGAACAGGCCCGCCGCCCGCGCGGCCTCCTCGACGGCGTCGATCACCGAGGCGAAGAACGGGTCGCCGATCGTCTCCACGAGCAGCCCGACCGCCTCGTCGGAGCCGGTGCGCAGCGAGCGGGCCATCGGGTTGATGCGGTAGTGGAGCTGCTCGATCGCCTGGCGGACGCGCAGCGAGGTCTCCTCGGCGACGTACGGGTCGCCGTTGATCACCCGGCTGACGGTCGTGACCGAGACCGCGGCCGCTGCGGCCACGTCGCGCATCGTCGTCTTCTCAGGCATCGCGGCTCCGGTGGTCGAGCTCGCCCACGCGCGCGGGGTCGATCCCGCCGGCGAGCTCCTGCTCACAGGATGCCGAGGCGGTCGCGAGCGCGAACGCGACGGCCGGCCGCCAGTCGCGTCCCGCCTCCAGCGCGTGGACGAGCCCGCCGACGAGCGCGTCGCCCGCGCCGATCGGATTGGCGACGGTGACGGCGGGCGCCGGCAGGAACGCCGCGCCCTCGCCCGCGCCCGCGTCGGCGTCGGCGGCCGCGGCGGCGGCCGCACCGCGGCTGCCGGCGCTCACGATCGCGTGCCGGGCGCCGCGTGCGAGCAGGTCCTCGGCGGCGCGCCGCGCCCGCTCGGGCACGTCGGCACCGGCCGGCTCGACGCCCTCCACGAGCCGTCCGGAGAGCAGCGACTCGGCCTCGGCGAGGTTGGGCGAGACGACGTCGGGGCGCGCGGCGAGCGCCGCGCGCAGCACCTCGCCGGCGGCGTCGACGACGACGCGGGCGCCGGCGCGGCGGGCGGCGTCGACCACCCGCGCGTAGCCGTCGGCCGGTGAGCCCGGCGGCAGGCTGCCCGCGCAGACGACGGTCGCGTGCTCGGCCGCCTGCCGCTCGATCGCCGCCAGCAGGGACGTCCAGTCGGACCTGCCGACCTCGGCGCCGGGCTCGTTGAGCACCGTCACGCGGCCGCCGGCCTCGAGCAGCACCGAGGCGGCGCGCAGCTCGCCCTCGACCTCGACACCGGTCAGCTCGACGCCCTCGGCGGCCGACTGCGCGTCGAGCGTCGCGCGGCCCGCGCGCGGCAGGAAGCCGACGAGGGTGGCGCGATCGCCGAACGCTCGCGCGACGCGGGCGACGTTGACGCCCTTGCCGCCGAGCGTGACGACGGCGCGGCCGGTGCGGATCACGTCGCCGGGGACCAGCTCGGCGAGCGGGATCGTGCGATCGACGGTGAAGTTCGGGTTGACGATCAGCATGGGGGTGGCGGGGAAGGTTGTTCGGGCTCAGGTCGAGAAAAGCTCCCCGCATCGGCCTGGGCGAGCGCCGTGAGCGCGGCCTGTAGCAGCGCGCCGGGGTCGGCGGCGCCGTCCAGGCGGATCGCGCCCGGGAGCACGGGCGGCTGCGTCCCGGGGGCCCGGGGTGCGGGACGGCTCAGCTTCGCCCGGTCGCGCGGGGCGCTCCGCGCCCGCATGCGCCGGCGGCGGGCCGGCTCGTCGAGTTCGAGGCAGATGAGGGCCGCGTCGGGACGGCCGAGCCGCTCGCGGACCGCGGCCCAGCGGCCGGCGTCGGTGCGCTCGCGCGTGAACGGGCCGCTCAGCACGACCCCGAGGCCGACGTCGAGGTTGGCGGCGGCGGTGTCGAGCACCGCGCTGTAGCGCGCGTCGCGCAGGCGCTCGCCGAGCGCGCCGGCGAGCGCGGTCTCGTCGGCGCCCGCCAGCGCGAGCGCGGCGCGGGTCATGGCGGCGGTCACGGTGTCGAGGTCGATGAAGGCGTGGTGCAGGGCGCGGGCCAGCGCGGCCCCGAGCGTCGTCTTGCCCGAGGCCGGCGGGCCGGCGATCACGACCGCGCCGGCCCGAGTGCGCTCAGCGTGCATCGGGCCGGGCGGTCGCTGGGATCCTCGTCTAGCCGGAGAACGAGGTCTTGTAGAAGTACTTGGACACGCTCGGGCTCGATGCGTTCGCGGTCGTGGCGACGACGTTCTTGACGAGCGTCTTCTTCGGGATCTGCGACGTCTTGCCCGTGAGCTTGTCGTAGGCGTACTTGACCGCGTCCATACCCTCGATCGCCGGCTGCTGCATCACGAGGATGTTGATCACGCCCTGCTTGAGCAGCGTGATCTCGGCCGGCTCGGCGTCGTAGCCGGCGGCGAACACCTTGCCCTTCTTGCCCGCGGCGATGATCGCCTTGCCCGCGCCCTGGGCGCTGTACAGGTTCGTCCCGAACACGCCCACCAAGCCGGGGTGGGCGAGGATCAGGTTGCGCACCTGGCTCTCGGCGGTCGTGGGGGAGTCCTGGTCGTACTCCGTGGCGACCACCTGCATGTTCTTGAACTTCTTCATCTCGGCCAGGAAGCCGGCCTGGCGGGCGTCGGTCGTGGACACGCCCTTCTGCACGTTCTCGACGGCCACCTGGCCCTTGTCGTGGGCGAGCTTGGCGATCGCGTCGGCCGCCGCCTGACCGCCCTGGAAGTTGTTGGACGTGATCTGCGAGGTGAGCAGGCTCGTGTCGTTGATCGTCGTGTCGACGGCGATCACCGGGATGCCCGAGGTCGTGAACTTCTGGATCGGCGACTTGAGCGCGTTGACGTCGGTCGGCGCGATCAACAGCGCGCTCGGGTGCTTGGCCAGCAGCGAGTTGACGACCGGCAGCTGGGTGTTGGGGCTGAACGTCGTCCCGCCCTGCCAGCTGAGCGTCATCCCGAGCTTCTTGGCCTCGGCGGCCGCCCCGGCGTGCATCGTGATGTAGAACGGGTCGGTGGTGAGGCCGGGGACGAGCGCGATCGTGTAGTGCTTGCCCGAGCCCGACGAGCCCGTCGACGTGCCGCCGGACGCGGCGGTCGACGACCCCGTCGATCCCGAGGATCCCGACGACTTCTTCTTGCTCGAGCCGCAGGCGGCGACCCCGAGCGCGGCGACGCCGGCGAGCGCGACGGGCAGCGCCCGGCGCCGCGCGGCGGCGATCAGTGTGCGAGACATAGTGCTCCTCTCTCCTTTGTGACTGCGACGGCTGGTGGGTTGCACTGCTGGTGGGTGACGTAGTGCTCAGCGCGGTCCCGACCTTCGCCCGGACCCGGTCGACGGCGACGGCGAGGATCACCACGGCGCCGATCGCCACCTGCTGCCAGAACGGCTGGACCCCGGTGAGGATGAGGCCCGTGGTGAGCACGGACAGGATCGCGGTCCCGATCACCGTGCCGAAGATCGTCCCGGTGCCGCCGAAGATCGACGCCCCCCCGATCACGACCGCCGCGATCGCGTACAGCTCGTCGTTCATCCCGGCGATCGGCGCCGCCGTGGATTGTGCGGCGATCACCATCAGGCCGGCGACCCCGGCGAGGAAGCCCGCGAGCGTGTAGACCCACACGAGGTGGCGGTCGACGCGGATGCCGGCACGGCGGGTGGCGACCTCGTTGGAGCCGATCGCGTACGTGCGCAGCCCGAAGCGCGTGCGGGCGAGGATCAGGCCGAACACGATCGCGAGCACGATGCTGATCAGCACCGGCAACGGCAGCCACCCGTTCAGCACCGAGTCGGTGGTGCCGAGCGCGTTGATCGGGGCGGGCAGCGTCGCGACCTCGTTGCCGCCGTTGAGCAGGTCGGTGCCGCCCGTGATCCCGGTGAGCGTGCCAAGGGTGACGATGAACGGCGGCAGGTTGATGCGCGTGATCAACAGCCCGTTGATCAGGCCGAGGCCGGTGCCCGCGCCGAGCATCACCAGGATCGAGACGATCGTGGTGAGCGTCGAGCTGTCGTGCACGCCAAGCATGTGCTGGGCGACGAGCGCGCCCGCCATCCCGGAGAAACCGAGCATCGCCCCGACCGACAGGTCGATACCGGCGGTGATGATCACGAACGTCTCGCCGATCGCGAGGATCAGGTACTCGACCGCATAGCCGGACGTGGACAGCCACGCCGCCTTGGTGTAGAGCGAGGGCGCCGCGATCCCGAACGCGATCACGAGCAGGACGAGCACGCCGAGCGTCCAGAACGCCCCGATGCGCTCCATGAACCGCTGGAACCACGGGACGGTGTCCTGCGGCTCCGCGTTCGCGGGCGGCTCGGCGTCGACGAGCGTGGGCTCGGTTCCCGAGGCGCTCACTTGGCCATCTCCTTGGCGATCAGCGCGGAACCGGTGATCCAGCCGACGATCTCATCGATCTCAACCTCGGCGGGCTTCAGGTCGGCGACGATCCGGCCCTGGAAGAGCACGAGCACGCGGGTGCAGATGGCGTAGACCTGCGGCAGGTTGTGGCTGATCAGCAGGACCGGCGTTCCCTGCGCGGCCACCGTCCCGATCAGCTCGCCGACCTTCTGCTGCTGCTCGACGCCGAGCGCCGCGGTCGGCTCGTCCATCAGCACGACGCGCGAGCCCCAGGCGACGGCCCGTCCGACCGCGACGGCCTGGCGCTGGCCGCCGGACAGGCGCCCGACGCGGCTGGCCACCGAGGGGATGCGGATCTTCGTCTGCTCGAGGTCCTCGGCGCTCCGGCGGCTCATCGCCCGGCGGTCGAGCCAGCCGAGCCAGCCGAGCGGGCCGGAGACGGTGCGCTCGCGCCCGAGGAACATGTTCGACCAGATATTGAGGTCGTTGGCGAGCGCGAGGTCCTGGTAGACGGTCTCGATTCCGGCGCGCCGGGCGTCGATCGGCGTCCTGAACTCGACCCTCTCGCCGTCGATCAGGATCTCCCCGGAGGTCGGCTGCAGCGCTCCGGCGATGATGTTGACGAGCGTCGACTTGCCGGCGCCGTTGTCGCCGACGAGGCCGACGATCTCGCCGGTGTGCAGCGACAGGTCGACTCCGCGCAGCGCGTGGACGCTGCCGTAGCGCTTGGTCACGTTGCGGATCTCGACGCGTGGCGGGTCGGCCGGGTCGGCGGCGCCCGGTCCGGGGGAGGCGGGCGTCGCTGCGCCGGCCGCCTCGGGCCGGTCGCTCGCGGCCTCGCCGGCGGCGCCCGGCTCGTCAGTCCCGTCCGGGGGGCCGGTGGTATCTCTCTCCATCTGGCTCTCCTCCTCCCGCTGCGTCGGGTCCTGAAAACGTTATCTGAGAACGTTTCCAGATGGCAACGTACCAGGTCGGTCCACGCGAGGCAAGGGGCCGGGCGCCGCGGCCGGCGCGGCCCCGGCGGGCGGGCCGGGGCGCGCGTCGGTCTCACGTCATACTGGCCCGATGCTCGACATCCGCCAGATCCGCTCCGACCCCGACGGCGTGCGCGCCGCGCTCTCGCGCCGCGGCTCCTCCGCCGCCGGCGAGGTCGACCGGCTGCTCGAGCTCGACGAGCGCTGGCGCGGGCTCACCACCGAGCTGGAGGCGCTGCGCGCCGAGCAGAACGAGGCGAGCCGGTCGCTGCACGGCGCACCGACGCCCGAGCAGCGCGAGGCGCTGGCCGGGCTCGCCGCCCGCGGCCGCGCGACGAGCGACGCCGAGTCGGTGGTCAAGGCCGAGCGCGACCAGGCGCTGCTCTCCCTGCCCAACCTGCCGGCCGGCGAGGCGCCCGCGGAGGACACCGTGATCCGGGAGGTCGGCGACGCGACCAAGACCGGGCGCGACCATCTGGAGCTCGCCGGCGACCGGATCGACATGGAGCGCGGCGCGCGGCTGTCGGGCTCGCGCTTCGCCTACCTGATGGGCGATCTCGTGCTCGTCGAGCTGGCGCTCGTCCAGTACGCGATGCGCAAGCTCGGCGGCGAGGGCTTCACGCCCGTCGTCCCGCCGGTGCTCGTGCGCGAGGAGGCGCTGTACGGGACCGGGATGCTGCCCGACACCGAGCAGCAGATCTACGCCGTACCCGGGGACGACCTCTACCTGGTCGGCACCTCGGAGGTGCCACTCGCCTCCCTGCACCGCGACGAGATCATCCCCGCCGGCCGGCTGCCGCTGCGCTACGCCGGGTTCTCGAGCTGCTTTCGCCGCGAGGCCGGCGCGGCCGGCAAGGACACGCGCGGGATCTTCCGTGTCCACCAGTTCGACAAGGTCGAGATGTTCAGCTTCGTCGAGCCCGACCGCGCGGTCGAGGAGCACGAGCGGATCCTCGCGATCGAGGAGTCGATCATGGCCGACCTCGAGATCCCCTACCGGGTGGTGGCGATCGCGGTCGACGACCTCGGTGCGTCGGCGGCGATGAAGTACGACCTCGAGGCGTGGCTGCCGGGCCAGGGTCGCTACCGCGAGCTCACCTCGTGCTCGAACACGACCGACTTCCAGGCGCGCCGGCTCGACATCCGCTACCGGCCCGAGACGACCCGCCCGCCCGCCCCGTCCACTCGACGCTCAACGGCACCGCGGTGGCGGTCTCCCGCACGATCGTCGCGCTGCTCGAGAACGGCCAGCAGGACGACGGCTCGGTGCGGCTGCCCGCCGCGCTCGTGGCCGTGGGCGCGCCTGAGCTGCTGCCGCCGGCGGCAGCCGACTGACGCCCGCCGGCCGCGCTATCGCCGGCGGCGGCGCAGTTGGGTGACGGTGCCGAGGCGCGGCTCGTCGACGCGCTCGCCGGGGATCGCGCGCAGCGACGGCCCGCGGCCGGCGTCGAGCACGATCAGCGCCGCGCGCGGCGGGCCGCAGGTGGCGATCCGGGCGCGCAGGCGCACGCCGAACGTGTTCCACGGGCGCACGTAGATGCGGGCGCCCTCGGGCTCGTCGCCCGCCGCGGCGGACGCGATCGCGGCGGCGCACCCGCCCCGCTCGTCGCCCTCGGCGTCGGCCGGAACGAGCAGCTCGGCGACCGGCCGGTCGACGGCGTCCTCCTCCGCGAGTCCGAGCAGCGTCTGGGCTTCGCGCGACATCGCCTGCACGAGCAGTTGCGAGTCGACGACCAGGAACGCATCGCGCGGGTCGGGGACGGCGTCCTCGCGGGTCTCGAGCAGCAGCCCCAGGCCGCAGCGCGTGCAGACGCGAGCGGTCGGCGGCGGAGCGGCGCCGCCGGGTGAGGGAGCGGCGCAATGGCCGCAGAACCATCTGAAGGTCTCGGGATCCCTCCCCCCGAGACGAGTGTAAGAGCGCTTCGCTGAATCATGAGTCCTTTGTCATCCTGACGTACTCATCCCTTGAACACGGTGTGTCCGCGCGGGGATCTTACGTGAGCATCGATCCCGGCGCAAGATCCTTAACCGGTTCACTCGATGCGGACGACAGTTGTGCTCATACCCCCGCCTCGGGCCGACGAACCGGTCGCTTTGGACCGGAATAGGGATGATTCAGCAGGAACGGGCCCTGAGCGGGGTCAGGCAGCGGAGAGGGGGGGATTCGAACCCCCGGACGAGGTATAGCCCCGTCACGCGATTTCCAGTCGCGCCCGTTCAGCCGCTCCGGCACCTCTCCGGGCCGACCGAGGGTAGCGTGGCCTGGTCGACTCCGCCCCGGCGCGTCGTTCCCGATCAGATCTGCCAGCGGCCGCCGCGCAGCAGCGCCACCCGGGTGCCGGCGCGCTCCACCCCGGTGACCGCGACCTCGTCGGAGCCGATCATGAAGTCGAGGTGGATCTGGGACGTGTTGACGCGCGCCCGGTCAGCGTCGTCGTCGACGCCCGCCTGGTAGCCGCCGCCGACCGCGATGTGGCTGGCTGCGTTCTCGTCGAGCAGCGTGTCGTAGAAGACAGTCCCGAGCGGACCGATCCTCCCCTCGCGGTCGACGAGCGCGAGCTCGCCGAGCCGGGCCGCGCCCTCGTCGCGGGAGGTGAGGCCGCGCATCACGTCCGCGCCCTCGTCGGCGTCGATCGCAACCGCGCGCCCGCCCTCGAAAGCGACCTGCAGGCCCGACACGGTCGTGCCGGACGTGAACAGCGGCTTGGTCGCGGCCACGGTGCCGTCCACCCGCTCGGGGTCGGGCGTCGTGAACACCTCCTCGCTGGGGAGGTTGGGGTGATGGGTGAGCCCGTCGACCGTCTCCATGCTCCCGGCGATCCATCTGCTGGATCCGAGCAGACCGACGCGCAGGTTGGTGCCCGGGCCCTCCAGGTGGATCGCGTCGAAGCGGCGCTCGGTGAGCGTCGTGGCGACGCGGGTGAGCTCGTCGAAGCGGTGCTGCCACGCCGCGCTCGGGTCCGGCTCGTCGAGCCGGCAGACGTGCACGATCTCCGCCCACAGCCGTTCGAGCGCCGCCGCCGCCTGGAGCCGCGGGTGCACGAGCATCGCCCAGTCGCGCGTCGGCGCGGGGACGATCGACCAGTTCGTCGTGCGGTCGTTGACGACCGTCATCGACTCGGGGACCCGCGGCAGCACGTCCCGTGCGATCAGCTTCGGGTCGACGTCGTCGAGCGCGTGCGGGGCGACCGGCCCGGACAGCGAGATCCGCGCGGCGTGGGCGTTGCCGAGCGCGAGGATCCGCTCCCCGATCCACGGCGGCGCGTAGCCGAGCGTCTCGGGGTCCGCGTGCAGGAGCCGGGAGCGCTTGAGATGGATGTCGAACACGGTGAGGTCCACGTACCTGGCGCCGGCCCGGTAGGCGGCGTCGGCGATCGCGCGGGCGAGATCCTCCTTGCCGGGCGCTGAGGCGAGCGAGACGATCTGGCCGGGCTGGACGTTGGCGCCCAGGCGCACCGCGAGCTCGGCGAGGGCATGGGTCTGCTGTTCGTGATCGGAGCTCATCGGCGGCGGTCCGGGCCTTTCGTCGGGTGATCTGTCTGTGCGCTGCCCACCCTCGCCGATCGACAATCGCGGCGATACGCTGCCGCTGCGGCTTGCGCCGGCCGTCACGCGAACCCGGGAGAGAGAGATGCGAACAGGGCTGATGATGGACGACTTCCCGCTCACGTTGACGCACGCCGCCGAGCGTGCCGAGCGCCACTGCCCGACCCGCGAGGTCGTCTTCCGCCGGCCCGACGGGACCGTCGGGCGCACGACGTTCGGAGCGTGCGCCGCCCGCGCGCGGCGGCTCGCCGGGGCGCTCGCGCAGTGCGGGATCGGCCCGGGCGACCCGGTGGCGACGCTCATGTGGAACCAGCCCGAGCACCTGGAGGCGTACCTCGCGCTGCCGTCGATGGGCGCGGTGCTGCACACGCTCAACCCGCGGTTGCACCCCGACGAGCTGGCGTTCATCGTCCAGGACGCCGAGGACCGGGCGATCATCGTCGAGGAGACGCTGCTCGACGTGTTCGCCGGCTTCGAGCGCGCCTGGTCGTTCGAGCAGGTGATCGTCGTGCGGCGCTCGGGCGAGGCGCTGCCGGACGGGATGCTCGACTACGAGCGGCTGATCGCCGGCGCCGAGCCGCTGCAGTGGCCGGAGTCCGACGAGCGCGCCGCCGCCGCGATCTGTTACACGTCGGGCACGACCGGGCGGCCGAAGGGAGTCGTCTACTCCCACCGGGCGCTCACGCTGCATTCGCTGGCGGGGGCGCTGCCCGACGTCAACGACATCTCACGCCGCGACGTCGTCCTCCCGGTCGTGCCGATGTTCCACGCCAACGCCTGGGGCATGATCTACACGGCCGCGCTCGTCGGGGCCGGGCTCGTGCTCCCCGGCCCGCGGCTGGAGGCGGAGTCGGTGCTGGAGCTGCTCGCCGCCGAGCGCGTCACCGTCACCGCCGGGGTGCCGACCGTGTGGATGGCGATCCTCGCCGCCCTGGACGCCGAGCCCGACCGCTGGGACCTGTCGGCGCTCGACCACATGCTCGTCGGCGGCTCCGCCCCGCCGGTGAGCATGATCGCCGGGTTCGATCGGCACGGGCTGGCGATCGTCCAGGGCTGGGGCATGACCGAGACCTCGCCGCTGGGCTCGGTCTCGCGCCCCGGCCCCGAGCTCGACGGCGCGCCGGCGCAGGCGCGGCACGCCGAGGTCGCCCGCCAGGGGCTGCCCTGCCCGTTCGTCGAGATCCGCGCCCGCGGCGAGGACGGCGAGCTCGTGCCGTGGGACGACGTGACGATGGGCGAGCTGGAGATCCGCGGGCCCTGGGTGGCGCGCGGCTACCTGGGCGGCGCCGGCGCGGACAAGTTCACCGACGACGGCTGGTTCACCACCGGCGACGTGGCCGCGATCGACGAGCGCGGCTCGATCCGGATCTGCGATCGCTCCAAGGACCTGGTGAAGTCCGGCGGGGAGTGGATCTCGTCGGTCGATCTGGAGAACCGGCTGATGGCCCACCCCGACGTCGCCGAGGCGGCGGTGATCGCGATCCCCGACGACCGCTGGGGCGAGCGCCCGCTCGCCGCGGTCGTGCTCCGCGACGGCGCCGCGCCCGACGTCGCGGCGCTCCGCGAGCACCTCGCGGCCGAGTACGCGAAGTGGCAGCTGCCCGACCGCTTCGAGTTCATCGACGAGATCCCGCGCACCGCGACCGGCAAGTTCAAGAAGACGGAGCTGCGGGAGATGTTCGTCGCCTGACGGGCTAGGTCCCCTCGGAGTCCGTGTCGGCCCCCGACCTGCTGGGTCCACTCGTCGCGGTGAGCGCCTGGTGCTGCTCGGCGATCGCCCGTGCCGGGTCGTCCTGGACGTCCGTGTGGCGTTCCTCGTGGTCGCCGGTCTCGGGGGTGAACTCCATCACGATCTCCGAGAAGCGGACCTCCGGATCGCCGATGCCCTGCTCGGCGAGCAGCGCGACCAGGCCGGGGTCCGGGAACTCGGCCACCGACGCGAGCGCGATGATCGACCAGGTGACGAGCGCGAGGGTCACCAGCAGCGCCACGAACGCGAGCGCGGTGAGCGCCCACTGGCCGCTCAACGCGGTGACGATGATGAGCGCGACGCACACCGCGACCGCGATCAGGCCGAGTGTCACCGCCTTGAGCGTCGTCATGCGCTGCAGCTGGTTGGTCGGGGTCGCTCGCCATGGCTGGGACGGGGCCGGTCGGCGGGGACGCGGACGCTGTCGGCGCCGATGATCTCTCGCAGCGCCACCGTGAGCCGGTGGTTCGCGTCCGCGGTCAGGGTCGGAAGCTCGACCTCGACCGCCCGTTCCTCAAGCTGCGCTGCCATGCGGCGCCCTTTCCCTGGTGGTGTGCCCGCCTCCTCGAAGGCGGGATTCGACGCGGGTTCTATACCCGCATCACCGTTGTCGCGACGGAGTGGATTCTCCTGATGAAGCGACGCGAGCCGCGCGCGGCCTCGGCGATCACCTCCGGCCGCTTGCAGAACGCGAAACGCACGAGCGTCGGCGCGATCGTCTTGTCGTCGTAGAACGTTTGCGTCGGGATCGCCACCACCCCCGCGCGCTCGGGCAGCTCGCGGCAGAACGCGACCGCCTCGCTGCCGACGTCGGCGTTGACGAAGTACGTCGCCCTGCGGCGACGAACGGCTCAGGCCCGCCGCCCGCAGCCCGTCGCACAGCTCGTCCCGCCGCGGCGCGAGCGCCGCCGCGCAACTCGTCGAGCACCGCTCGGTCCAGCGCGAGCGCTGCCGCCGCGCCGTGCTGCAGCGGGGTCCCCCGCTGAAGCTGAGGAACTGCTTGGCCATGCGTGTCGCGGCCACGAGCTCCGCCGGCCCCGAGCCCAGCCGATCTTCCAGCCCGTGAACGAGAACGACTTTCCGACGCTCGAGATCGTCAGCGTCCGCTCGCCCATCCCCGGCAGCGTCGCCGGCGGCACATGTTCGCCGTCGAACACGAGGTGCTCGTAGACCTCGTCCGAGACGCACACGAGGTCGTGCTCGGCGCACGCCCGCGCCACCAGCCCCAGCTCGGACGCGTCGAGCACCCGCCCGGTCGGGTTGTGGGGCGAGTTGAGCAGCAGCAGCCGCGCACGCCGGCGCCGCCGGTGATCGCCTCGTGCAGCGCCTCCTCGGTGAGGCGAACCCGGGCGGGCGCAACGGCACCGTCGCCTGACCGCCCCCGCGAACGTGATCGTCGCCGCGTGGAGTCGTACAGCGGCTCCAGCACGACGACCTCGTCGCCCGGGTCGCACAGCCCGAGCACCGCCGAGGCGATCGCCTCGGTCGCGCCGAAGGTGACGATCAGGTCCTCGGGCTCCAGGCCGTAGCAGGCGCGCTGGTGGGCGAAGATCGCGTCGCGCAGCGCCGGGACGCCCGGCAGCGGCGCGTACTGGTTGGCGTGCCCGGAGCGCAGCGCCGCCACGACCGCCTCGACCGCCTCCCGTGGGCCGTCGACGTCGGGGAACCCCTGGCCGAGGTTGATCGCGCCGGTCCGCTCCGCCAGCGCGGTCATCTCGGTGAACACGGTCGTGCCGAGTCCCTCGAAGCCGGGCGGCTGCTCGCATGGACGGCAGGCTAATCCGTGGCGTCCGCGCCGGTCGTCACGCCCCACCGGCGCAGCAGATCGGCGGCCGCCGGCGCCTGGGCGGCGGCCTGGCGGGGGTCCGCTCAAATCGCGGCGCGGGCGCGGGGCGCTCGCGCCCGCCGTCCGTCGTGACGAACGCCCGCCGCGCCTGCGCGTGCGGATGACCGGCGGCCTCGTGCAGGGCGAGCACGGGCGTGACGCACGCGTCCTCGCCGGCGAACAGCGCCGCCCACTCGTCGCGGCTGCGGGTGCGGAACGTCTCGGCGAGGCGCGCGCGGTGCTCGGGCCAGCGCTCGCGGTCCCACTGGACCATCTCGGCCGCGGGGATCTCGAGCACCTGCAGCAGCCGCGCGTGGAATTGGGGCTCGAGCGCGCCGACGGCGACGTGGCGGCCGTCGGACGCCTCGTAGACCTCGTAGAACGGGGCGCCGGAGTCGAGCAGGTTGGTGCCCGCGACCTCGCTCCACATCCCGGCCTGGCGCATCCCCTGGATCATCGTCGTCAGCAGCGCCGCGCCGTCGACCATCGCGACGTCGACGACCTGTCCGGAGCCGCTATCGCGGGCCCCGAGCACACCGCTCACCACCGCGAGCGCGAGCAGCATCCCGCCGCCGCCGAAGTCGCCGAGCAGGTTGAGCGGGAACAGCGGGCGCTCGCCGTGGCGCGCGCTTGCGCCGAGCGCACCGACGAGTGAGATGTAGTTGATGTCGTGGCCCGCTCGCGCCGCCATCGGCCCCTCCTGGCCGTAGCCGGTCATGCGCGCGTAGACGAGCCGCGGGTTTCGCCCGAGCACGACGTCGGGCC
>CAVPBY010000046.1:0-8573 GCA_963702225.1 uncultured Solirubrobacteraceae bacterium | reverse complement strand
TCGCGTTCTGCGCGGTGAGGCTCTCGTTGAGCGCGCGCAGCTGCCCGTTCTGGGACTTCGCGCGCAGCGTCGTCGTGATCCAGTCCGAGATGTCGCGGAACGGCGAGAGCACCTTGGAGGCGCCGTCCTGGATCGGCGAGACGACGGCGACGATCCCGCGCTGGACCGAGTGCAGAGGACTCGAGGAGGACCTGCCGAAGTACGCGGTCAGCAGCACGACCCAGATGAGCACGAGCAGCACGAGCACCGCGCGCCTGCGTCTGACCACTTTGTCGTGCACTGAACCTCAGGTCTCCGGGTCTGTCCGGGGGTGTCGGGTCGCCCGCCGCGCGTCTCAGCGGTCAGCCCACTACCGGCGGCGACGGTTGCGGGAGTTCTTGCTCGAGCGGTGGATCGCCTCGAACTCCTCCAGCGACCTGCCCGAGCCGACGGCCACGCAGGTGAGCGGAGACTCCGCAAGGTGGGCCGGCATCTGCGTCTCGTGACGCAACCGCTCCTCGATCCCCTGCAGCAGCGAGCCGCCGCCGGCGAGCATGATGCCGCGATCCATGATGTCGGACGCGAGCTCGGGCGGCGTGCGGTCGAGCGTCTGCTTGACCGCGTCGATGATCTGCGAGACGGGCTCCTCGAGCGCGCCCGGATCTCCTCGCTGGTGAGGATGACCGTCTTCGGCAGTCCCGAGACCATGTCGCGGCCGCGGATCTCGGCCTGGACCTCCTCGGGCATCACGTGCGCCGAGCCGATCTCGAGCTTGACCTCCTCGGCCGTCTGCTGGCCGATGAGCAGCTTGTACTCGCGCTTGACGTAGTTGATGATCGCCTCGTCGAGCTCGTCGCCGCCGACGCGGATCGACTGCGAGACGACGATCCCGCCGAGCGAGATCACCGCCACCTCGCTGGTGCCGCCGCCGATGTCGACGACCATCGAGCCGGTCGGCTCGCCGACCGGCAGCCCGGCGCCGATCGCGGCCGCCATCGGCTCCTCGATCAGGTACGCCTGCCGCGCGCCGGCCGACAGGCACGCCTCCTCGACGGCCCGCTTCTCCACCCCGGTCACGCCGGACGGCACGCAGACGACGACCCGCGGGTGCGCGAAACGGTTCTGGTGGACCTTCTGGATGAAGTGGCGCAGCATCTCCTCGGTCACCTCGAAGTCTGCGATCACGCCGTCCTTCAGCGGCCGGATCGCCGAGATCGTCCCGGCGTGCGTCCGAGCATCCGCTTGGCCTCGATCCCCACCGCGTGGACCTCGCCGTTGCGCGAGTCGACGGCGACCACGCTCGGCTCCGAGAGCACGATCCCGCGACCGCGGACGTAGACGAGCGTGTTGGCGGTGCCGAGGTCGACCGCCATGTCGCGGCCACCGAAGCCGGTGAGGTAGGAGAAGAAGCCCATTAGTGATCGAGGCAGGAGAGAGCAGCGGACGCGGCGGCGAGCGTTCCGAGCTCATCGCCGAGCCGGGACCGCATCCGTCCGCGGGGCGAGTCTATCGAAACGAACGTCGCCCGGACGATGGGCGTCCCGAACTCGGAAAATCGCTGGAAATCTAAACCTTCTAATCGCGAGCGTCGCAGCGGTCGCGCAGATCACAGCAGCCACGGAGCGAGGTCGAGCAGCGTCGCCACCGGCAGCCCGACGACGTTGAGATAGTCGCCCTCGATCGCTCGCCACCAGCGCCGCCCCGCGCCTGGATCGCGTATCCGCCGGCGCGCCCGCGCCACTCTCCGGTGGCCACGTACCAGTCGATCTGCCGCGAGGTGAGCGCGCCGGAAGCGCGACCGCGGTGCGCGCGACGCCGCGCGCTGGAACGTGTCTCCCTCGATCAGGCAGACGCCGCTGAGCACGTGTGCTCGCGGCCGGCGAGCGCGCCGAGCGTCGCGCCGGCCGCTCGCGTCGGCCGGCTTGTGGAAGATCCGCCGGCCGACCGCGACGATCGTGTCGACGCCGAGCACCGGGCGCGCGGCGCCGAGCCGGTCGGCGACCGCGCGCGCCTTGCGGAACGCGTTCTCCAGCACGATCTCCTCGGGCGGGCCGTCGGTAGCTCCTCGACGGCGGTCACCTCGACTCGAACGCGGCGCCGATCTGCTGAGGATCGACCGGCGCTGGGGCGAGGCGGAGGCGAGGATCAGCCGAGAGCCGGGGAAGAACAGCGCCACCTCGCGCGCCGCGGACTCCGGCGCGTCGGAGCCGTGGACCATGTTCTGGCCGACCGCGATCGCGTAGTCGCCGCGGATCGAGCCCGTCGTCGCCTCCAGCGGGTTGGTGGCGCCGATCACCTGGCGGGCGGCGGTGATCGCGGACTCGCCCTCCAGGACCATCGCCACCAGCGGACCGGAGGTGATGAAGTCGACGAGCTCGTCGTAGAACCCCTTGCCCTCGTGCTCGGCGTAATGCTGGGCGGCGAGCTCGCGGGTCATCGTCATCTGCTGCAGCGCCACCAAGCGCAGCCCCTTGCGCTCGAAGCGGGCGATGATCTCGCCGGTGAGGTTGCGGGCGAAGGCGTCGGGCTTGACGAGGATGAGCGTGCGCTCCATCGGCGATGGTCTCCTTGCGGATCTGGGATGCGGTGTCGGGCGTCGCCGGGGGCCCGCGGCGTCGCGGCCGGGAGGCTAGCGCGGCGGCGGTGCGGCGGTGCGGGAGATCGAGGCGGGCTCGGTACTAGCCGGAAACGGCTGCTCGGCCGTCTCCTCGGAGCTCACGCGGCGCCGGCGCTGGCGGCGCGGGGCGATCCCCTCCCGTCCGACGCCGACCTCGGCCTCGCAGTACGGGCACATCTTCCACATCGGGTCGAACGGCCGACCGCAGTTATGGCAGGGGTCCTTGAGCTTGCGCATGCAGTTCGGGCAGCGCAGGAACTCCGCTCGACCTCGTAGTCGCAGTGCGGGCACAGGTGGTAGCCGAGCTCGGCGAGCCGCGCCTCGGCGGCCTGCATCTCCAGCTCGCGCTCGCGCACGTCGTCGAGATACTCGGGCGGGCGCACGATCAGGTAGACGATCGACCCCACGTACGGGGCCATCGAGGCGATCGTCGCGCAGGCGACGAGCAGCGGATCCGCAATCCGCCGGCGAGCGTCCGCGTAGGTCCAGAAGACGAGCGCGAACCAGATCACGACCAGGAACAGGATGACGAGCTCGACCGCGAGGTTGAGCGCACTGGTATGGATCCCGAAGATTGCGTAGGAGAGCATTGAAGGGGGCCAGTGTAGTGGTCACCGCACGGACCGGCGCCTATAGGTACGCCGCCGAAACCCTGGATCCTGTCCGCGGATCAGAGAAACAACCTGCCGAACAGGTACCCGATCCCGAAGAAGACGAGGATCACGACCGCGACGGTGAGCGCGACCAGCCCGATCATCTTCAGGAAGCCTGGGTCGGTCCGGTGCTGCGGCTCGTTCACAGAATCGACGCGCTCCTACGCCCCTCGCCGGCGAGCAGGTCGCCGACGAGCGTGTGCGAACCGGTGACGATGACGACGCCGTCGGGCCCGGCGAGCTCCGCGCGCGCGCCAGCGCCCGGGGCGGGTCGGGGACGATCTCCCCGTGCGGCGCATGCACCTGCCGCGCCAGGGAGAGCAGGGTCCCCGGCGACAGCGCCCGGGGATTGCGCGCGTGGGTGAGCACGAACTCGTCGACGGTGGGCCCGAGCGCCGAGATCATGCCGGCGGCGTCCTTGTCGTCGAGGATCGAGACGACCGCGACGATCCGGCCGCCGGCGCGTGCGAGCTCAGGCAGCGACTCGGCCAGCGCCGCCATCCCGGCGGGGTTGTGCGCGACGTCGAGCAGGGTGAGCGGCGCGCGGTCGATCTCCTCCAGGCGGCCGGGGATGCGCACCGCGGCGGCAGCCCGGGCCACGGCGTCCTCGTCCAGCTCCCCCAGGTAGGCCTGCGCCGCCGCCCGGGCGAGCGCGAAGTTGCGTCGCTGATAGGCCCCCGGGGCCCCGACCGTCACGCCGGGGTCGTCGCCCGCCTGCACGATCTCGGTTCCGCGCTCCGCCGCGACGGCCTCGGCGACCGCGACGGCGTCGGGATGCAGCCGCGCGCCGAGCACGAGCGTCGTCTCGGGCTGGACCACGTCGAGCTTCTCGCCGGCGATGTCGGTGATCGTCGGCCCCAGCCAGCGGGTGTGCTCCAGTCCGACGCTGGTGAGCACCTGCACCCTCGACGGGATCACGTTGGTCGCGTCGAAGCGCCCGCCGAGACCGGCCTCGATCACGGCGGTGTCCACCTGCCGGCGCGCCATCTCTGAGTATGCGGCGGCGGTGAGCGCCTCGAATTGGGTGACGTGGTCGTCGGGCGCGGCCCGGCGATCGACCTTCTCGGCGGCGCGGCGCGCGCGTGTGACGGCGGCGCCGAACTCCGCCGGGGTGAGGTCGCGGTCGTCGATCCGGATCCGCTCGCCGAACGAGACGAGATGCGGCGACAGATAGGCGCCCGTCCGCTGCCCGTGCTCGCGCAGGATCGCGGCGATCATCCGCGTCGTCGAGGACTTCCCGTTGGTGCCGACGACGTGGATCGAGCGAAACGTGCGCTCGGGGTGGTCGAGCGCCGTCATCAGCCGGCGCATCCGCTCCAGGCCGAAGCGCATCCCGAACAGCTCCAGGGACAGCAGATAGCGCTCGGCCTCCTCCCCGGTCATGGGCATGGCGTCAGAGCGCCTCGAGCTCGTTCTGGAGGCGCGCGAGCTTGTCGCGCTCGGACCGCGACGACGTCCGCCGGGGCCTTGTCCACGAAACCCTTGTTGGCGAGCTTGCGCTCCGCCCGCTCGATCTCGGATTCCAGGGTCTGGCGTCGCTCGGCGCGGCGGCGCTCGGTGGCTTCGAGGTCGAGATCGCCTCCGGGCAGGATCTCGACCGCACCGCCCGGGACGGCGATGCTCGCCACCGACTCGGTCGCTTCGCCGGGCCCGGCGCCGTCGAGCGTGATGCGCGCCAGGCGCGCCAGATCGGCAGCCGTCTCCTCGTAGCCGGGGGCGCGCAGCCGGGCGGTGAGCGTCGCGCCGGGCTTCACACCCGGCCGAGTTGCGCCAGCTGCGCAGCGACTGCACCGCGTCGATCAGGTTCGACAGCGACGCCTCGACCGGCCCGTCGACCTCCCCCACCGGCGCCTCGCCGACGGACCGCGCCGCGAGCAGCCCGTCGGCGCCGGGCACGAACGACCAGATCTCCTCGGTCACGAACGGGATGATCGGGTGTGCGATCGTGATCGTCGCGGTGAGCACGTGCAGAAGCGTGCGCTGCAGCCCGGGCTCGCCGTCGCGCAGCCGCGGCTTGACGATCTCCAGGTACCAGTCGCACAGCTCGCCGTAGACGAAGTCGTACAGCTCGAGCGCGGCGTGAGGCAGGTCGAACTCCGCGATCCGCTCGTCCATCGCCGTGCGCATCCGCTGCAGGCGGCTGAGGATCCAGCGGTCCTCGACGCGGGCGGGCTCGGCCGCGGCGCGGACGTCGCCGGGGATCGAGAGCAGGATCAGCCGCGAGGCGTTCCACAGCTTGTTGGCGAGCTGCTGGCCCTGGGCGACCTTGTCCTCGGAGAAGCGCACGTCCTGGCCGCTGGACATCGCGACCAGTCCCCAGCGCAGCGCGTCGGCGCCGTAGGCGGGGAACTCGCCGGCCGCCCCGTCGGGCCCGGCGCGGTTGCGCCGGCGGCCGGCCCGGCGAACACGGGCGGGCGGGGGCCGCCCTCGATCAGGTCGATCGGGTCGACCCCGGTGCCGAGGCTCTTGCTCATCCGGCGGCCGTCGGGCGCCTGGATCACCGAGTGCACGTTGACGTCGGTGAACGGGACCTCGCCGGTGAACTCGATCCCCATCATGAGCATGCGCGCGACCCACAGGTTGATGATCTCCCGCGCGGTCGACAGCACGTCGGTCGGGTAGAAGGCGGCGAGCTCAGGGGTCTCGTCGGGCCAGCCGAGCGTCGCGAACGGCCACAGCGCACTGGAGAACCAGGTGTCGAGGACGTCCGGGTCGCGCGTCCAGCCGTCGCCGCGCGGCGGATCGATCCCGACGTACGTCTCCAGGTCGCGGTACCAGACCGGCAGCTGATGGCCCCACCACAGCTGGCGGCTGATGCACCAGGGGCGGATGTTCTCCATCCAGTCGAGGTAGATCTTCTTCGAGCTCTCGGGGTGGAAGCGGACGGTGCCGTTGCGGACCACCTCGATCGCCGGGGCGGCGAGCTCGTCCATGCGCATGAACCACTGCAACGAGATGAGCGGCTCGATCCGCTCTCCGGAGCGCTCGGAGACCGGCACGTCGTGCTCGTGGGGCTCCTGGCGGGCGATCAGCCCCTGCTCGCCGAGCCGCCGCACGATCAGGCGCTGCGCGTCCTTGACCGTGAGGCCGCGGAACTCCTCGGGTGCCTCGTCGGTGATGCGGCCGTCCTCGCCGATCACCGACGGCTGGGCGAGGCTGTGGCGGCGGCCGATCTCGAAGTCGTTGGGATCATGCGCGGGCGTGATCTTCAGCGCCCCGGTGCCGAACTCGGGCTTGACGTAGTCGTCGGCGATGATCTTCAGCTTGCGCCCGACGAGCGGCAGGATCGCCGTCTCCCCGATCAGGCGCCGGTAGCGCTCGTCCTCGGGGTGCACCGCGATCGCGGTGTCGGCGAGCATCGTCTCGGGGCGGACCGTCGCCACCGTGATCGCCCCCGACCCGCCGCGCAGCGGATAGTCGATGTAGTAGAGCGTGTCGGTGACGTGGTGCTGCTCGACCTCGAGGTCGGAGATCGCCGAGCCCGAGCCCGGGTCCCAGTTGACCATGTAGCGGTCCCGGTAGATGTAGCCCTTCT
Source organism: uncultured Solirubrobacteraceae bacterium (assembly GCA_963702225.1). Lineage (GTDB taxonomy): Bacteria > Actinomycetota > Thermoleophilia > Solirubrobacterales > Solirubrobacteraceae > Palsa-465. The sequence goes on along the minus strand of CAVPBY010000046.1, from coordinate 1,789 downwards.
CGTAGAGGGCGACGAACACCTTGAGGACGGCTCGGGCGTACGCCTCGTCGAGCGTGAAGCGCTCATGGGCGTAGTCGAGCGAGGCGCCGAGCCGCTTGAGCTGGGAGATCATCGTCCCGCCGTACTCCGCGCGCCACTCCCACACGCGCTCGACGAACCGCTCGCGCCCGAGCTGCTTGCGGCTCGACCCCTGGCTCGCGAGCAGCCTCTCCACCTGGGTCTGGGTGGCGATCCCGGCGTGGTCGGTGCCGAGGATCCACTTCACCCGGCGGGCGGGCGGACCGGTCGACCGCGCGTGGCGGATGAGCAGATCCTGGATCGTCGCGTTGAGCGCATGGCCGAGATGCAGGACGCCGGTGACGTTCGGCGGCGGCGTCGCGATCGAGTAGTTCTCGGCCGGCGAGCCCTCCGGCTCCGGGCTGAACAGCCCCGACTCCAGCCACCGGCGAGCGATCCGCGGCTCGACCTCGGCGGGCTCGTATCGGGTGCGGTCCTCAAGCTCGGACATCGACGGGGTGAGTGTAGGTGTCATGCGACTCTGAGCATCGTCGCCAGATCGCCCAGGATTCCGGCGCGATCGTGTGTGAACCGGAACTCGGTGACGCGGAGCACCTTCCGGTCATGGCGCTGCAGCCAGGCGTCCTTGACCCGGTCGCGCTCCAGCTCCTGCGGAGTGCGGTGGTACTGCTCGCCGTCGGTCTCCACGACGAGCCGCTGCTGCGGCCAGTAGAAATCCAGCTCCCAGGGGCCGAGACGGACGTAGCGCTCGGGCGGTGGGATCTCGGGATGCTCGTTGCGGAGCCAATCGGCGAAGTCCCGCTCAAACGCCGACGCGTTCTCGGCCGGGTCGCCGGCAGGTGGGCGGTACCGGGCAAGGGCTTGTCTGAGGCGCCGCAGGCCGTTGAGGCCCTTGCGCCTTTCGAAGGCGGCGTCGATCTGCTCGAGATCGAGCAGCCGGCGGCGGGCGAGCTCGGCGATGAGGCGGTCGAGCTCCTGGTCGGTCTCCCGGGCGGCGGCTTCGACGAGGGCGAGCGACGGCGAGGCTGTTCGGAGGTCGTCGATGATGCGGATCTCGTGGTCGTCGGGGGTGATCCGCGTGCGGTGGACCACCAAGCCCGCGTGGCGAGGCGTGTGCTCGGCGACGATCGTCACCTCGATCTGTCTGAGGTTGACCAGCCGCACCCCGTAGAGGGCGAGCGCGGTGCGTCGGCTGAGGAAGGCGCCATCGCCGAGCGCGAGCAGCGCCGCAAGCAGATGGGAACGCTGCGTCGGCTTCACGAGCGCGTCGGCGTACACGCCGCGGTGTCGCCGCACGAACCGCCCCTGCCCGACGACGAGAGTCAGTCGGCGCCGGTCGAACCCGAGCGCCTCGAGCTGGGTGAGCGAGAAGACCGCATCCTGCCGCCGGCTGAGCACAGCGAGCTCCGCCCATCGTCGCGGGGAACCTTTGTCCGCGTCAGGAGGACAAATCTTCCCCGCACCGTCCTCGGAGACCTCGGCGGTGGGTCGCGGGGAACCTGTGTCCGCCTCAGGCGGACAAACCTTCCCTGCACCGTCTTCCGAGACCCGGACGGTCGCGGAGGGGTGCGAGACGGGATCGTGAGCGGGCACTCAGCGAGCCTGGCACGCGAAAGCGCGCCAAACGTCACAACTCAGTGCCAGTTTCAGGCGGCGGCTTCGGCGTCGCCCGAGTCGTCGTCCGCGGCGGCGGTGACGAGCGTCGGCGAGACGCCCTTCTCGATCACCTCGCGGGTGACGACGCACTTCTGGACATCGCGACGGGACGGGA
>CAVPBY010000045.1:0-23126 GCA_963702225.1 uncultured Solirubrobacteraceae bacterium | reverse complement strand
CCTCCTTCCACAGGTACATCACGTAGTCGCGCTCGTACCCCGGGCGCGGGTCGTGGCCGCCGACGACCATGTTGGTCATGTTGCCACTGCAGACCATCGAGCGCTCCGGGCGCATCTGCAGGAACGCTCCGAACACGCACGCGCAGATGACCTCGTAGGAGGTGGCGAACGCGCCGCCGACAGCCGCCGGGAACTGCGCGTTGGTGACCAGCCCCTTCGGGTTGACGACGGTGATCGCCTCATGCCCTCGCTGGCCGGGATGTGGGGAAAGATCGCCTTGGTGGCGACGACGAGCGCTGATTGCGACATGCTGCGCGTCGCGTTGACGGCCCCGCGCGCCTGCGGATCGCTGCGCGACAGGTCGTAGGTGGCGTGGTCGCCGTCGATCGTGATGTCGATCGCGATCCTGATCGGCGTCGTGCGGTCGCCCATCGGGTCGAAGTCGATCGCGTCCTCGAATGAATAGGTGCCGTCGGCGATCGCCGCGAACTCCTCGCGCAGCAGCGTCTCCGAGTAGCGCCGCAGCTCGGCCATCTGTGCCCGGACGATGCCGAGGCCGTGCCGGTCGATCATCGCCTGAAGCCGAGCCTCACCGGTGTGACACGCCGCGATCTGCGCGAACACGTCGCCCTGGTTGAGGTCGGCGACGCGCGTGTTGCGCAGGATGAGACGCAGCACCTCGTCGTCGAGCGTCCCCTCGCGCACGAGATGGATCGGCGGGATGTACAGCGCCTCGCCGTAGGACTCGACCGCCTCGGCATGGAACGAGCCGGGGATCGGCCCGCCCAGGTCCGACCAGTGCGCGGAGTTCTGCGTGAACGCGACGAGCGTGCCGTCGCGGTACACGGGCATGATCGTCCGCACGTCCTGGCAGTGCGTGCCGCCGAGGAACGCGTCGTTCATGATGATGATGTCGCCCTCGTGCAGGCGCTCGGTGCCGAGCCACTCGATCACCGCCTTGACCGTGTGCGGAAGGGTCCCGACGTGGGCCGGCAGGTCCTCCTTGCCCTCGGCGACGAGCCGCCCGTACTCGTCGCAGATCGCGGTGCTGAAGTCGCGGCCCTCGCTGACGACGAGGGAGTGCGCGACGCGCTCGAGCATCAGGCCCATCTCGTCGACGATCCCCATGAACGCGTTGCGCAACACCTCGAACGTGATCGGATCGACGGCGGTCTCGATGGTGTCCGTGGTCTCGGTCATCTCCTGCTCCTGTCTGCGGTAGCGGTCTGCCGGGCGCCCGGGGTCACCGCGGCCGCATCGCGATCACGATGTCGCCGGCCTCGCTGACGTCGGCACCGGTGCCGGGAGGCAGGACGACCGTCGTGTCGAGTCCCTCGACCACGCATGGCCCCCGCAGCTGGTCGCCGGGGGTGATCCCGGCGCGGTCGAGCACCTCGGTGTCCACCCAGCCGACGCCGGCGAAGTGGACGGCTCGCCTGCCGGCGGGCCGGACCGCCTCGGACGCCATCCGCGGACGCATCAACGCAAGGTCGGGCTTGGCGCGGTGGCCGCGCGCGGTGGCGCGTACGGCCGAGATCTCGACCGGATCGTCAGGGTGGCTGTAGCGGTACTGGCGGACGTGCTCGTCGTGGAACGCCACGACCGCCCGGTCGACGCCGGCGTCGGTCGGTTGGTCGAGCGCGACCGTGATCGAGTGCAGCTGCCCGATGTAGCGGAGGTCGAGGTTGTATTCGACTTCCAGGGCGTCGCGGTCGAGGCCCTGGAGCGCGAGGTTGTCGACGACACGCCGAGAGATGTCGGTCAGCAGCGCGGTCAGCTCATCGATGCGGAGCTCGTCACGGCGTCGGTTGTACGCCCAGGAGAACTCGTCGACCGGGTCCACGAACAGCAGCCCGAGGGCGCTCGTCACCCCCGGGTAGGCGGGAATCATCACCTCGGGCATGTCGAGCTCCCGGGCGATGTCGACGGCGTGCAACGGTCCTGCGCCGCCGAATGCGATCAGCGAGAACTCCCGCGGATCGAAGCCGCGCTCGACCGTGATCAGCCGGATCGCCGCCACCATGTTCGCATTGGCGATCCGCAACAGGCCCTCGGCGGCGTCCTCGTCGCTCAGCGACAGCGGCTCGCCGAGCGCGGTCCGGATCGCCGTGCCGGCCAGCTCGGCATCGAGCGCCATGCGGCCGTCGAGGAAGCCGTCGTTGCTCAAGCGTCCGAGGACGAGATGGGCGTCGGTGTTGGTCGGGTCGGTCCCGCCCTGGCCGTAGCACGCCGGGCCCGGGTCCGCGCCGGCGCTCTGAGGCCCGTTGCGCGGCTTGCCGGCGGGGTCGAGCCAGCCGATCGAGCCGCCCCCGGCGCCGATCGAGATCACGTCGATACTGGGAAAGCGGATCGGCATTCCCCACTCGAGGTCGAATGATGTCGTCATCTGCGGCCGGCCGTCGACGACCACCGCGAGCTCGCACGTCGTCCCGCCCATGTCGATGCAGACCGCGTTCGCCCGGCCCGATGCGGCCGCGATCGCGGCGCCGGCGATCACGCCCGCGGCCGGACCGGAGTTGAGCGTCTTGACGGCGTTGTCGCGCGCGTAGTCGACCGACATCGTCCCGCCGCCGTTGTGCATCACGAGCACGACGTCGTCCGCGTAGGCCTCCTCGGCCAGGCGCGCGCCGAGGGTGTCCATGTAGTCGGACAGGATCGGAGTCGTGTAGGCGTTGGCGACCGTCGTGGCGGTGCGCTCGAACTCCGGCGGCTCGGGCAGGATGTCGGTCGAGAGCGACACGATCAGGTCGGGCAGCTCGTCGAGCAGGATGTCTCGCACCTGCCGCTCGTGGGCGGGGTTCATGTGCGCATTGATCAGGCACACCGCGACCGAGGCGATGCCGCGCGCCCGCAGCTTGCCCGCGACGTCCCGTACCGAGGCCTCGTCCAGCGCGGTCACGACCTCGCCTTCGAAGTCGACCCGCTCGACGACCTCGAGCCGGTGGCGACGCGGGATCAGCGGCGCCGGCGGATCCCAGAGGATGTCGTACAGCTGCTCTCGGTTGGCGCGGCGGATCTCGAGGATGTCGCGGAAGCCGTCGGTGGTGACGAGCGCGCACGGCGCGCCTCGCTTGGTGATCACGGCGTTGGTGGTCACCGTCGTACCGTGGAACAGGCGACGGACGTCGGCGCTCGGCACCCTCAACGCCCGGACCCCCTCCACCACGGCCCGGTCGAAGTGCGGCGGCGTCGACGGCACCTTGGCGATACGGAACTCGCCATCGTCGCTGAGCGCGACGACGTCGGTGAACGTTCCGCCGGTGTCGCATCCGACGATCCAGGACATGCGGTTCCTCTCCGGTCGGCGGCGGTCGGGATTGACCTCCCGGAGAGCTTCCCGCCCGCCGATCGACCGCGACAATCCTCCGCTCGACTACGGCGCGGTCGACAGAGCCCCCGTCGGGAGGATGACATCGACGAGCGCCGCGTTCAGAGCAGCTGATGGCGGATCGCCCGAGCGACCGCCGAGGCGCGATCGCCGACCTCGAGCGTGTTGTAGATCGCCTGCAGCTCGGACTTGATCATCGGCACGCTCGCGCCCAGGACGCCGGCGATCTCCGGCGTCGACCTTCCGCCGGCGGCGAGCTCGAGGATCCGCCGCTGGCACTGCGACAGCACCTGGCGGTCGGTGCCCCGCAGGCGGATCTGCTCGGCGAGCGCGCTCTGTGCCTCGGCCGGCAGAACCGTGGCGCCGCCGCGGACGCGCTTGATCACCTCCACGACGCGCTCGGCCGAGCTGGACTTCCCGAGGTAGGCGCGGGCGCCGGCGGCGATCGCCCGATGGACGCGCGCGCTGTCGAGGTACGCCGACAACACGATCGTGCGCGTCGCCACGCGCTCGCGCTGGACCGCCTCGATGATCTCGAGCCCCGACAGCCCCGGCAGCTCGAGGTCGATGACGGCCACGTCGGGACGTAACGCGAGGATTGCGCGCAGCGCGGCACGACCGTCGCCCTCCCGGCCGACCAGCGTGGTCGCGGGATGGGCATCGAGGATCTGAGCGGTCGCGGCGAGAAACAGCGGGTGATCGTCGGCGACGAGCACCGTGATAGGACGCCGGAAGGCCGACGCGCCGTCCGTGGGCGGCTCGTCACCCCGGCACGTGTCCTCGGAGCGCATCCTCGGTCGCGAGTCTAACGGCGGCGGGCGTCATGCCCGGCGCGTTTCATCCCCAAGCGGCTCGGCGGACGGCAACGCGGCGCACGCCCGCCGCGTTGCTTGACCTTCGTGGCCCGGCCAGGTAAGAACGAACTGTGTCCGACCGACGCTCGAAACTGGTCGCGGTGGACGTCGGCGGGACGTTCACCGACGTCTGCGTGCTCGATCAGGAGACCGGTGCATTGGAGGTGGCGAAGGTCTCATCGACCCGCGACCCGATCGACGGCGTCCTGAACGGGCGTCGGCTCGTCCGGCGTCAGCCTCGATGCGGTGGCGCTGTTCTGTCACGGCACGACGGTCGCGACCAACGCGCTGATCACGCGGCGGCTGCCGGAGGCGGCGATGGTGACCACGCGCGGCTTTCGGGACGTGATCGAGATCCGTCGCGGCACTCGCGCGGACCTCTGGGACGCGTATGCCGACAACGCCCCGCCGTACATCCGCAGACGCGATCGGTTCGAGATCGCGGAGCGGATCGACCATACCGGGACCGTGCTCGAGCCACTGGACGAGCAGCATGCGCGTCAGCTTGCCCGGACGCTGGCGCGCCGGAGCGTGGAGACGGTCGCAGTGTGCTTCGTCAACGCATACGCCAACCCCACGCACGAGCAGCGGATGGCGGCGATCCTCGCCGAGGAACTGCCCGACGTCCCGGTCTCGACCTCGAGCGGCGTGCTGCCCGAGCTGTTCGAGCACGAGCGGTTCAGTACGACGGTCGCCAACGCGGTGCTCGTCGCCGCTGGTCGGCGGCTATGTCACCGAGCTGGAGCGCCGGCTGCACGCCGACGGTTACAACGGTGACCTGCTGCTGCTGCACTCCGGCGGCGGGGTGATGACGCCCGCGGCGGCGTCGCAACTGGCGGTTCGGCTTGCCGCCTCCGGGATCGCCGCCGGCGCCGTCGCCTGTCAGTACACGGCGGCGCTGTGCGGGTACCAGCACGCGATCGGGCTCGACATGGGCGGCACCAGCACCGACATCTCGCTGGTGTACGACGGACAGCTGCGGGTCACGAACGACTGGTACGTCGAGTACGGCTATCCGATCTGCCTGCCGTCGATCGAGGTACTGACGATCGGCGCCGGCGGCGGCTCGCTGGCCACGATCGATGTGGCCGGCTCGCTGCGCAGCGGCCCTCAGTCGGCCGGTTCGTCACCGGGGCCCGCAAGCTACGGCACCGGCGGGGAGCACCCACGACCACCGACGCCAACCTGGTCCTCGGCCGGCTCGGGTCCCAGCTCGTCGGCGGCGGCATGCAGCTCGACGTCGATCTCGCGGCGCAGGCGATCCGGACGCAGATCGCCACGCCGCTGCAGGTCTCCACCGAGCAGGCGGCCAGCGCAATCGTTCAGGTGGCGAACGCCAACATGGCCGACGCGGTGCGGCTGATCTCGCTGCAGCGGGGCTATGACCCGCGGGAGTTCGCGCTGGTCGTGTTCGGCGGGGCGGGTGCACTGCACGGCGCGGCGCTCGCGCAGGAGTTGTCGATCCCGACCGTGATCGTGCCGCCGCATCCGGGTGCATGGTCGGCGCTGGGATGCCTGATGGTCGACATCAGGCACGACCTGTCGACGATGTTCCTCGCGCCGGCGCACGAGGTCGACGTCGAGCAGCTCCAGGCGGCGTTCGCCGAGCTCGAGGCCGAAGGGCATGAGCGATTGCGCACCGAGGGCGTCGGCGAAGACCGGATCGTGCTGCGGCGCTCGATCGCGATGCGGTACCTGGGCCAGTGGCGGTCGATGAATGTCGAGCTCGACCCCGGCCCGATCGAGATCGAGACGGTCGTCGAAGGGTTCCACCGCGAGCACGAGCGGGAATTCTCCTACCGGCGCGACGAGGCGGCGGTCGAGCTCTACCGGCTCGAGCTGACGGCGATCGGTCAGACCGACGACGTTCGCCTGCCTCGATCGGACCCGTCGCCGGACGCCGCGCTGCCCGGGCCCGCGAGCGTCCGGGAGGTCTGGTTCGACTGCGCCGAGCGGCCGGTGGACACGCCCGTCTACCCGCGCGACGCGCTCCCGGTCGGCGCCCGGTTCGTCGGCCCCGCGGTCGTCGATCAGCTCGACACGACCACGCTCATCCCGCCCGGCGTGCAGGCCGAGATCGACGAGCACTTCAACATCCGCATGCACATCCTCACCGAGAGCTGACATGTCGACCACACCGACACCCGCCACCGCCCTCAACCGCGGCCTCGATCCGGTCACGTTCGAGGTGCTCAAGAACTCGTTCGTGACCGTCGTCGACGAGATGGCCGAGCAGATCCTGCGCACCTGCCACTCGTTCGTGATCTTCGCGCGCGATTTCTCGTGCGCTCTGTGCGACGCCAACGGCGACACGATCATGCAGGGCAGCCAGGACATCGCGGTGCACGTGGGCACGCTGCACCTGAAGGCGAAGGCGGTGCTCGAGGACTTCGCCGACGACATCAACGAGGGCGACGTGTTCGCGGTCAACGATCCCTACCGCGGCGGGACCCACTTCTCCGACGTGTCGATCATCCGTCCCGTGTTCGCCGACGGCGAGTTGATCGCGCTCGCGCAGGCGAATGGACACTGGGCCGACATGGGCGGCTCGGTGCCGGGCTCGTTCGACGTCAGCGCGGTCGACCACTTCGGCGAAGGAGTGCGGATCCCGCCGCTGCGCGTCGTCGACCGCGGCGTCCAGCGCGACGATGTGATCGGCCTGCTTGCGAGCAACACACGCGCGCCGAGCGACATCGTCGGTGACTGCCACGCGCAGATCGAGGCCACCAGGATCGCCGAGCAGGAGCTGTTCAGGCTGATCGACAAGTACGGCACCGACACCGTCACGACCGCGTTCGCGGCTGTCCAGGACTACGTCGAGCGGCTCACGCGCGCCCGGATCTCGGAGCTGCCCGACGGCACCTACGAGACCGAGGACCACATCGACGCCGACCCCGGCGGCGAGGAGGGACTGGTCGCGGTGCGCGTGAAGATGACGATCGCCGGCGACGAGATCACCTACGACCTGTCCGAGTCGGACCCGGCGATCGCCAACTTCCTGAACGCGGGCGCCGGGACGGCATTCTCCGGCGCGATCGCGTCGGCCAAGACGTTCATGCCCGACATCCCGCTGAACTCGGGGTTCTACAGAGCGATCAAGGTCGACGTCGGCGACGAGGGCACGGTCGTCAACGCCGGCTGGCCGCTGGCGGTGACCGGATGCGTCTCAGGCACCTACGAGAAGATCATGAACGCGGGCTTCGAGCTGTGGTCGCAGCTGATGCCCGAACGGGCGATGGCCTGCTGCTTCAACCTCGAGTACCTGTTGATCGGTGGCCGCGACGCCCGCGTCGCGGAGCGGCCGTTCTTCATGTGGTACGACTGGATGGCCGGCGGATGGGGCGGGCGCAACGGCAAGGACGGCTCGAACGCGACCTCTCCGGTGTTCGGCGTCGGGCTCGCGGTCCAGCCGCTCGAGGGGCAGGAGCGCCTGACTCCGGTCCTCACCTCCTGCCACGAGATCATCACCGACTCCGGCGGCCCCGGCCGGTACCGAGGCGGCTGCGGGGTGCGCAAGGGCGGCCGTCTGACCGACGTGGACGGGGCCGTGATGTCCTACTGCTGCGACCGCGCGCGGTCGATCGCGTGGGGCATCGCGGGCGGGCTGCCGTCGGTCCCGCACGGAGTCTGGCTGAACGCGGGAGATCCGCGGGACGGTTCCTCGGCGCCAATTTCTCGAACGTGCCGGTGTCGCCGGGTGACCGGTTCGAGCGACCGTCGGCCGGCGGCGGCGGCCTCGGCGATCCGCTGGAGCGCGATCCCGCCGCCGTGCTGGAGGACGTCATCGACGGCTACGTCTCGATCGAACGCGCCCTGCTGGACTATGGCGTGGCCGTCTCGGAGATCGATGCCGAGCTGTCGCGCTACGAGCTCGACGAGCCGGCCACCCGGGCGGCTCGCGAGCACGCGCACAGCGAACGGCCGGCACGACTCGCCGAGGACCCCGAAGCGGTCGCGCGACGCTACCGCGACGGCGAGCTTGACGTGCTTGACCTGGTCCGCCATTACGGCGTGATTCTGGACTGGGGCAACGGCGAGTTACTCAGCCGCACCACCAAGCAGTACCGGGCGCTGCTGCAACGGCGCAGCGCCGCACACTGGGAATAGGTTCCGGTCGGGCGCGACTCAGGCGGGGTCGTCGATCAGGAACATCCGCGTGGGGCCGTCGCTGGTGTTCCGTCCGCGGTGTGCGACGCCTCCCGGCAGGGAGAACGCGTCGCCGGACCGCGGAGCGATCGCCTTCCGTCCGTCCTCGAAGGTGTACTCGATGCTTCCACTGAGCACCAGGCCGCGGTGTCCATCGCTGCACCATTCCTCACGAGACGCGCCGGCCGCGTATTCGACGATCGCCCACCGCGCCCCATCGATCTGGGCGGCGCGGTCGGTGATGCCCGGGACGTCGTCCTCCCAGGCGATCGTGTCGAATTGAATGATCTGGGGCTGTGTCATCGCGTTCACCACGGGCAAGGTCGCAGTCGAGCCGCCTGCGAAGATTAACCGATGTCGGCACTCGTTGACACTCCGCTACAGGCCTACACGATCGCATTTCTGGACTGGCTCGGATGCGTCGTAGGTGGACGCGATCAGCCGGCGGTGAGCGCGGCGCGAACGACCGGAGACCTCGTCCTCCTGCTCGGGACCGCCGGCCACGTGCTCGACTACGACGACACCTACTCCCCGGGCCTGTCGCACCTGAGTGCGCCGACGGCACCGGCCGCACTGGCGATTGCGGCGGAGCGGGGCGCGAGCATCGGCGACGCACTTGCCGCCTACGCGGCCGGATTTGAGGCGATGGGCGCCGTCGCGCGTGCGTCGCACCCGGGCCTGTATGAGCGCGGCTGGCATCCAACCGCGGTCTGCGGGGTGGTCGGCGCGACGGTCGCGGCGGCCCAGTTGCTGGGCGCCGACCGGGAGCGTGCGGTGGCGATTGCGCTGCTGCGCGCCGGTGGGCTCCGCGCTGCCTTCGGCTCGGACGGCAAGGCGCTGCAGGTCGGAATGTCGGCCTCGACGGGCGTGCTGGCGGCGCGGCTTGCCGAGGGCGGGGCGGATGTTCCACTCTCGGAGGCCGCGCACGGCCCGGCGGGGTTCGAGGCGACGTTTGGTGGATGCTTCGTCGAGGCCGGCCGAGACCGGGCGATCGATCAGAACTGGATCAAGGCGTGGCCGTGCTGCCTTCAGACCCATGGGGCGATCGAGGCTGCCGAACGCATCCGCGGAGCTGGGCTCGGGCCGGACGACGCCGTGGAGGTGGCGGTGCATCCGGTCTCGCTGCAGGCCGCCGCGTACGGGCCCGAGCCGGCGAACGGGCTCCAGGCGAAGTTCTCGATCCCCTACCTGGTCGCCCTCACGCTGCTGCACGGACCACCGCGAGTGGAGAGCTTCGGGGAGATCGATCCTCGGGCCGCGAGGTTCGCCGCCGAGCGCGTTCGCGTCCGTGCCGACCCCACGCTCGCGGAATCCGAGGCGGTGCTGGTCACAGGCTCAGAGCACGTGCGGGTGCAGGCAGCCCGGGGCTCGCCCGCCCGACCGATGAGCGCAGCAGCACTCGATGCCAAGCTCCACGACCTCGCTGACACGCGGCTCGACGGCGCGCTGGCCGAGCACCACCAACCGGCGCGCGAGCTTCTGGCGCTTTGCGGGATGGCCTGACCGCAACTGCTCTGGCTCCACGCAGCCGCATCGCGCGACTGACCGACCGCGCCCGCAGCGCTCTGCGACCCAAGCGGTCCTGAGGGCATCCGCCGACGAGCCCGACTTCCGCGCAAGTTCCCGACGCTCGACCAACCTTTCGCGTTTGCCTGCGTTCATTTGGTGTAGACGGTCCGGGCGCCGCCCGCCGCGGGGGCAGGCGAGCGGCATGGATGGGGATCGAGGGGGCGCGGTGCCTGAGGGGAATGACTCCCCTCAGGCACCGGTCTGAGGCGCGAAGCGGGTCCCGGCGCGGCGCGGTGGGGCCCGATTTGAAAACCTTTCGGTCCAAGGCTGGTGTTCGGGGGCCCGGGGGTGCAAACTTCACTAAGTGGGCGCAATCCTCGAAGCTCCAATTCGGTGGCCGAGCCACGGCGCGGCGCGGCTGACCGGGAAGTCGGACCACGATCTGGTCGAGCGCGTGCGCGCGGGCGACGACCGTGCGTTCGAGGCGATCTACGACCGCTACGCGCCGAGGCTGCTGTCCTTCTGCGCCCAGATGCTGCGCAGCCGCGAGGGTGGCGAGGATGCGGTCCAGCTGACGTTCGTGTCCGCGTATCGGGCGATGCGCGGCGGCGAGTCCGAGATCGCCCTGCGCCCCTGGCTCTACACGATCGCGCGCAATCGCTGCCTCTCGGAGCTGCGCGCTCACCGTCCCGCCGAGCCGGCCCGCGGCGCGCTGGATCCGAGCCCCGACCTGACCGATCAGGTCTGGCGGCGCGAGGAGCTGCGCGAGCTGTTCGACGACCTCCGGCGCCTGCCGGATCAGCAGCGCGCGGCGCTCGTCCTGCTCGAGCTCGGTGACAACTCCCAGCGCGAGATCGCGGAGATCCTGGGGGTACAGCCCCCGCGGGTCAAGGCGCTCGTCTACCAGGCTCGGGAGGCGCTGCTGCGCTACCGCCTCGCGCGCAACCGCTGCTGCGACGAGATCCGCGAGGAGATCGCCAGCGTGCCCGGGCGGATCCCGTCGCGAGGCATGCTCCGGACGCACATCGAGCGCTGCCCGAGCTGCGCGCTGTACGAGGCCGAGACCCGCCGGCAGCGCGCGGCGCTCGCGCTGATCCTCCCGGTCCCGGCCCTCGCGGGACTCCGGGCGGCGGTGCTCGGCGCGATCGCCCACGGCGGCGCGGCGGCGGGCACCGGCGGCGCCGCGGCGGCGGGAGCGGGCGGCATGACGGCCGGCGCGGGCGGCGTGACCGCGGGCGCGGGCGGAGCGGCGACCGCGGGCACTGGCGGCGCCGCCATCGCGGGCACCGGCGCCACCGCCGGGGGAGCGGCCGCAGTCGGCGGAGGAGCGACGGCCGCCGGTTCGATCGCGGGTGGAGTGACCGCCGCCGGTTCGATCGCGGGCGGCGCGACCGCCGCCGGAGCGGTGAGCACCGGCGCGGCCGCGGCGGGCGGGCTCGCGGCCGCCGGGGCAGCCGGCACGGCCGCCATCACCGGCACCTCCGTCGCGGCGGCCACCGGGTTGACCGTCCTGGGCGGCATCGGCTCGCACGCGGTCGCCACGGCGCTCACCGCGGCGGCCGTCGCCATCGGGATCTCCGGAATCGGCTCCAAGCCGCATCGGACGCCCACCCCGCTGCCGCGGACGACAGCGGCGCAGTCGGCGGGACCCGCCACCGCGACGCCGGTGACGGCCACCGTCCCGTCGCAGTCCTCCTCGAACGGGTCCGCCTCCGGGACGGCGCCGGCCTCGGCGCCGACGTCCACCACCGGCGCGTGGCCGGGTGCGGGTCAGTCCACGGTGCCGGCGACCGGGCAGCCGGGCACCGGCTCGGGCCCGTCGAGCGGTCCGACGGTCGGCACCCCGCCGCCCGGAACGCCGCCGTCCGGCCAGACCACGGTGTCCACGTCGAGCCAGGGCCCGACCGGAACGTCGTCGCCGACGACCGGCCCGTCGGCTCCGACCACCACCGCTTCGGGTGCGACGGACCCCACCACCACCGTCACCACCGCGGCCACCGGCACGACGCCGACGACCGATACCCCGACCGTGACCGACACGACTGCGACGACCGGCACCACGGCGACGACGGCCACCACGACGACGACCGGCACGACCTCGACCACCGGCACGACGACGACGACCGACACCACGGCGACGACCACGACGACCACGACGACCGATACGACCGCCGGGACCGATACGACGGCCGGCATCGGCACGAATGCCGGGCCCGGCACGACGGCCACGCCCACCGGGGTCACGACGGGCTGACGTAGCCGGCGAGGACGGCGCGCCCGTTCTCGAACACGGTCCGGGTCACGATCGCGCGGCTGCGGCGCAAGCTCGGCGAGCCCGACATCATCAGCACACGCCCGGGGTCGGCTATCGCATCGCCGCGGCCGCGACACCCGGCCCGGAGTGATCCGCGGCCGGCGCCGGGGTAGGGTCGGGGCGTGAGCCGCATCGTCGTCATCGGCGCGACCGGGCATGTCGGCAGCTATCTCGTGCCGCGGCTCGTTCGCGCGGGTCACGCGGTGGTCGCGCTCAGCCGCGGCGAGCGTCGGCCCTACGTGGACGCGCCGGAGTGGCGCGCCGTCGAGCGCGTGACCGTCGATCGCGAGGCCGAGGACGCGGCCGGGAGCTTCGGCGACCGGATCGCCGCGCTCGGCGCGGACGCCGTGATCGACATGCTCTGCTTCACGCCGGCCTCGGCCGAGCAGCTCGTGGAGTCGCTACGGGCGAGCCGCCCGCTGCACATCCACTGCGGCACGATCTGGGTCCACGGCGCGGCGGCGCGGGTGCCGGTCACCGAGGACGAGCCGCGCACCGCGTTCGGCGAGTACGGCTCCGGCAAGGCCGCGATCGAGGCGCTGCTGCATCGCGAGACGATCGCGCGCGGGGTCCCGAGCGTCGTCGTGCACCCCGGGCACATCACCGGGCCCTGGCCCTCGATCACGCCCGCGGGCAACCTCGACCGCGACGTCTGGCGGCGGCTGGCGTCCGGCGAGCCGGTCGCGCTCCCCGAGCCCGGGCTCGGCATCCTGCACCACGTCCACGCCGACGACGTCGCGCAGGCGTTCGAGCGTGCGCTCACCCGGCCCGCGGCGATCGGCGCGAGCTTCCACGTCGTCGCCGAGCAGGCGATGACGCTGCGCGGCCTGGCGGCGGGGGTCGCCGGGTGGTTCGGGCGCGACGCCAACGTCGAGCTCGTCGACTGGCGCGAGTTCGAGCGCCGGGTGGGCAGCGACCATGCCGCCGCCACCCGCGAGCACGTCGGGCGCAGCATCGCGGCGAGCATCGATCGCGCCCGCGAGGTGCTCGGCTACCGGCCGCGCTACAGCGCCCTGGAGGCCCTGCGTGAGTCCGTGCGGCGGCTGGTGACCGCCGGTGAGCTCGACGTCGGAGGCCAGGAGGTCTGAGCCCGCCTCACCGCGCTGCGCGGATCCCTCAGGCCGGCCGCGCGGCCACCCAGCGCTCGATCAGGAAACGCGCGATCGACACCTCGCCTGGCAGCGCGAAACCGGCGTCCTCGCCGTCGATCGCCGCGCGCACGCGCTCGGCGGCGATCCAGTGGACCTCGTCGAGCTCGCCGTCGGTCGCGACCGGCTCGCCGCCGTCACAGCGCGCGTGGAAGCCGAGCATCAGCGACGCCGGGAACGGCCACGGCTGGGAGGTCACGTAGACCGGGTCGCGGCAGACGATCCCCGACTCCTCCTGCACCTCGCGCACGACCGCCTCCTCGGCCGACTCCCCGGGGGAGATGAACCCGGCGAGCACCGACAGGCGGCCCTCCGGCCAGCCGGCGCGGCGGCCGAGCAGCAGCCGGTCGTCGTGCCCGACGGTCATGATCACGACCGGGTCGGTGCGCGGGAAGTGGTGCGCCCCGCAGCGCGGGCAGCGCCGCTCGAACCCTCCCTCGACGCTCTCGGTCTCATGGCCGCAGTTGGCGCAGAAGCGGTGGCGCCGGTGCCAGGCCAGCAGCGCGGTCGCGTAGGCCGCGAGGCCGGCGTCGGCATGGGGGAGGGTGACGCCCGCCTCGCGCAGCGAGATGAGGTGCGCCGCCCCGTCCTCGCCGTCGCGGCCCCAGCTGCCGTCGTCGGCGGGCCGGTCGCGCGCCGCCTCGCGCTCGAGATCGATCGCGAACAGCGGGGCGCCGTCGGCGACGCCGAGCAGGATCGGCTCGCGGAGCTGCTCGTCGGTCGGTTGAAGCCGGGTGAGCGCGAGCGCCGTTCCGCTGCCGGAGACGAGCACCTGGTCGCGCCCGGCGGCGATCCCGCGCCGCACCGGCGAGGCCGCGGCCCGCGCGACCCACCCGGGTTCCTTGCGCTCCACGCTCGCCCGGTCGAGCGCGGCGCCGGTGAAGGGCCGTCCCGCTCCGGATCCGGGCACCGGCAGGTCAGCGGCCGTGGGCCTGCTGCTCTTCGACGGTGAGCTCGGCGGTGGGCCGGGCCTCCAGGCGCCCGTCGGGGATCGGGTCCCCGCTCTGCACCGACAGCCCGTAGGTGCCGTTGCGCAGGCGTTCCTCGGCGCGCTCGACCGCCGCCAGTTGCGCCTCGAGCTTCGCGACGGCGGCCCTCGTCGAACTCGTCCTGGTAGAGCCCTTCGTCCCCGGTCTCGCCGGGGGCGGTCTCCGCGTCGCCCTCGGCCGGCGCGCCGGAGTGCAGCTGCAGCGCGGACTCCAGGCGCTCGCGCTCGGAGGCCAGCAGTGCACGTGCTCGTTCGGGTTCCACCTCGGCTGAGGCTACACCGGGCGAGCCCCGCACGGCATTACGGAGCGATCGTCGACTCGGCGGCCTGGACGCGGTTGCCGCCCAGCGCGCCGGCGATCGCGAGCGCGCGATCGGCCTGCCGCAGCAGGTCGTCGGGCGCGAGCGCGTCCATCGGCAGCGCGGCCACTCCGAGGCTCGCGGTGAGCCGGCCGCCGGGCTCCCGCGCGAGCAGCTCGGGCTCCCGCGCGAGCAGCTCGATCCCGCGCCGCAGCTTCTCGGCGAGCTCCAGCCCGCCCTCACGATCCGTGTCGGGCGCGAGCACCAGGAACGTGTCGCGGTCGAAGCACGCGACGAAGTCGCTCGCGCGGGCCGCCTCGGTGAGACGGCGGCCGACGAGCGCGAGCGCCTGCTCGCGCTCGGCCCTGTGCGGAGGCGGCTGGTCGAGGCTGATCAGCACCGCGGACAGCGGGCTGATCGTGCGCCCCACCTGGGCGCACAGGCGGCGAAGCGTCTGCTCCGCGGCCGGACGATTGGGCAGCGCGGTGACCGGATCAGAGCCCGCGCGTCGCTCGGTCGCCGCCTGAGTGCGCTGCATCGCGAGCACCGGGGCCGCCCGCTGGGCCGCCTCCCGGAGGCGGGCGCGGACCGACGGGTCGAGCCGGGCGTCGGCGACCAGCAGCGCGCTCGCCGGGCCCGCGGCGGTCCGCAGCGGCTCGCAGGTCAGCTCGCCGGCGAGGCGCCCGCAGAGTGCGCAGCCGATGTTCGCCTCCGAACCCTCGCCGCCGGTGCTGCGGACGTCCCGCGGCATGCCGAGCTCGATCGCGCGGCAGGACTCGGACCCGAGCCGGGCGTCGGAGAGCCCGCGCAGCGGCGTGTCGAGGATCCGCTCGCCGAAGGTGAGCTCGACCCCCTGGACGGCCTCGCTGTGCACGAGCAGCACCGCGCCGGCGTCCGGGGCGAGGTGCGCCACGTAGCGCAGCAGCAGCCGGCGCGATTGGGCCTCGGACGTCGAGTCGGCGAGCACCTGCGTCAGCTGGGAGAGCTCCCCCGCCTCGCGCTCCGATCGCTGCCGCGCGTGGTGGGCGACGGCCAGCCCGCAGGCGCCGTAGCCGAACGCGATCACGCCCACGAACAGGCCGGTCGCCAGCGATCCGACCCCGAGGCGGCTCGCAGCGTACGCCGCCGCCGCACATGCGAGCGCCGCGATCAGCGCGAACGCGGACAGCGCAGGGGCGGGCAATCGAGCCATCAGGGATGTGATCGGCGGCCGGGTGCGATCCTTGAGCGCGATCGTGTTGATGAAGCCGTCATCCTCGCGGAGGGGTACCGTTCCGGTTCGTGTCAGGAGCCGCACGAACATGGCGGTGAGGACCGACGATCGGGAGCTCGATCTGATCGACTCGGTGCTCGAGGCGGTGACGGCACACCTCGGCCACGAGCCGTCCTGGCCATGCGCCGAGTTCGTGCGCCAGTTCTTCCACTGGGTCCCGGCGCAGGACCTGCGCGAGCGGGAGGTCGACGGACTTGCCGCGACGGTTCTCGGCGAATGGGAGATGGCGGCCCGCAGGCCGCCGGGGGAGGCGAAGGTCCGCGTCTTCAACCCGGAGGCGTGGAGCTCTCCGCACACCGTCGTGGAGGTCGTGTGCGACGACATGCCGTTCCTCGTCGACTCGGTGACGATGGAGCTCGGCCGGCAGGGCATCGCGATCGAGCTGCTCATCCACCCGGTCATGCGGGTCGTGCGCAGCCCGGAGGGGATCCTCGCCGACGTGGTCGCGCCGGAGGCGTCGGACCCGGACGCGATCGCCGAGTCGGTCATCCACGTCGAGGTCGCCCGCCAACCGGATCCGGAGCGGCTCACCGCCCTGCGGACCGGCATCGAGCGGGTGCTCGACGACGTGCGCGCGGCGGTCGAGGACTGGCGCCCGATGTGCGACCGCACCGCCGAGCTCGCCGCGGAGCTCGAACTCAGGCCGCCCCCGTGCGACAGCCACCTGCTGGACGAGTGCCGCGCGTTCCTGGCCTGGCTGGCCGACGGGCACTTCACGTTCCTCGGCTATCGCGAGTACGAGCTCGGCGAGCACGCGCTCTCCGCGCTTCCGGAGACCGGGCTCGGGATCCTGCGCGACGCGGGCGCCGAGCGCGTCAAGCAGCTGTCCGAGCGCGCGGTCACCGAGGCGCTGCGACCCAACCCGCTGGTGCTCAGCAAGGCGAACACGCGCTCGACCGTCCACCGGCCGGCCTACCTGGACTACATCGGCGTCAAGCGCTTCGACGACGGCGGCACGGTCCTGGGCGAGCGACGGTTCCTCGGTCTGTACACGTCAAGCGCCTACCACGCGCCCCCGGCAGAGGTGCCGATGCTGCGCGACAAGGTCGAGCGGATCATGCACGCTGCGGCCTTCCCGCCTGACAGCCACGACGCCAAGGGCCTGATCGACATCCTCGAGTCGCTGCCGCGCGACCTGCTCATCCAGATCTCGACCGACGACCTGTTCGAGATGGCGATGGGCGTGCTCGGCCTCGGCGAGCGGCCGCGCGTCCGGCTGTTCGTCTCCCGCGACCGGCTCGACCGGTTCGTGGCCGCGACGCTGTGCATGCCGCGCGAGCGCTTCAACACCGAGAACGGCCGCCGGGCGAGCACGATCCTGGCCGAGGCGTTCGGGGGCGACCACGTCGACTGGCGCCTGCAGCTGTCGGAGTCGGCCGTCGTGCGGATCGACTACACGGTTCACTGCGGGGCCGGGATCCGCGACGCCGACGTCGCCGAGGTGGAGTCGCGCATCGCCCAGGCGACGCGCGACTGGGGCGACGACCTGCGCGCCGCGCTATCCAGCGCCACGGCGAGGAGCGGGGGATCGCGCTGGACGAGATCTACGCCGACGCGTTCCCGCGCTCCTACCGAGCGCTCGTCGACGCGACCACCGCGGTCGACGACATCGCCCGTATCGGCCGCCTGCGCTCGGGCGGGCGGGCGGTCCTCGCCGTCCATCGCCGTCCGGGCGACCCCGAGCGGATGGTCCGCGCCAAGCTGTTCAGCGCCAGCCCGGTGACGCTCTCGGAGGTCGTGCCGACGTTCGAGCACATGGGCGCCCGCGTCGTCGACGAGCGGCCCTACGAGATCCGCCCAAGCGACGGCGACCCGGTCTGGGTCTACGACGTCGGGCTCAGCTGCGACCCGGCCGACCTGGACCGTGCCGGCGAGGAGTTCGCGGCCGCGTTCCTCGGTGTCTGGACGGGCCGCTACGAGGACGACCGGCTCAACGGCCTCGTCATGCGGGTCGGGCTCAGCGGCCGCCAGATCGCGGTGCTGCGGTCCGTCCTGCGCTACCTGCGCCAGGCCGTTATCCCGTTCTCGGACTCGTACATGATCTCGACACTGCTCGACAACCCGTCGATCGCGGTGCGGCTGGTCGCGCTGTTCGAGGCACGCTTCGACCCCGACGCCGACGAGGGTGCGCGCGAGGCGACCGTCGTGCGGATCCGGGCGGAGATCGTCGAGGCGATCGACTCGGTCACGAGCCTCGACGCCGACCGGATCCTGCGATCGGTCCTGTCGGTGATCGACGCGATGCTGCGCACCAACCACTGGCGCGTCGTCGACGGCGAGCCTCACCCCGCCTACCTGTCGTTCAAGCTCGATCCGACGCGGCTGGAGATGCTGCCGCGCCCGCGCCCGCGCTACGAGATCTTCGTCTACTCCCCGCGCATGGAGGGGATCCACCTGCGCGGCGGCCGGGTCGCGCGCGGCGGCCTGCGGTGGTCGGACCGCCGGGAGGACTTCCGCACCGAGGTGCTCGGGCTGATGAAGGCGCAGATGGTGAAGAACGCGCTGATCGTCCCGGTCGGCTCCAAGGGTGGATTTGTGGTCAAGAACGCGCCGCCGGCGTCGGACCGCGAGGCGCACCTGCAGGAGGGGATCGACTGCTACCGGACGTTCCTGCGGGGGTTGCTCGACCTCACCGACAACTACGTCGAGGACGCGGTGGTGCCGCCCGAGCGGGTGGTGCGCTACGACGGCGACGACCCGTACCTCGTGGTCGCCGCCGACAAGGGGACCGCGCGCTTCTCCGACATCGCCAACTCGGTCTCGGAGGCGTACGGCTTCTGGCTCGGCGACGCGTTCGCCTCCGGCGGCTCGCACGGCTACGACCACAAGGCGATGGGCATTACCGCCCGTGGGGCGTGGGAGTCGATCAAGCGCCACTTCCGCGAGCTCGGCACCGACGTCGCCTCCGAGCCGTTCACGGTGGTCGGGATCGGGGACATGGCCGGCGACGTGTTCGGCAACGGGATGCTGCGCTCCCGCCACATCCGGCTGCTGGCCGCGTTCAATCACGCGCACATCTTCCTGGACCCCGATCCGGACCCGGACGCCAGCTACGTGGAACGCCGCCGGCTGTTCGACCTGCCCCGCTCGACGTGGAGTGACTACGACCCGAACGCGATCAGCGAGGGTGGCGGCGTCCACTCGCGCACCGCCAAGTCGATCGAGATCACCCCGCAGGTGCGGGCCGCGCTCTCGGTCGAGGCGACCCGCATGTCGCCCAACGAGCTCATCACCTCGATCCTGCGCGCGCCCGTCGACCTGCTCTACAACGGCGGCGTCGGGACGTACGTGAAGGCGGCGACCGAGTCCCAGGCGGAGGTCGGCGACCGCGCCAACGACGCCGTGCGCGTCGACGGCGCGCAGGTGCGCTGCCGCGTCGTGGCCGAGGGCGGCAACCTCGGGCTCACCCAGCGCGGTCGCATCGAGTACGCGCTGCGTGGCGGGTTGGGCGGCAGCGGCGGGCGGATCAACACCGACGCGATCGACAACGTCGCGGGCGTCAACTGCTCCGACCACGAGGTGAACATCAAGATCCTGCTCGGGGACCTGATCGCCGACGGCGAGCTCGCGGAGGACCAGCGCGACACCGTGCTCGAGTCGATGACCGACGCCGTCGCCGAGGAGGTCCTGTACGGCAGCTACACGCAGACCCAGGCGCTGTCGCTCGCGCTGCGCCAGTCGGTCACGATGCGCGACGTCCACGCGCGGCTGCTGCGCTGGCTGGAGAGCCACGCCGGCCTGGACCGTGAGATCGAGGTCCTCCCGACCGAGGAGGCGCTCGCCGAGCGCCGCGCGGAGCGCCGCGGCCTGATCTCGCCGGAGCTGGCGGTCGTGATGGCGTACGTGAAGATCGCGCTCTACGAGGAGCTGCTCGAGTCCGACCTGCCCGACGACCCCTACCTGCTCGGCGACCTCGAGCGCTACTTCCCGGCCCCGCTCGGCACCGGCTCGGCCTCGGCGGACCGCGCTCCGGCGGGGACCGAGGGTGCCGAGCGCTACACGCGCGAGATCCGCGAGCACCGGCTGCGCCGCGAGCTGGTGGCCACGATCGTCGCCGGCCAGCTCGTCGACCGGGGCGGGACGACGTTCGCGTTCCGGCTGGGGGAGGAGATGGGGGTCGACGCCCCGCAGCTCGCGCGCGCGTTCGCCGTCGCGCGCGAGGTGTTCGAGATGCGCGACTTCTGGGACGCGATCGAGGACCTCGACAACCGGGTCGAGGCAGGCACGCAGATGTCGATGCTGCTCGAGGGACGGAGGCTGGTGGAGCGCGCGACGCGTTGGCTGTGCCGCTCCCGGGCGCGCACCGAGATCGACGTCACCCAGACCGCGCACCACTTCGAGGCCGGCGTGCGCGAGCTGTACTCCGCGATCCCCGGGATGCTCACGACCGCCGACCAGGAGGCGTACGACGCGCGCTTCACCGAGCTCAGCGAGGCGGGCGTCCCCGGCGAGCTCGCACGGCGGGTCGCGGCGATGCCGGGGCTGTTGTCGGTGTTCGACATCGTCGAGGACACCGCGGCCTGCGACACCGACCAGGAGACCGCGTCGTGCGTCTACTTCGGGATCGGCGAGCGGCTCAGCCTCGACTGGCTGCGTGATCGGGTGCTGGAGCTCCCCCGCTCGGACCGCTGGCAGGCGCTCGCGCGCTCGGCGCTGCGCGACGACCTGTACGAGCTGCACCGGATGCTCACCCGCGAGATCCTGCAGGGGGCCGATGGCCGCGACGGCATCGCCCTGATCGAGGCGTGGCTGGAGGAGAACGCCGACTCGGTGGCGCGCGCCCGGAGCGTGCTCGCCGACGTGCGCGCCTCCGAGCACTACGACACGACGACGCTGCCGGTCGTCGTGCGCGAGCTGAAGAACCTCGCATCCGAGGCGGGGCCGCTCTCCTGAGCGCGATTCGACCGCGGGGGAGCCGCGGCGGCCGGCGGTGCCGCGGCGGCGGAGAGCGTCTAAGCTCGCTTGCTCATGGTCAGCGTCACCACGACCGTCACCGAGCTGCCCGAGTCCCGTGTCCGCGTGCAGGCGGAGGTCCCGGCCGACCAGGTCGAGCGGCAGCTGCAGCAGGCCGCCCGCAAGCTCGGCTCCCAGCTGCGCGTGCCCGGCTTCCGCAAGGGCAAGGTCCCGCCCGCGGTCGTCATCCGCCGGCTCGGACGTGACTACGTGCTCGACGAGGCGCTCCGCGCCGCGCTCGGGACCTGGTACGTCGACGCGATCGACACCTCCGGGATCGTGCCGATCGGCGAGCCGGACCTCGACGTCGGCGACCTCCCCGCCCAGGGCGAGCCGCTGCAGTTCTCGATCGAGATCGGCGTGCGCCCGGACGCTCAGCTCGGGGACTACAAGGGCCTGGAGGTCGGGCGCCGCGAGCCCGCCGTCGAGGGCGCGAAGATCGATGAGGCGCTCGAGGGTCTGCGCGACCGCATGGCGACGCTCGACACAGTCGACCGCCCGGCGCGCACCGGCGACCACATCGTCGCCGACTACGTCGGCAGCCTCGACGGCGAGCCGTTCGAGGGCGGCAGCGCCCGCGACGAGCTCATCGAACTCGGCTCGGGATCGCTGATCCCCGGCTTCGAGGAGCAGCTCGAGGGGATCAAGGCCGGCGAGGAGCGGACGATCACCGTCACGTTCCCCGAGCAGTACGCCTCCGAGCTCGCCGGGCGCGAGGCGACGTTCGATGTCACCGCGCACGAGGTGAAGGCCAAGAATCTGCCCGAGCTCGACGACGACTTCGCCTCCGAGGCGTCCGAGTTCGACACGCTCGCCGAGCTGCGCGACGACGTCGCGGCGAAGCTGCGCGAGGCCGAGGAGGGCGCGATCGAGCGTGAGTTCGAGGAGGCCGTGCTGCAGGCGGCCGCCGACAACGCGACGGTCGAGGTGCCAGACGCTCTCGTGCACGCGCGCGCGCATGAGATGGTGGAGCAGTCGTTCACCGCGCTCGCGCGCCAGGGGATCTCGCGCGAGATGTATCTGCAGATCGCGGGCAAGAGCGCCCACGAGCTCGCCGAGGAGGCCGAGCCCGAGGCCGCCCAGGCGCTGCGCCGCGAGGCGGTGCTCGCGGCGATCGTGGAGGCCGAGGGCATCGAGCCCAGCGACGAGGATCTCATCGAGGCGCTGCGGCCCGCCGCCGAGCGCGACGGCTCTGATCCGGCCGAGGTCGTGGAGACGCTGCGCAGCTCGGGCCGGCTGGACCAGCTGCGCGAGGACGTGGCGGCGCGTCAGACGCTGGAGCGCCTGGTCGCCTCGGCAACGCCGATCAGCGTGGCGGCCGCCGAGGCGCGCGACGCGCTGTGGACGCCCGACAAGGGAGACCCCGCGGATGGGGGCGCGTCGGGGGCCGAGGGCTCGGAGGCCGGCTCCGGCAAGCTCTGGACACCCGGCAGCTGAACCGGATCGCGTCCAGTGGTCCCCGGTTTGCTGGAACCGCTGATTTGCAGGTATTTCTCGCGGCCGCGGGGTCGGCGCGACGTGGATCTCCGGCGGCCGCCGGACAGGGGGTGGCGGGGGAGAGGGTCGTTGCTACAGTCGGCAGGATTCCGGCGCAGGACCTAAAAGAAGCGAGCACATGAGTCCTCTGGTACCGATGGTCGTCGAGCAGACCTCCCGCGGGGAGCGCGCGTTTGACATCTACAGCCGTCTGCTCAACGAGCGCATCGTCTTCCTCGGGACCCCGATCGACGACCAGATCGCGAATCTGATCGTGGCCCAGCTCCTGCACCTGGAGTCCGAGGATCCCGACAAGGACATCTCGATCTACATCAACTCGCCGGGCGGATCGGTGTACGCCGGGCTGGCGATCTACGACACGATGAACTTCATCAAGCCCGACGTCTCGACGATCTGCGTCGGGATCGCGATGTCGATGGGCGCGCTGCTGCTCGCCGGTGGGGCGGCGGGCAAGCGAATGGCGCTGCCCAACGCGAAGATCCTGATCCATCAGGTGAGCTCGAGCTTCCAGGGGCAGGCGACCGACATCGAGATCCACGCGCGCGAGGTCATCGAGCTGCGCCGCCGCCTGGACGAGATCATCGCCGAGCACACCGGCAAGGACCTCGAGACGATCAAGACGGACACGGAACGCGACTACTTCATGAGCTCGGAGGAGGCCAAGGAGTACGGCGTCATCGACCGGGTGATCACCGAGCACTGAGGCTTTCGAGCCCTCGGCCGATCACCCGGGAGTCAGACGCGCGGACGACGAACACACCATGGCACGACCGACCGACTCCAACGAGCAGCTTCTCTGCAGCTTCTGTGGCAAGTC
>CAVPBY010000044.1:0-4600 GCA_963702225.1 uncultured Solirubrobacteraceae bacterium | reverse complement strand
TCGAGCGCTGGGAAATACCGCCCCAGCCCAAATCGAAGTACCGCCCAGGCCTGCTCACCGAGGGGCGGGTCGGCACCCAGCCCGGGCGTCGACCTCACGCGCGTGGCGGTGCTCGAGCCCCAGACGTACATGAACGACGCGGGCCGCTCCGTCGGTCCCGCCCGGGGCGCCCTCGGCCCCGCCGAGCTCGACCGCGTGCTCGTCGTCCACGACGAGATCGACCTCCGCTTCGGCGAGATCCGGGTGCGGCTCGGCGGCGGGCTCGCCGGCCACAACGGCCTGAAGTCGATTCGCGTCGGCCTCGGGTCGACCGAGGTTCGGGTCGCGTGCGGGTCGGCGTCGACCGGCCGCCGACGGACCGATCCCGACCTCGTCGCGGCGTACGTCCTCGGCCGCTTCTCCGAGCCCAGGGCGGACGTCGAGGAGCTCGTCGAGCGTGCCGCCGACGCCGTCGAACGGGTGCTGCGGGACGGCTATCGGTGACGATCGTGCCCTGTCGGGGGTCCGGGCAACGGACCGGCTCGCGCTTGACGCACGCCCGCGGACTGCCTTAGCGTCGAGCGCGCCGGGGCCGACGGACACGACACGAAAGCTGGAGGACGGATGGCCCGGATCGGCAGGTGGACGCTGGCCCGCCCGCGTGACAATCGCGGTGGTCCTCGCGTGGCTGTGCGCGGCGGCGCCGGCCGCGCTCGCGTCCACACCGCGCCTGCCCTCCGCCCCGGTGATGGGCTGGAACAGCTGGGGACTTCATGCGCCACGACCCGACGGAGGCGACGGTCCAGGCGCAGGCGACGGCGATGGTGTCGAGCGGCTTGAAATCCGCCGGCTACCGGTACGTCAACGTCGACGACTACGTTAGAGTGCCCCGGCCCCCACCGGCCGACCGTCGACCGGCACGGCCGCTGGGTCGTCAACCCGGCGAACTTCCCCTCCAGGGATCGCTGAACGGGATCCAGGCGACCGCCGCCTACGTCCACCATCTCGGGCTGAAGTTCGGGATCTACGTCACCCCCGGGATCTCCGCCCAGGCGGTCGCCCGGAACTCGCCGATCGCCGGCACCCGCGACACCGCCGAGGCAGATCGCCACCACCACCCAACGAGAACAACTACAACTGCGGCGGGATGGTCGGGATCGACTTCCAGGCCCGGCGCGCAGGCGTTCGTCAACTCATGGGCGAACGAGCTCGCGTCACTGGGGCGTCGATTACGTCAAGCTCGACGGCGTCGGCGCTTCGACATCCCCGACATCCAGGCATGGTCCACGCGCGCTGCGCCAGACCGGTCGCCCGATCCACCTCGAGCTGTCCAACAGCCTCAGCATCCGGGCCGCGCGGACCTGGGCGCGCTACGCCGGCGGCTGGCGCACCGGCCGTGACATCGACTGCTACTGCTCGACGACGAGCTATCCGCTCACCAACTGGGCGAACGTCGCCGCCCGCTTCGACAGCGTCGCGCGGTGGGCGCCCTACGGCCATCCCGGGACGTTCAACGACTACGACTCGATCGAGGTCGGCAACGGCGCGCTGGACGGCCTCACGCCGGTCGAGCGGCGGACCCAGCTCAGCCTGTGGGCGCTCGCCGCCTCGCCGCTCATCCTCGGCACCGACCTCACCCACCTCGTCCCGTTCGACCGCTCGCTGCTGCTCAACCGCTCGGTGATCTCCGTCGACGAGGACGCCATCGACGCCCATCGCGTGCTGCGGCTGTCGACCAAGCAGGTGTTCGCCAAGACCGAGCGCTCGGGCGACGTCGTCGTCGGCCTGTTCAACACCGGCTCGAGCCTGGCCGGGCTGTCGACGACCGTCCGCGCACTCGGGCTCTCCGGCCACCACGAGTACTTCGTGGACAACCTGTGGACCCACAGCGTGACCGAGACCGCCGGCCGTATCGCGGCGGAGGTGCCGTCCCACGGCGCCGCGCTGCTGCGGATCACGCCCGCGGCGCGGCGCGCGGTCCCGCCGCTGGAGACGGTCGGCGTGTCCGGGCCGACGAACATCGGGGGGCGGCACGGTCACCGAGCGGGTGAACTTCACCGACGCCGGCGTCCAGGCGGCGCACGGGGTCCATCTCTCGCTCGCCGCCCCGTCCGGCTGGAAGGTGTCGCCGCGGTCCCGGACGAGCTTTCGGTCGGTCGCCTCGGGCGCGAGCGTCTCCGCCGCTTCCGGGTCGCGGTCCCGGCGGCCGCGCAGCCGTTCACGACCGGCACCCTCACCGCGAGCGCCGCGGGAACCGCCCCGCGCCGCGTCGTGAAGAGCTTCACGAAGGTCACCGTCACCGGTGCGACGGTCGCGCCGCCGTTCGCGACCTACTCGTCGGCCCGCGACAGCTCCGCGCGCTTCTCGGAGGTCGGCTCCCAGTTCGGCATCGAGGGCGCGGGCATCGGGCTGACCGAGACCAGGGACGACTACAGCGCGATCTATGACCCGGGCGCCGTCAACCCGAGCTCGACGGTAACCGTCGAGGTCACCGGGGAGGCCGGGCTCTCCGGGTACGCGAAGGCGGGGATCATCGTCCGCAACCAGGTCGCCGCGGCCGGGCAGGCGCCCGAGGGGGTCATCCTGGACATCCCGCCGTCGGGCGGGATCCAGCTTCAGTACGACGACAACGCGGGCACGAACATCGACGCCGTCACCCCGCCCAACGGCCGGATCGCCGTCGGCGCCCCGGTGTACCTGCGGCTCGTCCGAGCGGCGCGTCGTACACGGGCTACTACTCGACCGACGGTTCGACGTGGCGGCAGGTCGGGAGCGCGACGGTGCCCGGTCAGGCGCCGACGCAGGACGCCGGGATGTTCGTCGTCTCACAGCAGAGCGGGGTCCCCGGCGTCGCGAGGTTCGACGGCTTCTCCGTGGGCTGAGCCCTGCCGGCGGACACCGGCCCCGGCGGCGCGGGCCGGCCCCCGGCCCCGGCCGCCCGGCCGGCCCCGGCGGACACCGGAACTAGACTCGAGGGAGCCTCCCCTCGATGCTCCGCCCGCTTCTCGCTCACGCCGACGACGCCCCGCAGACCGCCGCGCTCGCCCGCGACGGCGGCGAGGCGTTCGTCTCGCAGTCGCTGCGGCCGTACCTGATCTCGGCGCTGCTCGATCGCGATCCCGAGCGCGCGGCGATCGTCGTCGCCGGCGACGACCGCGCCGCCCGGGACCTCGCCAGCGGACCTGAAGCGTCGCTGGAGCCGCGCTCGGTGCGCTACTACCCGAGCCGCGGAGTGACCTACGAGTCTCACCTCGCGCCGCCCCCGCACCTCGTCGGGCTGCGGATCGCCGCGCTCGACGCGCTGCTCGAGCCGCCGGCCGCCGACGCGGAGGCGGACGCGCAGGCGCCGGTGATCGTCGTCTCGGCCGTCGCGCTGTCGGAGAAGGTGCCCGAGCGCGCACTGCGGCCGCACCCCTTCCTGCTGCGCACCGGCGAGCTGATGGACCTCGACGAGACCGCGCTCGAGCTGGTCGCCTCCGGCTACGAGCGCGTCGACCAGGTCGACGACCGCGGCCAGTTCGCGATCCGCGGCGGATTGCTCGACCTGTTCCCGGCGACCGAGGACCGCGCGGTCCGCGTCGACCTGTTCGGCGACGAGATCGAGTCGCTGCGGTGGTTCTCGACGTTCACCCAGCGCTCGCTCGGCGACGCGGAGTGGTCGAGGTCGCCCCGGCGGCGGAGCTCGCCGAGGAGCATCGGGAGCTCGCCGAGATCGCCGGGCTCGAGGACCCCGACGAGCGCCCGGACATCGCCGAGCTTTTGCCCGTCACCGACTTCCACCCGCTGCTCGAGCTGCATCGGCGAGCCGCGGCCGATCGTCGCCGGCGACGAGGACCTCGCGCCGGCGCTCGCACGACCACTGGCAGGACGTCTCGCCGCGTCCGCGACGGGGACGCCCACGACCTGTACGTCAACCCCGACACGATCCTGTCCGAGCTCGACCGCCGGGTCCGGATCCGGCTGACCTCGAAAATCGACCAGGACCAGCCGTTCGCGTTCCGCGCCCAGACCGCCGACATCGCCGCGCGCGGGCTGAA
The DNA here is from genome assembly GCA_963702225.1 of uncultured Solirubrobacteraceae bacterium. Taxonomy (GTDB): domain Bacteria; phylum Actinomycetota; class Thermoleophilia; order Solirubrobacterales; family Solirubrobacteraceae; genus Palsa-465. The sequence continues at coordinate 584 of CAVPBY010000044.1, read as the reverse complement.
GGAGGCCGAGCCCGAGCTCGAGAAGCTCGCCCGCTCGGGCTACCGCACGGTGCTCGCGTTCGCCCAGCCGCGGGAGCGGCGAGCGGTTCGCCTACAACCTCGGGCGGCTGAAGGTGCGCTGGCTGGGCGAGGACGGTGGGCGGGATCCAATACCCACCGAGGGACCGGGCACCCATCACCCGCTGATGATCGTCCAGGCGCGGCTGTCAGCAGGGGTTCATCGCGCCCCAGTTCCACCTCGCGGTGATCCCCGAGCACCGGCTGTTCCAGCGCCGCCGCGGCGAGCGCTCGGACCGGCGCGGGCGCGCGGCGCCGCGGCGTGCTGCGGTCGTTCGCCGACCTGCGCACCGGCGACATCGTCGTCCACGAGGACCACGGCATCGCGCGCTTCGCCGGCTTTGACACCAAGACCGTGGCCGACGTCACCCGCGACTACCTGTACCTCGAGTACGCGGGCTCGGACCGGGTGTTCGTGCCCGTCGACCAGCTCGCCAAGATCAGCCGCTACGTCGGCGCCGGCGGGCGCCCATCCGCCGCTGTCGAAGCTCGGCGGCACCCGCTGGGAGACGATCAAGTCCCGCGCG
>CAVPBY010000043.1:0-49322 GCA_963702225.1 uncultured Solirubrobacteraceae bacterium | reverse complement strand
AATGTATTGCTGCTCATCGCCGGCACGTAGGCGCCACCGGCCGTGCACTGAGCCGAGCACGGCCGCGACCTGCGGAATGCCTCTTGGCGTGACATGGTGGCCTGGTTGAAGAAGATCCGGCCGAAGTGCTCGCGGTCCGGGAAGACCTCGTCCTGCCGGGGCAGGAAGGCGCCCCCGGAGTCGACGGGATAGATGCACGGCAGGTGGTTGTGCAGCGCGACTTCCTGCGCGCGCAGGTGCTTCTTGACCGTCATCGGTAGAGGTGCCGCCCTTGACGGTGGCGTCGTTGGCGACCACGACGCATTCGCGGCCGGCGACCCGGCCGACCCGGTGATGACGCCCGCCGACGGTGCCTCGTCGTCGTACATGCCCTCGGCGGCCAGTCCGGAGAGTTCCAGGAACGGTGAGCCGGGGTCGAGCAGCGCGTCCACCCGGTCGCGGGGCAGCAGCTTGCCGCGCTCGACGTGTCGCTGCCGGGCTCGTTCGGCCGCCGCGCCGGGCGGTGGCCAGCCGGGCCTGCAGGTCGTCGACCAGCGCTGCATGGGCCTTCGCGTTACGCTGGAAGGTCACGGCTCTCGGATCGGCGCTGGTGGCCAGCACCGGAGCGGCCAGTCGGCCCACTTCGTCTTCAGTCACAACTCACCAGCTCACCAAGGGGTACCAGCTCCGCCAACCGTGTTAGCGCTCGTTAACACAACCCATGTTAGCGGCCGCTAACCTCGGCGTCCCGTCGAGTTCCGACCGTCACGCGACGGGCACGGCCTGCCGGGCCGGGCGATCGCTCGCCCGGCCCGGCGGATCTTTCCGCCCGTCGCGATCAGCCGGTGACTCGCGTCCAGGCAGGGCAGGTCGGCGTCGCGTAACCGCGCGGCCTTCGGATGGTAGGACTCGGTCACGTCGTTGAACTCGACGCTGTCGATCCACGAGCTCGACGAGCAGATCTCGTGCGCACTGAACGCATTGCGCACGTCGTCGAAGGTGAAGCCGTACTTGCCGGCCTCTGGTCCTGGTCGCGGCGTCGAGCAGATCAGCGCCGCCGTCGATCGCGGTGCGCCGGTGTTGCTCAGGCCGACCGAGCAGGAGCCGGGGACCTGGTAGAACTCGGGATAGCCGACGATGATCACCTTGGCGTTCGGCGCATCGCTCTTGATCTTGGCGTACAGGGTGTCCAGCAGGCCGGGCAGTGAGTTGCGGACGAAGGTCTCGGCGCTGTTGACCGTGTTGATGACAACCGGAATCACCGAAGATGGTGTCCTCGATGCAGGTCGTCATCACGCTGCTGAAACCGGCGTCGTTGCCGCCGATGTTCATGGTGATCAGGTTGGTGCTCGCGGAGAGGCCGCCGAGTTGGTTCGGCGAGCACATCGGTCGTCTTCGCACCCGAGCAGGCCGCGAAGTCGAAGTTGGACACGGAGTGCGCCGCGGCCCAGAGAGCCGCGTAGGACTGCGTGCTGCGGTCACAGCTACCGCTGCTGCTGATGTAGTTGCCGGTGCCGACACCGGACGAGTAGAGTCCCCGAGAGCTGCGTAGTTCACGGGAGTGGCAGCCGATGCCGGCAGAATCGCTGCCATCGTGATGACGGTGGCAGCAGCCACCGCACCAGCGAGTATTTGAGTCAGACGCATGAAGATCCTCCATGGGCCGCAGGGTGACGGTCCATGGATACCAAGCGTTGACCAAATGGAGAACTATTGCGTCAAGAGTTAACCGATTGGTCGAGGCCGAGTTCGCCCGATGGAGTCGATTGGACGTGTGATCGCCCGGAACGGACAGCCCACCAGAACACCGCCAACGCGACAATTCCGACCACGATCGTGTCCCACGGCGCAGGCAGGTCACCGGAGCCCTTGAAACTGCCCAACCAGGACAGCACGGTCAGCGCCACCAGGTACACCACCAGCCAGGCACCCTTGCCCAGCTCGATCCGCAACGACACCTTTTCCCCTGTCGCCCGGCCACATCGCCACGAACACCGGAACACCGACGAGCACCAGTGGCAACGCCCAGCGCAGGTCGTGCCAGCCCGACCAGTAGATGAACACGCTGGCGCCACGAAACTCAGCGGAGCGATCCAGCTTCATCCCCGGTATCCACCCGGTCAGCCGCCGCCGGTCCGCCGCCCGGAAACTCGCCGCCGCGACCGCGGATGCCGCGTAGATCAACAGGTACATGTCACCCATCACCGCGACGATGTTCTGCCAGCCGCCGAAAGGCAGCAGGAAGATCACCATCACCGCGAGGTTCAACACCAGCGCGCGGCGCGGAATCCCGGACTTCGCGCTCACCGCCATTATGATCTTGGGCAGCAACCCGTTCTTGGCCAGCGCGTAGGTGTGCCGCGCGTCGATGGCAACGCCGACGAAGGCCGAACCGCCGGGCGAGAGCACCGCGTCGGCGTAGAGCAGGCTGGAGAGCCACTGCAAGTTGAGGATCAACGCGAGCTGACCGAACGGCGAGGTGAATTGACGCCCTGCCACCATGTCCGAGCAGCGATTCCGGTACGCCGAAAAGGAAAGCCAGCTGTAGCCCCAGGATTACATCAGCACGGCCAACCCGATGCCGGCCAGTACCGATGCCGGGACGTTCGTCGCGGATTGCGTGCCTCGCCGGAAAAGTCCACCGGCGCCTGGAATCCGTTGACCGAGTAGACGATCCCGCCGGACGCGAGTGCGGTCGAGTACCGCGGTGTAGCCGTAGGGCGCGAACCACCGTGCTCGGTCAGCCGGCCGGAGTGGAAGCCGGAGATGAACATCGCGACCACGGTGATCATCGGCACCAGGATCTTCAGCACGGTGATCAGGTTGTTCAGCCGGGCGAAGAGCTTCACCGCGAACCAGTTCACGCGGTGAGCAGGATGCTGAACGCGACCGCGACGCCGAGACCGGCCGGCGGTCAGGGTCTTGAACCGTGTACAGCCAGGGCAGGTAGTGCCCGGCGTACTCCAGGATCGCGGTGATCTCGGCCGCGGTGCCGCCGACCGACAGCAGCACCGACCAGCCGATGATCGACCCGACGAAGCGCCCGTTGGCATAGGAGGGCCAGCGCACCGTGCCGCCGCCCTCCGGCCGCGACGCGCCCAACTCGACCATGACCAACGCGACCAGCGCGCACAGCAGACCGGCCGCGATCCAGGCCAGCAGCGAGGCAGGGCCCGCGATCTGCGCGGCGTACATGGCGGAGAAGCACCAACTGGAGCCCACGATGTTGGAGAAGCCGATCGCGGTGAGGCCCCAGAACGAGGTCCTTGCGCAGTTGCCGTTCCTGCACGACGAAATCGCCGACCTCCGTCCCGCCCTCGGTCTCGCGTTGTGGTCACCTGCACTCCGATATGGGCTTCCATCCCTGCCGGGCTTGTCGATCACGTCATCCATAGTCCTAGGGAGGCCGCACCGCCACCGTTGCGACAATTTCCCGACCAGTGGGCGGACCCTACTGACGGTTAACATGCGCTAACCTGGCCGGACGGAAGGAAGTGATCGTTCCGTTGTCAACCGATTCCGTGTACCCGAGGGCGCGCGGGCGCCGCTCGGCCCGACCCGTCGCGAGCAGATCCTGGCCGCGGCGGCGGAACTGTTCGCGCGGCACGGTTTCCACGGCGTCGGCATCGACGACATCGGCGCGGCGGTCGGCATCTCCGGTCCTGCGCTGTACCGGCATTTCCGCAGCAAGGACTCGATGCTCGGCGAAATGCTGCGCGCGATCAGCGAATTCCTGCTCGCCGGCGGCCAACGCAAATCGCCGAAGCGGCCGGGCCCGAGCAGGCACTGCCCGAGCTGATCCCCTTCCACGTCGACTTCGCGCTGGACAACCCGGCGCTGATCACCGTGCAGGAGCGGGATCTGGCCAACCTGACCGAGCCGGACCGTCACCAGGTACGCACCCTGCAGCGGCGGCTATGTCGAGGTCTGGGTGCGGGCGATCAGGGCCGCCACGCCGGCCCAGTTCCGAGCCCTGCCGCGCGGGCAGCCGCACACGCGGTGTTCGGCCTGCTCAACTCGACCCCGCACAGCGCAGCCGCCGAACTGTACCGCCACGACATGGCCGAGCTGCTCTACCTGCATGGCGCTGGCCGCCCTCGCCGCGCCGGGCACCTTCACTCCCAAACCACCGACGCCCCCGACTCCTGACCGGACGGGCTCAGGTGAGGCCGAACCGGCGCGAGCGCTGAGTCGATCCCTGCCAGACATCGGGGGCGAGTGCCTGCGTCGCCCGCGCGATGGTGGCCGCGGCGGCGGGCTGGTCCGCGAGCGGAACCACGACGCGACCATCCTTGGCGAACTTCGCCAGCTCACGGTGTTGCCTGAGCAACTGGGGGTCCTTCGGGACGAGGATCACGTGCACCGAGTGCACGTCGCCGGCGGTCATGTCGTGCATGGTCGCGATCTCCACCGACAGCGACGCCAGGTCGCGCCAGGCCACCGCAAAGGACTCCTCGCGCGGGTCGTCCCAGGTGAAGCCCTGCCGGTCCAGCACGATCGCCCTCGGTCGGACGAGCACCAGCACGCTCATCGCGGTAGCCAGCCCGATCAGGCAGAACGGCAGCCCGACCAGCGCCACCACCAGCGGTGACGCCTCTGCGCGTCACGTCGCCGTGAGCGGCCCCGATGACCGCACAGATGCCGAAGAAGGCCGCCAGCGCGCCACCGATGAGCCCCTGCCAGGCAATGGCCTTGCCGACGTTCACCACCACGGCGTTTTCGTCGTGGACGGCCGGCACCGCAAGCGCCTGCGGACCTACGCCCGGTGCCGTAACCAGCGTCGACCACGGTCCGGTCGTCCGCTGCCAGGTGTCCGGGGCGCTGGTCTGGACGGCGTCGGCAACGGCCGTGCGGCGAGGGACGCGCCGAAGCTCGACCTCGCCCCGCACCGGGAAGATCACCAGGGTGGCGCCGTAGCGCTTGTCCGCGACGGGATCGACCAGCACGCCGACCGCGGCGAGGGTGTCCCACGAGTGCCGGAAGTCCCGCGCCACCTTCGTGTCGTCGGCGAGGAACTTCGGCCCGGTGACCAGCTTTCGCGGCCACAACAGCGTCCGCCAGCCGTGCGCGCGAACCAGCCCGACGAGCGTGAGCAGCCCGCCGAACAGGTACAACGCCACTTCGGCCACCACCCCGGCGCCCGACCAGCCCACCAACGCGGCGGTCAACAGCATCGCGATGCCGATCGCCAGCACATCGATTTCGATTTGCAGCTGGTCGGCCCGGGTTTCCCAGCCCAGCCGGATCTCGGTCATGGCCGAAGCCTAGACAGTCGCGGCCGGGATGACTGTTTGGACCGCTTTGCGCAGCTACGCAACGCGTATTGACATCAACTACATAATGAGAGTTACTATCACTTCAATTCAACTCTCGAAAGGTGGTGGATGTCATGAACACTCAGGGGACCCGCAAGTGGTGGGCACTGGGCGCACTCGCGCTGAGCATGCTGGCCGTCGGGCTCGACCTGACCGTGCTGAACGTCGCGCTGCCGACACTCTGGGCCGACCTGCACGCATCCACCAGCCAACTGCAGTGGTTCGCCAGCGGATACACGCTGGTGCTCGCCGCCGCACTGCTGCCCGCCCGGCACCCTCGGCGACCAGTACGGCCGCCCGGAAATTCCGCGGTCATCGCGCTGATCGTGTTCGGCATCGCCCTCGCTGGGCTGCGCGTACGCGCCGTCGGCGGGCGCGCTGATCGCCGCGCGTGCCGTACTCGGCCCTCGCCCGCGGCCTTCCTGATGCCGCTGTCGATGTCGGCTGCTGCCGGTGCTGTTCACCGAGGCGGAGCGGCCGAAGGCGATCGCGATCTGGGCGACGTCAACGATGATCGGCATCCCGCTCGGGCCGATCGCCGGCGGCTGGCTGCTGGACAACTTCTGGTGGGGTTCGGCATTCCTGATCAACGTGCCGATGGTGCTCATCGCACTGGTCGCGGTCCTGTTGCTGCTGCCGGAGTCACGCAGCAGCGCGAAGTCGGGGCCGGTTGGACGTGCTCGGCGTGGTCATCTCCAGCCTCGGGCCTGCTCGGCGTCACCTATGGCGTGATCCAGGCCGGGTCCAGACCGGCTGGGGGTCGGTCGACACGCTCGGGCCGATGATCGCCGGAATCCGCGCCGCTCGCGGTCTTCGTCGGCTGGCAGCGGCGACTGCGGGCACTGCCCAACGGTCGACCGCTGGTGGACCTCGCCGCTGTTCGCCTCGCCCAGCTTCACCTGGGGCACCCTGCTGGCGACCATGGTCAACTTCGCCATGGTGGGCCTGCTGTTCGCGATGCCGCAGTACTTCCAGGCCATCGAGCACACCGACGCGCTGGGCAACGGCCTGCGGCTGCTGCCGATGATCGGCGGGATGCTGATCGGGTACGTGTGGCAACCCTCATCGCGGCGAAGATCGGCGACAAGGTGACCGTCGCGATCGGCTACACGATCATGGCCGCCGCACTGGGTCTCGGCGCGACAACCGGGCTGGGCAGTAGCTACGGGTTCGTCGCCGTCTGGTTCACCGTCTTCGGCTTCGGCCTCGGCTTCGCCATGCCGACCGCGATCAACGCGGCAATGAGCCCGCTGTCCGCCGAGCGCAGCGGGATCGGCTCGGCGGTCATGTCGGCGCTGCGGCAGACCGGCGGCGCGATCGGGGTCGCGATCCTGGGCACCGTGCTCAGCTCCGGCTACCAGGCCGATCTGCACCTCGGCAACCTGTCGGCAGCGGCGGCGGCCGAGACCCGCAACAGCGTGACGGCCGGGGTCGCGGTGGCAGGCCAGCTCAAGTCGATGTCCCTGTCGGACATGGTCCGTGGCGAGTTCGTGCACGGTCTCGATCTCACGCTGTGGGTTTCCTGCGGACTCGCCCTGCTCGGCGCGATAGTCGCAACCGCGCTACTGCCCGCCCGATCTGCGACGATGGGGGGACCCAGACGCGGACTGTTCGAACGAGAGTGGAGTCGTTGGCTGACGGTCAGCACCAGGCGATCGCCGAGCAGTCGACGGTCGAGGACACCGAGGCGCTCGGAAGTCAGATCCTCGGCAAGCCGGCGGGCGGCCTTCGGGAGCGCAAAAAGGCCAAGACCAGGGCGAGTATCCGCGAGCACGCGATGCGCTGTTTCGGGAGCAGGGCTACGGCGAGACCACGGTGGAGAAGATCGCCGAGGCCGCCGAGGTGTCGCCGAGCACCTTCTTCCGCTACTTCCCCACCAAGGAAGACCTGGTCATCACCGATGACTACGACCCGCTGCTGATCACCGCCTTCCGCGCCCAACCCGCCGAGATGGGCGTCGTCGACGCGCTGCGCGCCGCCGTGCGTGAGGTGTTCGCCGTCATGGACACCGACACGCTCGCCAAGGAAGCCCAACGCTACGAGCTGATGGAGAGCGTGCCGGAACTGCGCGCGGCCCAGTACCAGGAGTACCGCCGGTCGATCGGACTGGTCGCCGGCCTGATCGCCGAACGCCTCGGCCGCGACTCGGCGGAGTTCGAGGTGCGCGCGTTCGCCGGTGCGCTGGTCGGCGTGATGATGTCGGTGGTCAGCTACGAGGACAACCGACGAGTGCTCAACGAAGGCGTTTTCGGCCGGATCGATGACGCACTGGTCTATCTCGGCTCCGGTCTGCCGCTGCTGCCGGCCAACGAACAGGACGCCAATTAGTCGGCCGGTTCGAGCGTGCCGCTCCAGCGCTTTGATCCGGCCGAAGCGCCAGACCGCGAGCGCGATCAGCCAGGTCACCACGAACAGCGCGACGATCGCGTAGCCGATGGTGTTGAGGTTGAGGTCGTTGAGCCACACCAGCGGCCCCGAGGTCAGGTTGAGCTCCTGGCCGAGCAGCCCGAGCAACTCCTCGAAAGCCGAGCTTCTCAAGCACGATCTTGCCCGGAGCTGACGCGCCAAAGCGGTCGAGTCCGATCACATCGCCGTCGGAGCCCACAAACTTCCACCAGCCGAGCGGCGATCCGGCCTCCACGGCTAACCTCGACACTCCCGGCATGAGCACGCTGGCCTTGTACTCCGGCGGCTGCTCCTCGAAGATCTCCCAGCTCGGCATGCTCACGACGCGGGCGCGAATGCCTTCGTTTTCGAGCGATTTCTTCGCTTCGAGACATAGGCTAACCTCAGAGCCGGTGCCTATGAGAACCACCTGAGCGTTCTCTGCATCGTCGAGCACGTATGCGCCCTTACTGACTCCGCCGTATACATCCACTTTGGTAGCGTCGATCACCGGCAGGCTCGTGCCCGGCCTGATCGCCGTCGGCGCCGGGATGGGGCTCGTGCTCGCGCCGCTGGCCGGGACGATCCTCAGCACGGTCGATCCGGCGCGCGCCGGTGCGGCGTCGGGGATGGTCTCGACGGCGCAGAACGTCGGCAACGCGGTCGGCGTCGCCGTCACCGGGGCGATCTTCTTCGGCGCCGTCAACCGTGGCTATGCGCACGCGTTCGAGTGGGCGGCGCCGGAGCTGGCGATACTGCTGGTCACCGTCGCCGCGCTCACCCGGCTGCTGCCCGCGCCCCGGCCGGCCGCGCCGTGGCCCGGCCCAAGCCCGTCCGGTAGGTTGACCGCGATGTCCGTCGCGAGCGTCCGTTCACCGATCGGCGAGCTGCTCCGCGGCTGGCGGCGGCGGCGCAACCTCAGCCAGCTCGAGCTCGCCGGCGAGGCGGACGTCTCGGCGCGGCACCTCAGCTTCCTGGAGACCGGGCGCGCGCGGCCGAGCCGGGAGATGGTGATCCGGCTCTCCGAGGAGCTCGAGGTGCCGCTGCGCGACCAACGAGCTGCTGCTCGCCGCCGGGTACGCGCCCGCGTATCGCGACTTCCCGCTCGATGCGTCGGAGATGACCGTCGTGCGCGAGGCGATCGACCGCTTCCTGCGCGCCCACGAGCCCTACCCGGCGGTTGTCGTCGACCGCCACCACACCCTGGTCACGGCCAACGACGCGCTGACCTGCTGCTGGAGGGGGTGCACCCGGATCTGCTCGCGCCGCCCGCCAACGGCATGCGCGTCGCGCTGCACCCGCGCGGCATGGCGCCCCGCACGCTCAACCTCGCCGAGTGGAGCGCGCATCTGCTGCACCGCGTGCGGCGCGAGGCCCAGGTCACCGGCGACCCCGAGTTGCGGGCGCTCTACGACGAGCTCGTCGGCTACCCCGGGGTGGCCCCGGCGCCGGCGCACACCGGCCTGCGGGCGGCCGACATCGTGCTGCCGCTGCGGCTGCGCGACACCGACGGCGAGGGCGAGCTGGCGTTCATCAGCACGCTGTCCACGTTCGTGACCGCGGAGGACGTCAACCTCTCCGAGCTCGCGATCGAGGCGTTCTACCCCGCCAACGCCCACACCGCGATGCGGCTGATGCGCGAGGTCGCGCCGGGCGCTTGACAGCGCCGCGCGGTGTGCGATACTGAACCCGATGGTTCAGTATCACAGCGACATCGACCGCGCGTTCACGGCGCTCGCCGACGTCACCCGGCGCGAGGTGCTCGAGCGCCTGAGCACCGGGGACCTGACGATCTCCGAGCTCGCCGCGCCGTTCGGGATGTCGCTGACCGGTATGAAGAAGCACGTCCAGGTGCTGGAGGACGCGCGCCTGGTCACCACGCAGAAGGTCGGCCGTGCCCGTCTGTGTCACCTCGCGCCGTATGCGTTCGAGGGGATCAGCGTGTGGCTCGCGCGGCTCGACCGCTTCGCCCAGGTCGTGCAACGAACGAAGGGAACCGAATGAGCAACGCCATCAGCACGCCCACCGAGACCGAGATCCGCATCGAGCGGCTCTTCGACGCGGACCGTGACCACGTGTACTCGGTGTGGACCGACCCGGAGCTGATCCCCGAGTGGTGGGGTCCGGGACGGTCGTCGAGGAGATGGACGTCCGCGCGGGCGGCCGCTACCGCTTCCGCACCGAGCAGGGCGTCGTCGAGGGCGAGTACCGCGAGGTCGACCCACCAGCGCGGCTCGTCCAGACGTTCATGAACCACGTCCAGGTCCTCGAGTTCGAGGACCTCGGGGAGCAGACCGAGGTTCATCCAGACGATGCGCTTCGAGACGATGGAGCAGCGCGACATGACGATGCAGTACGGCGTCGAAGAGGGCTCCAAGGCCGGCTTCGCCCGCATCGACGAGCTGCTCAGGAAACTGACCGCGTGAGGAGGGACAGGCAACCATGACCACGATCAACTCGGTGATCCTCGAGGTGGAGGAGATCGCCGCCGCGCAGGCGTTCTACGACGAGGCGTTCGGCCTGGGCCCGGTGCTCGGGCTGCGCGCCGGCCAGCCGCCGACGAGCGGGTTCCGCGCCTACACGATGTCGCTCGTCGTCTCCCAGCCGGCGACGGTGGACGGGTTCCTCGGCTCGGCGCTGCAGGCGGGCGCGACGGAGCTCAAGCCCGTCAAGCGCAACCTCTGGGGCTACGCCGGCGTCGTGCGCGCGCCCGACGGCGCGATCTGGAAGGTGGCCACCTCGGCCAAGCGCAACCGCGGTCCGGCCACCCGGGCGGTCGACGACTTCACCGTCCTGATCGGTGTCGCCGACGTCGGCGCGAGCAAGGCGTTCTACGTCGAGCACGGCGTCGCGGTCGCCAAGAGCTTCGGGCGCAAGTACGTCCAGTTCGACACGGGTCCGGCGGTGACGCTCGGCCTCTACGCCCGGCGCGCGCTCGCCAAGGACGCCGGCGTCGACCCGGAGGGCAGCGGCTCGGCGCGGATGGTGCTCGCCGGCGACGGCGGCGCGTTCACCGACCGGACGGCTTTGCCTGGGAGGCCGCGGCTCCGGTGACGGTCGCGTAGCCGTCGCCGCTTGACCTTGACCCTGGCGCGCGCCGCCCCCCGTGCGATGATCTGCCGATGCCACGGCGGATCGTCGCCGGCGCGGTCGTCGCGCGCATCTGGAGCCTGTACCGTGCGAACGCCGCGGCGCTGTTGCCGGCGGCCGTCGTCCTGTCCGCGATCCAGCTCGGGATCGCGCTGCTGCTCCGACCGCGCTCGCGCTCATCTTCGCGCTCGTGTTCTGGGTGCTCTCGCTGCTCTACCAGGGGTTCGTCGTCGAGGTCGTCGCCCAGGCGCGGGTCGGAGCCCACGTGGCCGCGAGGGATCTGCTCCGGGCGGTCGCGCCGGCGCTCGGCTCGCTGATCCTGATCTCGATCCTGTTCGCGATCGGCGTCGCGATCGGATTCGTGCTGATCGTCGTCCCGGGCCTGGTGCTGCTCACGCTGTGGTCGGTCGTGGTGCCCGCCGAGGTGCTCGAGCGCCGCGGCGTCTTCGGGTCGTTCGGTCGCTCGCGCGAGCTCGTGCGCGGCAACGGCTGGCCCGTCTTCGGCGTGATCGTGATCGTCTACATCGCGCTGCTCGTGATCAGCCTGCTCGCCGCCGTCGTGGCCGCCTCGCTCGGGCACGTCGGGCGCGACCTCGTCCAGTGGGCGGTCAGCGTCGTGGTGATGCCGGTCGTCGCGCTCAGCGCCTCGGTCCTCTACTTCGAGCTGCTCGACGCCCACGGCGGGGTCTGAGCGCGGGGCGGCTCACGGTGCTCGGGCGCACAGAGGTGGCGTGACTCTGGCGGAAGCCTGATAGCCTCGACGGGGTGACAGCCTCCGCCGACCCTCACGGCCGTCGCATCCCGGCGGAGTGGGTGTCGTCGCGGCCCCGCGCCGAGCGGGCGCGGCGGCTCGCCGAGCTGCTGCGCAGACGGATCAGCGCGGGCGGGTTCGCGGACGGCGTGATCGACGACGAGCGCTCGCTCGCCGCCCAGACGGGCGCGTCGCGCAACACGGTGCGCGAGGCGCTCGGCCTGCTGCGCGACGAGGGGCTGATCACCCGCCGGCGAGGGGTGGGCACGACCGTGGTAGCGCCCGGTACGGGCACGGGCTCGATCGCCTCGCGGGGCTGGCGGAGGTGCTGGCCGGCCATGGGACCGTGACCAACGAGGTGCTCGCCGCCGAGATGGTCGCGGCGCCGCCCGCCGCGGTCCGGCAGCGACTCGCGCTGGCGGCCGGCGCGGAGGCGGTGTGGATCGAGCGCGTGCGCCGGCTCGACGGGCTCCCGCTGTCGCTCGACGGCACCTGGCTCACCCCCGAGGTCGGGCGCGCCGTGCTCGGCGGCGACCTCGCCGGTCGCGACCTGTTCGCGTTGATCGAGGAGGCGACCGGCACCCGGCTGGGCCACGCCGAGGTCGAGGTCCACGCGGCCAACGCCGGCGACGAGGCCGCCGCGCGACTCGGCCTGAGCCCCGGCGCGGCGATCTTCGCGATCGAGCGGTTGACCCATCTCGCCGACGGCCGGCCGGTCGACACCGAGCTGCTGCAGGTGCGCGGTGACCGCATGGCGCTGCGCGCCACCCTGCATCGCGGATCCCCGCCGGTCGCCCGAGCGCGATGACCGGTTTGACGACCGGCGTGGTGGCGCTGCTGGGGCTGTGCGGGCTCGCTGGCGGGGTCGGCATCACCGCGCTGGGCCCGGGCGGGGTGCTGCCGACGGTCGGGCTGTTCGCGCTCACCGCGCTGTCCCCGGCGCGGGTCGCGGGCACCGCGATCGTGACCCACATCGCGACCGGCACGCTCGCCACCGCCGCCTACCGCCGCTCCGGCCAGCTGCGCGGGCGCGCGGCCCGCCGCACCGCGCTGATGCTCGCGGCGACCGCGCTCGTCGGCACGCCGCTCGGCGTGCTCGTCAACTCGGCCGTGTCCAAGCGCTCGTTCGGGATCGTGCTCGGCGTCACGGTGGGGCTCGTGGCCGCGCTCGTCTGGTACCGCCAGCGCCGCCACAGCGGGGAGCGCGCTCACCGCGCCGCGTGCCCGCCGGCGCTCGTCGCGGCCGGCCTCGGGCTCGCCGTCTCGGCGGTGAGCGGCATCGTCGGGATCGGTGGCCCGATGCTCACCGTGCCGCTGCTGATCGTCCTCGGCGTCCCGGTGCTGGAGGCGCTGTCCTGCGCCCAGGTCGAGTCGATCGTGATCGCCACCGTCGGGAGCGCCGGCTACCTCGTCCAGGGGGCGATCGACTGGCCGCTCGCCGCCGTGATCGGGATCCCGGAGCTCGCCGGGGTGCTGCTCGGCTGGAAGATCGCCCGCTCGCTCCCGACCCGGACGCTCACCTACGGGCTCGTCGCCGCGCTGTTCGCGCTGGCGCCGTACCTCGTGCTGCACGGCTCGAGGGTCCGGCGCCGCGGCGGCGATCGGTCGCTCACGCGTCGCGGGCCCGCAGCAGCGCGCCCCCTGCAAGCAGCGCGCCCGCGGCCCACGCGGCGAGGATCGCCAGCCCCGGCCACGGCCGGTCGGGGAGCGTGCGCAGGTGCACGCGTCGCCTCGATGGCGAGGCCCGCGGTCATCGGCGCGATCTGCTCGATGTGCCGCCCCCACGGGCCGGGCACGAGCAGCGCGAGCAGCGGCGGCAGGTAGAGCAGCGCGAGCACGACTCCGGTCGCCACCGCCGTGTCACGGACGATCGTCGCGATCCCGAGGCTCAGCAATGCGATCAGGACGAGGTAGAGCACGCCGCCGGCGGCCGCGCGCAGCGTCGCGCCGTGCGCGATCGAGACGAGCGCATAGCCGTGCGCGGGGTCGAGGCCGGCGCCCGGCAGCAGCAGCCGCCCGGCGATCAGGCACCCGGCGACCGCCGGCAGCGCGGCGGCCAGCGTGAGCCCGGCGAGCATGATCGCCTTGGTGCCGAGCATCAGCGGCCGGCGCGGGATCGCGGCGAGCGTCACTCGGATCATCCCGGTGCCGTACTCGTCGCCGATCGCGACCACGGCCATGATCGCGATCACCGCCTGGCCGAGGTCGATGCCGGTGAGGGCGAGCTTCGTCGGATCCGGCCCGCCGCCGGGGGCCCCGGGGGAGACGTGGGTGGTGGCGGCCATTGCGGCGCTGGCGCCGACCGCGACGGCGATCGCGCCCGCGATCGTCCACCAGGTCGCGCCGAGCGTCCGCAGCTTGATCCACTCCGCTCCGAGCGCGGCGGCCCCGCCACCCGAACGGGTGGTCATGCGTCCCTCCGCCGCAGCACGATCCGCGCGGCGACCAGCGCCGCCGCCGCCCAGGCGCACAGCACGAGCAGCCCCGCCCACGCCGGCAGCGGGTAGTAGCCGTTGGCCATCGTGTACGGGTAGCTGACGAGCGGCGAGCGGGGCATCAGGCCGATCACCGAGAACCCGGCCGCCGGCGTGACCGTGTACAGCCAGGTCGCCGCACTGCCGCCCGATGTGGAGCCGAGCACCCCGGGGCCGGTGAACGCCGGCAGGACGAACAGGACGACGCCGGCCAGGATCGCGCCCGGGCTGCGGCGCAGGATCGTGGCGATGCCCAGCACGGCGACCGCGGAGAGCGCGATCAGGGCCCGCTGCCGGCGATCACCTGCGCGATCATCAGCGCACCGGCCGGGTAGACGTAGTTCCCGCCGGCGCGCATCACGTGCAGTCCGAGCGGGATCGCCACGGCCGACGCGACCGCCCCGACGGCGAACCCGGCGGCCGCCGATCACGCCCGCCTTCGCGGCCAGCACGCGACCGCGGCGCGGGGTCGCCGCCAGCGTCGTCCGGATCAGCCCACGCCGGTACTCGCTGGTGGCGAACATCGCCCCGACGACGATCAGCGCGATCAGCGCCACCACCACCCCGAACAGCAGCGAGTCCGACGCGGTGTCGGGGCCGGCATCGGCGACGGCGGGCGCGATGTCGCCCGAGCCGGTGACGCGGATCGAGCCGCCGGTCCGGCGGACGCCGCCGCGCCCGAGCGCGGTGTAGAAGTCATGGTGGCCGGTGCCGATGCTCGTCGCCCGCCACCGCCCGGCCGCGGTCGCGGGCGCCACCGTCACCGGCCGAGGCCGATCGCGATGTGGTCAAACGCGGCGGTCGCCTGGGTCGCCTGCCCGGCGAACGTGTTCGGCGAGGTCGCGAACAGGCCGACCGAGACCGTGCGCCCCAGCCCGGCCAGCCGGGCGCCGCCGATCCGGTGCCAGCTCGTGCCGTCGGCCGAGTCGTAGCCGGTGATCGTGTCGCCGCTGCGGGTCAACCGCAGCCAGCGCGCGTACGGGGGAGACCGATCCCGCCAGCCCGGGCCGGTCGTGGGTGTAGTCGTCCTGGAAGCGGACGCCGTGGCCGCCGGTCGCCATCACCGCCGCGTACGGGGCGCCCTGCCGGGTGCTCGCCGTGACCATCAGTCCGGCCTTCGACCATCCCGCCAGCCCGGCACGCGTGTGGGCCGAGTGACGGCGCCTCGTTGCTCGGCCCCGCCCAGATCCGGCCGGTCAGCGAGCTGACCCGGGCGGTGATCGTGCCGTCGCCGGTCAACTGCCTGGCCTCCAGCTCGTAGCGCGTCGGCGACCGCCTCGCCGCCGGGCCCGTTCGGGACGTACGGGTGACCGGCCACGCAGCTGTTGGGGTTGGGGGTGGTGCAGTAGCCGGTGTGCTTGCCGTGGGCCTGCAGGTAGCTGAAGAGCACGAGCAGCAGCGCGGCGAGCCCGAGCCCGACCAGCCAGCCGCGGACCGTGCGGAACTTCGTCCACTCCGCGCGCACGGCGTCCCGGAGGCCGCCGCGGGGACGCTGCTGCGCCAGGGCGGTCATCGCCGCCGCTCCGGATCGCCGCCCGAGCGGTACTCGACCGCGCCGGTGGTCAGCCGCAGGTACGCGTCCTCCAGCGATGTCTCGCCGTCGGTCAGCTCCTGCAGCGGGCCGTCCGCGAGCACCCGTCCGCGGCCGATCACCACGACCTGATCGGCGACGCCCGGCAGCTCGCTCAGCAGGTGGCTGGAGACGAGCACCGCGCGGCCCTCGGCCGCCAGCCCGCGCAGGAAGGAGCGCATCCAGATGATGCCCTCCGGATCCATGCCGTTGAACGGCTCGTCCATGATCAGGATCGGTGGGTCGCCGAGCATCGCCGCGGCGATCCCGAGCCGCTGGCGCATCCCCAGCGAGTAGCCGCCCGCCTTGCGCCGTGCCGCCCGGCCGAGCCCGACGCAGCTCTGAGACCTCGTCGACCCGACCGGCGGGCAGCCGCTGGGAGCGGGCGATCCACAGCAGGTGGTTGCGCCCGCTGCGGCTCGGTTGGAGGGCGCCGGCGTCGAGCAGCGAGCCGACCTCCCGCATCGGATGGGTGAGGCTTGGGTATGGCCGGCCGCCGACCAGCGCGGTCCCGTGCTCGGCGGAGTCGAGCCCCAGGATCACGCGCATCGTCGTGGACTTGCCGGCGCCGTTGGGTCCGACGAACCCGGTCACGGTTCCCGGCGCCACCGTGAAGGAGACGCCGTCCAGGGCCACCGTGTGGCCGAACCGTTTGCGCAGCCCGTCGACCTCGATCGTTATGTCGCTCATGGGACGCTTTGTACGTCTGGGACGGTGTCGGCCCGGTGTCGGCGACTGACACCTGACCGACACCTGTCACCTGTCATCGTCCTGGCACGATGCGAGTACTGGTGGTGGAGGACTTCGAGGTGCTGGCCCGGTCGATCGCGACCGGCCTGAGGCGCGAGGGCATGGCGGTCGACGTCGTGCTCGACGGCCACGAAGCGCTCTCGCGCCTGGCGGTCACCCGCTATGACGTGGTCGTCCTCGACCGCGATCTGCCCGGCGTCCACGGCGACGAGCTGTGCCGGCGGATCGTGAGCGACGGCACCGGCTCGCGGATCCTGATGCTCACCGCCGCCGCGACGATCCGCGAGCGGGTCGAGGGGCTCGGCCTCGGCGCCGACGACTACCTGCCCAAGCCGTTTGACTTCGCCGAGCTCGTCGCGCCGAGTCCGCGCGCTGGCCCGCCGCGTCGCCGCGCCGCTGGCGCCGACGCTTGAGTGCGGCGACCTGGTGCTCGACTGCGGCCGGCGCGTCGCCGTCCGCGCCGGGCGGCGGCTGGAGCTCAGCCCCAAGGAGCTCGCGGTGCTCGAGTGCCTGCTCACCTCCCAGGACCGGGTCCTGTCGGCCGAGGAGCTCCTGGAGCGCGCCTGGGACGAGTACACCGACCCGTTCACGACCGCGGTCAAGACGACGATCCGGCGGCTGCGCGCCAAGCTGGGCGAGCCGCCGCTGATCCACACCGTGCGTGAGGCCGGCTACCGGATCGGACCCGGATGATGGGCGCTACGGATCTGCTGGGCGCACTGCGGGCGCGGCGCCGGCCGGTCCTGCGCGTGCAGCTCGCGGCGCTCTACTCGGGCGTGTTCATCGGCCTGGTGGTGATCCTGTTCGCCGCCTCGAGCGTCTGGTTCGGGACCTCCAACGTGTTCTTCGGCCACTCGGCGTCCGCGTATCACGCGGGCCGGCCGCCCGCGCACGCCGGCCCCGGCCCGACGTTCAACCCCTGGCCGCTGCTGATCGCGCTCGCGCTCGTCGCCGTCGGGGTGTTCGCCGCCTGGTGGCTGGCCGGCCGGATCCTGCGCCCGCTGCGGACGATGACCGCGACCGCGCGGGATATCTCGGCCACCAACCTCAGCCGGCGCCTGCGCCTCGAGGGGCCCGACGACGAGCTCACCGAGCCTCGGCCGCACGCTCGACGGACTGTTCGGCCGGCTGCAGGCGTCGTTCGAGTCCCAGCGGCAGTTCGTCGCCAACGCGTCCCACGAGCTGCGTACGCCGCTCGCCGGTCAGCGCACGCTGCTGCAGGTGGCGCTCGCCGACCCGGACGCCGGCGCCGGGGCGCTGCGGCAGACCTGCGAGGAGGCGCTCCAGCTCTCCGGCCAGCAGGAGCAGCTGATCGACGCCCTGCTGACACTCGCCTCCAGCGAGCGCGGGGTCGAGCGCTGGGAGCCGGTCGACCTCGCACCGCTCACCGAGCAGGCCGTCCACGGCCGCGCTCACGACGCCGAGCGCCGCTCGGTCCGGATCGACGGGCGCTTCGCGGAGTCGATCGCCAGCGGCGAGGCGAGCCTCGTCGAGAGCCTGGTGTCGAACCTGCTGGACAACGCGATCAGGCACAACGTCGCCGGCGGCACCGTCGAGGTCTGCACCACGACGACGGCCGACGGGCCTCGCCTGTCGGTCTCCAACACCGGCCCGGTGATCGCATCGACCGACCTGGAGCGCCTGTTCGGACCGTTCCAGCGGCTCGGCGCCGAGCGGGTCGGGCCGGCCGGCGGTCACGGTCTCGGGCTTGCGATCGTGCAGGCGATCGCGACCGCGCACGGGGCCAACCTGGTCGCACGCGCGCGAGCGCAGGGCGGCCTCGACGTCGAGGTCACGTTCCGCCCGGTCTGACGGCCTGGTGTCACGCCTGGCAGGCAGGGCTCACACGCCGGCCTCCGCGTCGATGAGCTCGTCGAGCTCGCGATTGCGCAGGGTCAGACGGCGCTTGTCCTGGATGACCTGGCGGATGATCCACAAGACGATCGACAGGGCAAGAATCGCCCCCCCGATGAGTCCGTCGCGTGCGGTGCCGTAGCCGGACGCGGCAGGGTGGGTGATGCCCATGTAGGTCATGAGCACGTCGAGAACCAGGATGACGGCCGCGATCGCCACCCACGCGGACGGCAGCCTGACGGGGCGGTGGGCGGTGGGATGGTCTTTGCGAAGCAGGAGGAACGCGGAGACCGCGGCGATCGTCGCGATCATGTAACCGAGGTTGGCGGCGAACAATGCCGCGAGGGGGCTTGAGAGCAGCAGCACGACCATGCAGTTGATGACCATGTCCACGAACAGCGCGCGGCCGGGTTCGCCGCGACGGTTCAGGACTCCGAGTTCGCGGATCGTGAGGCCGCGGCGGGCCATGCCGAACAGGGTGCGTCCGGCGTCGCCGCTTGAGGCGAACACGGTCAGAAGCAGCTCTCCGACGATCACGACGACGATCAGCTGCGTCACCCAGCCGCCGAGGATGCCGCGTAGCGCGAGCACGGAGTAGGTCTCAGGATTGTTGGAGATGACGTGCTCTCCGAGCTGTCCGGTCGTGGCGATCGGCGTGAGCGTGAACACTCCGAGTGTGAACAGCGCGCTGGCGCGCAGCGCCTTGGACGTGTCGAAGGTCGGCCGCTTGTACTCGGGTGCGAAGGTGGCGCAGATCTCAGTGCCGTAGACGGTCCAGGCGCTCACGTACATCCAGACCAGCGCGGTTGTGAAGAAACCCCCAGGCGGGTGCCATAGCAGTCGGCCGGTGCTCCAGCCGCCGTGCAGGAACGGCAGGATCATCACCGCCACCGCGAAGATCCCGTAGCAGATTGCGATCACCCGGTAGATCCGCGCGGCAAACTTCACGCCGTGCGCGTTGACGAGGAAGCTGGCCATGATCACACCGACCGCGACGGCCTGCGGGAAGGAGAAGCTGAGGGGGCCGGCATGCAGAGACCACCTCTGGCCAGAGAACCATTCTGACTGCACGAACGAGCCGAGGGTTTCGCCGATGATCGCCCCCGTCAGCGCCCAGCCGAGCCAGTACCCGAACGCCGCGAGTGGCCCGATTGCGGTGCAGTAGCGTGACCACGCGCGGTTCGCATAGAGCGCGATGCCTCCGGTCTCGCTCGGGAACATCATCGCCATCTCGTAGTAGAGGACGTTCTGGAAACACGCGATCACACAGGTGATCCCGACGAACGCCACGGCCGCCAGCGCACCGAGCGACGCGATGGCCAGACCGAGAAACACGACGATCCCGTTGGGCATCAGCATCGCCATCGAGAACCCGTCAAACCAGGTCAGCTGTTTGGCCAGGCCAGCCGACGGTGCATCTTCAGGAACGGCTTCTGGCTCGGTCAGCACTGTCTCGGACATCACGCGCTCCCCCGGGTCGATTGAGTCACGTCTGGTCTCCCCTCTGGTTGTTGGTGATGGGACCGCAATCGAGCTGCGGCGTGTCCCGCCGCGCGCCCGGACTCGACCGCTTGCTGTGCAGACGGGGTGCCCGCAGCGCCGCCCGCGAGATGCCATCCCGCGGCCGCCGCCCCTGCATGGGCGGTCCCCACCCGCTGACGCAAGAGCCCGAGCGCCGGCCGACGACCTCCCGCGATGAGCAGAGCATCGCCCTCGACCTGACGCGCGCCGGCCGCCCCACCGAGTCCGACCCGTCGCATCCGTCGGCGTCCGATGACCCGGTCGACCGACGCGCCGAACACGAGCGGGACCCCCGCAGACTCGGCGGCCGCGACATTCTCGGGGCGCACCTGGTCAGTCGGGCGAGCTTCGATCAGGCACGCGACCTCGGCGCCGGCCGTCGCCATCAGCACGGCGAGCTCGTACCCGTAGCCTTCGTCCGTGGCGACGATCGGCCGGTGGCCTGCAAGCACTCCATGACGATTGAGCAGCGTCTGAGCGCCGTGGCCAAGCAACACGCCGGGCCGGTCGCCGTCAACGAACGCCCAGCGGCGCTCCAGGGTTCCGCTGGCCAGGACGATCGAGCGCGATTGGATTTGCACGAAGCCGTTTGCCGAAGTGGCTCCGAGTTCCGAGTCCTCATAACTGCCGATCACGGTCGCTCCGGCCAGCACTTCAATCCCTGGTCGGCTCGCAACCTGTGCAGAGAGCCGGGCGACGAGCGCTCGCTCTCCGGCGTCGCCGGCGAGCAGCGAGCCGCCGAGCTCGCTGTCTCGCTCGACCAACAGCACCTCAGCGCCGTCGGTCTCGGCGGCGAGCGCTGCCGCCAGCCCGGCGGGTCCGCCGCCGACGATCGCAACATCCACTCGGCGGCTCGTCCAGGCTCCGCGGTCGCGGATCGCACTCGACGCTGCTGGGTGCGGTAGCCGGCCGTGGCCGGCGAGCCGAGCGAGCACCCGCTCCCAGTACTGGAACGCGTTGGGCGTGCGGCGCAAGCGCCGGTACTGAAAGCCGGCGCTGAGCAGAGCCCGGCTTGCGTCGGCGATGCCGAGCACACTGTGCTCCGCGGTCGGCCACGCGTGCTCGCGGCTGACGATGTCCCCGTCTTGCAGCGCGGTGACGCAGGTCGCGACCCCGGGCAAGCCGTTGACCCTCATCGCGCAGTTGGGGCACGCGTCGGCGACGCAGTGCAACCCGCGCGGGCGGTTGTATTTGAAGCTGCGCGACAGCGTGCGAACACCGGCCACGTGGAGGGCTGCGGCGACCGGCTCTCCAGCGATGCCGTGCAGCCGGCGTCCTTCGAACTCGAACGCGACCATCGGCGCCCGTCGGCCCACCCGAAGCTCGGCGCCGCTCACGATGTCAGCTCCGGCTGAGAGCTGGGCACGACCAGCGAGCGCTCGTGGATCAAGTTCCCGGTCCGCAACCGCTCGACCGAGAACGGAGCGATCAGTGGATGGACCGCGGCGCCGATGATCGACTCGGCGAGCAGCTGCGCAGCCCCCGGTGCGCCCATGAATCCGTAGGTCCAGCCACAGTCAAGGTGAAAGCCGGCGAGCTCTGGCACCGGGCCGAGTACCGGGGAGAGGTCGGTCGTTTGGTCGACGAGACCGGACCAGTGTCGGATGAGGCGTACGCCGGCCAGCCGAGGGAACAGCCTGACGAACTTCGTTGCCATGTCCCGCAGCCCCTTGAGCGTGACTCCTGTGGTATCGGCCGGGTTCACGGCGGCGAACTCCGTGCCGCCGACGAATTCGCCGCGGCTGGTCTGATGGCAGTAGCCCATCAGCTCGGGGGAAGCGACCGCAGGCCGCAGGAACGGTTGCAGTGACTCCGTGACGAGTATCTCCAGGCGACAGCGTTGGGTGGGTAGCTGGACGTGCGCCATCGCGGCCAGCTCACGCGCGAACGCACCCGCAGCGTTGACAAGCGTGCCGGTCGCGACGTCTCCGCGGCTGGTCAGCACACCGGTCACCCGGCCGTGATCGGTTTTCACGCCGGTGACGCGTGTGTGTGCGTGGATCTCGACCCCCGCTCGGGCGCCTGCGGCCGCGTAGGCCCAGACGGTCGCGTCATGGTGGGCGAATCCGCCATCGGGCTGCGCGAGGCCTCCGCGGATCAGTGCCGGCGAGAGCTGGGAACGAGCGCGCGCACCGCCCGATGGTCGAGGAGCTCGGTCTGGACTCCCCAGTTCGCCTGTGTGCGCTGGTCGGCGCGCAGCGCGGCGAGTTGCGCGTCGGTCGAGGCGAGGATGAGATAGCCCGCGCGGGTGAACAGCGTGTTGAAGTCGAGTTCCTTCGACAACGTGGGCCAGCGCCGAAGGCTCAGGTCAAAAAGGCGAATCCATTCCGGGCTGCTGAACGCGGAGCGGATCAGCTCCCCGTTTCGGCCGCTCGCGCCGTACCCGGGATACTGCGCCTCGAGCACCGCGATGCGGCCGCCGCCTCGCCGCGCCAGTTCGTAGGCAAGCGCAAGGCCTTGGATCCCAGCGCCGACGATCACCACGTCGTAGCTGGCGCTCAGTTCAGACCGAGTCACACCGGGAACCGTCACCGCCCCGCCCCCAAGGCCGGCTCGTGGTCCATCGCCAGAGCGCCGAGTCGCACTGGATAGTCGGGCGGGCGAGCTGACGTCGGCGCAATCTGCTCAGGGGCCAGCCCGGTGACCGCCGCGATCTCCTCCAGCACGAGCTCACTGCAGGACCGCCCCTGGCAAGGACCCATGAACGCGGCGGTGTAGCGCTTGATCGTCTCCGGGTCGGCGTAGCCCTCCGCGCACGCGCGAGCGATATCCGCGTCCGTCACGTCCTGGCATAGACACAAGATGCGTCTCCTCACGGAGCCAATAATACGATATTGTTGCCATCGTGAGCAGCGGGCGGTCAGCAATCCCCATTGCCAGTCGAGATGCTTGGCCGTGGCTGCCGATCACCCCAGATCTCACGTCCCGCTGAGGAGCTACTTTGGTGGCATGTCAAGGTCGCCGACGGCGAATCCAGCAGCTGGCTCGCCGCGACCATCCAGTGCAGGCACACGCTTGGCGCCGGAGCGGCTCGAGGTGCAACGCGTACGAGTTCTGGAGGTCGCTGAACGTCTCGTCGGGACGCACGGCTTTTCGAAGGTCCGCCTGCGCGATATCGCGCGCGAGGCTGGGCTGTCCATCGGCGCGTTGCAGCATCATTTCGAGACCCGCGACCAGTTGCTCAAGGAGGCCTTCCTCTGGTCCTGCGAGCAGCGGCTCACGTTCTGGCGCCAGACCCAGGTCGAGGAGTCGGATCCATGGCGGCGGCTGCAGTCGCTCCTGTCGCGAGTCTTCGAGGTGGAGGACTTTCGGCTGTACTGCGCGATCTGGGCGGAGTACAGCGCCGCCGCTGCCCGCGACGAGGACCTTCGCACGGTGATGGCCGATCTCTACGAGCAGTGGCGCGTACCACTGCGTGACGTCATCCAGGAGGGGATCGACGCCGGAGCGTTCACGCCCATCGTCCCGGTTGAGGACGTGACGAACATGCTCGCCGCGCAGATCGATGGTCTGGAGGTTGCCTCGATCATCGCTCCGAGCGGGATGGAGCAGGCGACACTTCCCACCCTGCTGCGCGACATGGCCGCAGCGATCCTCCAGGTGGGGCCCGAGCGCGCCTGACCGCGGAGCCATCGCCGCCCCGCAGGCACGGCAGCCAGGAGCTCCTGGTTCGATCGGCGCCGCGGGCGTACGCTTCCCGCACCGCTCCACCCGCCTCGCCGTGACCGCGCTCAAGACCGGCATCGCCCTCGCGTGGATCCCGTTCTGGATCTACTGGCTGGCGTCCGCGGTCCGCGCCAACGAATCCCGGCCGGGCCGCCGGTGGACGCCGGTCGGCGGCCTCAGCGCGCTCGCGGTGTTCCTCATCGTCCGGGTGTTTCGCACCGGCAGCCTGGCCGTCCACAGCCCGGTGCTCGGCGTGATCGGAGCGGTCATGTTCGTGACCGGGATCGCGCTGGCGATCTGGGCGCGCGTCCACCTCGGGCGCAACTGGGGGATGCCGATGACCGAGCGCCTGGAGCCCGAGCTCATCACCACCGGGCCCTACCGGCTGATCCGCCACCCGATCTACACCGGCCTGCTGCTCGGCATGTTCGGCACCGCGCTCGCCACCGACCTCATCGGCCTGATCGTCGCCGCCGCCCTGAGCGGCCTCTTCTACTACTCGGCGACGGTCGAGGAGCGGCCTGATCGTCGCCGCCGCCCTGAGCGGCCTCTTCTACTACTCGGCGACGGTCGAGGAGCGCAACCTGACCGCCGCCTTCCCCAGCGCCTATCCCGCCTACCGGGAGACCACGAAGATGCTGATCCCGTACCTGCTCTGATCGACGCGTCGGAATCTGGGGGCGCGACTCGTCGGGGCGACCGAGCACTTGCTCGTCGGCCGCGCGCCCGAGTCCGACATCGTGCTCGACGACGACACCGTGTCCCGCCGCCATGCCGAGCTGTTGTGGCGCGGCGCGACCTGGGTCATCCACGACATCGGGTCCAAGAACGGCACCGTGCTCAACGGCCGGCCGATCGAGCGAGCGCAACTCCGTGCGGGCGACTTCATCTCGTTCGCGGCGCTGGCGTTCCGCATCGACTGACGCAACGGGCCGGCGATCAAGCCTCCCGGATGGGGTCACTCCTCGGTCGACATCTCCGCCCCTCTCGATCGTGATGTTCACCGACCGGGGCGAGACCGGGCTGGTGACGTGCGCGATCCCGGCGGGAACGGTGAACATCTCGCCGGGGCCGCAGCTCGACCCGCTCGTCGGAGGTCTGCAGCAGGACGGTCCCCTCGATGACCAGAAACGTCTCGTCGGAGTCGGGATGGAGATGCCGGTGGAACGGCTCGGTCATCACGCTCATCCGGACGACGTGATCGTTGACGGCGGTGAGCATGAAGTTCGCGTAGGCACCGGTCGCCTCCGCCGACGCGCGGGCCAAGTCGATCAGTCCCTCCCGGGCCTCGTTTGACTCCTCGGGCGTCACCCGGTCATCAAAGCAACCACCGCGGACCGAGTGCCGCCGCGACGCCGTCCCGACGCTGCCCGCGATGAGCGCGTGGATGTCGGTCGCGCCGGCGATGGCCGTCGGCCCAACGCCGACGCAGCGAGATCCTTAGAAAACCCACAAGGGGCCCGGCGGCGCCTGTGCCACCCTGAACCGGTGAGCATTGCGCGGCCCGCTGCGGGCGATTCTGCCCTGGGGGCTGCCGAGCTGGCGGGTGCGGCGACGATGGCCGCGGTCTGCGTCGGCCTGATCGTGCTCGGCACGGTGGTGCCCTATCTGGGGCCGCTGCAGCTGGCCCCGGTGGTTCCGTTCGGCATCGTCGCGCGTCGCCACGGCGTGCGGACGCTGGTTGCGTCGTTCGTGGCGGCGGCGGTCGTGGCGGCGCTCGTGACCGGGCTGGGCAGCGCGGTCGCGCTGGCGGCCTGCGCCGGGCTCGGCGGACTGGTCGGCATGCTCAAGCGGCATGGGCGCGGCACCGGCTCGGTCTGGCTGGCGGCAGCGGTGCTCGCGCCGCTCTCGGCCGCCGGGGTCGACCTGCTGCTGCTCGTGTTCAGCTCATACCGGACGCTGCTGCTCTCGAACGTGCGCAGCACGGTGCGCGGGCTCGCGTTGACGCTGCACCATCTCGGCCCGATCGGGTCGGTCGGAAATGCGCTGGAGCGCGCCGCCACGACCGTCACCGGGCACTGGGCGGTCACGGTCGCCATCGCCCTGCTGATCGTCACTCCCGTCGCCCTGCTCATCAGCTGGGTGCTGATCGGCGAGGTCCTCGATCGGCTGCAGTGGGTTCACGCGGGGGAGATGTCGACGCTCGCGCCGGAGGCGGGCGAGCCTGGGACGGTCCCCGCGCCGGTGCCGGTCTCGCTGCGCGGCGTGTCGGTCCGGTACGGCGACGTCGAGGCGCTCGGCGGGATCGACCTGCAGGTCCCGGCGGGGCAGTTCATCGCGGTCGTCGGCGACAACGGCTCGGGCAAGTCGACGCTGGCCCGGCTGCTGGCCGGAGCGCAGCCGACCCGGGGATCGATCGAGCGCGGCGGCCCCGTCGGGCTCGGCCGGACCGGCGGCACGACGCTGATCGGCCAGCGCCCGGACGCTCAGGTCCTCGGTCTGCGGCTCGCCGACGACGTGGTGTGGGGACTACCCGAGGACCACGGGGTCGACGTCGAGGAGCTGCTGGTCACCGTCGGGCTGGCGGGGATGGCCACGCGCGAGACGACCTCGCTGTCGGGTGGCCAGCTGCAGCGCCTGGCCGTCGCCGCCGCGCTGGCACGCCGGCCGCGGCTGTTGATCTCCGACGAGTCCACCGCGATGGTCGACCCCGCCGGCAGGCAGGAGCTGACCGCGCTGCTGGCGGAGCTTCCGCGGAGCCGGGCGATGACGGTCGTGCACATCACCCACAACGAGGACGAGCTCGCGTCCGCCGATCGGGTCGTGCGCCTTGCCGCCGGTCGCGTCGTCACCGATCACCTCACGACCTGCGATCCCGGCCCGCCGGCCCCGCCGAGCACCCCGATGACGGCCGACTCGCCGGCGCTCCGGGCCGTCCCCGAGCCGGCGGCGGCGCCCGCCCGTGACGCGGGCGTGACACCGGAGGCCGGGCAGCTGGAGCTGCGCGCGCTCGGGCACAGCTACGCCAACCGCACCGTCTGGCAGCATCGCGCGCTCGACGGGGTCACGCTGTCGGTTCCGGAGGGCGAGGGAGTGCTCGTCGTCGGTGAGAACGGCTCGGGCAAGTCGACGCTCGCCTGGATCCTCGCGGGCCTGATCCGCCCCACGGACGGCGTCTGCCTGCTGGGGAGCCGGCCCACGCACCGGCAGACGGGCGCCGTCGGCCTCGCCTTCCAGCATGCCCGACTGCAGCTGCAGCGCCCCACCGTCGCAGCCGAGATCGCCGACGCGGCCGGCTGGTCGGGATCCGCGAGGCGCGCGGGCGGCGAGCCCGGCCGCTCGGCGACGCACTCGACCGGCGCATCGCCGATGCGCTGGACGCGGTGCGTCTGGACCCCCAGCTCGCGACTCGCTCGATCGAGGCGCTCAGCGGCGGCCAGCAGCGGCGGGTGGCGATCGCCGGGCTGCTGGCGCGGCGGCCGAGGGTGCTGGTCCTCGACGAGCCGCTCGCCGGGCTGGACGCGCCCGGCCGCGCCGCGCTGATCACGTTGCTGGCGCAGCTGCGCCGGGGAGACGGACTCACGCTGATCGTGGTCACCCACGATGCCGAGAGCCTGAGCGCGGTCTGCCCGCACCGGTTGCGGCTCGACCGCGGGCGCGTCACCGAGGACACGATGGCGCTCGACTCGCCGGCGGCGGAGGAGAGCGACGCCGCATGAGCTCGGACGCGATCCGGCGAGGCCGGCGACGGTCCACCCGGCGCGGCGGCATCGACGCGGTGCTCCTGCGCCGGCTGCCGCACGACAGCAGCATGCAGCGCCTCGCCGTCGAGACGAAGCTGATCGGGATGACGGCGCTGACGATCGCCACCGGGCTGAACACCGGCTGGGCGCAGCTGATCGGGGTGGGGGCGATCGCCGCGGCGGCCGTGACCGCCGCACGCGTGCCCTGGCGGGCGGTCCCTCGACTGCCGGTGTGGTTCTTCGTGCTGATCGCGATCGGCTTCGCGCTGGCGGCCGCCGGCGGCGGCGCCGGCCGGTACCTGCGCCTGCTCGGCTTCGCGCTGCTGTTCATCGTCCTGTCGCTGGTGATCGCCTGGACGACCGAGCTGGGCGGGCTCGCCCCGGCGCTTCGGAGGCTCGGCGCGCCGCTGCGCCGCGTCGGGGTGCCGATCGACGACTGGGCGATCACCGCCGCGCTCTCGCTGCGGTGCCTGCCGCTGATGCTCGAGGAGGGCCGCACGGTGGTGGCCGCGCGCCGTCAACGCCAGATCTCCCGGCACCCCGCCGCCGTGGCCGCGGCGACCGTCGACGTGATCACCGCCAGCATGGCGGCGGCCGTCCGTCGCGCCGCCGACCTCGGTGACGTGATCGCCCTGCGCGGCGGCCCGGCGCCGCCGTCGCGCCCCACGCGCGGTCTGCAGCTGCGCGACGGCGTCGCGCTCGCGCTCGTCGCGACGGCGAGCGTCGTGCCGTCGATGCTCTTCTGAGCGGACCGGGTGCGGGGCGTGGGCCCGTCCGGGCGAGCCGCGCAGCGGACGAGCCCCGCACCGGGCGAGCCGCTCAGACGGCGCCGAACTCGTCCTGCCACTCCTGGGGCGGGCCCAGCACCGACGCCTCGGGCCCGAACCGCTCGGCGTACGCGTCGCGGAGCGAGCGCCACTCGCCCGCGTCGTGGGTGCCCGGGCGCGCGGGCGCGCCCGCGAGCACCCGCTTCAGACCCTCCAGCGACTGGTGCCAGCCGGCCCCGTCCCGGGTCGCCTTGCCGAGGCTTCCTCCAGCACGACCGTGAACGTCATCATCGTCCCGTCGCCGTCGGGCGCCAGCGCGAAGCGCAGCCGGTCGGGGCCCCAGGCTGAGCTCGAGCAGCGACGGCGGCTCGAACGCGACCATCTCGCCGTCGAACGGGTCGATCTCGAGCTGCTCGAAGCGGAAGCTGAGCGCGGCCCCGGGCGCGCGCTCGCCGTCGATCGTGGTCGGGAACCAGGCCGCGAGCTCGCCGGGCTCGGTGAGGGCGCGCCGCACCCGCTCGGGCGGGTGGTCGTAGCGGCGCCGGTACTCCAGGATCGCCCGCTCGTCGCGCCGGATCAGCACGCCATAGTCGGCCACGGTCATCGCGATGCTCCTCTCAGTCGGGGTGGGTGTCGAGATGGCGCTCGAGCGCGTCCAGCCGCGACGCCCACAGCCGCCGGTAGGGCTCGAGCCACTCGTCCATCGCCTGCAGGGGCTCGCCGCGCAGCCGGTAGATGCGGCGCTGCGCGTCGATCTCGACGTCGACCAGCCCGGCGTCGCGGAGCACCCGCAGGTGCTTGGACACCGCGGGCTGGCTGATGCCGAGCGCGTCCACGATCGCCCCCACCGGCCGCTCGCGCACGAGCAGCAGGTCGAGGATCCGCCGGCGCTGGGGCTCGGCGAGGACTGCGAACGGGGCGGCCATCTCGCCATCGAATATACGAGTACGAGCATATAGCTGTCAAGACATATTCGGATCGATCCGATCTTCGGCCGGTCGCCCGGCCGCGGTCACAACTCCCCGTGGTGCGGTATCTAGGTGGTGATGACGTCGTTGCGAGATCGCGCTCGGTGGTCCGACGCGCAGCTGCTGGAGGGGATCGCGGCCTGCGACGACCGCGCGTTCAGCGCCTTCTACCGCCGGCACCTGGCCACGGTCGTCGGCTGGTGCCTGCGCCGGACCGGAGATCCCGAGCTCGCCGCCGACCTCACCGCGGAGGTGTTCGCCGCGGTCCTGGACGGCGCGGCGCGCTACGAGCCGCGGACGGGCTCGGCGGCCGGCTGGCTGCTCGGGATCGCGCGCAACGTGCTCGGTCACAGCGTCCGCCGCGGCCGGGTCGACGCCCGCGCTCGCCGGCGCCTCGGCGTGGCCGCCACTTCTGCGCCGAGGACGACGATCTGGTGCGCGTCCTGGAGGTCGCCGTCGCCGAGCAGCCGCGCGGGACTGGTCGACGACTCCTCGCCGGGCTGCCCGCGGATGAGCGCGCCGCGGTGAGCGCCCGGGTGATCCAGGAGCGCGACTACGGCGAGATCGCCGAGTGGCCTGGGGTGTTCGGAGATGGTCGTCCGCAAGCGCGTCAGCCGTGGCCTCGCCCGCCTGAGAACGAGGCTCGACGTCCTCGTGAGCGACGACCTGTTCGATCGCATCGAGGCCGAGCTGGCCCGCCGCACCCGCCAGGGCGCGCATCTGGGCGCCCAGGCCGGTGACCGCCGGCGGCGGCGGCCTCGCGCTGCTCGTCCGTCGCGGCGCGGCGGTGGCCATGCTGGCGGCGGCGATGGCGATGGCGCTCGTCGGGGAGTTCCCCGCCTCCGCCAGCGGCGATACCCGCCCGAGCGGCCACACCCAGTCGGCGCAGCGAGTTCCTGACGAGTGGCGAAGCCACCACGTCCGCGGCGAGGGAACGGCCGGCTGCGCGGCCTGGTCGAGCTCGTGGTCACGATCGCGATCGCGGTCGCGGTCGCGCTACGGGGTCCAGGCGTTCCTCGTCAAGCCCTATCGCATCCCCAGCGAGCTCGATGGAGCCGACGCTCCCACGTCGGCCAGCGGATCCTCGTCTTCCGGCTCGCCGACCATCCTTCCGTCGGCGACGTCGTCGTCTTTCACCCGCCGGTCGGCTCCCAGGCGCCGCTCGGCGCGGAGTGCGCCGACGCCGCCCAGGGTCCCGGACATCATCAGCCCTGCGAGCGTCCACACGCGCGGGGAGTCCGGGCAGACCTACGTCAAGCGGGTCGTCGGCCTGCCCGGCGACCGGTTGAGCATCCGCGACGGCGCGGTCTACCGCAACGGGGCTCAGGGAGCGTGTGGGCGATCTCGAACCGTGCCCGGAGCAGCCGCGCCTGCACGTTCAGCGCCGACGATCACGGTGCCCAGGGGCGAGTACTACATGATGGGCGACAATCGCGGCGACTCCGACGACAGCCGCTACTGGGGACCGGTCCCGCAGTCATGGATCGTCGGGACCGCGTTCTTCACCTACTGGCCGCCGGGGCGCATCGGCACGCTGTGATCGCGGCCCGGCCACGCGGTGGTCGGGCTGCCCGTGCCGGGGCGGGGAGACCCTGCGTCACGGCGCCGCAAGGGCGATCTCCGGCTCAGCGCACCGGGGGCGGCCGTCCCTCCGCGCTCTCCGCCAGCGCCGGATCCCACCGGCATGCCGTGCAGGCGTGCCGGAACGCCGAGCGGGCGAACTGAGCGCCGCCGCGTGGGGGTCGGCGGCCGGTGCGCACGTCGGCCCAGTCGAGGACGTACTCGCCGAGTGCCGACTCCCAGCGGGCCTCTGCGGGCGCAGCGTGGCGTCGGCGAAGCCGTCGGGGGCGGGATGGGCGTAGGCGTAGAAGGCGGCCCTGGGGTAGCGGGGGTCACCGGGCCACCAGCCGACCGCGACCTCCTGGGCGTCCATCGCGTTGCGCATGATGAAGTCCGTCCGACGGCGGGTCGGCGGGCCGGCCGGAGAAGAGGTTGACGGCGAGATCGAACGATCCCCACCAGGCGTTCACGGGCGTCGAGCGGCCGCGGTAGGGCGCGCGGAACGCGGCGAGCACGAGCGCGGCCTGGGTGGCCGCGGCGAAGTACGTCTGCGACCTGGCTCGGGTCATAGCGGGCGTGCTCGTTGTCCTCGTCGAGCGGGGCGCGTCCACGGCACCTCCTGCGGGGTGGGGTCGATCTCGACCTCGCCGCCGAGCTCCCGCACCGCCGCCAGCAGCTCGCGGGTGACCGCGCCGACCGGCCGGTCGGGCGCAGCGCGACGCGCCGGCTCGCCCGCCGCTGTGCTCGACGACGGCCTCGTGGGTGCGCAGGTCGAGCGCGACGACGAACGCGCCCGAGCCGTCGGGCGCCGGCAGCGGAGCGTCTCCCAGCCCCGGGCGGTCAGCCGCAGCGCGGCGTGTTGGAGCTGTGGCTCGGGCGGCGCGAGCGCCACCGCGAGCTTGCCGAGCACCTGGGTGTGGGCGTGCAGCGTGTCGCACGTTTCTCGCCAGCCCCCGTAAGGAGAGACCCGGCCACGGCCCCGTCACGCAGGCCACGCTAGCGCGATGACCGGGAAAGCGCCCGCCGTCGCACACCGGGTCACCGGTGCGCGGTTGGGTGGAGCGGCCCCGGCCGGGTTGCGAATGAACGATCTAACGCGCGGCGTCTTCGTTGCGCGCGGCCAGCCAGGCACGGTAGGAGCGCAGCGCGCGTCACCCGGTGCGCTGATCACAGACCAGCGCGTGCACCGGATGGGTCTTGGCGGTCGGCTGCCTGCCCCGCGTGACAGCGTCGCATCTGATGGCGGACGAGCGCCATGCTCGCGGCCGACGCGAGCGTCTGATCTGACCAGGCGACCGGCCTCGGCGGTCGGCATCTCCATCCGCTGCGCCAGCGGTTGGGAGATCGGCGCGTGACCCCATCGCGGTCCCCGTGCCGACCACGGCGACGCCGCTGGCCAAGGCCCGCTCGGCGGTCTCACGGCGGGTGATCCCCCCGGTCAGCATCAGCGGCAACGGGCTGGTCCTCGCCGGCGAGCCGGCGGCCAGATCCAGGAAGTACGCCTCGCGGGCACGGTCGTGCACCGGCCGGCCGGCCGGCCATCGCCGGGCTCTCGTAGCTGCCGCCGGAGAAGCTCCACCAGGTCGACGCCGAGCGGCTCGAGCATCGCGATCACCCTGGCCGCGTCATCCCCATCGAATCCGCCTCGCTGAAAGTCCGCCGAGTTCAGCTTGACCGCCACCCCGAACGACGGCGACACGACGCTTCGGATCTCGCGCACCGCATCGAGCAGCAGCCGCGACCGGTTCTCCAACGTGCCGCCCCACCGATCGCCGCGCCGGTTGACCAGCGGCGAGAGGAACTGCGAGATCAGGTAGCCGTGAGCCGCGTGGACCTCGACGCCGTCGAAGCCGGCTCGCTCGGCCAGGCGAGCGGTCGTCGCGAATCGCGCGATGGTCGCCGTGATCTGGGACTCGGTCATCGCCACCGGCCGGCCGAACCGCTTACTGTGGCGGCCGAGCTCGACCGCGACCGGTGAGGGCGCCCAGACCACCCCGCCCATCGCCGCCGGGACTGCCGGCCGGGATGGTTGATCTGCATCCACACCGTCGCGCCGCCCGCCTTGGCGGCCTCGGCCCAACGAGCAAACGGCTCGAGCGGCGACCGCTCATCGAGCACGACGCCGGCGGGTCCGGTCAACGCCTGCGCATGCACCATCACGTTCCCGGTGATCAGCAGCCCCGCACCGCCGGAGGCCCAGTTGCGATACAGCGAGACGAGCCGCTCATCCGGGAGCTGCGCCGTGCCGGCCATCCCCTCCTCCATCGCGGCTTTCGCGATGCGGTTTTCAAGCCTGGCTCCGGATCGCAGCGTCAATTCAGAGAACAGCCCGTTCGACATCGGCAGGCCCGCCTCAGGTTCGATTACCATGTTTACGGTGCTCACATTACCGCGATGAAGTGAACGCTGTCAACATCAGCGACACGGTGTCCCCCACGCGGACCTACCACCACGGCGCGCTGCGCTCCGCGCTCGTCCGCGCGGCGATAGAGCTGCTCGAGGAGAGCGGCGAGGCCGCGCTGTCGCTGCGCGCCGTCGCGCGCGCGCCGGCGTCTCCCCGGCGGCCCCGTACCGGCACTACGCCGATCGCGCGGCGCTGGTCTCCGCGGTCGCGGCGGTCGGCTACCGCGAGTTGGCCGAGCAGCTGATGGCGGCCCACCCTCGCCGGCGACCCCGGAGCAGCTCGCGGGAGTGGCGGTCGCCTACGTCCAGTTCGCGCTGCAGCGGCCCGCCCTGTTCCGGATGATGTTCGCAGAGCCCTGCGACCGCGACAACGACGAGCGCGTCGCCGCCACGGGGCGATCCGCCGCTACGTGCGGGCATCGTCGAGCGGACCTTCCCCGACGCGGACGCCGGCGCGCTGGCGACCGCCATCTGGGCGCTCGTCCACGGATTCGCGTTCCTGCACCTGGACGGCAAACTCGACGCGTCGGAACCGTCGGTCGTGGCCGAACGGATCACCGCCGCGATCCATGCGCTGCTCGCCGCGACCGGCGCTCGAGTCGAATGATCGGCGACGGGTTGATCTCGCCGTGGTTCACTGCATCAGCTCGAGTTTCAGCTCCGCTCGGGCGGTCGGGCCCAGTCAGAGTTGTCGCCGGAGAGCCGGTGGGCCACCCCCGCGGTGAGGGCGGCCACGCCGGCCGCCACGGCGAGCGGGATGACAACGTCGACGTGGATGACCAGCATCGCGCTGATGAGCGCGCCGACGAGCATGGTCGCCACCGCGATCAGGCGGCGAACGACATGGGCGCCCTGGCCGCCGGCGAGGGGGGAGTCGGCTCCGATCCCGGTGAGGGTGAGGGTCAGGACGGTGGTCGTGAGGTCCGGCACGGCGAGTCGGCGAGCGGTTGCGTTCTGAATCCCCATGGCCAGCGCCAGGCTCACGATTGTCGCGTAGCGTGCGCCCCGCGGTACCGGCTGGCCGGCGACTGTGGCGATCGTCAGGGCCACCAGGAGCAGCGGGACCGCGGTCGCGGTGGCCGTGCGCAGGTGGCGGCCGCGGTGCTCACGGCACCGTGCGGCGATCCGGCCTCCGGCCACGGAGCCCAGAACGAACGAGCCGAGCGCGACGAGGGAGGAGACCGCGGACACGCCTTCCGCCCCGGCGAGGCCGAAGCCGAGAAACACCACGTTGCCCGTCATGTTGGCGACGAACACGTGGCCAAGGGCCAGATAGCTCACGCCGTCGACCAGCCCGGTCAACAGGGTCAACGCGATCAGCAGCGCCGGCAACGGGCCCTGCTCGGACGGCCACGGCCAGCGCGACCGCACGATGTCCGTCATGGTCGCCAGGCGCTCACCCGATTCTGCCCATCGGTCGTCGGCTCATCTCGTCCAGTTGTCCATCTGCCCTGTGCCGGATGGGTCATTATCAGGATTCGGCCCGCGGGGCATCCGCGTGAACTGCGTCTCGCCGGGACAGGTCAGTACCGACCTGTGGCTGAGAGAGCACGGCGTCGCGCAGACGATCGCAAACTCGATCGGCGTCGATGCCGACACGGTCCGCGAGACGGCCGTCGCGAGCATCGCCACCGTGCGGTTCACCACGCCCGGGGAGGTCGCCACGCTGATTGTGATGCTCGCCTCCCCGCGCACGGCCAACATCACGGGCGTGAATTACGTCATCGACGGCGGCTTGGTCAAAGACGACCGTAGAAGATGCGGCTGATGCGATCGACCACATCGAGAGTGTCTCGGCGGACCAGGCCTCCAGACCGTGGCCGGTCCGCTCGAGCGCCCGCGCAGGGAAACGCGGTGAATGACTCCGCGCGCGGTCACCGTCACAGCCATCTCACGCCGCCTTGGCAGCCTGAGCGCGGGCTCGGATGCGGACGATCGTCGCAAGCGGCTGGCGCTGCTGGCGGCGATCATGGGGTCGTTCGTCGCGGGTCTGGACGCGACCGCGGTCAATGTCGCGCTGCCGGCGATCCGGGGTGATCTGGGGGGTGGGCTCGCGGGGCAGCAGTGGGTGTCCAATGCCTATCTGCTCGCGCTGGGGTCCTTGATCCTGGTCGGCGGCTCGCTGGGGGATGTGTTCGGCGAGCGGCGGGTGTTCTGGATCGGGGTGGCGGGCTTCGGGGTGATGTCGTTGTTGTGCGCGGTCGCGCCCAGCATCGAGGTGTTGATCGCGTGCCGGGCAGTGCAGGGCGGGGTTCGGGGCACTGTTGACTCCGAGCGCGCTGGCGGTGATCGTGGCGGCGTTCCCCGCCGACGAGCGATCGGCCGCGATCGGGTCGTGGACGGCGTGGGCGGGGATCGCCACCGTCGTCGGTCCGCTTGCGGGTGGCTTTCTGATCCAAGCGGTGTCGTGGCGGTTGATCTTCGCCGGGAACATCCCGTTCGTGGTGATCACGCTGCTGCTCGTCTCGGCCGCGGTGCCCGCTCGGACGGGTGAAACCGGGCACGCTCGCGTGGATTGGCCGGTGCCGCGTTGACGTTCTGCGGTCTGGCGGGTCCGGTGTTGGCGCTTATCCGTCAGCCGGTGGTTGGCTTCGGCAGTCCGCAGGTGTGGGGGCCGGGACTGGGCGGCCCGGTGCTGCTGGTCGTCTTCCTGGTGCACCAGCGGCGTACCGCGGCCCCGATGCTGCCGCTCGGCCTGTTCAGGCGGCGCAACTTCACGGTGGGGAATCTGCAGACGTTCGCTCAGTACGGCGGGCTGGGCGTCACCTTTTTTCTGCTGGTGCTGTTCTTGCAGGAGGTCGCCGGCTATCGCGCTTTGCAGGCGGGGTTCGCGTTGATGCCCTCGACGATCGTCATGTTCGTGCTCTCCAAGCGGATGGGGCGCCTGGCGGACCGTTTCGGGCCGCGGCTGTTCATGGGCCTCGGGCCGCTGGTCGCGGCTGTCGGCCTGGCTTTGATGCTCCGCCTCGGGGCCCACGTGAACTACTTCACCGATCTGCTGCCCGCGCTGGTGATCTTCTCGATCGGACTGGCCTGTACCGTCGCCCCCCTCACCGCCGCGGTGCTCTCCGACGCGGAGGAGTCCAACGCGGGGATCGCCTCCGGGGTCAACAATGCGATCGCTCGGGTCGCCGGCCTGCTCGCGATCGCCGCGGTCGGAGCGGTCATCTCAGCCCAGTTCTCATCCACGCTTGACCGGCAGCTCGCCGGCCGCGCGCTCTCACCCGCGGCCCGGTCGGCCGTTGCGCAAGCCCGGAAGCAGACCCTCTCCAGCGTGGACCCGGCGCGTGCCGGGGCGGACGTGGCCGCTGCCGTTCAGTCGGCGTCGGTGCATGCATTTCACGTCGGGATCGGCATCTCCGCGGCCCTGGTGGCGCTGGGGGGTCTGCTGGGACTCGCCGGGATCCGCAACCCGCGGCGCGCCGTGCGCTGCGCAGACTGCGCGGGCGGACAGATCGCCGGCCAGCCGGTGGACACCGGGGGCCGGCAGACGCCCACCCTGCTGCCTCTGCCGGTCGCCACGACGACGCCACGGACCTGAGGACCATCGGCGTCAATCCGTCGACCGGAAGCGCTCGTTCAACGCACATCAGGCGGGTCCGCGCCTCCGCGTGCCGGTTCGGGTGTGGAACGTCCGGTGGTCATCGGCTTGGGGACGACGGTCGTGTCATGTCGCACTCTCACGAGGTCACCGAGCAGCCTGATCGAGTTGAGTAGCTGGATGATGGAGAGGCCGCCGAGCACCGGGATGATGAGTGAGCAGCAGGGTGTCGGTCCCTGCGCCCGCGATCTGAGCGATCACGATCAGCACGAGCTTTGCGGCGATCAGCGCGATCCGGGTTCGTCCGGGCGGGACCCTGCCCCCGCGTGGGTACCGTTCCGAGCATGGCGAGCGAGACGCCACTGCCAGCGCTGCCGGTGATCGGCACCGATCGCGGCGACCACGAGAGGCGGCAGCGACTGGCGAGCCGCGCGCGACGGTTAACTCAGCTGGGCTTGGCCTGGCACGTGCTCGAGGCCGCGATCGCGATCGCCGCCGGCGTCATCGCCGGGTCCGTCGCATTGGTCGGGTTCGGCGCCGACAGCGTGATCGAGACCGGCGCGGGCCTTGTCGTTCTATGGCTCGTCACCGGCGAGCGGCTCAGCTCGCACCGCGCCGAGCGACGCGCGCAGCAGCTGATCGCCGCGTCGTTCCTCGCCCTCGCGCTGTACGTCACGCTGGAGTCAGCTCGTGACCTGATCGCAGGCCTTCACCCGGCCGTCAGCTGGGCAGGCGTCGCGCTCGCATCCGTGACCCTGGTCGCAATGCCGCCGCTGGCCGCCGCGAAGCGGAGAGTCGGGACCGAGCTCGGCTCCTCTGCGACCACCAGCGAGAGCCGCCAGACGATGCTCTGCGCCTACCTCTCGGCCGCTCTGCTCGTCGGCCTGCTCGCGAACGCCCTCGCTGGATGGTGGTGGGCCGATCCCGCGGTCGCGCTGTTGATCGGAGCGGTCGCGCTCACCGAGGCGCGCAACGCCTGGCGGGGTGAGAGCTGCAACTGCTGCTAGCCGGGCCGCCGCCGTGGCACCTCTATCGCGTCACCGTCCAGACGGCGTTCGGAGTGGGACGACGCGACCCCCAACGGAGCGAGCCGCTGGCGATTGCGACCCGCCGCTCGATGACCGCAGGTGCGGTGGAGCTTGGTCCCACCCATGCCGCGACCCGCTGTCGATGGCGCTCTATCGTGGTGACGGCGCTCGCGCGTAGACATCGTCGAGCCAGCTCTTCAGCGCCGCCTCGGTGGCCACCGAGTCGACGTCGTCGCGGAAGATGTGCGCACTCATGCCGACCACGCTGCCGAAGTGGTTGCGGCCGAAGAAGCGCCACAGGCCGTCGCCGGAGCGGATGCCCAGGAAATGGGGCGTGAGGTAGTCGATGACGCCGTCAAGCGATCCGGCGCCGCCGAGATCGGCATGCACGGCGTGCCCGACTTCTGCGCCGTCGCCGATGCCGAGCGCGGCGCGCAGCTTGTGCATCGCGTCGGGTGTCCCGGCCGACGCGGGGCCTTCGATGCCCGCCGAGGGCTTTCCGACGTAGGTCACCGGCCGGCCGTTGAAGTGCTGCAGGTATTGACCGAGGGTGTGCAGGTAGAAGTCGGTGTGGCCGTCGATTGCATCGTATTGGTCCTCCCAGTCGTCGGCGAGGATCCCGCTGTGGACGTAACGGAGATGCGCCGTACCGCCGGCGCGTGCTTCGATCGTGTAGTCGAGCGCGTTGAAGGTCCCGTCGGGCGACTCCATGCGGATCACGAGACGGTTCGGCGGGTCCCAAGTGGTGACGGGCGCTCCGTCCGGCGGCGAGGCGCCCGCTGGGATCTCCATTCCGGTCGGGAACTGCCAGGCGGCGGTTTCGGCGGTGATTGCCGTCCAGACGTCCCCCGGGGCGGCGGGGAGGTCGACCTCGCGGATGATCTGGAATTCGCGGCTCATGACTGGGGCTCCTTGTCCTGGGTGATGGTGGGATGCAGCGCGACGACGAAGCGGTGGTCGCGGCCGCGGGTGGCGTTCGGGTTGTGGTACTTGGCCACGAGGGCGTTGACCGACGTGGCCAGCTCGGCGGCGAACGCGGCGCGGTCCGCCGCCGAGCCGAAGCGGATCTCGCTGTCGATGCCGAGCGTCGCGACCGGCTTCCCGGCAGAGCGCGCGCCGCTGATCAGCTCGCCGACCTCGCGCACCGTCCGGCCGGCGAGGGCAAGCAGCCAGCGCGCCGAGCGCTGGTCGGGCGCGCGTGATGGGTCGGGCGCGACCGCCGCCAGCGCGGACGGCGAGATCACGTAGGACGCGGCTGTCGCCTGGAGCACGCGCTCGGTGCAGTTGCCCTTGCGGCGCTCCTCGACCAACTCGATCAGCCCGTGGCGCTCGAGCGCGCGGAGGTGATAGTTGGCCTTCTGGCGTGTCAGCCCGACCCGCTCACCGACGGTGCTCGCCGACCCCGGCCGGGCCAGCTCGGCGAGCAGGCGCGTCCTGATCGGGTCCAGCGACACCTCCGCGGCCGCCGGGTCATCGATCACCGCCACGTCATCCATGACGCCATCCTCCTACCGACGAATGTTCTTGTCAAGCGTGCTTTACTTGTCGGGCTAGCCGAAGGATCGTTCATCCTCGCTGTCAAGAGCGCGTGCCTCTCGGCGGCACGACGAGCGACCGCATGGCGACGGTCGTCGGCGTTGGTCAGAACGGGCCATCGGTCTTGCTTTCTCACGCCCTGTGAGCCGAGCGACCGTCACGGCATCAGAACCCTCACGGGGCCGCAGCAGGGCCCCGGTGGCCACGAGGGTCATTCCACTACTGGCTCTTCAAGCAATGAGGCGTTGATGTGCTCGGACAGCGCGAGGGCCGCGGCTCGGTGCGCCGCCAGTTGCTCTTGGTCGTCGTGAGCGCTGAGTAGGGCTGCGGAGTAGGCGGTCGAGGCGGCGTCCCACAGCTCACGCATGCGATCCGTCTGCAGTCGCGCCTGGCGGCGCATCGTCTCGACGTCCGTGGCGATCACCTCGGCCGGCGCGTCGATCTCATGGACGCGTTCGATGTCATTCTCGCGGACGAAGGTGAACGTGTTCCGCTCGGTGAGAACCGGCCGGTGCCGGAAACGCTGAACGCGCGTGGTTCCGTCGGCGTCGACGGAGGTGCCGACGCTGAAGCGCGGGTACGGCTCGATCGTGGCCAGCCACTGCTTCTGATGAGCCTCGATCTCGTGCGCTTGCCGTGCATCGATGGTGAGGCCCGCGTACTCAGCGAGGTGCACCCATCCCCAGTGCGTCGCCGCCAGCACGAGCCCGATCCCGGCGAGGACGGCGTCGAACGCTCCGCCGCCGGCGAACAGGAGCCGCCAGCCGGCCCAGAGCAGCAGCGCCGCGCCTCCGACCAGGCTTACGCCGGTGAGCGCGGATCCGGCAGCGACGAGCCGCCCATGTCGCCGGGTGGACACCGGCGGCTCTCGTGCTGCTCCGTGCCGGGGAGATTGCCCATGTCGTCATCGAGCAGCCGGGGGTCGGGTGCGACGCCCAGAAAGGCGAGCATGTCCTGGCGATCGTCGGTCATCGCCAGACCTCCGAGCCGGGGCGGACCGGTCAGCTCGCGGCCGACGGCGGCGCCTGCGGCGCCCGGCGGATGCCGTTGGTACCGCTCTGCGCAGCGTCGGCGGCGAGGTTGCCGGTGAGCATGCCCTGCTGGATCTGGTCCATGAGCGATCCCACCGCCGCCGGGGAATGGGGCAGCAGAAGGGTGGTCATGTTGCCGTTCTCCCCCACGGACCGGAGCGTGTCCATGTACTGCGTCAGTGCCACCAGCCCCATCGCTTCCTTGGGGTCGATGCCGACCTCGTCGGCGAGAATCGCCAGCGAGTCCTTTAGCCCCTCGGCGATCGCCTTGCGCTCCGCCGCCACGCCCTCGCCGTGCAGTCGCATCGACGCCGACTCCGCCTCGGCCTTCTTGATCCGGAGGGTCTTGTCGCCCTCGCCCTTGGCCGTGGCGGCTTCCTGGTTGCGGCGTGCCGCGTTGATGTTGTTCATCGCGTCCTTGACGCGCTGGTCGGGCTCGATGTTGGTGATCAGCGCCTTGATGATCTCGTAGCCGTAGTCGGCCATCTGCGTCTGCAGGGTGTCCTGGATGTGTTTGGCGATCGTGTCTGCGTCGGCGTAGGCCTCGTCGAGGTCCATCGTCGGGATGTGCGAACGGACGACGTCGAAGGCGTAGGACTTCATCTGAACCTCGGGGTCGTCGAGCTTGTAGAAGGCATCCTTGACCTTCTCCGGGTCGGCTCCGACCATGTACTGGATGGCGAGCTGGACCACCACGAACACGTTGTCCTGGGTCTTGGTCTCGATGTCCGCGTTGAGCTGCTCGACCTGCAAGCTCATCCGACCGGTGACCTTCTCGACAAACGGCGACTTGCGCTGAAGGCCGGGGCCCGCGACACGCACGAACTTGCCGAACCGTTCGACAATCGCGCGTTCCTGCTGCTCGACGGTGAAGAAGAAAACTGGCATACGGCGTCCTTTCAAACGGCAATCCGCGACCAAGAACCGCCGGTTGCGGCATCCGTCACCTGGATGGAAGCGGTCTTCTCGTCGCCCGGGACGAAACTGTCCGTGAGGGTCGCCGTGCGGCGTCAGCCGACGGTGCTCTGCGCGAAGTCGGTTCGCACAAGCGGGAAATGGCCTGCCCACAAATTGTACTCCCCACGGGCGCTGGTCGATCACGCCTGGCGGCTGTCAAGCGCGGAAATATGGGCGCTCCACGTCAGTGGTGGCGGCGGCTTCCCGTGGAGGCGAGCCCGTGGGGCGAGGCGGAAGCTCGTTGAGTCGCTCTCTCGGCGGGTTCCTGTGCAATGAGGACCTCCGACGAGTAGCTTCGCCAGGCTGGCGTGCGCTGCACGCCAGGGCGGCGGACGAGACCCCAGCAGGCTCCGCGCGTAGTCACGCCACCGAGTTGAGGCCTGGCAGCGGCTGCGACGGCGACACCGCGCACGGTGGAGAGACGAGGCTGGGGAGGGGTGTGGCCTGGGCAAATCCGGAGCCGCTGGCCGGCGCCAGATCGGCCCGCAGGCTACTCGTAGGAACTGTGTGCGCGACGCGGGTCACGGCGGCCATCTGGCTGAGCTGAAGGAACGCGTCGGCGTGGCGATTCGCGGACTCACTCCGGTTGGTGCGGGAGGCCGTCTCGCCTGCGGGCTTCGACGAACGCGACCGGTCCGGCGTTGACCGCAAGCCGCTCTTCGGTCGGTTGGCGGGCCGAGACTTGGCGTGCGCTCATCCGCGGATTGAGATTGAGAGAGACGACCGCGGAGCACGGGCACTCACGGCGGGCGATTTCGAGAGTGGAGCTAGCCGGGCTCGAACCGGCGACCTCCTGGGTGCGATCCAGGCGCTCTCCCAACTGAGCTATAGCCCCGAGCGGCGGCACGCGGCCGCGCAGGACCTGGGAGTGTAGAGCGAACCCGCAGCGAGCGGGATGATCGCGTGCAAGGGGTTTAGGTCCCGGCCCCCGCGGCCGATACGTGTCTGGGTTCCCTCGATGAGCTTTCGCGCGCGCCTGACCGCCTTCTTCGTCTTGATCGTCGTCATTCCGATGACGCTCATGGGAGTGCTCGGCTTCGAGCTGATCAACAGCGCCGGCCAGAGCAAGGCCGACGCGCGCGCCGCCGGCATCGCCAGCAGCGCCCGCAGGGCGTACGCAGCCCTACAGCCACGAGGCGAGCCTCGAGGCGCG
Source organism: uncultured Solirubrobacteraceae bacterium (assembly GCA_963702225.1). Lineage (GTDB taxonomy): Bacteria > Actinomycetota > Thermoleophilia > Solirubrobacterales > Solirubrobacteraceae > Palsa-465. The sequence goes on along the minus strand of CAVPBY010000043.1, from coordinate 7,340 downwards.
CGTGGTGGCGCGGGCGCTCGCCTACAAGCCGGCGCGCGAGCTGTCCTCACGGGCGCGCGCGATGCTCGCCGGCACCGGCCTGGCGCGGATCGAGATCCATCTCGGCAGCGCCCGGACGATCTCGGCCGGCAGCCGCCCGCGATCGCGCCGGGGATCGCGGTCGTGCGCGGCCCGCGCCACCATCCGCGCCGGACGTTCGTCGTCTCCGAGGTGACCGCGACCCAGTACGCCGACCAGCTCGCCGGCGCCGACACCGTGCTCGTCGTCCGCAGCGGCACCACGACGCTCGGCTTCAGCGACGCCCGGGCCGCGCAGCTGCGCCTGCGCCCGGGCGTGAGCGAGGCCCGGCTGGGGTCCGCGAGCTACCGGGTGGTCACCCAGCGCGTCTCCGGCTTCGACGGCACATCCCTCCATGTCTCGGTGCTGTCCGCGCTCGGCGCGACGAGCGCCTCGGTGCGCGACGAGCGGCTGCTCGCCGCCGGGCTGATCCTCGCCTTCCTGCTGCTCGCCTTCTTCTTCACCCAGCTCGTCGCCCACTTCCTGCAGGCGCAGGTCTCGCATTTCCTTTCGGCCGCGCGCCGGCTGGGCAGCGGCGACTTCTCCGAGCCGGTGCCGACGGTCGGCAAGGACGAGTTCGCGGCGCTCGGCGAGGAGTTCAACTCGATGTCGCGGCAGCTGCAGACTCGGATGGACGAGCTCGGGCAGGAGCGTGCCCGCTTCCGCGCGGCGGTGCGGCGCATCGGCGAGGCGTTCGCCTCCGGCCTGGACCGCGACGCGCTGCTGGAGCTCGCGCTGTCGGCCGCGATCGACGCGACCGAGGCCGAGCGTGGCCGCGTGAGCGCCCGCCGACGCAGCTCCGAGCCGCTGGTCGTCGGCGAGCACGTCGGCGACGTGTCCGAGCTCGAGGACGCGTTCGCCGAGGCCGAGCGCCGGGCCGAGGAGAACCACGACGGGGTCGGAACCACGCTCGTCGACGGCACGTACGTGGCGTCGGTCGCGATCTGGCCGCGCGCGCAGGGCGAGCCCACGCACGGCGTGATCACCGTCAGCCGCGAGGGCCGTCCGTTCGGCGAGGACGAACGTGAGCTGCTGCGCTCGCTCGCGGCCCACGCGTCGCTCGCGCTCGCCAACGTCGACATGCACGACGACGTCGCCCGTCAGGCGGTCACCGACGACCTCACCGGCCTCGCCTCCCACGGGCTGTTCCGCGCCCGGCTCGACGACGAGATGCGCCAGGCGACGCGCTACCACCACCCGGTGGCGATCGCGATGTTCGACATCGACAACTTCAAGTCGGTCAACGACACCTACGGGCACCAGCAGGGCGATCTCGTGCTGCGCCGGGTCGCCGAGGTCCTGCGCCAGACCGTCCGCGAGTCCGACCTCGCCGCCCGCTACGGCGGCGAGGAGATGGCGCTGATCCTGCCCCACACCGACCTCGAGGGCGCCCACGGCCTCGCCGAGCGCGCCCGGCGGGCGATCGAGCGCCTGACGGTGCCCCGCCTCGACGATCAAGGATCGTTGAGCGTCACCACCAGCGTCGGCGTCGCGGCGGGCGATCACGGAACCGGGGAGACCCTCGTCGCCTCGGCCGACGCGGCCCTCTACGCGGCCAAGCGGGCCGGGAAGAACCGCACCGTGCGGGCGGGCGACGCCGGCACCGAAAGCGCCGCACGAGAACTTGCGGCTGCTACGGAGCGATCGGTCGGCGAGTAGCCTTCCCGGCGTGGGTCTTCTCGACGACGCCATCCGTGAGCACCTCGATCTGAAGCGCCGGCGCGGCGCCGATCCGGCGGAGATCGAGCGCGCCGAGCGTGATGCGCTCGGCCCTGTCCGCCGCAACCGCGACCCCGCCCTCGCCGAGGATCAGGAGCCGGTGGGCGCCGCCGATCTCGACCCCGCGCTGGGGTCCGCGCGCGACGAGCCCGACGGCGGCACAGCCAGCGATCTGGCCGAGGAGTCCTACTCCGCCGAGGAGCCCGCGTACGCCCCCGGCGACGCCTACGACGACGAGTACGAGGACGACAACGCGATCCCCCTCGAGGAGGACGAGGCCCCCGTCGCCGACGACGAGGACTTCGCCGCCGGGGACGAGCCGTTCGCCGACGAGCAGGACGCCCATCGGACGCAGGTCATGCAGACCGTCGACCCTTCGCCGCCGGACGACGCCACCGCCGTGCACGACGTCGAGGCGGCCTTCGCCGACGAGGACGAGCCCGACGACGTCCACGCGCACGAGCGGCCCCGCGCCGCCGAGCGCCCGGGCGACCAGGGCGAAGAGGGGGAGGACGTGCTCGAGGAGACCCCCGAGTTCCTCCAGGACACCCCGGACCACGATCGCCTCTGGTTCGAGCAGCGCCCGCCGCGAGACTTCGACTTCGAGGGCTGACCCAGTCCATCCGGCCGATCGCGCCGGGTACACTCGGCCCCGCGGGGCCATAGCTCAGCTGGGAGAGCGCCTGCTTTGCAAGCAGGAGGTCGCCGGTTCGATCCCGGTTGGCTCCACTCACGAAGTCGCTGGAAACAGGCTGGTTTTTGCCGGCGACCGAGGCATCGAACCAGCGGGATCGCAGCCGATGGAAGCTTTTTGGAAGCCTCCGCGGCTGATCACCCCGTCATTGCCGTTCTTCTCGGCTGCGGCACCCGGGTCCAGACCCAGAGAGAAGAAGATTGTTCCTGGGTTCGAGCCTGCCCGTCACCGTGCACGCCCCCACGTCCGATTTGGGCGCGGGCTTGGATGCCCGCGATCAAATCGGACGTACCGCGACCACGCCGACCGGATGGCCCCACGCCGGCGACGCGGTTGAAGCGGTGACAAGGAGAACACGGCCAGCGGGATGAGGCCCGGGGCGAGCGTCCCAGGGTCAAGGCCCCACCTATGTCGGGACAGCCGGCTGCGAAGCACGAGCGACACGCCGGCTCCAGCACACCACCCAAGTCGACGATCTCGTCGCCGTCTACGCACTCATCCGTACCGGCGAGCGGCTCTCCCATCGCGGCTAAGCGCTCGCCGGCACCGCTGGTGTCGGGCTATCGAGATCGCGGCAAGGAGATCGCGCGCCGCCGGCAGGTCGGACGATCGCTTCGTCGCCGACGCGATCATGCGAACGGAGGTCGGCCAGGACGCGGAAGCGATCGTCCGCGCCGGCGTTTCGGTTCGTCGCCGACAGGTCGCTCGCGCCGCTGCGGGCTTCACGATTGCTTCTCGCGCGACGCGACCGTCACGACGCTGGGCAGCGTCTGAACAGCCACCTACGCAACGCACCCGACCCGGTCGAACGCTGAGAATGCCGGAGCGGCAACAAGGGCAAGCCTTGCCGTGGCGATGCTGGAGGTCGTTCACGTTGTCTTGGCCGGCGGTCAATGCTGGCTGTCGCCGTGATTGGCGATCCGGCGAGCCGAGCTGCGCGACACGCGGGACGGGGACGCTTGGCTTCTCCGGAGTGCTGGGGGCGGTCAGGTGATCGTGATTCTCATCCGTTGGGTTATCTGGTGGTGGTGCTGGCGGGTGTGCAGCGTCAGGGTGTAGCGTCCGCGGTGCAGCGGGCGCTGGTCGTTGAGCAGTTGCCAGCGCCCTTGGCCGAGCGCGACGTGCACGCCGGTGGCATAGATCGTGCGCCCGCGCGAGAGCGTGGCGTGATGCGGCGCCTTTGAGGTAGTGAACGTGACCGTGCCCGACACGAGCCGTGCGGTGCAGCGCCGGCGCTTGCGCGACCGCGCGTTTGCCGTGCACCTTTGTGGTCGTGGTGGTGGTGATGGTCTTGCAGCTGACCAGCTCGAGCTTGCCCGCCGCACCACGCGGGCCTCGTCGCCCGCGCGCACCGGCCGGCCCCTTGACCCCTGCGGGGCCATGGGCGCCCGGGGGACCCTGGGCGCCTGTCGGCACCCTGGGCGCCCGGGGGACCCTGGGCGCCGGCGGGGCCCTGTAAGCCGGGTGGGCCTTGCGGCAAGCTGGCGCCGGTGCCCGACAGCGGCACGCTGAGGGGGCTGTTGGCGTAGTCGGTGCTGCTGATCTGCAGCGCGGCTGAGCGCGTCCCCTGCCCCTGCGGAGCAAAGCTGATTGCCAGCTGACAGCTCTCGCCGGGCGCGACCGTCCCCAGACAGCCGTTGGCGCTGACACAAAATCACCCGGATCAGCGCCCGTCAGCGACAGCCCGGTCAGCGACAGCACCCGCTGGCCGCGATTGCTCACCATCACGGTCTCGGGCGCGCTCAACAACCCCTGCGCTGTCGCGGCAAACCCCGGCGGCACCCCGGACTGACCTGCACCACCGGCACCGACACCGCCACCCTCTCCTAGGCCGTTGGCGCCGGTGATGAAGCTCTGGTTGACCGCGCTGCCGTCAACGTTGGCCATCCCAATCGTCGCGCCGCTCGCGCGACCGAAGTTGGCCCAGTAGAGGTGCTGCCCGTCGACCGCCACCCACTGGCCGGCGGGCGTAATCAAGCTCTGGTTGACCGCGCTGCCGTCAAGATTGGCCCCCCGATCGCGGCCCGGTTGGTCCAGTAGATGTGCTGGCCGTCGACCGCCACCCCGGTCGGCATGGAGGTGCCGCTGATGAAGCTCTGGTTGGGCGCGCTGCCGTCCAGGTTGGCCCTCCCGATCGTTTCGCTCCCGCGGTTGGTCCAGTAGATGTGCTGCCGTCCACCGCCACCCCGGCCGGGCGGCGGCGCCGGTGATGAAGCTCTGGTTGGCCCGCTGCCGTCGAGGTTGGCCCCCCCGATCGTCGCCGGCGCTGGAGTTGGTCCAGTAGATGTGCTGCCGTCGACCGCCACCCCGATCGGTCCGGAGGTCCCGGTGATGAAGCTCTGGTTGGCCCGTGCCGTCGAGGTTGGCCCTCCCGATCGTGCCGCCGGCCCGAGGTTGGCCCAGTAGATGTGCTGCCGTCGACCGCCACCCCTCCGGGGCGTTGGCGCCGGTGATGAAGCTCTGGTTGGCCCCGTGCCATCGAGGTTGGCCCCCCCGATCGTGTCGAAGGCTCCGGTACTCCAGTAGATCTGCGGCGGCGAGAACGCCATCGCCGCCGGCGCGCACACAAACACCGCCGCACACACCACCACCCCCCCGACCACCCCTCGCCAGACCCGAGGCACCATCGAGCTCATTAGGACCCTCCTCATCTCACTGCGGTCACGCCGCACACTTCCTAGCCTCCAGCCCAAGAACCCAATAGACCACAAACCAGGCCCTCCCGGATCATGACACGCCCCCACCCCGGTAGCAAACCTACCGATCACTTACCATGCCTCCCGCACGCCCACAGGCCACGCGCGCCACCGAACCTCACAACGTCCCACTCCTCTCAGGTCCCGCGACGCGATCCAGTTCGTACTCCGGGCGTAACCCAAAGCGTGAAAACCCCACCCAGCAACACGGCCACCCACACCCAAGCCCAGCCAGACATCATGTCAACACCGCTGCCAAGCAGACCCACCGGACCCCGAACCCGTCGCTCCGCTTTACGAAATTTCGGCACGCCGGCGCGACCAGGTTCGCCCATGCATCTGCGCAGACCACCTCGGGTACTACGCCGCCTCCGCTGTGATGCCTATCGCGTGAAAGCACCCGCCACCATGGGCGCCGAGCCTCCGACGCGAGGCTGCCTGCCACTCCACCGCGTGATTGCTTTCACCGTCGCCTCGAGAGAGGACTGACGAGTCCTTCGTCGCGACAACGCGCTCGCGGCTCAGAGGTGGTCCTCGCCGGATGCAGGGCCCGCGAGGAGACATGCAAGCTCGACGCTTTGCATGCGCACGGTTGACTCGCTCACCCCGCCGGCGGGACTTAGCTCAACCGCCCTGAAGATTGCTCCGCACGATCGGAATGTCGCGAGGCCGTCTGAGCCGGACCGGGTTCAACGGAGACTGGGTTAGTAGGTCTTGATCTTGGTCAATGTGCCTGGCTCTGAACCGTAGGACAGAGACGACCCCGAAGGGGTCGTAGTTGATCGGGAGTGGTAGACGTCTTCGAACTCGACCGGCGGGATGTCGCCGAGCGACTCGTGGAGGCGGTCGTGGTTGAACCAGCTGACGTATTCCACGACGGCGAGCTCGAGCTGGGATCGGGTGCGCCACACGCGATCTTTGATCAGCTCGGTCTTGAACGAGTCCACGAAAATTCGGCCAGGGCGTTGTCATACGCGTCGCCGACCGAGCCGATCGACGCCAGGACGTGGTGGTCGTCGATGACCTGCGTGTAGTCATCTGAGGTGTATTGCGACCCGGATCGGTGTGGGCCACGAGCTGGAAGTCCGCGCCCGGGCCCCGGGTGCCGAGCGCCATCCTGAGCGCGTCGAGCACCAGATCGGTCCGCATGTGGCTGGCGAGCTGCCAGCCGACGATCCTGCGGCTGAACACGTCGATGACGAAGCTGAAGTAGGCCTTGCCCTCCCAGCACCGCAGATACGTGAAATCGCCGACCCACAACCGGTCCGGGGCCGGCGCGGTGAAATCGCGGTCGACCAGGTCAGGACGCCGCTGGGCAGCCGGATCGGCGATCGTGGTCCGCCACGGCTTGCCACGCCGCTTCGCGCCCCGGATCCCGTGCGCACGCATCAGCCGCTGCACCTGACAGCGCGGCGCGCTCTCACCGGCCCTGACAAGCGTCTTCCACATCTTGCGATACCCGTAGGCCTCGAAGTTCTCCTTGTGGGTGACCCTGATGACCTCCAACAGCCGCTCGTCAGCCACGACTCGAGCCGAGCGCTCACCGGTGGCGCGCTGGTAGTAGGCGGACGCCGACACGCCCAAGGTCCGGCAGATCGGCTCGACACCGAAGCGCTCGCGATGCTCATCGATGAACGCGCTCACTTCGGACGGTCTGCGTCGAGCTCGGTCGCGAAAAACACGCTGGCGGCCTTCAGGATCTCGTTCGCGCGGCGCAGCTCATAGTTCTCCTTGCGCAGCGCCTTGATCTCCTCTCGCTCCTCGCTGGTGGGCAGATCCGGCCGCAGCCCCTGATCGGCCTCCGCCGGCGCACCCGCTTGCGCAGCGTCTCAGACGGCAGCCCGATATCCGCCGCGACCTGCGCGACCGGCCGACCCGACTCGATCGCCAGCCGGACCCCGCGATCGATCAACTCCTGCGGATACTTCCTCGGTCGTGGCATAGCTGGAGGGTCTCCTTCCGAGGACAGAACGTCCCCGATCCGGAGCCTCCGCGGAAACCGGCCTGGCTCAGTCGGAAAATCGGTGCTGTCTGGTGGGTTAAGAGACTTCTGGGATGGCTCGAGAATTCGCTGGTGTTCAGCGCGGTCAACTGCTGTTGATGCCGCCGTCGTTGTCGGAGTGGCTGCCTGGGGAGTCACTTGGTGTGGACGGTGCTGGGCGCGGTCGATCAGA
>CAVPBY010000042.1:0-41007 GCA_963702225.1 uncultured Solirubrobacteraceae bacterium | reverse complement strand
TGATCGACGCCGGTCTCGGCGACGCCGGGGCGGGCGGGCCCGGGTCCGGCTCCGTGACGAGGTCGACATCCACGAGGAGTTCCAAGCGTCCGCGCTGAAGGTGATCGACCCTGACAAGATCAAGCCGCTGAAGGTCGTCGTCGACGGCGGCAACGGCATGGCCGGGCCGATGGTCGGGCCGCTGCTGCAGCGGCTCGGGCTCGAGCTGGAGACCGCCTACTGGACCCCGGACGGCAACTTCCCCGACCACGAGCCCAACCCGCTGCTGCCCGAGAACCGCGAGTTCATCATGCGGCGAGGTCACCGCCCGCGGCGCGGACCTGGGGATCGCCTGGGACGGCGACGCCGACCGCTGCTTCTTCATCGACGAGACCGGCGCGTTCGTCGACGGCGATTTCCTCACCGCGCTCATGACCGAGTCGATGCTCGCACAAGCATCCGGGCGCCACCGTCCTATACGACGTCCGCGCGAGCCGCGCCGTCGCCGACACCGCCGCCGCTCACGGGGGCACGGCCTGGTCAACCGCGTCGGCCATGCCTTCTTCAAGGCCCGGATGCGTGAGGCCCGAGCCGTGTTCGGCGGCGAGGTCTCCGGCCACTACTACTTCCGGGATTTCTACTGCGCCGACTCGGGCACGCTGCCGGCGCTGCTCATCCTCGAGCTGCTCTCCGAGCGCGGGGCGACGATGTCCGAGCTGCTGGCGCCCTTCCGGTCGCGCTACTTCATCTCCGGCGAGATCAACTCCGAGGTCGCCGACGCCGCGGCGAAGCTCGAGCAGATCTCCGAGCGCTACTCCGACGCCGGAGATCACGCGCCTGGACGGGATCTCGATCGACTACGAGGACTGGCACTTCAACGTCCGCGCCTCGAACACCGAACCGCTGCTGCGCCTGTGCCTGGAGTCGCTGCGCTCCCGCGAGCACATGGAGCAGATGCGCGACGAGGTGCTCGCGATCATCCGCGGATAGCGGAGCCGCCGGCCGGCCGTACTTTTCGCGGGTCAGGCGGGACGACCGATTCAGGTTCCGCGGGCGTCAGCCGATAGAGGGAGGATGTCCGCTCTGCGTGCCACCGGCGAAGGCGACGCGGCCCACCCGTCCCGCGCCGCCTTCACGATGAACCCGGCCGACGACGCCGGGCTGATGCAGCGCGTACCCGCGGTGCTGTACTCGTCGAGTTCGGGCCCGACGGACGCCTGGTACTACGTCAGCCGCAGATCGAGTCGATCCTCGGCTACACCCCGGAGCAATGGTGCGCGGACCCGACGCTGTGGCGACGGCGACTGCATCCCGATGACGTGGAACGCGTGCTCGCCGGCGAGGACGAGCCCAAGCTCGACGACGAGGGCGGCGGCTACAACGAGTATCGCCTGCTGCACCGCGATGGTCACGCGGTGTGGATCCGCGACGACGCGCTGCTCGTGCGCTCCGCCGACGGCGATCTGCGCTGGCACGGCGTGCTGTCGGACATCAGCCGGCGCAAGCGCACCGAGGCCGACCTGCTGCGAGCGGCGGCCCAGCACGCGGCGCTCGCCGCGCTCGGCGAGCACGCGCTCGAGGGCGCCTCGGCGGCCAAGCTCGCCGCAGGAGGCGACCACCGCCGCCGTCGAGCTGCTCGGGGTCGACCGCGGCGGCGTGATCGCGCTCGATGACGAGCGACGGCGCTTCACCTTCCTCGCCGCCCCCGGCCTCGCGCCCGAGACGCTCGATCCGCTGCCCTTCGACCCCGACACCCAGCCCGGCTACGCGATCTCCCACGGCACGGTGATCGTCACCGACTGGGAGACCGAGCGGCGCTTTAGATGACCGAGCCGCTGAAGCGGATGGGGACGCGGAGCGGCATGTCGATCGTGATCGAGGGCCGCCGTGGGCCGTTCGGTGTGCTCGGCGTCCACGCCGACCAACGCCCGCGCGTTCTCCGCCATGGAGATCGACTTCGTACAGGCGCTCGCCAACATCCTCGGCGACGCGTTCGAGCGTCAGCAGACCGAGGACGACATCCGCCACCGCGCGCTGCACGACCCGCTCACCGGCCTGCCCAACCGCGCCCTGTTCATGGACCGCCTCGCGCACGCGCTCGCGCACCTCAGCCGCCGCGGGTCCAGCGCCGCGGTGCTGCTGCTCGACTTCGACCGCTTCAAGCTCATCAACGACTCGCTCGGCCATTCCGTCGGCGACGACCTGCTCTCCGCCGCCGCGCCGCGCCTGAAGCAGATGCTGCGCGCCTCGGACACGATCGCGCGCTTCGGCGCCGACGAGTTCGGGATCCTGCTGGAGGACATCGCCGGCGAGCAGGACGCGGTCGACATGGCCCAGCGGATCGCCGGGGCGTTCACCCGGCCGTTCGTGCTCGACGGCAACGAGCACTTCGTGAGCGTCTCCGATCGGGATCACGCTCGCGGCCCGGCGGCGAGCGCGCCGAGGACCTCGTCCGCGACGCCGACGCGGCGATGCACCGCGCCAAGGAGCGCGGCCGCGCCCGCTACGAGCTGTTCGACGAGGCGATCCGCGGGCGCGCGATCAGCCGGCTGCGGGTGGAGAACGACCTGCGCCGAGCGCTCGAGCGCGACGAGCTCACGCTCGAGTACCAGCCGATCGTCGGGCTCGACGCGAACGCGGTCGTCGGGGTGGAGGCGCTCGTGCGCTGGGACCATCCGAAGCGCGGCCGGGTCCGCCGCTGGAGTTCATCCCGATCGCCGAGGAGAACGGCCTGATCGAGCCGATCGGGCGCTGGGTGCTGGAGCGCGCCTGCCGTCAGGGCGCCGAGTGGTACGCGAGCCGCCCCGACGCGATGCCGATCACCGGTGGCGGTCAACCTCTCCGCCGCGCAGTTCGACAGCCCGGCGCTCGTCGAGAGCGTCGCAGCCGCGCTGCGGGGGGCGCGCCTGGACCCGGCCTGCTCGCCTCGAGCTCACCGAGAGCATCGTGATGGGCCAGAGCGAGGAGCTTTCCAGACGCTGGCCGAGCTGAAGTCGACTCGGCGCCCGGCTCATCCTCGACGATTTCGGCATCGGCTACTCGTCGCTGTCGTTTCTCACCCGACTGCCGCTCGACGTGCTCAAGGTCGACCGCTCGTTCATCGACGGGCTGGGACCGAGACGCGCGACACGGGCATCACCGAGGCGATCGTCGGCATGGCCAATGCGCTCTCGCTCCAGGTCATCGGCGAGGGCGTCGAAACCGAGCTGCAGCTGTCCGAGCTGCAGCGGCTCGGCTGCGATGGGGCCCAGGGCTTCCTGTTCTCACGGCCGGTGACGCCCGAGCGGATCACCGAGATCCTCGCCGAGGGCCAGGGCTGGGTGCAGCGGCTGCTGCCCCCCGATTGCTAGCGGTACGCGCTGTCCCGGCCTGGACCGGGGAGACCGACACGGTCCCGGCGCACTCGGAGATGCCGCCCTTGACCGACACCTGCATCGTGGCGGTGTCGTTGGGCGCGATCACCTGGACCGACTTCGCGCTCACACAGCCCGCGTTGGATCCGCCGGCCCCGACGTGGCTGACCCCGAGCCGGAAGGAGACGGTCGCTCCCGGGGCGACGGTGAGCTCCTTCAGCGTCGTGTGGCCGAAGAAGTCGGTCGTGGTGTGCGTGGGGTGGGTCGGCAGCGGACGCCTGCCCGCGTCGAGGAACTGCACGCCCGGGTAGCCGCCGGTGCGGCAGCGCTGCGAGGAGGTGTTGCGCAGCGCGAAGCCGAGCTCGGCGTGGCCGGTGGCTCCGTTGCCGCCCAGGAAGGAGAGCGCGAGGCCGGCGGCGACGCACTGATCGCCCGCCGGCGCCGAGGTGGTGGAGGTCGTCGTCGGCGGGCTCGTCGTGGCGGCGCTCGACGTCGTGCTCGGGGTCCTGGTCACGGTCCGCGTCACCGTCGACGGGCGGCTCGCGGACGGGGGCTTGGAGACGCTCGATCCGCACGCCGCCAGCAGGCACGGCAGCGACAGTGCGCACAGCAGCATCCGCGCGCGGAGCGGGCGGGAGGTTCGCGTTCGCATCCACCTCATCCTGCCACGGGACCGCCGTTGCCGTTGGGGGCGAGGCCCCCCGACTGTGCCGTCGCCGTTGGGGGGGCGTCGGGGGCGAAGCCCCCCGACTGTCGCGATAGCGTTGTCGGCGCGATGGCGACTGTGCCCGAGACCGACGACCCGCGACCGTCCGCGGACCTCGACCGCGTCGAGCGTGAGCTGCGGTCGGTGGGAGAGTCGCTGGCCGCCGCCTTCCCGCACGGATCACGGGTCGGCCTGCGGGCCCTCGACAGCCGCGCGATGGGCGCTCGCGACCGGCGATGAGGAGCCCCGCGCCGCCCTGTTCCGGTTCGTCGACGTCGTCCCCGCCTGCCGCTCGCTCGACGATCTCGCCCGTCATCTCACCGGGTTTCTGAGGGCGAGCTGCCGGAGGCCTCCCGCCCGATCTCGACGGCGATGAAGGTCTCCGGCAGCCGTGCGGGACGGGCCGCGATCGGCGCCGCCGCGGCCGGCGGAGGTAGCGTCACCCTGGCGCATCGCTTCATCGTCGGCGAGTCCCCCGCGGGGGGCGGCTGCCCACGCTGCGCCGAGCTGTGGGACGCGGGCGTCGCCAGCCTCGGTCGACCTGCTCGGCGAGGCGACCGTCACCCCAGGCCGAGGCCGACCCGCTACGCCGAGCGCTGCCTGGACGGCGGTCGGAGTGCTCGCCGCCGAGACGCCCGCCCTGGCACGCGCGGCCGCTGCTCGAATCCGACGGCGCGGGCGCGCTGCCGCGGGCCAACCTGTGCGTGAAGATCTCGGCGCTCACCCCGCTGCTGCGCCCTGCCCGCGCCCGCGCGCGGACAGCGCGACGCCGCCGCGCGGCTGCGGCCGCTGCTGCGCGAGGCGCGCGACCGCGGCGCGCACCTGCACATCGACATGGAGTCGCTCGACTCGCGCGAGGCGGTGCTGGAGTCGTGCTCGAGGTGCTCGGCGAGGACGAGTTCCGCGAGGGCCCGTCCTCCGGCCTCGTGCTCCAGGCCTACCTGCGCGACTCGCCGGCCACGCTGGACCAGGTGCTCGCCTGGGCGCGCACGGTCCGGCGCGGCTCGCCGCTCACGGTGCGGCTGGTGAAGGGCGCCTACTGGGATCACGAGCTCGTCCAGGCCCGCCAGCACGGTTGGGAGGTGCCGGTGTTCGAGGACAAGCCGGCCTGTGACCGCAACTACGAGGCGCTCACGCGCACGCTGCTCGACGCGCGCCCGGCCGTCCGCGTCGCGATCGCCTCCCACAACCTGCGCTCGGTCGCCCACGCGATCGCCTATGACCGGGTCACCCGCCCCGACCACCCCGGCGAGGACCTCGAGCTGCAGATCCTGCGCGGGCTGGGGGACGATCTGGCGACCGCGCTCGCTGCGCGCGGCTATCGAGTCCGGGCCTACTGCCCGGTCGGCGACCTCGTCGCCGGCATGGCCTACCTCGTGCGCCGGCTGCTCGAGAACACGAGCAACGACTCGTTCCTGCTCGGCCCAGGCGAGCGGGGTCCCGATCGACGAGCTGCTCGCGGCGCCGTGACTCACGCCCGTGACCGCCACCATCGCCCGCACCGACACGCTGCCGCCGTTCGCCAACGAGCCGATCCTCGAGCTGCGGCGCACCTCGGTGCGCGCCGGGCTCGACGACGCCCTGGCGGCGGTCGACCGCCTGCTGCCGCTGCCGGTCCCGGTGCGGATCGACGGCGACGCGCGCCGGGCGGCCGCTTCACCTCGACCGATCCCGGGGCGCCGGCCCGGGTGGTCGCCGAGTGCGCGGCGGCGACCGTCGAGGAGGTCCACCGGGCGGTGTCGGTCGCCGAGCGCGCCGCCCCCGCGTGGCGCGGGACGCCCGCCCCCGAGCGCGCCGCGTGCCTGCGGCGGGCGGCCGCCGGATGCGCGAGCGCCGCCTCGAGCTCGCGGCGCTCGAGGTGCGCGAATGCGCAAAGCCGTGGCCCGAGGCCGACGGCGACGTGTGCGAGGCGATCGACTTCCTCGAGTACTACGCCCGCGGCGCGATCGAGCTCGGGCGCGGACGGCCGCTGCTGCAGGTGCCCGGCGAGCGCAATGAGATGGCCTATGTGGGGCGCGGCGTGGCCGCCGTCATCTCCCCGTGGAACTTTCCGCTGGCGATCCCCTGCGGCATGACCTCGGCGGCGCTCGCGGCGGGCAACGCGGTCGTGCTCAAGCCGGCCGAGCAGTCGCCCGCTGTGCCTCCCGCTCATCGACGCCCTGCGCGCGGGCGGGGTGCCCGAGGCGGCGCTCGCGATCCTGCCCGGGCGGGCGAGGTCGGCGACGCGCTCGTGCGCGACCCGCGGGTGCACGTGATCGCGTTCACCGGCTCGCTCCCGGTGGGGCGCTCGATCGTCCGTGCCGCGGCCGAGACGAGCGAGCGCCACTTCAAGGCGGTCGTCGCCGAGCTCGGCGGCAAGAACTGCGTGATCGTCGACGGCGATGCCGACCTGGACGAGGTCGTGCCGGCGGTGATCGGATCGGCCTTCAACTACGCCGGGCAGAAGTGCTCGGCCGCGTCGCGCCTGCTCGTCCACGAGGCGATCGCCGACCAGCTCACCGAGCGGCTCGCGGGCGCCGTCCGCTCGCTGCTCGTCGGTCAGGCGCGGACGCTCGGCGTCGACGTCGGGCCGGTGATCGAGCGCGAGGCCGCCGAGCGGGTCGCCCGCTACATCGAGATCGCGCGTGAGCGCGGCACGATCGTCGCCCAGGCCGAGACCGGCGGCTGCGGCGAGGCGGAGGGGTGGTTCGCGACGCCGACGCTCGCGGCCGACCTCCCCGACGACTCGCCGGTGCTCGGCGAGGAGATCTTCGGGCCGGTGCTCGCCGTCCAGCGCGTGCGCGACGTCGAGCACGCCTGCGACGTCGTCGACTCGCTGTCGTTCGCGCTCACCGGGGGGTTGTTCACCCGCGACCCGTCGGTGGTGCGGCGCGTGCGCGACCGTACCCCGGTCGGCAACCTCTACGTCAATCGCGGCATCACCGGCGCGATGGTCGGCCGCCAGCCGTTCGGCGGCAACCGCCTGTCAGGCACCGGCCTGAAGGCCGGCGGCCCGGACTACCTGCTGCAGTTCGTCTCCCAGCACGCCGTGAGCGAGAACACGATGCGCCACGGGCTGGTCGTCTAAGGGATCAGTCGAGCAGCCCGAGCACGAGCTCGTGCAGGCGCGGTTCGCCGCTCAGCTCCGGGTGGAACGAGATCGCGACGATCCTGCCCTCGCGCACCGCCACCGGGTGGCCGTCGACCTCGGCGAGGATCTCGACGCCGGGACCGGTCTCGGCGGCCCACGGCGCGCGGATGAAGACCGCGTGGACGGGATCTCCGCTCACGCCGGTGATCTGAAGGTCGGCCTCGAACGAGCGCACCTGACGGCCGAACGCGTTGCGCTCGGCGACGATGTCGAGGATCCCGAGGTGCTCGCGGTCGAGGATGATCATGCCCGCGCAGGTGCCGAGGATCGGGGTGCCCGCCGCGGCGAGCGCGCGCAGCGGTCCGGCCAGCCCCTCCCGCTCGATCCCGAGCGTCATCGTCGTCGACTCGCCTCCGGGCAGGACGAGCGCGTCGAGCCCGTCGAGGTCGCCGGGCACGCGCACCTCGCGCGCCTGGGCCCTCAGGCCGCGCAGCAGCTTCGCGTGGGCCTCGAAGTCGCCCTGCAGCGCGAGCACCCCGACGCACGGGCCGCCCTGCGGCGGCGGGCCGGCCACTACCAGCCGCGGGAGGCGAGCAGCTGCTCGGACTCGAGCTTGGAGGTCTCGATGCTGAGCATCGCCTGGCCGAGGCCGGTCGACGCCGCGGCGACCCGAGCGGGATCGCGGAAGTGGGTGGTCGCCTCGACGATCGCCTTCGCGCGGCGCGAGGGGTCCGCGGACTTGAAGATGCCCGAGCCGACGAACACGCCCTCGGCGCCGAGCTGCATGACGAGCGAGGCGTCGGCCGGGGTGGCGATCCCGCCGGCGCAGAACAGCACGACCGGGAGCCGGCCGTCGGCCGCGATCCGGCGCACGAGCGGCAGCGGGGAGGCGAGCTCCTTGGCGGCGGTCGGCAGCTCCTCGGGGTCCATCAGGGTGAGCGCGCGGATCTCGGAGCGGATGCGGCGCAGATGGCGCACCGCCTCGACGATGTCGCCGGTCCCGGCCTCGCCCTTGGAGCGGATCATCGCCGCGCCCTCTCCGATCCGCCGCAGCGCCTCGCCGAGGTTCGTCGCGCCGCACACGAACGGCACCTTGTAGGGCCACTTGTCGATGTGGTTGGCCTCGTCGGCCGGGGTGAGGACCTCGGACTCGTCGATGTAGTCGACCTCGAGCGCCTCCAGCACCTGGGCCTCGGCGAAGTGGCCGATCCGCGCCTTGGCCATCACCGGGATCGTGACCGCCTCCTGGATCCCCTTGATCATCTCGGGGTCGGACATGCGCGCCACGCCGCCGTCGCGGCGGATGTCGGCCGGCACGCGCTCGAGCGCCATCACCGCGCACGCTCCCGCGTCCTCGGCGATCTTCGCCTCCTCCGAGGTGACGACGTCCATGATGACGCCGCCCTTGAGCATTTCGGCGAGGCCGCTCTTGACCGTGAAGGTCGCCTCGTCGCGGGAGTTGTGGCCGTTCGCGCTCATGCGAGCGAGTCTACCCGCACGCTAGGTTCCCGGCCGATGAACGACTCGGCGCTGTTTGTCCGCGATGGCGACGGCTATCTGGCCAGCGAGCTGTCGCTCGGCCCGTGGTTCGCGGGCGCGCTGCACGGCGGGCCGCCCGCCGCGCTCATGGCGCACGTGCTCTCCGCGCGCGCGGTCCCGCCGCTGCGCCTGGCCCGGATCACGCTCGACTCGTCCGCCCGGTGCCGCTCGGCCCGCTGACGCTCGGCATCGACGTCGTCCGCCCGGGGCGGCGGGTGACCCTGCTCGACGGCGTCCTGCGCGACCCCGGCGGGACGGAGGTGCTGCGCGCCCGGGGGCTGTTCCTGCTCCCGACCGAGCTGGACGCCACCGAGCTTCAGGCGCCGCCGTTCCCGGCTCCCGAGGAGGGCACGCCCAACGACTGGCACAACCCGACGCCGATGTTCGCCACCCACGGGATGGAGATCCGCTTCGTGCGCGGCGCCTTTCGTCACGTCGGCCCCGCGGTTGCCTGGTTCCGCCTGCGGGTGCCGCTGATCGCCGGCGAGCCGACGCTTCCCACCGACCGGGTGGTCGCCGCCGGGGACTTCGGCAACGGGATCGCGCCCGCGGTGCCATGGGAGGGCCACACCTTCATCAACCCCGACCTCACCGTGTTCGTGGAGCGAGATCCGGTCGACGAGTGGGTTGCCCTGGAGGCCCAGACCCGCGTGCAGCGCGGGAGCGTGGCGCTCGCCGAGAGCGTGTTGTGGGACCGGCGCGGGCGGATCGGCCGCGCCGTGCAGACGCTGCTGGTCGCGCCGGTGGCGCCGGTGGGCGCGACTACTTGAGGCGGAACGCCTTGATGCGCACGTCGTACTGCTGGGCGTCGCGGGCGTAGACGCCGTAGGCGAGCGCCTGGATGATCGACAGCAGCGCCGTGTGCGAGCGCACGAACGCCGGCGTGTTCGAGGAGTAGTACAGCCGGATCCGGGCCAGGCGCGCGACCTCGGAGAGGGTCGCGTCGGTGACGGCGAGCGTGTCGCCTTGCGGTGGCGCGCGAGCTTCATCGTGCGCGTGATCAGCGGATGGGGCCGGCCGGCGGACAGTCCGATGACGAGCGTGTCGGAGTCGATCCGCGACAGCCGGCCGAGCGCCTCCTGGGACGGGCTGGCCACCACCTCGGCGCGCAGGTCGAGCAGCATCAGCAGATGGCGCAGGTAGCTGGCGAAGAACGCCATCTGGTCGGTCCCGGCGATGAGCACCCGCTCCGCGGACACGATCGCGTCGACCGCCGCCTCCACGTCGGTCCGGCGGAGCTTGTGCGCCGTGTCCTCGAGGTTGACGTGGTCGGCGGCGAGCGCCGCCTCGAACTCGGTGTGGTCCAGCGAGAACAGCGGCGTGGCGGAGTGCGACTCACTCGCCAGCGCCGCGCCGGCGCCGGCCCCGCCCACGAGCCGGCGGTATTCGTCGCGCGCCGCCTGCTGCAGCTCCGGGAACCCTTCGAAGCCGAGCGCCTGGGAGAAGCGCACGACGGTGCTCGAGGAGGTGTTGGCCCGGCGGGCCAGCTCCTCGGCGGTCTGGAAGGCGGCCTCGTCGAGATGGTCGACGATGTACTGCGCGACGTCCTTCTGGGAGCGCGAGAACTCGTCGAACCGGGTCCTGATGTAGCCGGAGAGAGCCTGATGACCGTTGGTCGCCTCGGCGCCGGCGATGGGAGTGGTCGCGTGCTTCATGGGCAGGCGTCTCATTCGACGCGGCCCGACGACGTTCCTTCAGCGACCTTCTCAGAAGGCGTAGTGGTCGGAGGGCCCCCAGTAACCAGGGCCGTCAGCGACGGTGCTCACCGCGGTCGTACGCAGGCTCGATGCGCTCCTGGTTCTCCTTGCGCTCGGCGAGGGCCGCGAACACCGCGTAGCCGATCAGCAGGTTGGCGATGACGCCGATGCCCAGGAACGTGATGATGAGCGCCAGCGTCTCCCCGAAGGAGCTCTGCGAGTGGCCGAGGCCGAGAAGGTCCGCCAGAACGAGCATTGCGCCGCCGATCATACCGGCGCGGCCGACGGCGCCGCGCCGACGGACGCCGGGCTGGGCATCGCGCTGACCGCATCCAGGCCGATAGCGTCCCTGCCCGCCGGCCCGGTAGCTCAGCTGGTCAGAGCAGCGGACTCATAATCCGTCGGTCCTGGGTTCGAGTCCCAGCCGGGCCACTCGGCAGTCGATGCAACCCAGGACGCCACCTGCACGTCACAGACCGAAGACGAGGGCGAGAGCGCTGTCGACGGCGCGCAGCTCGCCGGCATCGAGTCGCCCGAGTGAGGATTCCAGGCGTTCGGGATCCACCACCGTCGACTGCTCGACCATGACGCGGGTATCGACGCCGTCAATGCCGATCGTGGGTCGGAACGTCGCCGGCTGGGCGCCGGTCGATGTCGGCGCAACCAGCGTCGTACTGAGGTCGAGGAACTCGTCGGCCTGCACGATCACGGCATAGCGAGCCCCGCGCTGCTCGTGTCCTCGAGCACCACGAGGCGCCGGTAGGCGATAGATCTCGCCCCGGACCATGTCAATCAAGCGACGGCGGAGCCAGCTCGGCCATCTGCTCGCGGATGACTCGCATCTCCTCGCGATCGTGCGCGTCCTCCGCGAGGCGCCGAACCTCCTCGCGTATTGCGGATCGGACGCGCCTGCGCGCCGCTGCTTCCCGCAGTGATGCCCTCACCGCTTCGGAGTCGCTCAGTCCACCCGCTCGAACCACATCCAATGCGGCTGCCGAGGTCTCATCGAGTCGGACATGGATCGAACGAGCCACGACCAAACCGTAGCATGGATCGTGCTACGGGCGTCCCGCGCCCGGCGCGAGGTACTGGGTCATCGTCGGAGAACAGGCGAAACAACACGGCCCATGATGAGCAGCTGCGGTCCTTCGGGCCGAGCGAGCAAAGGTTCGAGCAGCCGGCTGTCGGTCGAGCACGACCGCGGCCGCGTACTCCTTCGGGCGGGCTGAGCAGGACGTCGCGCCGGCGAGGGGTACCGGAACGCTTCTGACGCCGAACGCACTGATCACCGACTCGGGCGGAGCAACCATCGCGGGCAGCTATACCAATTCCCGGTAGATCGAGTGTCGCCGACCCGTCCGAGCACCGCGTCCGCGACTGAGGACAACGCGGCCATGCGGCTCGCCGGCGGACTGGAGGTGCCGGACCGCTGGCCGCCGGAATCAGCCCGTCGGCGACGCTGCACCTCTGCGGGTCACTCGGATCACGTCGGGCTCATGCTCGTGAACCGTCTTCGGGCACCTCGGCGGGGGACCGGACCCAGGCTTCGAACACGGGCAGCCCGCGGAACCTCGTCTCCTGGCCGGTGACCGCGATGGCGGCGAACGGGTGGTCGAGCCGGATCCCGGCGACGCGCTCGACGCCGGTGTGCGTCGGGGGCGCGACGCGCGCGCTTGGGACCGCCATGAACGTGAGCGCGGCCGCCTTGAACCCGTAGCGATCGAATCTGGCCAGCGCGACCTGGCGGGCGTCGCTGGGCCCCTCCTCCCCGATCATCCGACGCAGCGCGCCGGTCGCTGCCCGCGCGCCGAACGCCGGGGACTCCAGCAGCAGGAGCGTGCTGTCGAGCTCCCAGGCGGGCAGGGCGATGTCGCTGATCGTCTCAAACCGCCGTCCCGGAGACGGCGCCGGCCGGTCGCGTTCGGCAAGCGTCCAGGAGTGCCCGTCGCCGAGCGGCAGGTCGAACAGCGAGACCGCGGCCAGCGGTGAGCCGGCCGCGACGTGTCCGGCCACCTCGTGCGCGGCGGCGAGCACGTCGCCGCGGTCGACGACGGGATCGCCGGACACGCAGACCACCCTCAGATCCTCCTGGGCGACCGCCTCGTGCACGGCGACGAGCCCGGCAGCGCATGTGTCGACGATCGCCGTGTCGGTCGGGCGGCTGCGGCACAGGACCCGCTCGACGGCGTCACGCCAGGGGCTCTGCGCCGAAAACCGCTCCTGGATCGGTGCGACGTCATACGGCTGCTCCCAGGAGACCCGGGTCGCCAGCGCCGAGGCGAGGACCAGCCTCAGCTCAGCCGGGGCGAGCCCGAACCGCTCGATCAGGCCCAGCGTGTGACGGTCCGCCCAGGCGTCGGCCTGCTCGCTGGTCGGGATCGGTCCGGATTCGATCTGCGCCGGCAGTCGCTCGCGCCAGCGCGTGAGTCGCTCGGTGACGATCGACTCGCGGGCCCGCAGCGCGAGCGCGGCGTGCACCGCGGGGGGAACGTCAGACAGGAACGTGTCCAGATGCTCGCCGGCCTCCGTCGGTGTGCAGCTCACGATCCGCTGAAGCTCCGCGCGCTCGGGGCCGTCGGTGCCGGTCAGACAGGCGCACAGCAGCAGCCAGATCCCCAGCGGCGAGCACACCCAACCACCCTCGTGCTGGTCGAGAACCGCGTCACGGATCCGGCCCGAATAGGCCGTGACGCGCCCAGCAAGTGCAGCGTCCGCCGCGGTCGAGCACACCAGGAGAGCATCCCACTCCGGCCGACGCATGGGGAGCGGCGGCGGATCGGGCGCCGGCGATCGCCGAGAGGAGCACCACGCAGGGCGGCCCGGTCACCGGCGGCGACCACGCTCGGCCGCGTCATTTCCTCGAACGCGCTCATAATCGACTGGTCCTGGCTCATGTCCCCGCCGGGCCACTGCGATGGGCAAGAAGAAACTCGACAAGCGGCGCACACGGATCCTCGAGGTGGGGGAGCGGCTCCAGGTCGAGCCCGGGTCGACGGTGCAACTGCCCGGCGACTTCGACCCCGGCGCGACGGTCGCCGTGCGCCGCAAGCGCAACGGACGAAAGCTGCTGGACACCGCCGTCTCGCTGATCAGCGACTATCAGGAGCGGCTCGCCGCGGAGGAGCACCACTCGCTGCTGGTCGTGCTGCAGGCGATCGACGCTGGCGGCAAGGACGGCACGATCCGGCACGTGTTCAGCGGGGTCAATCCGGCGGGGGTGCGGGTGCACAGCTTCAAGGAGCCGACCCCCGAGGAGCTCGCCCACGACTACCTGTGGCGCTACCGGGAGAACCTGCCGGCGCGCGGCGAGATCGCGGTGTTCAACCGCTCCCACTACGAGGAGGTGCTCGTCGTCCGCGTCCACCCCGAGCTGCTCGAGGCCCGCGGGATCTCGCCCGCGGGCGACCTCGGCGCGCTGTGGCGCGAGCGCTTCCAGGAGATCAACGCCTGGGAGCACCAGCTCAGCGAGGGCGGGGTGCGGATCGTCAAGCTGCTGCTCAACATCTCCAAGGAGGAGCAGCGCGTGCGCTTCCTGCGCCGGCTCGACCTGCCGGAGAAGAACTGGAAGTTCTCGGCCGCCGACATCCGCGAGCGGGCCCGCTGGGACGACTATCAGCGGGCGTTCTCGGAGATGGTCTCGCACACGAGCACCGCCTGGGCGCCGTGGTACGTGATCCCCGCCGACCACAAGTGGTTCGGGCGGCTGGCGACCGCGTCGGTGGTGCTCGGCGCGCTGCGCCGGACCGACCCCCGGATCCCGGAGGTCGACGCGGCCGCCCGCGCGGACCTCGCCGCGGCGCGCGCCGAGCTGGAGGCCGAGGCGCTCAGCCGGTAGCGCGCGCGGCGCGGTACTCCTCGTCGCTGACGTGCTCGCCCCAGACGACGACGTCGCCCTGCTCGTCGAGCTGCTGCACCGCGAGGTGCGTCATCAGGCGATCGGGCGCTGCGCCGTGCCAGTGGTTCTCGCCGGGCTCGAAGAACACTCGGTCCCCCGGCCGGATCGTCTGCACCGGCGCGCCCTCGCGCTGGCAGAGCCCGAGCCCCTCGGTGACGAAGATCGTCTGACCGCAGGGGTGCGTGTGCCACGCGGTGCGCGCCGCCGGGGTGAAGTGCACCAGCGCGGCGGCATACCGGGACGGGCCGGAGGGAACCGCGACCTGGTCGAGGTACACGGTGCCGGTGAACCACTCCTCCGAGCCGCGTGCGGTCTCGAGCGAGTTGCGGGTGATCTGCATCGGGAAGTCCCTCCTCGGTCGCTGCGGCGGCGGTCCCGCCGTCGCCTGTCCTGGTTCCGGCGTCCGCCAATTCTGCCGGTCCTGACGGCGGGCGCGCGCACGGCGGCCGGGTCAGCCGAGCGCGTCGCGCAGGCGCAGCAGCGCCTCTCGCTTGTCTCCGGCGCCCTCGCCGAGCAGGATCTGAGCCCGGATCCGCAGCCAGGCGGTGAGCCGGTCAGGGTCCCCTCCGCCCGCTCGGGCGTAGTCGGACAGGCGCGCGCGCAGCCACTCCCGCGCCGCGCCGCTCCTCGTCGGGAGCTCGTCCAGCGGCGCGCCGTCGAGGAACCCGTACACGTCTGCGCAGGGGTCGCCGAGACACGGCTTGGGGTCGATCGCGATCCAGCCACCCGGACCGCGCAGCACGTTGAGCGCGTGCAGATCGACATGCAGGAGCCGGTCGCCGGCGCGCGGCGCGAGCAGCGCCTGGAGCTCGTCGTGCTCCCGGGCGCCGGCGAGCGACCGCAGCCAGCCGTCGTCACGCGCGTGCGCGGCGAGCGACGGGAACCCGCCGTCCGAGACCTGCCCGGCGGCGACGTGCAGCCGCGGGCAGAGCGCGCCGATCGTCTCGACGACCTCCCGCGCGCCGGCGCCGCGCTCGCCCAGCGAGTCGCCCGGGAACACCCGCTCCAGCAGCAGCGTCGTCCCGTCGTCGCGCGTCCCGAGCACCCGCGGCGCCGCCCCGCGGCGCGCCCACATCGCGAGCGCCTCGCCCTCGAGCGACCTCCCCTCCCCCTCCGGCCGCGGGCTGAGCTTGAGCACCGCCTCGCCGGCGGGCGCCCGTGCCGCGAGCACGAGCGCGACCTGGCCGCCGGGGAGCGGCCGCAGCCGCTCCAGGCGCCAGGCGGCCGCCGCGTCGGCGCACCGCGCGCGCACGTCGGCGGCGAGCGCCTCGACGTCGCCAAGCCGCCAGCCCGCCCAGTTCTCGAGCAGCCGCCGCGGGACCGTGACCGCGTGGCCGGTCAGCGCCCCTCCCGGAGCTCGCCCAGGCGCCTGGCCAGGAACCGCCGCTCGGGCTCGGTCGGGGCGAGCTCGAGCGCGCGAACGTACGCCTCGCGAGCGCCCGCGTGGTCGCCGCCGCGACGCAGCAGGTCCGCGCGCGTGGCGTGCAGCAGGTGGTAGCCGGCGAGCGCCCCGCCGCGGTCGAGCGCGTCGACGATCTCGAGGCCCGCCGCCGGATCGCCCGCCATCGCGACCGCGACCGCTCGGTTGAGCCGGACCACGGGCGTGTCCATGACGGTGACGAGCAGCGCGTAGAGCGCGGCGATCTGCGGCCAGTCGGTCGCCGCGGCGTCCGGCGCCTCGGCGTGGCAGGCGGCGATCGCCGCCTGCAGCTGATACGCGCCCGCGTCGCGACGGCGCAGCGAGGCCGCGAGGACCTGCAGGCCCTCGGCGACCTCCCCCGCGTCCCAGCGCCCCCGGTCCTGCTCCTCCAGCGTGACCACGTCACCGCGCCCGTCGATCCGCGCGCGCCGGCGGGAGTGCTGCAGCAGCATCAGCGCGAGCAGGCCGGAAGCCTCCGGCTCGTCGGGCATCAGGCTCACCAGCGACCGAGCGAGCCGGATCGCCTCCTCGCACACCCGGTCGCGGATCAGCTCCTCCCCGCGGCTCGCCGCGTATCCCTCGTTGAACAGCAGCCACAGCACGGCGAGCACGCCCGCGGTCCGCTCGGGGAGCAGGTGGGCGGGCGGCACCCGGTATGGGATGCCGGCTCGCGCGATCTTCGCCTTGGCGCGGCTCAGCCGCCGGGCCATCGTCGCCTCGGAGACGAGAAATGCGCGCGCGATCTCGGCGGTGGTGAGGCCGGCGAGCGAGCGCAGCGTGAGCGCCACGCGGGCCTCGAGCGCGAGCGCCGGGTGGCAGCAGGTGAAGATCAGCCGCAGGCGGTCGTCCTCGATCTCGTCGGGCTCCTCCAGCAGCGCGCGCATCGCTCCGTCCTCCTCGTCGTCGTGCAGCGGTCCGAGCGGATCCCGGCCGATGCTCTCGAGCAGCTCGCCACCGCGCCGGGCGCGCCGCAGCCGGTCGAGCGCGCGGTGGGAGGCGACGGTCGTCAGCCATGCCCCGGGCCGCGCCGGGGTGCCGTCGCGCGGCCAGGTGGCCAGCGCCTGGGCGAACGCCTCGGAGGCGCACTCCTCCGCGAGGTCCCAGTCGCCGGTGCGGCGGATGAGCGCCGCGACGATCCGGGGCCACTCGTCGCGGAAGGCCGTGTCGGCGGCCGCGCGGGCGACCGCCGACGAGCGTGGAGCCGGTCGGCTCACGCGTCCTGGAACGCCCGGACCTCGACGCGATGGTGGGCGGCCAGCGGATGCTCGGCCGCCAGCCCGATCGCCTGGTCACGGTCGATGCCCTGGAGGATCGCGAACCCGCCGATGAACTCCTTGGTCTCGACGAACGGCCCGTCGCTGAGCAGCGTCTCGCCGTCGCTGAGCCGCACCGAGGTCGCGGTCTCGGCGTGCGCCAGGGGCCGGCCGACGACGAGCGTCCCCCGCTCGCTGAGCCGCTCCCCCCAGGCCCTGCTCCCGTCGCGCACCGCCGTCTCGACGTCGTCGGAGGCGGCGATCCCGTCGACACACAGCAACAGCGCCCAGCTGTCGCCGGGCTCTGTCCGCGCCCACTCGCGCGCGCCGTCGGGGAGCGCGTGGTCGTTGAGGAACGGACGCACCTCGACCGTCCCGAAGGCCGCGACCGGGTGGTTGGCGGCGACCTCGATCGCGTCGTCGAGATCGGCGCAGTCGACGATGTCGAAGCCGGCGACGAACTCCTTGCTCTCGGCGAACGGGCCGTCGGCGAGCAGCGTCTCGCCGTCGCGCACGCGGACGGTCACCGCCGTCTCGGGCGAGTCGAGCGCGCGACCGAGCAGCCGGGCGCCGCTGCGGTCGGTCTCCTCGACCCATTGCTCGATCTCCATACGGGGCGAGCTCGGCTCGCGGTCCTCGCCGGCGCAGATCATCAGCAGGTACTTCATGTCGATCCTCCTGGTCTCGGGGTCGGTCCCATCCAGACGACGAACGGGAGCGGCACGGAAGGACACCCCACGGCGCGCACCGTCACGGCGCTCGCGCGGGCAGCACGAACTGCCGGGCGCGGGCGGCGCTTGCGTGCAGCAGCCCGAGGAAGCGGTCGAGCAGCTCGGAATCGAGCGCGGCGACGGGGATCTCGCCGCACACGATCACCTCACCGGCGTGGTTCTCGGCGAAGCAGACGAGCGGCGCCTGGCCGTTCCAGTGCAACAGCTGGCGCGGCTCGATCACCGCCGGTCCGAGCACCGCGGCCTCGGCACGCAGGAACGGGTCGCGCAGCGTGAGCTCGAGTGACAGCGGATGGCCGGCGCAGTCTGCGACGAGCCGCCAGCGGCCCGGCCCGGTCCGCTCGGCGCCCGCGGCGAGCGCGGACAGGAACCGCTCGATGGTCTCCGCGGGGTCCACTCAAGGCAGGCTACGCGCGATACTCGGGCGGTGGCCGACCGCAACGTCCTCGGAACCGAGCTCGAGCCGTGCGGGACCGACCCCGTCACCGGCTTCTTCCGCGACGGCTGCTGCCACACGAGCCCCGAGGACATCGGCAGCCACACGATCTGCGCGGTGATGACCGCAGAGTTCCTCGCCCACCAGCGCGCGATCGGCAACGACCTGCAGACGCCGGTGGAGATGTACGGCTTCCCCGGTCTGCAGCCCGGCGATCGCTGGTGCGTGACCGCCGCCAACTGGCTCCGCGCCCACCTCGACGGGGCGGCCGCCTACGTCGTGCTCGCCTCCACCCACGAGCGCGCGCTCGAGGTCGTGCCGCTGCAGGCGCTGCAGGAGCACGCCGTCGACGTGCCCGCCGATCCGGGCACGCTGGGGGGTAGGCGCGACACCGGTGCGCCGCCGGCGCGCAGCCGAGCTCGTGCTCGCCCGGGATGGCGAGCTGGTCGTCGAGCGCGATCCGGCGCGGCCGACCGGTCGGCTGCTCATCCAGCAGCAGATGGAGAGCTCCTACGTCGACCTCGCCGACCCGACCCACCTGGAGTTCGACTACATGCGCTGGCTGCGCATCATCCTGCGCGCGGCGCGCGCCCGCCGCATCGTCCATGTCGGTGGCGGCGCGTGCGCGCTGCCCCGCGCGCTCGCCGCCGAATGGCCGGACGGGCGCCAGGAGGTGTGCGAGCTCGACTCCGGCGTGCTGTCGCTCGCCCGCGAGCACATGGGCCTGCGGCGCACGCCCGGCCTGCGGGTGCGCCACGCCGACGGCCGCGAGTGGCTCGCCACCGAGCCCGACGACAGCCACGACGCGGTCGTCGTCGACGCGTTCCTGGGCGCTCGGGTCCCGGTGCGGCTGATCACCGTGGAGGCGCTGCGCGACGTCGCCCGGGTGGCGCCGCTCGCGTGCGTCAACGTCGTCGACGACCGCGCGCGCCGGGTCGTCGACCGGGTCGGCGCCGGCCTCGGCGAGGCATTCGCGCACGTGTTCACGCTCGGCGGGCGCGGCGGCAACACGATCGTCGCGGGCGCTCGCGGGGCGGCCCTTCCGCTGCAGCGGATCGGGGCGGCGGCGGCCGCCGACACCGCGCCCGCCTCGCTCACCGCACCGGCGGTGCTCGCGCGGCGCCTGGCCGGCCGCGCGGCCGCGCACGACCCGCCCGCGGGCGAGCGCCGCGCGCCGGGCGGGCGGGCGGCGCGTTGACCGCTGTGCGGCGCCGACGCGATACTGTGACGACGTTGCTCCGCCGGACGCTCATCTCTGGCGTGCTCATCCTCCTGGGCGTCGCGCTGCCCGCGAGCGCCGACCGGGCGGGGGGGCGGCGCCGGCGGGCTCGCCGTTCACCACGCGGGCGGTCAACCACGCCGTCGCCCGGACCTGGGCCGGGCGCCTGCTCGGCGAGCTGCTGCTGCCGGCGGCCGCCGTCCGCTCGGCCTCCAAGCCGCCTGGCACGGGGACCGCGCTCGTCGCGCCCGGGTTCTCGCTCACCAACCCGCAGCTCGTCGACGACACCTCCTGGTGGACGGTCCGCGAGCCGCCGTCGGCGGTGGTCGCGTTCGTGCGTGCCCACCTGCCGCACGCGCTGCGGATCGTCGGCCACGGGGTCGGCGGCGAGCCCGGGCAGGTGACCGACGGCTTCTGGTCCTACGCCGCGCCCGCCGGCCTCACCCAGCTGACCGCCGCCGTCCAGACCGACGCGCTGGCGGGCGGCCTCACCGCGGTGCGGCTCGACGGCGAGGCAACCTGGCTCGTGCCGCGCCCGGTCTGGGACCGGATTCCCGCCACGGTGCGCTCGGTGACCTACACCGCCCGCGCGACCGTCGCCGGGCTCGACGGCGGGCGCGCGGCCCACGGCCGGCGCTCGGCGCCGCGCCGGCTGGGCCGGCGCGTCGCGCGCCGGCTGGCGGGGGCGATCGACCGGCTGCAGCGCATGCAGCCGGGCGTCGTCTACTCGTGCCCGTTCGATCCGGTGCAGCCGCGGATCACGCTGCGCTTCCGCGGGCCCCGCGGGCGGCCGCTCGCGGTCGCGGTCGACTCCCCGGCGGGGTGCTCGACGCTGTCGCTCGCGATCCGCGGACGGCGCGGCCCGCTGCTCGACGACATGGCCGGCGACCCGCTGCGGATCGACCAGCGCATGGTGGCGCTGGGCGCGATCCGCCGCTGCCGGGCCGATCAGCTCGCCGCCGGGCCCGCGGCGATCGCGCTCGCCGCCCGCCGCCCGACGCTCACGCTCAGCGTCCGTGACCGCTCCGACGCGGTGTGCACCGTGCGCGGCTTTCCCCGGGTGACGCTCGCCGGCTCGCGCGGGCATGCGCTCACCCGCCGCCGCCGGGCCGTCGGCCGGGGCGCGCTGCGGCGCGACGGCATCGCGGGCACGGTCGTCCTGTACCCCGGGACCTCGGCGCAGTTCACCGCCCGCTACGCGACCTGCCCGCGCCGCCCCCGCGCGGTGATCGCGCGGATCCGGATCGCGGGCAGCGCCGGGTCGCTGCGCGCGCGCCTGGCGAGCACCGGCCGGCGGGTGACGCCCTGCCACCGCACGGTGCTGCGGGTGAGCGCGCTGTCGCCCGCGTTGTAGGGCGCCGGTATCGTCGCCTGAGATGGCCGGCAGCAGTGCAGCGGTAGTCGGTATGAAGACGCGGGCGGCGCTCGTCGGCGTCGGCTCCAACCTCTGCCTGATCGCGCTCAAGCTCGCCGCCGGGCTGATCACCGGGTCGGTGGGGATCATCTCGGACGCGGTCCATTCGCTGATGGACCTGATCGCCTCGATCATCGCGCTCGCCTCGGTGCGCAAGTCCGACGTACCCGCCGACGCGTCGCATCGCTACGGCCACGAGAAGCTCGAGGACCTCGCCGCCGGCGCCCAGGCGCTGCTGCTGCTGCTCGGCGCCGCGTTCATCGCCGTGGAGGCGATCCGCCGGCTGATCGACGGCGGCGGCGTGCAGCGGATCGGGGTCGGCATGATCGTCGCCGCCGCCGCCGCGGCGACGAACCTGCTCGTCTCCGCCTACCTGCGGCGCGCCGGCCGGACGACCGGCTCGGCGGCGCTCGGTGCGAACGGGGCCGACCTGCAGACCGACGCGTTCGTCTCGATCGGGGTGCTCGTCTCGCTCACGCTCGTCCACTTCACCCACGCGCGGTGGATCGACCCCGCCATGGGCCTGATCGTGGCCGCCGCGATCTCGACGACCGGCGTGCGGATCCTCAACGACGCCACGCGCCGGCTGGCCGACGAGGCGCTCCCGCCCGACGAGCTGGCCGCGCTGCAGGAGGTCGTCGACGGGTTCATCTCCCCCGAGGTGGTCGGAGTCCACGACCTGCGCGCACGCCACGTCGGCTCCAACCACCAGGTCGACCTGCACATGCAGTTCGCCGACGGGACCTCGCTCCGGCGCGCCCACCAGCTCTCCCACCAGGTGCAGGACGCGATCGTGCAACGGCTGCCGGGCACGACGGTGCTCATCCACCTCGAGCCCGAGGACCGGGTCAGGCCCGACCGCTTCGCCGACGAGCACCCGGCGCCGACGAGCGCCTGACGGCGCGCCGGGCGTCCAGGCGCGCAAGGATCTCCCGCCGCTGCGCGGCGCTCGAGGACCCCCACAGCCCGATCTCCTCGAGCGTTCGCAGGCACCCGTCGCACAGCCCGCTCGCCTCGTCGATCACGCACACCCCGATGCACGGCGACTCGGCCCGGCGGCGGTCGGCCTCGTCCTCTGCGCTCACGCGCGCACGCCTCCGTACTCGGCCAGGTAGCGCAGGCCGGCGATCGCGCGGCTGCCGTACCACGACGTCATCTCGCCGTCGATGAGCGACACCTCGGCGCCGGGCACGAGTGCGGCGACCTCGTCGACGTGCGACGGCTTGAAGTGGAACGGCTCGGAGGAGAGCAGCACGCGGTCGACCACGCCGGCGAACGCGGACAGCTCGATCTCCGGGTAGCGCTCGCCCGTCTGGCGGGGCAGCGTGCGCCAGCCGGCGAGCTCGAGCGTCCGCGCGATGTACGTGTCCGGTGCGACCGTCATCCACGGATCGCGCCAGATGAGGTAGAGCACGTCGGCGGGCTCGCGCGGCGCGGCCGCGAGGTCGTGCAGCGCCCGCTCGAACTCGGCGCACAGTGCCCGCGCTCGCTCCTGCGCGCCGAACACCGCGCCGAGCAGCCGGTAGAGCGCGAGGTTGTCGCGCGGGTGCAGCGGGTGGGTGACGATCGCGTGGGGGACGAACTCCGACAGCGCGGCGGCGTCCTTGAGCCGGTTCTCGTCGACGTTGAGCAGCACGTGGGTGGGCGCCAGCGCGCGGACCTTCTCGAGCTTGACGTCCTTGGTGCCGCCGACCTTCGGGATCCGCCGCACCGTGTCCCACGGGTGGATGCAGAACCCGGTGCGCCCGACCAGGCGGTCGGCGAGGCCGAGGTCGCACACCAGCTCGGTGAGCGAGGGCACGAGCGAGACGATCCGCGCGTCATCCCCCGCGACGGGATGCACGGTTCCCGCCGCGTCGCGGGTGTGCGGGGCCGGATCGCTCACATGTTGCGACGGTACTCCCCGCCGACCCCGTACAGCGCGCCGGAGATCTCGCCCAGCGAGGCCACCTTGACCGTCTCCATCAGCTCCTCGAACACGTTGCCGCGCGCACGGGCGACCTCCTGCAGCCGGCGCAGCGCCGGCGGCCGGCGCTCGGCGGCGCGGTCGTTGAAGGCGCCCACCGCGTCGATCTGCGCACGCTTCTCGGCTTCGGTGGAGCGCATCAGCACCGGCTCGGTATCGACCTCGCCCGCGTGCTCGCGGGACAGGAACGTGTTGACGCCGATCAACGGCAGCGTGCCGTCGTGCTTGAGGCGCTCGTAGTACAGCGACTCCTCCTGGATGCGCGAGCGCTGGTACATCGTGTCCATCGCGCCGAGCACGCCGCCACGCTCGGAGATCCGCTCGAACTCGGCGTAGACCGCCTCCTCGACCAGGTCGGTGAGCTCCTCGATCACGAACGACCCCTGCCACGGGTTCTCGCACATGTTGAGGCCGAGCTCGCGGTTGATGATGAGCTGGATCGCGACCGCGCGGCGGACCGACTCCTCGGTCGGGGTGGTGATCGCCTCGTCGTAGGCGTTGGTGTGCAGCGAGTTGCAGTTGTCGAAGATCGCGTACAGCGCCTGCAGCGTGGTGCGGATGTCGTTGAAGGAGATCTCCTGCGCGTGCAGCGAGCGGCCCGAGGTCTGGATGTGGTACTTGAGCATCTGGCTGCGTTCGCTCGCGCCGTAGCGCTCGCGCATCGCGCGCGCCCAGATCCGCCGTGCGACCCGCCCGATCACCGCGTACTCGGGGTCCATCCCGTTGGAGAAGAAGAACGACAGGTTGGGGGCGAAGCGGTCGATCTCCATGCCCCGGGCGAGGTAGTACTCGACGATCGTGAAGCCGTTGGCGAGCGTGAACGCGAGCTGCGAGATCGGGTTGGCCCCCGCCTCGGCGATGTGGTAGCCGCTGATCGAGACGCTGTAGAAGTTGCGCACCTCGTGGGCGGTGAAGTACTCCTGCATGTCGCCCATCATCTTCAGCGCGAACTCGGTCGAGAAGATGCACGTGTTCTGGGCCTGGTCCTCCTTGAGGATGTCGGCCTGAACGGTGCCGCGCACGGTCTTCAGCGTGTCGGCCCGGATCCGCTCGTAGACGTCGGGCTCGAGCACCATGTCGCCGCTTGCGCCCAGCAGGCCGAGGCCGATCCCGTCGTGGCCCTCAGGCAGCTCGCCGTCGTATCCGGGCCTCCTTGCACCAGTTCGATCGAAATACTCCTGCAATGTCCGCTGGGCGGCCTCCCAGCCGCCGGTCTCGCGCAGATGGCGCTCGACCTGCTGGTCGATCGCGGCGTT
This sequence comes from uncultured Solirubrobacteraceae bacterium, assembly GCA_963702225.1. GTDB lineage: Bacteria > Actinomycetota > Thermoleophilia > Solirubrobacterales > Solirubrobacteraceae > Palsa-465. The sequence continues at coordinate 17,073 of CAVPBY010000042.1, read as the reverse complement.
CATGAAGAACGCGAGCACGATCGGCGCCGGGCCGTTGATCGTCATCGAGACCGACGTCGTCGGCGCGCACAGGTCGAAGCCCGAGTACAGCTTCTTGGCGTCGTCGAGGGTCGCGATCGAGACGCCGGAGTTGCCGACCTTGCCGTAGATGTCGGGCCGCTGCGCCGGGTCCTCGCCGTACAGCGTCACCGAGTCGAACGCGGTCGACAGCCGCGCCGCGTCCTGGCCCGCCGAGAGATAGTGGAAGCGGCGGTTGGTCCGCTCCGGGGTGCCCTCCCCGGCGAACATCCGCGTCGGGTCCTCGCCGATCCGCCGGTAGGAGAACACCCCGCCGGTGTACGGGTAGCGGCCCGGCAGGTTCTCCTTCATCGCATAGCGCAGCCGGTCGCCCCAGCCCTCCAGGCGCGGCGCCGCGATCTTGGGGATCTTCAGGCCGCTCAGGGACGTGCGGTGGCTCTCGCCGGTGAGCTGGCGCCCGCGGACCGTGTAGCCGTACGTGTCGGCGGTGATCTGCCCGACCATCTCGTCCCAGCCGCGCAACAGCGCCAGCGCGTCGGCGCCCAGCTGGTCGAGCGCCTCGTTGTGCTGCGTGCGCAGCGCGACGCGCGGGTCGTCGGGGGTTTGCAGCGCGGCGCTCGGGTAGGGGTCCAGCGGCGCCGGCAGCTCGGGGTCGCCGAGCGTCGCCAGCGCCGCGTGGAGATGCTGCACGGTGGCGGCGGCCTGCGCCTGGCGCTCGGTCTCGGCGCCGACCCCGCGGCCCTGCTCGGCGATCTCGGCCAGGTAGCGCACGCGCCCGGCCGGGATGAGCACGTTGGGCACCGGCTCGTGCTCGGAGGCGTCGAGGTGCGGGTCGAAGCGATCGGCGTCGAACTCCGGGAGCGCCCCGATCGCCTCGCAGAGCTTGGCGAACATCCAGGTCAGCCCCGGATCGTCGAACTGGCTGGCGATCGCCGGGTAGACGGGGATCTCCTCGGCGGGCCGGTCGAACGAGACGTGGTTGCGCCGCCACTGCTTGCGCACGTCGCGCAGCGCGTCCTGTGAGCCGCCCTTGTCGAACTTGTTGATCACGACGATCTCGGCGAGGTCGAGCATGTCGATCTTCTCGAGCTGGCTCGCCGCCCCGAACTCGCTCGTCATCACGTACATCGGCAGGTCGACGAGGTCGACGATCTCGGAGTCCGACTGGCCGATCCCGGCCGTCTCGACGATCACGAGGTCGACCCCGGTGGTCCTGGTGAAGGCGATCGCGTCGGCGAGCACCGCGGCCGTGGAGGCGTGGTGGCGGCGGGTGGCCATGGAGCGCATGAACAGCCGCTCGTCGCGCAGGCTGTTCATCCGGATGCGGTCGCCGAGCAGCGCGCCGCCGGTCCGCCGGCGCGTCGGATCGACGGCGAGCACCGCGATCCGGAGGTCGTCGAAGTGCTGCAGAAAGCGCGACAGCAGCTCGTCGGTGACCGTCGACTTGCCGGCGCCGCCGGTGCCGGTGATCCCGATCACCGGCGTGCGCGCCGCGCGGGCGTCGTCGCGCCAGCCGGCGCGCAGCTGGTCGAGCTGCGCGGTCTCGATCACGCCGTCCTCGATCGCCGACAGCATCTCGGCGATCTGCAGGTCGCTGGGGGCGCCCCGATCGAGCGCCGGCACGCGGGAGACGCGGCGCGCGGCCCGCGCGCGCTGCACGAGGTCGTCGATCATGCCGGTCAGCCCCAGGTGCGCTCCGTCGTTGGGGTGGTAGATCCGCGTCACCCCGTCCTGCTCCAGCGCGGCGATCTCCTGGGGGTGATCGTCCCGCCGCCGCCGCCGAAGACGCCGATGTGGCCGGCGCCCTGCTCGCGCAGCATCTCGACGGCGTAGCGGAAGTACTCGGTGTGGCCGCCCTGGTAGGACGAGATCGCGATCGCGTCGGCGTCCTCCTGGACGGCGGCGCGGACGACGTCGCGCACGCTGCGGTTGTGCCCGAGGTGGACGACCTCGGCACCGGAGTCCTGGATCAGGCGGCGCATCACGTTGATCGCGGCGTCGTGGCCGTCGAACAGCGACGCGGCGGTGACGAATCGCAGCGGCGGCGCCTCGTCCTCGGCGGTGTGTGCGCTGTCGCGGGGGGTGTCGGTCTGGACGGCCATCGGTCTACTCCTGGGTCGGCGCCGTGGGCGCGAGCGAGGTCGGCGCGACTGGCGCCAGCGCCTCGGTCATCTGGCGTTTGAGGTGGGCATGCTGCTCGGTCACGCGCCCGTGGTCGGGGGTGTCGGGGTCGGCGACGAGCCACGCGTAGACGATCCCGACGAGCTGGGAGACGAACTGGTCGGCGACGCGACCGACGTCCGCGTCGGGGCGGACCGTGCCGGCCGCGATCCCGTCGCCGATCCAGCGCTCGACGTCGTGACGCCGGCGCGCGTGGATGCGGGCGATCTGCAGGCGCAGCACCGGGTCGGGGCCGACCGAGTCGAACCACAGCGTGTAGAACGCGCGGAACCGATCGGGCGACTCGATCAGGATGGCGCAGTGGGCGTCGAGCGCTGCGTGCAGCGTCTGCAGGCCGCTCGTCCCGGCGGCGGCGCGGCGCAGCTCCGCGAGCCACTCCTCGCCGATCGTGTGCACGAGGAACGCCCACAGCCCGGCCTTGGAGCCGAACCGGTAGCCCGCCAGGCCACGGCTGTAGCCGGCGCGCACCCCGACGTCTTTGAGCGTCGTGGCGGCCGCGCCACGCTCGCAGATGAGCGCGACCGCGGCGGCGGCCATGGCGGCGTCGGAGACCGCCTGGCGCTCGAGCTGGGTGCGGGCGGCCGTGGCCATCGTCCGGTCATCCTAGCTCGGCGGCTTGCTTTGAACAAGCAAGTTAGGTTGGGCGGGGACCTGTGCCGTCTGAGCGTTGGTGGGCAACACTCAGACGACACACGTCGGGGAGAGCCGGGGCACCGGGCATCCCTCGTCGGGGAGAACCGGGGCACCGGGCCTCCCTCGTCGGGGAGAACCGGGGCACCGAGGGCGCCGAGCACGTGCGCGACTGGACGCTCGCGGACGGGCTGGCGAAGTCGTTCTGTGGGCTGTGCGGCTCGCACCTGTTCGCGCGCACTCGCGACACCGGCGTGATCACCGTGGTGCGGATGTCCGCGTTCGACGGCGACACCGGCGTGCGCCCGATGGCCCGCCAGTTCGTCGCCTACGCCGCGCCGTGGGAGCCGATCCCCGACGACGGGCTGCCGCGCCATCCGGAGGGCATGCCGAGCACCTGACCGGTCGCGGCCGGAACCCGGGCGCCAGGGTCGATCGGTCCGGCCGACGGCGCAGGCTCAGTTCGACGCCCGCACGTCGGTGCAGTCCGCGCAGGTGCCGTGGAGCACGATCTCGTGCTCGGAGACCTCGAGCGCGACCCGCTCGGAGACCCGCTGGACCGCCCGCTCCAGCGCTGCGTCGGTGAACGGCTCGAGGCTCCCGCAGCGGTCGCAGACGAGATGGTGGTGGTGATGGTGGTCGCGGCCGAGTGGCTCATAGCGCGTCACCCCACCGCCGACGTCGACGCGCTGCACCGCGCCGACCTCCTCGAGCTGCTCGAGGATCCGGTAGATCGAGGCCCGGGAGACGCGGCGCGGCCCGGCGGCCAGCTGCGCCTCGATCTCGAACGCCGACAGCGCGCAGCGCTGCGCCGCCATCAGCTCGAGCAGCTCCCGCCGCGCGCCGCCGCGCCGGTGGCCGGCATCGGCGAGCAGGTCGGTCACCCGATCGGCCCAGCTCGCGGCATCGTGGCTCACGTCGGCCATCTCCCAGAGGTTAAGCCGCGGCGAGCCCCGCGGCGTCGTGAGCCGCGGCGGCGTGATCGGTGCGCCGGCGCCGGGCTCCGATCAGGCGGCCGAGCACGTAGCAGCCGGCGCTCACCGTGCCCACGAAGAACCCGACCGGATAGTCGGTCTCATACGAGCCCGCGATCGCCGCCGACACCGCGACCAGTGAGATCACCATGGACAGGGCGAGCGCCCGGCCCGGGCGGTCGCACACCGCGCGGGCGGCCGCGGGCGCGCCGATCATCAGGCTGAACACGAGCAGCGTGCCGACGACCGGGACGGTCATCGCGGTGGCGAGCGCGACGACGAGCAGGAAGCAGAGCTCGACGCGGCCGGCGGCCATCCCGCGGGCCTGCGCGGACTCCGGCACGACCGTGGACAGCAGCAGCGGCCGGTAGAGCAGCACGAGCGCGACCAGGCAGACCCCGGTGATCGCCGCGGTCGGCACGAGCTCGGAGGTGCTGATCCCGAGCACCTCGCCGAACAGGAGCGCCTCGACCGCGGGCGCGTACTGCGAGCTCAGGTCGATGAACAGCGCTCCGGTCGCGAGCATCAGCACGAGCACGAGCGCGGTCACCGCGTCGTGGCGGCCCCGGCGCCCGAGCCCCGCGATCGACAGCGCCCCGAGCACCGCGAACACGGCGAGCCCGACGAGCGTGCTCACCCCGACGAGCGCGGCGCCGGCCGCCCCCGCGAACGAGCCGTTGGGCAGGGCGTGGGCGACGAACGAGGAGCCGCGCAGCACGACGAAGAACCCGACCGCGCCGGCGAGCAGCGCGACGAGCACCCCCGCGATCCAGGTGTCGACCATGAACCCCGAGAACACCGTGTCAGCCTCCGAGCTCCGCGGGGGGCGCGACGTCGAGCCCGGGTGCCGCGGCGTGCCGGCGGCCGCCGGCCAGCCCGCAGAGCAGGTACTCGGCGAACACGAGCGCCACCACGAAGAAGCTCACCGGCCAGCCGCGGTGATGCGGCGGCCACTCGTAGCTGTCGTAGGCGAGCAGCACCCCGAGCCAGGTGGCGGCGACCCCGAGCGCGGCCGCGGCCGCCATCGCGCGGCCGGGCCGGCGGGCGATCCGCAGCGCCGCCGCGGCCGGTCCGACGAGCAGCGCGGTCGAGAGGATCGAGCCGATCGTGATCGCGCACAGGGCGACCGACAGCGACAGCGCGAGCAGGTAGGCGAAGCCGACCCGCCCGACCGGCACGCCGCGCGCGGCGGCGAGCTCCGGGCTGGTGGAGGCGAGCAGCAGCGGTCGCGCGAGCACCGTGAGCGCGACGAGGACGATCAGCGCGAGCGCGAGCACGAGCGGCACCGTCGAGCCCCCCACGGTGAACAGCGAGCCGAACAGGATCGTCACCGTGGTCCCGGAGGCGTTCTGCTGCGTCGAGACGAGGTAGAGGAAGAGCGCGGCCAGCCCGAGGCCGGAGCCGAGCACCACCCCGGTGGCGAGGTCACGGCCGCGGCGGCGCTGGACGCCGATGAGCTCCATCACCGCGCTGGCGGCCACGTTGAACACGACGAACCCCCAGAGCGGGCCGACGCCCGCCAGGAACGCGCCCGAGCCCCCGGTCGTCCCGATGTCGCCGAGTGCCTCGCCGGCGAACGACTGCCCGCGGATGACCGTGAACACGCCGAGCGGCCCGGACACGAGCGCGACCGCGGCCCCGACCGCGAGCGCGGTGCGCACGGCCGCGCTGGCGAAGAACCCGGAGGCGACGATCGCGCCGGTCGCCGTCACGACAGCACCTCGACGCCGGAGGGGGCGCCCGGAGGATCGGCGCTCCCGCCGCCGACCTCGGCGACGACGAGCACCCGGCCGTGGACGTGGAGCACGTCGACCGGGTGCCCGTACAGCCCGGTGAGCACGTCGCCGCGGACGACCTCGCCGACGGTCCCGTGGACCGCCCGCCCGCCGGCGAGGTAGACGATCCGGTCCATCACCGGCAGCAGCGGGTTGATCTCATGGGCGGAGATGAGCACCGCGAGCTGCTGCTCGGCGGCGATCCGCGCGATCAGCGACACGACCTCGCCGACGCTGCGCAGGTCGAGGTTGGCGAGCGGCTCGTCGAGCAGCAGCAGCCGCGGTCGCGCCATGAGCGCGTGGGCGAGCAGCACCCGCTGCTGCTCGCCGCCCGACAGCTCGCCGACCCGCGCGTCGGCGAACGCGCGGGCGCCGACCGCGTCGAGCATCTCCTCCACCTGGGCGCGCCGGCGCGCGGACGGCAGCGCGATCCCGAGCCGGTGCCCGTCGAGCCCGAGCGCGACCAGGTCTCGCGCCCGCAACGGAACGTCGGGGTCGAGCGCCACCTTCTGGGGGACATAGCCGATCAGCGGGTTGCGCCGCGCGCGCGGCGCGCCGCCGACGAGCACCTCGCCCGAGCCGCTCCAGGCACGGCTGCGCAGCCCGAGGATCGCCCGCAGAAGCGTCGTCTTGCCGGCGCCGTTGGAGCCGATCAGGCCGGTGAACTGGCCCGGCTCGATCGTGAACGAGATCTCGCGCAGGACCGGCCGGCCGGCGAGCGCGACGCTCAGCCCCCGCACCGAGAGCACGGGCGCGGTCATCGGGCGAGCCTCCGCGTCGAGACGCCGTGGGCGACCGCCCGCTGCAGCGCGGCGAGCTCGGCCATCATCCACGACCGATAGTCATAGCCGTGAGGCATCGTCTCGTAGACGCCGACGACCGGGATGTGGGCCCGCGCCGCGGCGGCGAGGAACCCGCGGGTCACCGAGTCGGTCACCTGCTCGTTGTAGACGAGCGCCTTCACCCGGTGGGCGGAGAAGAGCCGGTCCTGCAGGCTCACCGCCTGCGGGGCCGGATCGGTCCCGTTCATGATGTCGGCCTGCAGCGAGAACGGGCTGAGGTTCCGGACGCCCGCCGCCTGCAGCAGGTCGTCGCCGACCGGCTCGGTCGTCGCGACCGCGGTGCCCGGATAGCGCCGTGAGAACCGCGCGAGCGCCCGTCGCCACGGCGCCAGCGAGGCGGCGAAGCGCGCCGCGCGGGCGCGGAAGTACGCCGCGTGACGCGGCTCGATCGCGCTCAGGCCGGCGGCGATCGCGCGCGCCACCGCGGGCATCGTCCGTGGGCTGTACCAGAGGTGCGGGTTCGGGGTCGAGCCCGGCAGGCCGAGCAGCGCCTGGACGTCGATCACGCGACGCGAGCCGTCGTGGGTCGCGCCCTCGATCTTGCTCATGAACCCGTCGTAGCCGAGGCCGTTCTGCACGACCAACCGGGCCCTCGACACGATCTGCGCGACCGACGCGCTCGCCTCGAAGCTGTGCGGGTCGGTGTTGGGGTCGCTCATGATCGCGATCGCGTCGACGTGGGAGCCGCCGACCTGCGCGATCACGTTCGCGTACTCGTTCTCGGCCCCGACGGCGAGGATCCGGCCGTGCAGCGAGGCGGGCGACCCGGCCGCGCCACACGCCGCGACAAGCGCCGCCACGACTGCGGCCGTGCCCGTCAGCCCAACGCGGCGCATGAGGCGGCGGACGTCCACGGCCGACAGCCTAGCAGTTAAATGAGACTGATTCTCATTCTTGGCCGGGCCCGCGATACGGGCGCCGGCCGGCCGCGCTCAGGCGGCGCGCGGCGCGGGCTCGCGCGCGTCGACCGGCGGACGCGGCCGGTCGGTCTCGTACATCGGGACGAGCACGTGCGCACGGCCACGGCACCGCGGACAGCTCACCTCGACCGCCTGGCCGGCCTCGATCTCGACGCTCAGGCCGCACCGGGGACAGTTCAGATAGGACATGGTCGTCGACCTCCCCTTCGTGATACGAGATCCGGGTACCCGGACCCTCCCACCGCACGCACAGAATCGAGTAAGAACGCGACCGGGGCCAGGTCGGCGGCCGGGCCGGCCGGCTCAGTGGGTGACCGGGTGCGAGCGCACCGCGGCGCCGCCCGCGCCGTCCGGCTCGGCGGAGCCGGGCGCGGCGCCCGCCGGCCGCTCGCCGCGCTCGATCTCGGCGCGGTCGGCAGGATCGACCGGGCGCAGCGACCCGCGGTAGAACGCGAGCAGGGCGACCGAGATCGCGGTCATCCCGGCGCCGAGGTAGAACGGCGCCTGAACGGCGACGTGCTCGCCGAGCTTGCCGGCGACGAACGGCGCGATCGCGCCGCCGCAGAAGCGCACGAAGCTGTAGGAGGAGGACGCGATCGGACGCGGCACGTGCGCCGACTGCATCACGACCTGGGTCATCAGCGTGTTCGTCACCCCGAGGAACGTTCCCGAGACGACGACGCACACGATCAGCGCGGTCTGCGAGCCGTGCAGGAGCGCCATCACGAGCAGGATCGCGGCCAGCCCGCCGAGCGCGACCCCGAGCGCGCGGACGTCGCCGAACCGGCGCCCGGCGCGGGGCGCGACGAACACCGCGAAGATCGCGAGCATCAGGCCCCAGCCGGTGAACGTGTAGCCGAGCTGGTGCACGCCGAGGTCCAGCGGGAACGGCGTGTAGGCGAGCAGCGTGAAGAAGCCGAAGTTGTAGAAGACCGCGGTTAGTCCGGAGCCGCGCGTCGAGCGGTGGCGCAGCGCCCGCAGCGGCTCGGTGACCCCCACGCGCTCATGCGCGGGCGGCGCGTCGGTGCGCGGCAGGAACATCCGGATCGCGACGAAGCCGATCGTCATCAGCACCGCGACGCCGAAGAACGGCCCGCGCCAGCTGATCCCGCCGAGCTCGCCCCCGACGAGCGGGCCCATCGAGATCCCGAGCCCGAGCGCCGCCTCGTAGAGCATCACCGCGCCGGCGACGCCGCCGCTCGCCGACCCGACGATCACCGACAGCGCGGTCGCGATGAAGAGCGCGTTGCCCAGCCCCCAGCCGGCGCGCAGCCCGACGATCGCGCCGACGCTCCCCGACGCGCCCGCCAGGGCGCTGAAGGCGATGATCAGGATCAGGCCGCCGAGCAGCGTGCGCTTGGGACCGATGCGGCTGGCCATGACGCTCGAGGCGAGCATCGAGATCCCGGTGAACGCGAAGTAGCTCGTGAACAGCAGCTCGACGTCGGAGGGCGAGGCGTGCAGGTCCTTGGCGATCGCGGGCAGGATCGGGTCGACGAGGCCGAGCCCCATGAACGAGACGACCGCGGCGAACGCGACCGCCCACACGGCGCGCGGCTGGTGAAGGAACGATCCCGCGCCGGCGCCGGGCGAATCGCTCATCGCTCCCCTCCCCCCTGCAGCTCGCGCACGAGGCGGCCGAGCGCGCGCGACGCCGCGTCGAGCTCGGCGAGCTCGACGTCGCTCATCGCCTGCAGGCGCTCGGCGAGCGCGGCGCGATAGCGGCGGCGGAACCCGTCCAGCGCGGCGGCGCCGGCGGCGGTCAGCGAGATGAGCGCGACCCGTCCGTCGGCGGCGTCACGGCCCCGGGTGACGAGTCCCCGCTCTTCCAGGCGCTTGACGAGCGCGGTCGTCGTGGGCTGTGCGAGCCCCTCGAGCCCGCGAGCTCGGTGATCCGCCGCTCGCCCTCCGACAGCGTGCGCAGGATCCCGCCCTCGGTCCGCGAGAGGGGGGCGCCCGCGGCGGTCGCCCGACGCACGACGAGGCGGGTCAGCTGGGAGGCGCGGGGCAGCAGGTCGGCGGCGATCCGCTCGATCCGGGGTTCGCGCTCGATGTCGGTCGTCTGCTCCGCGGCGGTGGTCACATCGGATAACTATATAGATTCTCGATGTAACCCGGCTGACCGCCGCACCGCCGCCTCGGTCAGACGCGATAGCGGTCGAGCGCCTCCCGGCGCGCCTGGCGTGGTCGACGATCGGCTCGGGGTAGTCCTCGCCGATGCGACAGCCGCAGCGTCCTGCGTCCTCGGCGTCCATCGTCCACGGTTCGGCCAGATGCTCGTCCGGGACGTGCGCGCAGCTCGGGCACGTACTCGCGCACGTAGGCGCCGTCGGGGTCGAAGCGCTGCAGCTGGCGCGTCGGGTTGAAGATCCGCTGGAACGCCGGCGCCGGGTCGACGCCGACCGACGCGATCCACTGCCAGTTGCCGTTGTTGGACTGCCTCGTCGCCGTCGAGCAGCAGCCGCATGAACCAGCGCTCGCCCCAGCGCCAGTCGATCCCCAGGTCCTTGGTCAGAAACGAGCCGACGAGCAGCCGCGCGCGGTTGTGCATCCAGCCCTCGCGGCGCAGCTGGCGCATCCCGGCGTCGACCGCCGGGTATCCGGTGCGGCCCTCACACCAGGCCTCGAAGCGCTGCCCGCGCGTGGCTCCAGCGGATCGTCCCGCGATAGCGCGCCTGGAACTCGTGAGTGCGCGTTGTGGGGGAAGTGACCGAGCACGTGGGCGTAGAAGTCGCGCCAGCAGAGCTGGCGGCGGAACGGCTCCGCGCCCGCCGCCGTCGCCGAGCCGCTGCTCGATCTCGCGCGGGGAGACGCAGCCGAAGTGCAGGTAGGGCGACAGCCGGGAGACCGATCGCCCGCTGAGGGTGTCGCGGCCGTCGGCGTAGTCGTCGACCGGCCCGCGCAGGAAGTCGGCGAGGGCACGGCGGGCGGCGCGCTCACCGCCGGGGGCGGGTGTGACACTCCTGCTCGAGCCCGAGCGCCGCGAGCGTGGGCAGCGAGCCGCCGACCGCCCTGCGGCCGGTCGGCGGCAGTGCTCGCGGCGCGCGCGGCACGTCGGCCGGCGCGGCCGGCGCAGCCACGTCCGGTAGAACGGCGTGAACACCGTGTACGGGCTCCCCGGGCCGGTCCGCATCGGCTCGAGCGTGTCGAGCGCGAACAGGCCGGGTGCGCGACGAGCGTCCACGCCGTCCCTCGCGCAGCGCCCGCCGCGCGGCCGCGTCGCGGCGCCGGGCGAACGGGCAGACGTCGGCGCTGACGTGCACCGCCTCGGCCCCCAGTCTCCCGGGCGAGCGCGGGCGATCTCGCGCTCGGGCGGCCGCGGCGCACGAACAGCCGGCTGCCGCGCTCGCGCAGCGCCGCGTCGAGGTCGGCCAGGCACTCGAGCAGGAACTGGGTCCGCGGCCCGGAGGCGTGGCGCCCGCTCGAGCAGAGCGTCGTCGAAGCAGAACACCGGGACGTCCGCTCGGCCGCCCGAGCGCGGCCCGAGCGCGGGATGGTCGTGGACGCGCAGATCGCGCCGCAGCCACAGGATCGAGGTCGTCACCCGTCCCGGCCCTCGAGGATCCGGGCGACCGCCTCACGGCGGTGGCCGAAGATGCGATCGAGATCCCGCGCGACGACCAGGCCGTGGGCGAGTCTCGCCGAGGGCGCCCAGCGGCAGCGCGTAATGGACCTCGTCGGAGACGATCGTGCCCCCCCCGGAGGCGGAGAACCGGTGGCGGTGATGCCACAGCGCAGTACGGGCCGCGGATCGGCGGTCGACGAACTGCCGCGCCGGCTCCCACTCCTCGATCCGCGAGGTCCAGCGCAGCGGGATCCCGTGGACGCGCAGGCGGTAGTCGATCAGCGTCGCCGACGTCCATCTGCACCGGGTCGGGCGTCAGCACGCGGAAGCCAGCCAGGGCGGCGTGATCCGCTCGAGGTTCCGGGCCTCGGCGAAGAACCCGAACACCTCGTCGAGCGGGCGCGCCAGTACTGGCTGCGCTCCAGGCGATGGACCGTCACGAGCTCAGAGACGTCGCGCAGCGCCGCCTCGATGCTCGGGTGGCGGAACGCGTAGCCCAGCGCCTGCAGCCGCGCGGGGACCACGCGCTGCCCGGTGGTGACCATCTCGGCCATCTCCCCGTACAGCAGCTTGACGGCGAACCCGGGCACCGGCAGCACGGCCGGGCGCCCGAGCACGCGGCCGAGCGCACTGGAGAGCTCCGCGTTGGTCACCGGGTCGGGCGCGGTGAGGTTGACCGCGCCGCTCGGCGCCGGGCGTCGTCGAGGCAGTGCACCAGCCCGCCGACGACGTCGTCGAGGTGGATCCACGGGACGTACTGCTCGCCCGCCGGCCACCGGGCCGCCGACGCCGAGCTTGAAGAACGGCAGCATCTTGGCCAGCGCCCCGCCGCTCGGCGAGAGCACGACACCGGTGCGCGTCGTCACCACGCGCACGGGGGCGGGCGCCCGCCGCGCGGCCTGCTCCCAGGCGACGACGACCTCGGCGAGCAAGTCCGGCGCCCGGCCGGCGCGTCCTCCTGAGCGGCGCTCGGCCCGCGGTCGCCGTAGTAGCCGGTCGCCGACTGCGAGACCAGCACGCCCGGGCGCTCGGATTCCGGGAGCGCCGTGAAGGCCCGCGACGAGCTGCGCGGTCGCGAGCCACGCGCGAGCTCGCGGATCCGGCCCCGTGCCTCCTCGGTCCAGCGCTGGGCGACCGGCTCGCCCAGCAGGTGGACGATCCGCGTCGACGCGGCCAGCGCCTCGGCGGGAGGCGGGGCCGCGGTCGGGTCGGGCCAGGCGTGGACCTCGGCGGCGTCGCCGAGCGCACCGGCTGGCCGCGCTCGGGATCGCGCGACAGTCGCGACGAGCTGTGTCGCCGCGGCCTCGCAGCCGTCGGCGACGGCCAGGCCGATCATGCCCGTCGCCCCGGTGACCAGTACTCGCATGCTCGCTCACTTTCCGCTCGTTGTCCGCCTCGAAACACGACCGGACGTTTGACTAAATCGCAACAAAGTGTATCGTTTTCCGACATGGCCACGCTTGCAAACGCCGAACTGAGCACCGCCCAGCTCGCCGCCCGCACCGGCCTGCCGGCGGGAACGCTGCGGATGTGGGAGAGCCGGCACGGCTTCCCGGCCCCCGCACGGCTGCCCGGCGGGCACCGCCGCTACTCCGAGCACGACGTCGAGGCGGTCAACGAGGTGCTGCGGCTGCGCGGGCAGGGGCTGTCGCTGCCCGCCGCGATCGAGCGCGCCACCCGCCTGGACCCGCCGGGCGAGGGCTCGGTGTTCGCGGGCCTGCGCGACCGCCGCCCGGAGGTGACCCCGTCGATCCTGCCCAAGGCGCGGTCCTGCGGACCTACCCACGCGATCGAGGACGAGTACCTGCGCCCGGGCCGACGCGCGGGTTCGTGTTCGGGAGCTTCCAGCGCGAGCGCTTCTACCGCGGTGCGGAGCGGCGCTGGCGCGAGCTGGCCCGGACCGCCGAGCTGGCGGTGGCGGTCGCCGACTTCGGCTCGCTGCGCCGCCCCGCCTCCGCGCCTTCCGAGGTGCCGATCGAGCTCCACCAGCCGCTCGCCCGCGAGTGGACGCTGATCATCGACGCGCCGGGCGCGCACGCCTGCCTGGCCGCGTGGGAGCAGCCGACCGAGACGGCGGTGCCCGACCGCGAGCGGCGATTCGAGACGATGTGGTCGTTCGAGCCCGAGGTGGTCCGCACCGCCACCGAGGTGTGCGCCGAGCTGCTCTGGAAGCTCGCGCCGGAGATCGCGGGCCGGCTTCCGGACGTGCAGGCGCAGGCCGCGCTCGGCGCCGACGAGCTGCGGTTCGCCAGCGCGCTGGCGAACCGCGTCGTCGGGTACCTCGGCGCGCTCGTCGCGTAGGCTTGCGCTGCAGATGCGGCTCGGGCTGAACGTCGGCTACTGGGGGATGGGGATCGGGCGCGAGGACCAGCTCGCCGTCGTGCAGGAGGCGGAGCGACTCGGCTTTCACTCCGTGTGGGCGGCGGAGGCCTACGGCTCGGACGCCGCGACGGTGCTCGCGTGGCTGGCGGCGCGGACCGAGACGATCCGGCTCGGCTCGGCGATCTTCCAGATGCCGGCCCGCAGCCCGGCGATGACCGCGATGACGGCCGCGACCATCGACGGCTCTCCGGCGGGCGGATGCTGCTCGGGATCGGATCCTCGGGGCCGCAGGTCGCCGAGGGCTGGCACGGCCAGCGGTTCGGCCGCCAGCTGCAGCGCACCCGCGAGTACGTCGAGGTCGTGCGCCGCGCGCTCGCGCGCGAGCGGCTCGTCTACGAGGGCGAGACGATCACGCTGCCGCTGCCCGACGGCCCGGGGCGGCCGCTGAAGCTGATGATCGCGCCCGTCCAGGAGCGGATCCCGATCTACCTCGCGGCGATCGGGCCGAAGAACACCGCGCTCGCCGGCGAGATCGCCGACGGCTGGCTGCCGACGTTCTTCTCCCCCGAGCACGTTGGCGGGCTGCGGGCGCTGCTGCAGGAGGGGGCCGGCCGGGGCGGCCGGTCGCTCGACGGCTTCGAGATCGTCCCCTCGGTCGGGCTGGCGGTGTCCGCGGACCATGGGGCCGCCCGCGACCTGATGCGGCCGATGCTCGCGCTGTACGTCGGCGGGATGGGCTCGCGCAAGCAGAACTTCTACAACCAGCTCGTCGGGCGCTACGGCTTCGAGGACGCCGCGCGGGAGGTCCAGGACCTCTACCTGGACGGCCGCAAGGACGAGGCGGCGGCCGCGCTCCCCGACGCGCTGATCGACATGGTCTCGCTGTGCGGGCCGCCCGGCGCGGTCCGTGAGCGGCTGAGCGCGTTCGGGGAGGCCGGCGTCTCCACGCTCGCGGTCATCCCGATGGCGTTCGACCGCGGCGCGCGGATCGCCCAGCTGCGCGCCGTGGCCGAACTCGCCGCGTAGGCGGCGGGGGGCGACGCCCCCGGCCGCCTACGCGGCGAGTTCGGCCACGGCGCGCAGCTGGGCGATCCGCGCGCCGCGGTCGAACGCCATCGGGATGACCGCGAGCGTGGAGACGCCGGCCTCCCCGAACGCGCTCAGCCGCTCACGGACCGCCGCCGGGCGGCCCGCACAGCGAGACCATGTCGATCAGCGCGTCGGGGAGCGCGGCCGCCGCCTCGGTCCTTGCGGCCGTCCAGGTAGAGGTCCTGGACCTCCCGCGCGGCGTCCTCGAAGCCGTAGCGCCCGACGAGCTGGTTGTAGAAGTTCTGCTTGCGCGAGCCCATCCCGCCGACGTACAGCGCGAGCATCGGCCGCATCAGGTCGCGGGCGGCCCCATGGTCCGCGGACCACCGCCAGCCCCGACCGAAGGGGACGATCCTCGAAGCCGTCGAGCGACCCGGCCCGCCCCGGCCGGCCCCCCTCCTGCAGCAGCGCCCGCAGCCCGCCAACGTGCTCGGGGAGAAGAACGTCGGCAGCCAGCCGTCGGCGATCTCGCCGGCGAGCGCGGTGTTCTTCGGCCCGATCGCCGCGAGGTAGATCGGGATCCGCTCCTGGACGGGGCGCGATCATCAGCTTCAGCGGCCCCGCCCCGGGCCGTCGGGCAGCGGCAGCGTGATCGTCTCGCCCTCGTAGACGAGCCGCTCGCGCGCCAGCGCGCGGCGCACGACCTCGACGTACTCGCGGGTGCGCTGCAGCTGGCGGCCGAACCGCTGGCCGTGCCAGCCCTCGGCGACCTGCGGCCCCGAGGATCCGATCCCGAGCAGCATCCGCCCGCCGGAGAACTCGTCGATGGTCGCGGCCGTCATCGCGGTCATCGCCGGGCCTGCGGGCCGGCATCTGGAAGATCGCCGAGCCGAGCCGGATCGTCTCGGTCCGCGCCGCCAGCCACGCGAGCACCGTCGCGGCGTCCGAGCCGTAGGCCTCCCGCCGCCCAACACGGAGTGAAAGCCGAGCTCGCTCCGCCTCCTGCACGACGGCGAGCTGGTCCTCGCGCCCGATCCCCATCCCCCAGTAGCCGACGTTCAGCCCGAGCCGCATCTGCAGCGCAAGCCTACGCGACGAGCGCGCCGAGGTACCCGACGACGCGGTTCGCCAGCGCGCTGGCGAACCGCAGCTCGTCGGCGCCGAGCGCGGCCTGCGCCTGCACGTCCGGAAGCCGGCCCGCGATCTCCGGCGCGAGCTTCCAGAGCAGCTCGGCGCACACCTCGGTGGCGGTGCGGACCACCTCGGGCTCGACGCCACATCGTCTCGAATCGCCGCTCGCGGTCGGGCACCGCCGTCTCGGTCGGCTGCTCCCACGCGGCCAGGCAGGCGTGCGCGCCCGGCGCGTCGATGATCAGCGTCCACTCGCGGGCGAGCGGCTGGTGGAGCTCCAGCGGCACCTCGGAAGGCGCGGAGGCGGGGCGGCGCAGCGAGCCGAAGTCGGCGACCGCCACCGCCAGCTCGGCGGTCCGGGCCAGCTCGCGCCAGCGCCGCTCCGCACCGCGGTAGAAGCGCTCGCGCTGGAAGCTCCCGAACACGAACCCGCGCGTCGCCCGGGCCAGGTACTCGTCCTCGATCGCGTGGGAGATCCGCAGGACCGCCGCCTTGGGCAGGCTCGACGGGGTCACCTCCGGGCGGCGGTGGCGCAGGCCGCGAACACCGAGCCCTCGCCCGGCTGGTCCAGGCGGGTGGCGCGCTCGATCGCGGCGGGCAGCGACAGCCCCTGCCCGCGCAGCCGCAGCACCTCGTTGACCGCCTCGACGTCGTGCTCGGAGTAGCGGCGGTGCCCGCCCGGCAGCCGTGCCGGGGCCGGGAAGCCGTGCCGGCTCTCCCACATCCGCAGCGTCCCGCCGGCAGGCCTGTGCGGGCGGCGAGCTGCGCGGTGCTCAGCTCGGCGGATGCCGGGGTGGCCATGCCGATAACTCTACACGTTGTTACGATTAGTAAAACGTCCGGTCGTGTTTCGGGCGGACAAACGAGCGGAAAGTGAGCGAGCATGCGAGTACTGGTCACCGGGGCGACGGGCATGATCGGCCGGGCCGTCGCCGGCCGGCTGCGAGGCCGCGGCGACACGCTCGTCGCGACCTCACGCGATCCCGCGCGCGCCGCCGGTGCGCTCGGCGACGCCGCCGAGGTCCTCAACGCCTGGCCCGACCCGACCGCGGCCCCGCCTCCCGCCGAGGCGCTCCGCGCCGACGCGGTCATCCACCTGCTCGGCGAGCCGATCGCCCAGCGCTGGACCAGCGGGCGAAGGACGAGATCCGCGACTCACGCGTGCTGTCGACGCGGGCACTCTCCAGGCCATGCGCGAGCTGCCCGAGGCCGAGCGGCCGAAGGTGCTCGTCTCGCAGTCGGCGACCGGCTTCTACGGCGCCGCGCGACGCCGAGCCTGTCGACGAGTCCTCGCCGCCCGGGACCGACTGGCTGTCGAGCTCGTCGTCGGGTGGGAGCAGCGAGGCGATGGCCGGCGCCGACCCGATGCGGGTCGCGGTCACCCGGACGGGGGTCGTGCTCTCGCCGGACGGCGGCGCGCTCGAGAAGATGCTGCCGTTCTTCAGGCTCGGGATCGGCGGGCCCGTCGCGGGCGGCAAGCAGTACATGCCTTGGATCCACCTCGACGACGTCGCCGGCGGGCTCCTGCACTGCCTCGATGAGAGCGCGGCCGAGGGCCCGACAACCTGACGGCGCCGCACGCGGTCACGAACGCGGACTTCTCCAAGGCGCTCGGGACGGCGCTGCACCGTCCGGCCGTCCTGCCCGTGCCGGGCTTCGCGATCAAGGCCCTGTACGGCGAGATGG
>CAVPBY010000041.1:0-55391 GCA_963702225.1 uncultured Solirubrobacteraceae bacterium | reverse complement strand
GCGCGGCAACGACTTCGTCCCGCGCGCTCGGAATCCCACTCGACCCGGCGGAGGCCTGCGCGGTGCTCGCCTCATCCGGGCAACCCCGCGCGCTCGACCTCGGGCGAGGTCCAACGGCCGCGGCTTCATCGGGATCGCCTCGTGCGGCTTCGACTCCGACGCCAATCGCATCGCCAACCAGGCGCGCCTGATCCGCGGCAGCCTCGTCTACGCGTACGGTGCGCTGCGGGCGCTCGCCCACCTGGCACGCCGGCGACGTTCACGGTCGCGATCGACGGCGGCGGGCCGCGGACCGTAGAGCGGCTACACGGTCGCGGCCGCCAACTCGCCCGTTCCTACGGTGGAGGGATGCAGCTCGCCCCCGCCGCCGACCCTCGACGACGGCCAGCTCGACGTCGTGCATCATCCACGAGCTGTCGCGCGCCCGCTTCCTCACGCTGATGCCGACCATCTTCACCGGGACCATGTCAACCAGCCGGTGGTCGAGGTGGTGCGCGCCGCGCGACGATCGAGATCGCCCGCCGCCCGGCCGTTCCAGGTCTACGCCGACGGCGACCCGATCGCCGAGCTGCCGGCGCGGATCCGCTCCGGGCGCGTCCCCGGCGCGGCCGCGCCCGAGCCGGCGCCGGGAGCGGCGCGGCGGCGGTCACGGCCGAGTCGAGCCGCATGACCGCGCTCGACGTGAAGGTCGCGGCCGCCCGCACCGCGGGCCCGCTCGCCCGGCTCGCCGGGCGCGGGGGCGGGACGAGCCTGCCCGGCAAGCTCCTCATCCGCGCTGGAGCCCGACGCGATCTCCCGGCTGGCCGCCCGGCTGCCGCAGGGCAACGTCGCGATCTCGGCGACGAACGGCAAGACGACGACCGCGGCGATGACCGCGTCGATCCTCGAGCGGACCGGCACGCGGCTCGTTCACAACCGCGCCGGCGCCAACATGGCCTCCGGGGTCGCCTCCACGCTCCCCGCCGCCGCCGGCCGCGGCGGCCGGATCGACGGGGAGCTCGGGCTGTTCGAGGTCGACGAGTTCTGGCTGGACCGGGTCGTGCCGGCACTCGCGCCGCGGTCGCTGCTGCTCTCCAACCTGTTCCGCGACCAGCTCGACCGTTACGGTGAGCCCGAGACGATCGCCGACCGGTGGGCGGCGATGGTCGGCCGCGCTCGCCCCCACGGCGCGGCTCGCGCTCAACGCCGACGACCCTCTCATCGCCGATCTCGGGCGCGATCGGAGCGGAGTCCTGTACTTCGGGGTCGAGGAACCGCTCGCTCGCGCTCGACGGAGATGCAGCACGCCGCGGACTCCAAGCACTGCCGTCGGTGCGGAACCGGCTACGCGTACGAGGCGGTGTACCTCGGACATCTCGGCGTCTACCGCTGTCCGGGTTGCGGCGCGGAACGCCCCGGAGCCCGTCGTGAGCGCGGCGCACGCCTCCCGCTGTTCCGGACCGACGCGGCGCGCGTTCGAGCTGCGCACCCCCGCCGGCGCGCGTCGACGTCGCGCTGCCGCTGCCCGGGCTCTACAACGTCTACAACGCGCTCGCCGCCGCCGCGCTGTGCACCGACGCTCGGCGTCTCTCCCGCGGGCGATCGCCGACGGCCTGGGCGCGGTGCAGCGCCGCGTTCGGCCGCGCCGAGCGGATCGTCATCGGCGAGCGCAGACACTGTCCGCTGCTGCTGATCAAGAACCCGGCGGGGGCCGACGAGGTGCTGCGGACGCTCGCGCCTCGAGGAGGAGGAGCTCGACCTGCTCGGCGTGCTCAACGACCGCACCGCCGACGGCCGCGACATCTCCTGGGTGTGGGACGCCGACTTCGAGCTGCTCGCGGGCAGGGCGCGACGCGTCACCTGCGCCGGCACGCGCGCCGCCGAGCTCGCGCTGCGCCTGAAGTACGCGGGCATCGCCCGCCGACCGCCTGCACGTCGTCTCCCGGCGCTGCCCGGCGGCGCTCGACGAGGCGCTCACCGCGGCGCGGGCGGGCGCGGGTCTTCGCGCTGCCGACCTACACGGCGCTGCTCGAGCTGCGCGCGGAGCTCGCGCGCCGCGGCCACGCGGTCGCTTCTGGTCACCGCGAGTCGGTGAGCCGCCGCTCAGCGCTCCATCTGGCACGACCTCGAGTGCGGCTCCTATCGCGAGGACCTCGCCGCTCTGGCTCGCGCTCGCCGCCCGCACACACGGTCCCGTGCTCGACGTGGGCGCGGGCACCGGGCGGGTCGCGCTGGCGCTCGCGCGCGCCGGCCACGAGGTGATCGCGCTCGACCGCGACCAGGCGCTGCTCGACGCGCTCGCGAGCGGGCCGGTGCCGGCGGGGGTGACCGGGGTGCGCGACGGTCGTGCGACGACGCGCTCGACTCCCACGCTCGGCGCGCCGGTCGAGCTCCTGCATCGTGCCGATGCAGACCGTCCAGCTCCTCGACGGGTGAAGCCGCCCGCGCGCGCGTTCCTGGCGCCGCGCGCGGGCGGCGCATGCGCCCCGGCGGCGCTGCTCGCGATCGCGATCGCCGACGCGCTCGAGCCGTTCGACGTGGCAGACCGGATCGCCCGAGCCGCTGCCCGACGTCGCGCGAGCTCGACGGGATCGTCTACTCGAGCCGGCCGCTCGCGGTCCGCCCCGGAACGGTGGCTTCGTGCTCGAGCGCCGCCGGGAGACCGTCGACCCTCGCCGGCGAGCTGTCGGCCGAGACCGACCTGGTGCGCCTGGAGGCACTCGACGGGGACGCGCTCGAGGGCGAGGGCCGCGCGGCCGGGTTCACGCCTGCCGCGAGCCGCGTGGCGACCACCCACGACTACGTCGGCTCCACGGTGGTGATGCTCGGTGGCTGAAGGCCGCGACCTGCGGGTGTGCGCGCTGTACCCGGACCTGATGAACATCTACGCCGACCGCGGCAACCTGCTGCTGCTGGAGCGGCGCTGCGCGTGGCGCGGCCTGGGGTTCGAGCTGTCCGCCGTCCACCTCGGCGAGGAGCTCGACCCCGACGGGGCCGACCTCTTCTACATCGGCGGCGGGCAGGACCGCGACCAGTCGCTGTGCGCCCGTGACCTCGCGTCGGTCAAGCGCGACGCGCTGCATGCGGCCGCGGCGCGCGGCGCGGTCATCCTCGCGGTCTGCGGCGGCTACCAGCTGCTCGGCCACTCCTACCAGCTCCACGACGAGACGCTGCCCGGGGTGGGCCTCGTCGACCTGCGGACCGTCCGCTCCGACGGCCCGCGCCTGATCGGCAACGTCGCGATCGAGGTCGAGCTCGAGCCCGGTGAGCGCCGGGTGCTCGCCGGCTTCGAGAACCACGCCGGGCGCACCGTGCTCGGGGCCGGGGCCGCGCCGCTCGGGCACGTGCTGCGCGGCCAGGGCAACAACGGCTCCGACGGCCACGAGGGGGTGCGCGCGGGCTCGGTGATCGGCACCTACCTGCACGGGCCGCTGCTGCCCAAGAACGCCTGGTTCGGCGACTGGCTGATCCGGGCCGCGCTCGGCCTGCCCGCCCTCGCGCCGCTGCAGGACCGGCTGGAGGACGCCGCCCACGCGGAGGCGCGGCGGGCGGCGGGCGTTTAACTGCCGTGCGACGGCCTCACGGGCACCTATGATCGGCCCGTCCGCCATCAGCTGACCGGCGTGACGATGCCGTCGATGGATCGCCCCTCCCCCCCGCCCCCCTCGTCGCGCCGCCGGCGCGCAGCCGCCTCGCTGCTCGTCGTCGCGGCGCTGAGCGCCGTGCTCGCGGGCTGCGGCGGCGGCACGTCCACGGGCGGCTCGACGCCGTCGGGGACGACCGGCGCCGCGGGCGCCAAGAGCACGACCACCACCACCAGCAGCAACAAGAACACCACCGGCACCGCGAGCTCGGGGACGACGACCACGACGAGCACCACCTCGCTGCCGGGCACCGGCAAGCCCGCGGTGACGATCGGCGATGAGAACTACGGCGAGCAGTTCGTGCTCGGCCAGCTCTACCTGAAGGCGCTCCAGGCGCAGGGGTTCGACGTCAACATCAATCCGAACATCGGTCCCACCAGCGTCGTGCTGGGCTCGCTCAAGGACGACCACCTCGCGATGTACCCCGAGTACCTCAACACCATCGACGAGACGTTCGCTCACTCTCGCAAGCCCGCCAAGACGCTCAACATCGCCTACGCACGCGCGAGCCGGTGGGCGGCGCGCAACGGCCTCGTGCTGCTCACCCCGACCCCGTTCAGCGACACGCCGGGGATCGCGGTCACCGACATCTTCGCCAGCCGGCACCGCCTGAAGACGCTCGGCGACCTGCTCGGCGTCGCCAACTCGCTGGTGGTCGGCGGCGCGGTGCAGTTCAAGTCGGACCAGGGGCTCGCCTCGGGCTACGGCGTCTCGCCCGTGAAGTTCGTGCCGCTCGCCGTCGGCTCGCAGTACTCGGCGCTCGACGCGAACACGGTCCAGGCCGCGTACGTGAGGACGACCGACGGCGAGCTCGCCACCGGTGACTACCGGGTGCTCGGCGACCCCCAGAACATCTTCGGCTACGGCAACGTCGTCCCGGTCATCACCCAGAAGGCGTTCGACGCGGAGGGCCCCGCGTTCATGGCGACAATCGAGCGGGTCGACCGCACGCTCACCCTGTCGGCGATGCGCCAGCTCGACAACGCCGTCGACGTCGCCAAGCTCCCTCCGGCGACGGTCGCGGAGCAGTACCTCCAGACGCACGGGCTGCTCGACCCGCTCCTGCCCGGGGACTACTGAGCCGCGTCAGTTCGGGTGGCTCTGGGTGGCGCCGGTCGGGCGGCCGCAGCCGTGACCGGCCACGGTGTCCCGCCGCTTGGGCAGTCCCCGGCTCACGAACGTGCGCCGGCCCGTCCGTCGGAGCGTCGCGCCGTGCCACGCATAGTTCGACACCGTCCAGCGCCACCGCCCGTGGATCGTCGATCCGAGCAGTTCCATCACCACCGTGACGATCTCTCGCGGCGACGAGCCTCCGCACACGAAGCCCTCCTTCGTGGCGCTGTCGCCGCCCGCGCTCAGCAGCGGGCGCACCAGCTCGATCCGACCCGCGTGGACCGTGTAGATCCCATAGGCGTCGCCGCTCGAGATGTCGTCGAGGTGCAGCACGAGCTCGTCGCCGGGCACGCCGTTGACGTTCCCGACGCGGGTGATCCACGGGAACGGCTCGGCCTGCACCCGCGTGCGCGCGATGTGGCCACCCGGCTGCACCACCTCGAGCGTGAACCCGGTCGCCTTGAAATCCACCCCCACCGGGTGCGTCCCGAGGTCCGCATAGAGGAGGACGAGGTCCGTCCGCCCGCCGCCCGGCATGTCGACGCGGAACACCGACACGCACCCGGCGTCCCGCGGCAGATAGCGGTTGCGCGGCGCTCGCCGGCAGACGTACCCGCGCTTGGTGAAGTGGCCTGGCGACGGCCGGGGAGCACCCGGGAACCCGCTGTGGCTCGCAGGCGGCACCGGCGCCGTCGCGGGCCCGCCGCCCGCGCCCGAGCCCCGCAGCGCGACGAGGAACCCGGCGCCGATCATCAGCGCCACCACCGACACGGCGACGGCGAGCGCGGCGCCAGAGAATCGTCCGCGCGGGGAGATCCCCCCGCGGGCCCCGGCCGTCGGCTCCCCTCCGGGCGCGTACGCGACCCGCATCAGTTCCCGCTCGACGTGTGGCATGAGGCTCACCTCTCCCCTCCGATCGCGGCCCGCAGCTGGGCAAGGCCGCGGCTGACTCGTTTACGGACGACCTGCTCGGACAGGCCCAGCGACGCGGCCAGTTCGTCGTAGGGCAGCTCCTCGATCACGCGACCGGTGACGGCCGCGCGCTGATCATCGGGCAGCCCGGCGACGAGCTCGAGCGCGGGCGTCTCGGCGGTGAGCGCGGCGATCGCGCGCAGCGACTCGTCGTCGATCACCGTCGGGCGCATCCCCAGCTTGACTCGCGCCTCGTCCTCGACCCGTCCGCGGCGGTAGCTGTCGATCAGCTTGTGCTGCGCGATCCCGTACAGCCACGCCTGCTCGTTGGCGGCGCGCTCGCCGCCGCCGCGCCACGCGATCATCGCGGCGGCGAACACCTCGGAGGTGAGGTCCGCCGCGAGCTCCGCGCGGCCGGTCCGGCGCATGAGGAACGTCGCCACCGCGCGCTCGTGGCGGCGGTAGAACGCCCCGAACGCCTCTGGATCCCAGGTCTGGGAGGAGTGGGTGGCGCGCATCTCACTAAAAGATGTCGAACGAGCCTGGCCGGTTGTGACCGCGGCCGCCGTCAGGCGCCGCTGGAGCCGAAGCCGGCCGGCCCGCGAGCCGACTCCTGCAGCGCATCGACCTCGACGACCTCTCCGAGGCCGACCTCGACGAGCACGAGCTGGGCGATCCGGTCGCCCGCCTCCCAGGTGAACGGCTGCGCGCGGTCGGTGTTGAGCAGCAGCACGCGCAGCTCGCCGCGGTAGCCTGCGTCGATCAGGCCGGGCGCGTTGACGAGCGCGATCCCGTGGCGCGCGGCCAGGCCGGAGCGCGGCAGCACGAGGCCGCCCTGGCCGTGCGGGATCTCGACCGCGATCCCGGTCGCGACCATCGCGCGCTCGCCCGGCGCGAGGGTGCCGCCCCGCAGCGCGCGCAGATCGAGCCCGGCGTCGCCGGCGTGCGCGCGCGTCGGCAGCGCCGCCTGCGGGTCGAGGCGCCGCACGCGCAGCGGCGCGGCGCCGGTCACGACCTCGCTCACGCCTTCGAGGCGCCGCTCAGGGTGAACGGCGCGAACCGGGCGGCGACGCCCGCGGGCAGCCGGGCCGAGATCCGCACCCCCTCGGGGGTGTCGACGCGCTCGAGGTCGCCGGCGAGCTCGTGCAACTCGGCGAGGCGGCCGCCCTCCCGTAGGGGAGGAGCAGCTCGACGGGCGCGAGCCGGCGCCGGAACTCGGTCTCGATCCGGGTCACCAGCTCGGGCAGGCCCTCGCCGGTGCGCCCGGAGACGAGCAGCGCGTCCGGGTGGCGATGGGCGAGCTCGGTGCGGCGCTCGGCGTCGATCTGATCTGCCTTGGAGAGCACGAGCAGCCGCGCCGCGTCGCCGGCCTCGATCTCCTCCAGCACGTCCTCGACCGCGCGGGTCATCGACTGCAGCTCCTCCTCGTCGGCGGAGGCGTCGGCGACGTGCAGGATGAGGTCGGCCCGGATCGTCTCCTCGAGCGTCGCGCCGAACGCGTCCACGAGCTGATGGGGCAGCTTGCGGATGAATCCGACGGTGTCGGTGATCAGGTAGTCACGCCCGCCGGAGCGCATCACCCGCGTCGTCGGGTCCAGCGTGTGGAACAGCCGGTCGCGGACCGGGGCCTCGGCGCCGGTGAGGGCGTTGAGCAGCGTCGACTTGCCGGCGTTCGTGTAGCCGGCCAGGGCGATCTGGGGCAGGTGGGCGCGCTCGCGCTCGGCACGCATCACCCCGCGCGTCGAGCGCACGTGCGCGAGGCGCCGCTTGAGCGCGGAGATACGGTCACGCGCCAGCCGGCGGTCGGTCTCGATCTGGGTCTCGCCGGGGCCCCGGGTGCCGATCCCGCCGCCGAGCCGCTCGAGGTGGGTCCACAGGCCGCGCATCCGGGCGAGGTTGTACTCGAGCTGGGCGAGCTCGACCTGCAGCTTGCCCTCCGCGGTGTGGGCGTGGTCGGCGAAGATGTCGAGGATCACCGCGGTGCGGTCGACGACCGGGATCTCCAGCGCCTTCTCGAGGTTGCGCTCCTGGCGCGGGGTGAGCTCGTCGTCGCAGGCGACGACGTTGGCGTCGGCCGCCTTCAGCTCGGCCTTGAGCTCCTCGAGCTTGCCCGTGCCCGAGGTAGGAGTTCGGATGCGGGGTGTCGCGGTGCTGGACCGCTCGCCGACGGCGGCGACCCCGGCGGTGCGCAGCAGCTCCTCGAGCTCGGCGAGCTGGTCGTCCTCGCCGGCCGGGAGCGCGGCGACCATGAAGGCGCGCTGCCGGGCCCTGCCGGGCGGGCGGGCGGGTCGGGACGGCGCGAGGGCCGGCTCCCGTTCGTGGAGGCTCAGACGAAGCCAAGCACCCTGGATGGTAGCCGCGGCAAGCGCTCAGCCACGCAGCCGGGCGAGCCGCTGGACGGCCTCGGCGAGCCGCTCGTCCGGGCAGGTGAGCGATATCCGGAAGAAACCCTCACCGTTGGGACCGTAGGCGCCCCCCGGCGAGATCACCACGGCCGCCTCCTCCAGTACGTGCTCGCAGTAGGCGGCCGCGTTCCGATAGCCCTCGGGGATCGGCGCCCACACATAGATCGTGCCCTTCGGCCGGGTCACGTCGACCCCGGCAGCGGCGAGCGCGTCGCACACGAGATCCCGGCGGCGGGCGTAGACCTCGTTCATCGCCTGAACCGACCCGTCGACCTCGGGCGCCAGCGCGGCGGCGCCGGCGAGCTGGATCGCGTCGAACAGCCCCGAGTCGACGTTCGACTTCAACCGCCAGAACTGGGCGATCGCAGCCGCGTTGCCGAGGATCGCGGCGCAGCGCCAGCCGGTCATGTTGTAGCCCTTGGACAGCGAGAACACCTCGACGCCCACGTCCCTGGCGCCCGGGGTGGCCAGGAACGACGGCGCGACGTAACCGTCGAACGTCGTCTCGGAGTATGCGTTGTCGTGGACGATCAGGAAGTCGTGCGCGCGCGCGAGCTCGATCGCGCGCTCGAACAGCCCGTCGGGCAGGATCGCCCCGGTCGGGTTGTTGGGGTAGTTGAGGAACATCAGCCGCGCGCGGTCGAGCACGTCCGGGGGGATCGCGTCGAGGTCGGGCGCGAACCCGAGCTCGGGCACGAGCCCCATCAGGTACGACTCGCCGCCCGCCATCAGCGGCCCGCCGGTGTAGACCGGATAGCCGGGATCGGAGGCGAGCGCGACGTCCCCGGGATCGAGGAACGCGAGCGACAGGTTGAAGATGCACTCCTTGGCGCCGATCGCGGGCATCACCTCGGTCGCCGGGTCGATCGCGACGCCGAAGCGGCGGTCATAGAAGGCGGCGAGCGCCTCGCGGAACTCCCGGCGGCCGCGGTTGGTCGGATAGCGGTGCGTGCCCGGGTCGGCGACCGCGCGCTGGGCCGCGGCGACGATCGGCGGGTAGGTCGGGGTATCGGGGTCGCCGATGCCGAGCGAGATCACGTCGACCCCCGCGGCCTGCTTGTCGGCGATCTTGCGCTCGAGCTCCGCGAACAGGTACGGCGGGATCTGGGCCAGGCGCCTACTCGGTCGCACGCAGCTCCTGAAGGAAGTCGTCGGACAGGCGGCCGGAGAACACCGGGACCGCCCAGCCGGTGAGGGTGACGTGCAGGTCCTCCCCGACCTCGACGAGCAGCTCGCCGCCGTCGAGCACGACCGTCACCGGCGAGTCTCCGCCGCCGAGCACGTGGGCGACCGCGGCGCCGCTCGCGCCGTGCCCGAGGCGGTCGTCTCGCCGATGCCGCGCTCGAAGATCCGGGCCCGGATGCGATCGCCGGCCAGCGGCGCGTACCAGGAGACGTTGGTGCGATTGGGGAACAGCTCGTGGGGCTCGATCGCCGGGCCGACGTGCGAGAGCTCCAGGGCCGCGAGCTCATCCTCCCTCGCCGACCCGGATCGAGCACTGCGGGTTGCCGATCAGCACGTGCTGGAAGGACCAGCGGTGCGCATGGCCGCCGTGGTCGTCAGCTCGCCGCGGCCGTCCGGCGCGCCGGTCGGATAGTCCGCGCTCCGCGTCGCGCGCGCGACCGATGTCGACCGACGCCGTCGTCGGCGAGGTGATCGTCGGCCGGATCTCGCCCGCGGCGGTCTGGATCGAGAACTGGTCGGCGCCGGCCCAGCCGCGGCGGCGCAGATAGAGCACGGCCTCGCGCGAGCCGTTGCCCGACATCTCGGCCTCCGAGCCGTCGGGGTTGAAGATCCGCAGCCGCGCGACGTATCCGGGCTCGTCGGGCGCCGACAGCAGCAGAATGCCGTCGGAGAAGACGCCCGTGTGGCCCGCGCAGATCGCACGGATGCGGGCGGGCGTTAGCTCGAACGGCAGCGCATCCTGCTCGACGATCAGGTAGTCGTTCCCGAGGGCGTGCCACTTCTCGAACTCCACGCGGCGGCAGTCTAGGCGTCCCGATGACGGCGATCAGTCCGCCACCGCTCCGGGCGCTGCTGCGCACCCCCGCGGCACCGCTCGTCGTGCTCGCGCTCGTCTCGCTGCTGTCGCTGGGCGCGCGCGCCTACCAGCTCGGACGAGCCCTGCCAGCGGCCGTGCACGACGGCGAGCGAGCACACGCTCATCTTCGACGAGGCCTACTACGTCAACGCGGCCCGCGTGATCGCGTCATCCGCCCACCGGCCGGCTCCCACTACGACCGGTCGCCGCTCGGAAGCGACCCCAACGCCGAGCATCCACAGGGCGCGAAGCTGATCATGGCGGCCCGATCGAGCTGTTCGGCGACGGCCCGTTCGCCTGGCGGATCGGGATCGGTGATCTTCGGCTGGCTGGCGATCCTCGCGATGT
Organism: uncultured Solirubrobacteraceae bacterium; assembly: GCA_963702225.1. GTDB lineage: Bacteria > Actinomycetota > Thermoleophilia > Solirubrobacterales > Solirubrobacteraceae > Palsa-465. The sequence goes on along the minus strand of CAVPBY010000041.1, from coordinate 44,949 downwards.
ACGCGCTCGTGCGCGCGGCCGGCGGCGGGCGATGGCCGGCCGTCGGGGCGGCCGCGCTGATGGCCGCCGACAACCTGATGATCGTCTCCGGCCGGATCGGGACGCTCGACATCTATGCGCTCGCGCCGATGCTGTTCGGCGCCGCGCTCTACGTCCGCGGCCGGCTGCCGGCGGCGGCGCTGATGCTGTCGCTCGCCGACTGCCTCAAGGAGGTCGCGCCCTACGCATTGATCGTGCTCGGGCTGCTGGAGCTCGGCCGCGTCCTGCTGCGCGCCCGCGACCCCGCCCTGCCCGACCGCTGGCGGCTGCGCCCGGCGGTGCTGCGGTTCGTGTTCGTCGTCGTGAGCAGCTTCGCGGGCTTCGTCGTCGGCCTGTGGGCGATGGGGCTGATCGCCACGCCCTACGCCGACAGCGCCCACCAGCTCATCACCGGCGGCCCGTTCGCCCATCTGTGGCACATCGTCACCTACGCCGAGGCGCTCACCGACCCCCACGGCGCGACCGGGATCGCCTCCTATCCCTGGCAGTGGATGTTCGACAAGGGCGCGATCACCTACCTCGGGGTGTCCGCGCCGCTGCCGGGCCATGCGGCGGGGATCACGCCCGTGTGCCTGTTCCTCGGGGAGATCAGCCCGCCGATCATCGCGCTCGCGATCCCGGCGCTGCTGCTCTGCCTGGTCCGGCTCGCCGGCCTCCCCCGGCGGCTGGCCGCGCGCACTCCCGAGGAGCTGCAGCTCGCGCTGCTCGCGCTCGCCTGGTTTCTCGGCACCTGGGGCCCCTATCAGCTGCAGAGCGCGCTCGAGCACCGCATCAGCTACCTCTACTACATGCTCTCCGTGATGCCGGGGATCTACGTGGCGCTCGCGCTGCTCGCCTCCTCGCTGTGGCGCACCCGGCGGGGGTGGGTGCGCGGGACGGCCGGCGCGTGGGTCGTCTCGGTCGCGGTGTTCGCGGTGATCATGTACCCGTTCGTCGCGGCGTACTAGTGCTCCCCCCCGGGCGCCCGCCCCGCCGTCACGGCGTGGCGGACGCGGGAACGCCGTTGAGCGCGTCGACCGCCTTCATCACGCCGCCCGTGCGGAAGAAGTTGACGGCGACGAGGTTCGGCAGATGGCCACGCAGCCGCCGGCACGCGCGCAGCCGCCGCAGCAGTGGCGCCCGGCCGTTGACCTTGGCCGCGTTGGCGGCGAGCGGAACCGGATCGGTCGAGACCCAGGTAGTCGTCGATCTGGCCGAGCACCGTGGCCAGCGCCGTGCCGCCGAGCTCGCAGAAGCCGTGGCACAGATACAGCGAGCGCTTGCCGGCGCCGCGGAAGCCGAGCCGGGCGCGCAGGCGCTCGGCGGCGCGGCGGGCCTGGGGCGAGACGTCGGCGAGCGGGCCGCCCGCGTACGGGCCGTCGAGCACGGTGCGCAGCCGTCCGCTGGGCAGGCGCGCGGCCTCGTAGGTGTCGATCAGCAGGCCGCGGACGCCGTCCTGAAGCTGGGCCGGGATCGCGGCCTCCTGCTCGGCTCCGTACCAGCCCGGCAACGGCGCCGACATCGCGTTGTGGGTGGCGGCCAGCGCGACGTCGGACAGCGACCGGTCGCACAGCAGCCGGCTGCCGTTGCAGGGCGCGGGCGGCGGACCGGCCGCCTGCAGCGCGTCGGAAAAGGCGAGGCCACCGACCGCAGCGGCGACGCAGATCGCCACCGCGACGACCGCCAGCGCCGTGCGGCGGGCGGGGATCCGCTCAGGCCGCAGCACCGCGGCGGGTCCGTCGCGCGTGGCGGCGCGGTCGGCGGACGGGCGGTCGAGGGTCTCGTGGCCGAGCGTCAGCAGCGTGGCGGCGCCCGGTAGACGAGCGCGACGCCGGCGCCGGTGACGAGCAGCGTGACGACGGCGCCCACGTCGAGCACGCAGAGCGCGCCGAGGCCGATCAGCGCGAGGCCGCGCGCCGCCCGCAGCCGGCGCCGGCGCGGCTCGGCGAGGAGCAGCCGGACCAGCCGGACCAGCCGGACCAGCCGCTGCTCGATCGCCGCCGGGCGCACCACCGACGCCGCCGCGGCGGCGAGCACCGCGCCCAGACCCGCGACCACCCACGCCTCCAGCCGCAGGTCGCCCAGGAACGCTCCGTAGACCGCCTCGGCGGCGGCGCGGTCCTCGCCGCCGGCGACCGCGTGGCCGACGAGCACGGATCCGACCTGCCAGGCGACGGCGAGCAGCACGCCGGCCACCGCGACCGCCACGCCGAGCCCGCCCAGCGCACGCCGGCGGTCGGTGGCGAGCAGCACCGAGCCGGCGGCTGCGAGCAGCGCGAGCACGCCGAGCACGATCGTGGTCGCCTTCACCGGGCGGCGATGCGCACGAGCAGCGCGCCCGCCCCGGACACCCGATCGCGGAACAGGCGCACCTTGTCCTCGACGCGCAGCGAGCGCGCCAGCGAGGGGCGCACCAGGTCCAACGCCGAGGCCGCGACGGTGCCGACGTCGGCGACGGTGAGCGTCACCGTGCCCTGGTCGCCGTGCACGGCGGCGCGATGCAGATCACGGACGCCGGCCCGGAAGAGGTCGCCGAACCGCGCGCCCGCCGATCGCCGCCGCGACGACGGTCTGGATCAACGGCCGGCGGCGAGCAGCTGTCCGGCGTGGCGAATGACGAGATCGTCGGTGACGCGGCGCGCGACGAGCGTCCGCACCGCCGGCGCCCGCAGCGCGCTCGTCGCCCGGGCGGCGAACTGGCCGGGGCTCGCGGCGAGGTCGTGGACGTCGCCGGCGAGCAGCGCGAGCACGAGCGCGAGCGCGAGCGCGAGCGCGGCGACCACGCCGAGCACCCCGGACAGCCGTGCCCGCGCCGCGCTCACCGCTCGGCCTCATCGAGCCGGCGCTCGATCTCGGCGGCGACCGCGTCGGGCGGGCGACCGGTGACGTCGATCACGACGACGCCCGACAGCTTGCGCATCCAGGTGAGCTGCCGGCGCGCGTAGTTGCGGGTCCGGCGCTGCATCGACTCGACGTCGCCGGCGAGCAGCTCCTGGAACCCGAGCGCCTGGCGAGCCGTCGCCGACGGGCCGGCGGCCGCCGCCCTGCGCACCTCCTCGCCCGGCCCGCCGCGACCATCTGCCGCACCCGCGCGTCGATCTGGGCGTACAGCGCCGGTCGCTCCATGACCAGGCCGGCGAGCAGCGTCGGGTGCCGCGTGTCGCCGTCCACAGCTCGGACTCGGCCCCCGGGCCGCGTCCGCGCGCGCACGCGCGGCTCGAGCAGCTCGAGCGCGCGCACGATCCGGCGGCCGTCGGTCGGCACGGCCCGGCGGCCCACGGCGCCCGGCGGGCGAGCACCGCGTGCAGCTCCGAGGCGCCGCGCGCGCAAGCTCGGCCAGCCACCGTTCGCGGACCCCCGCCCGCGGCGGCGGCAGCAGGCTCAGCTCGGTCAGCGCCGCGCGCAGGTACAGGCCGGTGCCGCCGACGACGATCGGCCGGCGCCCCGCCGCGAGCAGCCCGTCGATCTCCACGTGCGCGAGCCGCGCGTAGCGCCCGGCGCTGAACGACTCGGTGACCGGCACGAACGACAGCAGGCGGTGCTCCAGCTCCGCCCGCTCGGCGGGGCCGGCGGCGCCGGTGAGCGTCTCCAGGCCGGCGTAGACCTGGAGCGCGTCGGCGGACACCGCAACCGGCGCCTCTCCGCGGGCGCGCAGCCGCCGCGCGAGGGCGACCGCGACCGCGGTCTTGCCGACGCCGGTCGGCCCGAACAGCGCGATCACCACCCGCGGGTGCACGGACGGAGTATCGCCGCCGCCACAGGCCCTACTGTGTGGCGATGCCGAGCGCCGCGTCCAGATCGACGGAGCGACCGCGCTGGTGACCGGCGCCACCGGCGGGCTCGGGTGGGCGATCTCGCGCGCGCTCGCCGAGCGCGGCGCGCACGTGATCGCCACCGCACGTCGCGAAGCCGAGCTGGAGCGGCTCGCGGGGCAGATCGGCGGTCGCGCGGTCGTCGCCGACCTCGCGGTCCGGCACGACGTCGATCGGCTCATCACGGAGGCGGCCGACGCGGACATCCTCGTCGCCAACGCCGGCGTGCCCGCGACCGGGCACCTGGCGACGTCACCCGCGGCGAGATCGACCGGATGCTCGAGATCAACCTGCGCGTCCCGATCATCCTCGCCAAGGAGCTGTCGGAGCCGATGGCGGCCCGCGGCCGCGGCCACGTGGTGTTCATCTCCTCGCTGGCGGGCAAGGCGGCCTCGCCCGCCTCCTCGATCTACTCCGCGACGAAGTTCGGGCTGCGCGGGTTCGCGCTGGGACTCCGCCAGGACCTCGCGGCCGCACGGCGTCGGGCGTCTCGGTGGTCTCCCCGGCTTCATCCGCGACGCCGGCATGTTCGCCGAGTCCGGCGTCACGCTGCCGCCGCGGCGTTGGCGACGCGCAAGCCCGGCCGACGTCGCCGCGGCGGTGATCCGGGCGATCGAGGAGAACCGCGCCGAGCTCGACGTGGCCCCGCTCGCCGCTGCGGCTCGGCACCACGATCGGCCGCGCTCGCGCCGGACCTGGCGGCAGCGGTGCAGCCGCGGCTGGGCTCACATCGAGATCGCCACCGACGCTCGCCGAGCGCCAGCGCCACGAGCCGAGCGCCGGCCGGACCCGGGCACGCGGCCTCAGCGCGCGTCGCGCGCGATCTCGTGCTCGCCGGTCACCGACGGACAGCGCGGCGATGATCTCGTCGGCCAGCTCGGCGCCGTCGTCGGCGCAGCTCCGGCGTCGCCTGCACGCGGACGACGACGTCGTCGCCGTCGACCTCCTCGAGCAGGACGCCGCGGGCTGCCGGGTCGGCGTGCGTGATCTCCTCGTCGAGGATCGCCTGCACCTGGCTCGGCCGCACTCCGGAGCTGAGCCGGACCCTGACGTCGACCGAGTCGGGCTCCTGAGCGGCACCACCGCCGCCGCGAGCACGACGTTGTTGGGGATCAGGATCCGGTCGTCGCCCGCGCGAGCGTCGTGTACAGCAGGCCCAGCGAGCTGACCATGCCCTCGACCGTGCCCGCCGACCGCGCCGGCCTGGAGCCGCACCCGCTCGCCGACCCGGAACGGCCGCGCGCTGAGCAGCACCATGCCCGCGATCACGTTGCCGAGCGTCTGCTGGGCGGCGAGACCGACGACGACGGCGGTGAACGCGCCGCCGACGGCGAGCGTCTGCGGCTCGAGCGCCGGCGACGCTGCAGCGCGACCAGCGAGCGTGATCGCGATCGTCACGAGCCGCATCAGGAACCCGACCGTGCCCGGCGGTCGCGGGGTCCATGCGCCGCAAGAAGGTCGGCCCGGCGGCCCGGCCGATGTCTCGCGCCAGCGCCCAGCCGAGCGCGAGCAGCGCCAGGCGACCGTCGCATGAGCCGTCGAACCGTGGCGCTGTATGCGAGTCGCTTGGATAGGCGATCGCCGAGGAGCGTCTGCTGGCGGTCGTGGTAGGCGACGAGCACGCGCGATCAGCAGCGGGAGCAGCACGATCGCCTCCCGCTGCGCGCGCTTGACGACCGTCCGCTGGCTCACCTCGACCGAGAGGCCCGACGCCTCCCACGCGTCGCTGCGCGTCTCGAACATCCGCTCGAGGTGCAGCGTCTCGGGGTTTCTGATTTGAAGTGTCGTGGCATCTGTTCGTGGCTTCGATCGGTTCCGTCCTCGGATCACCTAGCCGACCGCCGCGCGCGGCGCGGGGGTTTCAGCTCCGAGCGTGCTTCGAACAACCGCCTTCCTGGCGTCCGGAAGCCTGCGCGGCGTAGCGTCCGCATCGGCGGGCGACCGGCGCCGGACGCGCTTGCGGCCGCGCTCGCCCGGGCTCGCAGATCGGGCCCCCGCACGCAGCCGCGCGAGCCGCCGGCGCTCCTCGCGCCGGCGCGTACGCGCCCGCGCCGGTACAGCTCACGGTAGCGCGCGACCAGGTCGGGACGTGCTCCGCGCAGCCACTCGAAGAACACCTCGCGCACCTCGCCGCGCAGGTGCAGCGCGATCCCGGTCACGTAAGCCGCCCCCGCCTCGGCGGCGAGCTCGAGGATCCGCTCGACCTGCTCGGGCGAGTCGTTGATCCCGGGCATCAGCGGCGCGACCAGGACGCCGTCCGGATCCCGGCCGCGCGTGAGCTCCGCCACCGCCTCGAGCCGCGCCCGCGGGTTCGGCGTGTGCGGCTCGGTCGCCCGCCACGCCTTCTCATCGATCGTCGGCACCGACAGCGCGGCGCTGAACTCGGTCCGCTCGTCGATCTCCTGCATCAGCTCGAGGTCGCGCAGCAGCAGCGGCGACTTGGTCAGCACCGAGCACGGGTTGCGCGCGTCCCGATCATCGCCTCCCAGATCCCCGGCATCAGCCGGTAGCGCCCCTCGACCCACTGGTACGGGTCGGTGTTGGTGCCGAGCGCGATGTGCTCGCCCTTCCACGACGGCCGCGCCAGCTCGACCCGCAGCCGCTCGGGCGCGTTGACCTTGACGACGATCTCGCGCTCGAAGTCCCGGCCGGCGTCGAAGTCCAGATACGTGTGGGTCGGGCGAGCGAAGCAGTTGTGGCTGACCACGCCGTTGGCGATGAAGTCTCCGGTGCCGGTGGTGATGTCGTACAGCCGCATCGCGCGTCCCGAGCGGCTCGATCGCGGCCACGCTGAGTTCGGCGACCGTCTTCACCACCTGGCCGTCGATCGATCGCTTGCGCGTGATCGCCGGATCGGTGAGAGGAAGAAGCGCAGGTGCTCGCGACAGCCCGCCGCGCATGCGGACGTCTCGAGCGCCGTTGGCCGGTTGGGTGCGTCGACGGCAACGTCGAAACCGAGCCGCGCGAGGCACGCCTCGGTCCACGCCGAGGATCTCCGGATCGGTGTTGGCGATCCGCAGCGCGAATGCGCTGCGAGCACCCTCGGCGTCGAAGATCCCGGCGAGGAAGCCCCGGCCCAGTCGAGGCTCGGCAGCGTCGGCCACTGCGATCAGCTCGCTGACCCGCTCGAACGAGCGCGCGCGCTGCGTCGCGATCGCACGCATCTCCCGATGCGTCCCGGTGGCGCGCGGAAAACGCGCTCGCGAGTCTCGACGATCTCGACGCCGCCAGGAACTCCGCGCTCGCGCGAGCGCCTCCGCGTCGGCGAGCGCGAGACGGAAGCGGTAGACGGTCGCCGCTACCTCGCGCTCGGGACGGTCATAGCTGTGCGCCGAGCGCGCCGTCGCCGCGGATCATCCCGCACAGGTAGCCGCGGCGGTAGTCGGCGTCGTGCGCGGGCTGGCTGCGCGAACCGCCCGGTCCCGACCAGCCGGTTGCCCGCCGTCAAGTGAGGACGCTCGCAGCTCCCCCGGCGCGCTGTTGCATCACGTGCTTCCAGCCGCGGTGTCAGGAATCGGTGCTCCTCGCTGGCACCAGCTCGGTCCCGTCCTCGAGCACCACCCGGAACGCCGGCTTGATGCTGGTCCATTTGGCGAGCACCCCGTCTGGACGTACCGCCGATAGCGGCCGCTCGCGCGCGTGCCGTAGATCGCGTCCCCCACCTCGAGTCGCGGATCGGCTTCTCCCGGCCGTCGGCCATCAGGACCGGCGTATCGCCACGGCAGTACGCGCAGGCGTGAGTGCAGCCGCGGTACGGATTGATCGTCCAGCGGAACGGCATCCGCGACGCCTCGGGCACGCGGTTGAGGATCGACTTGGCGCGGACCTCGTAGAACCGGGTGGAGATCGAGTCGGGCGCCTCGAAATGGCGCACGACCGCCTCGTCGCGATAGCCGGGCAGCCGGCCCGCTCCTCGGCCTCGATCGTCCAGGTTGCTCCAGCGCACGAACATATGTTCGCATACGGCGCCGGACGGACCACGCAGCGCAGCCGGTAGCTGACGGCGCGAGCCGCTTGGCCCGGCTCAGCGGCGGCGCGAGCGAGCAGCGACGCCTCGCCGGTCAGCGTCTGGCTGGTCGCGCCGCGGCGATCTCCACCTCGACGAGCTCGCCCGGCGACGCCGAGCCCGTCGAAGTTGACGACCTTGTTGTGGCGCGAGCGGCCGCGCAGGCGGCTCGGGTCGGTCCGCGACGGGCCCTCGACGAGCACCTCCAGCGTGCGCCCGACGAACCGCTGGGCGCGCTCGCGGGCGCGCCGCTGGACCACCTCGACCAGCCGCTCCATGCCGCTCCACCTTGACCTCGTGGGGCACCTGGTCGGTCAGCGTCGGCGGCCTCGGTCCCCCGCCGCGGCGAGTAGACGAACGTGAACGCGCCGTCGTAGCCGACCTGCTCGGCGACCTCGAGCGTCTGCTCGAAGTCCTCCTCGGTCTCGCCCGGGAAGCCGACGATGATGTCGGTGGTCAGCGCGCAGTCGGGCACGTGCTCGCGGATCAGCGCGACCCGGTCGAGGTAGCGCTCGCGGGTGTAGGTGCGGCGCATCCGCTTGAGCACCGGGCTCGAGCCCGACTGCAGCGGCAGGTGGATGTGCTCGCACAGCGCGGGCAGCTCGGCGTGGGCGCGGATCACGTCCTCGCGCATGTCCTTGGGGTGCGGGCTCGTGTAGCGGATCCGCTCGATCCCGTCGACCGCGTCGACTCGCGCCAGCAGCTCGGCGAACGTGACGCGGTCTCGCGCGGCAGGTCGCGGCCGTAGGAGTTGACGTTCTGCCCGAGCAGCGTGACCTCGCGTCACGCCCGTCGGCGGCCAGCGCGCGGACCTCGGCGACGAGCTCGGCGGCCGGGCGGCTCACCTCGCGCCCGCGCGTCGAGGGCACGATGCAGTAGGAGCAGACCGCAGTTGCAGCCGACGCTGATCTGCACCCAGCCCTGGAACTCGCGCGCGCGCTTGGCCGGCAGATGGCCGGTGAACCCCTCGAACTCGAAGAACCCCTGGGCGGTGAGCGAGTCGCTGGTCAGGAACTCGGCCAGCTGGTGGACCTGACCGGGGCCGAAGGCGACGTCGACGAACGGGAACCGGCGGAACACCTCGTCCTTGACCGACTGCGCCCAGCAGCCGCCGACGCCGACGATCACGCGCCGGGTCCTCGCGCTTGAGCCGCTTGGCCTCGCCGAGATGCGCGACGAACCTGCTGTCGGCCTTCTCGCGGATCGAGCACGTGTTGAACAGGATCAGGTCGGCGCCCTCGCGCTCGGCGACTCGCCGTAGCCGAGCGACTCGAGCATCCCCTTCATCCGCTCGGAGTCGTGCTCGTTCATCTGGCACCCGAACGTCGTGAGGTGGTAGCGTCTTGGCCATGCTCGAAGGAGCGGCGTACCGGCGTGCGGGTCCAGCGGGCGTACTCGGACCGCGCGCGACTCGCGGATCACCGTCACCTTGATCTGGCCGGGATACTCGAGCTCCTTCTCGATCTCGCGGGCGATCTCGTAGGAGAGCAGCGTCGCGGCGTCGTCGTCGATCGCGCCGGGCGCGACCATCACGCGGATCTCCCGGCCGGCCTGCATCGCGTAGACCTTCTCGACGCCCGCGTGGCGGGTGGCGATCTGCTCGAGGTCGCGCAGCCGCTTGACGTACTGCTCGAGCGACTCGCCGCGAGCGCCGGGCCGGGCGCCCGAGAGCGCGTCGGCGGCCTGGACGATGACCGCCTCGATCGTCTGCGGCTCGACCTCGTTGTGGTGGGCCTCCATCGCGTGCGCCACCGCCTCGGCCTCGCCGTACCTGCGGGCCAGCTCGCCGCCGACGAGCGCGTGCGGCCCCTCGACCTCGTGGGTGACCGCCTTGCCGATGTCGTGCAGCAGCGCGGCGCGGCGGGCGGTCTTCGCGCTCGCGCCGAGCTCGTCCGCCATCATCGCGGCGAGGTGCGCGACCTCGATCGAGTGGGCGAGCACGTTCTGGCCGTAGCTGGTGCGGAACCGCAACCGCCCGAGCAGCTTGACGAGCTCCGGGTGCAGGCCCTGCACGCCGGCGTCGAAGGACGCCCTGCTCGCCGAGCTCGACGATGTGCGTCTCGAGCTCGGACTTGGCCTGGTAGTAGATCTCCTCGATCCGCGCCGGGTGGATGCGCCCGTCCTGGAGCAGCTTCTCCAGCGTCAGCCGGGCGATCTCGCGGCGGACGCCGTCGAACCCGGAGAGCACGACCGCGCCCGGGCGTGTCGTCGATGATGAAGTCGACGCCGGTGAGGTTCTCCAGGGCGCGGATGTTGCGGCCCTCGCGGCCGATGATCCGGCCCTTCATGTCGTCGGAGGAGAGCTGGACCACCGACACGGTCGTCTCGGCCGCGTGGCCGGCGGCGAGCCGCTGCATGCACGACCGACAGGATGTTGCGCACGCGGCGCTCGGCCTCGCGCTTGGTGTCCTCCTCGATCTGGCGGATGCGGCGCGCGGACTCCTGCTTGGCCTGGTCCTCGATCTCCTGCAGCAGCACCTGCTTGGCCCGCGCGCCGACATGCCGGCGAGTTGCTCCAGGCGCCGCTCGGCCTCGGTGCGCTGCCCGGCGAGCGACTCGCGCTCGAGCTCCAGCTCGGCCTCGGCGTTGGCGATCGCCCGCTCCCGGCGCTCGAGCAGCTCACCGCGCTCGGCGAGCGCGGCCTGCAGCGCGCTCGCGGTGGCGGCGGCCGTCACCGATCCGGCGGGGTGGCTGGCGAAGGCGCGGACGACGTGGCAGGGTCGACCCGGCACGCGTGCGTCCGTAGCCGACCGCGGCGAGCACGATGCCCAGCGCGATGACGGCGGCCCCTACGATCACTTCCATTGTCGTTCCTCTCACGCGGCCGCATCCGCGACCACGTCCCTTCATTCATTTGCGATGTGAGAGCGAACGACCGGTCCGTGCAGCGCACGAACTGATCCGAGACGGCCCGCGCTCGGCGAGGGCCGACAAGCTGTGAGGCGCCGCCGAGCGGCCCTCAGACCTCCGTTTCAGGGGACCGGCACAGCCCGGCGAGGGTGGACGCGGACGGATGCAAGGTTTTCTGGATCACTGGCTTTTGCTGGAGTTTCATGGGTCGCGAGGACCGTCGTTCACTGTGTCCATCGTAGTACCGGGAGGGTGCCTCCGCAACGGTCGCACGCGCTCGGTCAGGGCACGAGCCGATCGGCCGCCCGGCGCTCTCGGACCGGCCGCCCGGCGCTCTCGGCGGCGTGCCGGCGGGCGCGCGAGTCATGCCGCCCGGGCGTGGGCGCTGAGCGCGTCGAGCGCCAGCTCGGACTCATAGCCCTTGCGCAGCAGCATCGAGAGCGCGCGGTCCCGGTCGCGTCGCTCGCGCGGTGGATCGGGGAACCGGCGGCGCAACAGCTCCAGCGCGCGATCGAGCTCGCCGTAAGGCTCCCGCTCGTCCGCCGAGCCGGCCTCGTCGGCGGCGGCGAGCGCCCGTTCGGCGAGCTCGCGGTCGACGCCGTGCTCGGCGAGCCCACGCCGGATCCGCTCGCTGCCCCACTGCTCGAGCGTGCGCTTGTCGGCGACGAACATCTCCGCGAAGCGACCGTCGTCGAGCAGGCGCTGGAGCTGCAGCTCCTCGATCACGCCCTCCGCGGTCGCCTCCGAGACGCCCTTGCGGGCGAGGTGCGCGCGGACCTCGGCGGCGGTCCGCTCGCGCCGGTTGACGTGGGCGAGCGCCCAGGCAAGCGCCTGGGCCCGTCGCTCCTCGTCGGTCTGCGGTGCCTGCCGGGCGCCGGCCATCACCGCGCGCGGCGCTAGGCGGCGGTCTCGACCGCCGCCAGGGCGCACCGCCCTCCTCGTCGTGCTCGATCTCCTTGACGAGATCGCGGCTGAGCCCGAGTGCGGCGTAGACCTTGGCCTCGATCTCCGCGGCCATCTCGGGATGCTCGTCGAGGAACGCCTTGGCGTTGCCGCGGCCCTGGCCGAGCCGCTCGTCGCCATAGGAGAAGAACGAGCCGGACTTGGTGACGATGTTGTGCTCGATCCCGTAGTCGAGCAGGCAGCCCGAGGTCGAGATGCCCTTACCGAACTCGATGTCGAACTCGGCCTGCTTGAACGGCGCCGCGACCTTGTTCTTGACCACCTTGACCCGCACCCGGTTGCCGACCGCCTCGGTGCCGTCCTTGAGCGTCTCGATGCGCCGGATGTCCAGGCGCTGAGACGAGTAGAACTTCAGCGCCCGGCCGCCCGGCTGGGTCTCGGGCGAGCCGAACATGACGCCGACCTTCTCGCGGATCTGGTTGGTGAACACGCAGAGCGTCTGCGCGCGGTTGAGGTTGCCGGCGAGCTTGCGCATCGCCTGGGACATCATCCGCGCCTGTGCGCCGACGGTCTGGTCGCCCATCTGCCCCTCGAGCTCGGCGCGCGGCGTGAGCGCCGCCACGGAGTCGACGGCGACGAGGTCGACCGCGCCCGAGCGGATGAGCATGTCGACGATCTCGAGCGCCTGCTCGCCGTAATCGGGCTGGGAGACGAGCAGCTCGTCGATGTCGACCCCGATCTGCTGGGCATAGAGCGGGTCCATCGCGTGCTCGGCGTCGACGAACGCGCACACGCCGCCGAGCTTCTGCGTCTCGGCGATGATGTGGTAGACGAGCGTCGTCTTGCCCGAGGACTCCGGGCCGAAGATCTCGACGATGCGCCCGCGGGGCACGCCGCCGATGCCCGAGCGCGATGTCGAGCGAGAGCGCGCCGGTGGGGATCGCGTCGCAGTTGACGCGCGCGCCCGGATCACCCATCCGCATCACCGTCCCCTTGCCGAACTGACGCTCGATCTGGGTCAGCGCGCCCTGGAGGGCGGCCTGCCGCTTGGCGTCGGCCTTGGGATCGGGCGCGCCGACGGTTGCGCCTCTGTCGTTCACGCTCATTCTGTGGCTCCTGTGGTCATCGCGCGTTGAAGTGGTCACGGTAGGCGGCGGGTCGGACGGAACCGAGTCGAACGCCCGTTCCGTTCTGCCACCCGCTCGGCCGCGCCCACCGTAGATCCGGCCCCTGTCACCGAACAAGGCACGGATGTCACATTTCTGTGCCAGATTCGCCCCGGAGACGGGCGTTCCGGCGCGGAGGGCACACGCCGCAGTTCAGCCGAGCGCGATCCGGCGGAGCGGCTCGTACCGGGAGCCCGGCCACGAGCGCATCAGGGCGACCGCCGTCGCCGCGCACGAATCGAGCGCCGGGGGCGCCGGCGACCCCGCAGACCGCCCGGACCCCACGCGCCCACCCCGCCCCACCCGCGCGACGGTCACGTGCGCGAGCCAGCGACGGGACTCCGGCACGTACCACCCGCCGTCGGACAACCGCCGCGCCAGTGCCGCCTGGAGCGCCGCCGCGCGCCCGTCGCGGTCGTGCAGCGCGACCGCGCACACTCGCGGTCGCCGCGGCGGCAGCCGGCGGACCGCCTCAGGTGAGAACACGAGCGGCTGGGCCCCCGCCTGTCCGACCACGTCGGTCAGCGCCGCCGCGATCGGGTCGACCGCGCCGAGCGACACGGCGCCGAGGAAACACAGTGTCAGATGGAGCGCGTCCGCGTCGAGCAGACGCACCCCGTCCTCACCACCGAACATCGCCCGAGCCCACGCGGCCAGCCCCTCGCACGCCTCGGCGTCGAGCATGAGCGCGACGAACAGCCGCGCCCGGGACTCGCCCCCCGCCTCCGGGCCGCCGCTCACACGGCGCGCTCGTCGGCCCGGCCCGCCGCGTCGCCCCCGGCGCCGGCGTCCCCATCGCCGTCGGCGTCGCCGAGCAGCAGCCGCCGCAGCAGGTGCATCGCGACGGTCACCGACCGCTCGCGGACGTCCATGCGGCTGCCGGGCATCCGCGGCGCGCGCGTGATCCGCCGCCCGTCGGCGGCGCTGAACACCGAGATGCAGACGAGCCCCACCGGCTTGTCCGGCGTGCCGCCGCCCGGTCCGGCGATGCCGGTGATGCCGACCCCGAACGCGGCCCCGAACCGCGTGGCGATCCCGGACGCGAGCGCGCGCGCGACCGACACCGATACCGCCCCGTCGCGCTCGATCAGCTCCGCGGGGACCCCGGCCAGCAGCGTCTTGGCCTCGTTGGAGTAGACGACGCCGCCACCGAGCACGTAGGCGGAGGAGCCCGGCCGCTCGGTGAGGCGCGCGGCGAGCAGCCCCGCGGTGCACGACTCGGCGACCGCGATCGTCGCGCCGCGCCGAGCAGCAGCTCGGCCACCTGGTCGTCGACGGTCGAGCCGTCCTCGGAGAACAGCGTCCGCCGTGCCGCGCGCGGATGAAGTCCATCAGGGCGTCGTACTCCCCCTGCGCGGCGGGCTGGAAGCGCGTCGCGATCTCGATCTCGCCGCGCCGCAGGCAGGTCGTGATCTCCAGCCCATCGAGCGCCAGTCCCGCCGCGTCGCGCCGCCCGAGCGTCCCGGCGATCTCGGACTCGGGCAGCCCGTAGAGCCGCACGATCTCCCGCCGGTACTCCCGCGCGCCGGCGATCGCGGCCCGGAACGCGCCGGTGGTCACCGCCGTCTCCCACATCGGCCGCAGCTCGTTGGGCGGCCCGGGCAGCACGACGACGGTCGGCCCGGCCGCGCCCGAGTCGCGCCGCCGCGTGGGCACGACGAGCCCGGGCGCGGTTCCCGACCGGGTCGAGCACGGTCGCCCCGGCCGGGATCACCGCCTGCTTGCGGTTCCCGCGCCGCACCGCATCCTCGTCGAGGTCGGGCCAGCGCTGCATCAGCGGCCGCAGGATCTCCTCGATCCGCTCCTCCAGCGCCTCGTCGAGCACCATCTCGCGCGCGCAGAAGCGCCCGACGAGCTCGGCGGTGAGATCGTCCGCGGTCGGTCCCAGCCCGCCGCTGGTGACGATCAGCGACATCCCGGCGTCGCGCATCCCCTCGAGCGCGACGAGCAGATCGTCGGGGCGGTCGCCGACGATCTCGATCATCGCCGCGTCGACCCCGAGGTCGCCCAGCCGCTCCGACAGCCACGGCCCGTTGCGGTCGGCGATGATCCCGCTGAGCACCTCGGTGCCGGTGACGAGGATCCCCGCCCGCGGCCCGCCGTCCGCCGCCCGCGCGCTCGCGCCGCGCTCTGGCGCGCCGCTCACAGACCGCAGGTCTCGTTCGGGTTGGTCGTCGTGAGCCGGGTGGTGCGCCCGGGGTGATGCGATACGTGATCGGCGAGCCGGTCGCGCGGTTGGCGATCGTCTTGCCGTTGGCCTTGATCGTCACCGACGGGCTCCCGACGGTGAGCAGCAGCTTCTTCGCGGTCCCGGTGGGGATCGTCTGGCCGCCGCGAACGTCCCGTTGACGAGCTGCCGGCCGTGGGCGTTCTCCAGGCAGACGAAACGTGCCGGTGGTGCCCGTCACCGTGAGCGAGACCGTCACGGTGCTCGGCAGCCTCGGGTGCGTGACCGCATGATGGCGGCGGGCATGGCGATGGTGGCGGCGGCCGTGGTGAGTGGTCGTCGTCGTGTGGTCGGCGCCGAGTTGCCCGGGTTCGGGCTGTTGTTGCCCTTGCCCACGAGGTACAACACGCCGGCGACGACGATGAGCACGGCGAGCACGACGACCCAGCGCGGGATCTGAACCCGCCGCTCGACCGGCGCCGGCGCTCGCGTCCAGGGGCGCGATCGGCGGCAGCTCGTGGTCGGACGGGCTCTCGTAGCGGCGGCGGAACTCGTCGAGCAGCGCCCGCAGTCGAGTCCGAGGAAGTCCGCGTACGTGCGCAGGAAGCTCCGGACGTACACCTCCCCGGGGAGCAGGTCCCACTCCTCGTTCTCCATCGCGCGCAGGTACTTCGCGCGGATCTTGGTGCGCACCTCGACCTCGCCGGTGTCGATGCGCATGCGCATGCGCGCCTCGCGCAGCTGGCTGCCGATCTCGTCCATCTCGTCCGCAAGGCTACCGGCGCGTACGCCCCGGGGCCGGTCGTTCACGCCCTGCTCAGAGCCCGTCGGGCGGGGGTGGCGCGGGCGCGTCCGGCGCCGGCGGGTCGACTCGGCGCCCACCTCCACCTCGTCCGGCGGCGGAGCGGGCGCGTCCGCCGGCGCGGGCGCCGGCGCCGGCGCGGACCCGCCCGGGCGCCCGCTCGAGGAGCCGCGCGAGCCCTCGGCGAGGTGGGTGAGGATCCGACCCACGTCGGCCTCGGTGATGAGCACCTGCCGCGGCTTGGATCCCTCGTAGCCGGAGATGATGCCGCGGCGCTCGAGCATGTCGATCAACCGCCCGGCACGGGTGTAGCCGAGCCGCAGCCGGCGCTGGAGCATCGAGGTGGAGGCGGTGCCCATCTGCGCGACGAGCGAGATCGCCTCCTCGAGCAGCGGATCGGAGTCGGCGTCGTTGGGGTCCTCGGCGCCGCCGTCGCCGCCGTCCTCGGGCTCGACCTCCTCCAGCAGCTCCTCCTGCAGGTCGGGCTCGCCCTGCTTGCGCCACGCCTCAGTCATCTCGAGGATCTGCGGCTCGTCCACGAACGCGCCCTGGATGCGCTGCAGCCGCGAGGAGCCGACCGGCGAGAACAGCATGTCGCCCTGGCCGAGCAGCGACTCGGCGCCGTTCTGGTCGAGGATGACGCGGGAGTCGGTCTGGCTGGAGACCGCGAACGCGATCCGCGATGGGACGTTCGCCTTGATCATGCCGGTGATCACGTCGACTCGCGGGGACTGGGTGGCGAGCACGAGGTGCATCCCCACCGCGCGCGCCTTCTGGGCCAGGCGGATGATCGAGTCCTCGACGTCGGCGGGCGCGACCATCATCAGGTCGGCGAGCTCGTCGATCACGCACAGGATGTAGGGCAGCGGCGGCTCGCCGCGGGACTCCCGCACGCGGTTGAGGTCCGGCAGGCTGCGGGTGCGGGCGAGCTGCATGATCGAGTAGCGCTGCTCCATCTCGCGCACGAGATTCTGCAGCGCGTTGGCGGCCTGGCGCGGGCTGGTGATGACCGGCGTGAGCAGGTGCGGGATCGACTCGTAGTGGTTGAGCTCGACCTGCTTGGGGTCGACGAGCACGAGCCTGACCTCGTGCGGGGTGGCCCGCAGCAGGATCGAGGAGAGCATCGCGTTGACGCACGCCGACTTGCCGGCGCCGGTGGTGCCCGCGACGAGCAGGTGCGGCATCTTCGCCAGGTCGGCGCCGACCGCGTTGCCGGCGATGTCCTTGCCGAGCCAGACGGTGAGCGGGGACCAGTCCTCGGGCGCCGCGCCGATCACGTCGCCGAGGTGGACGATCCGGCGGCGCGCGTTGGGCACCTCGATCCCGACGGCCTGCTTGCCGGGGATCGGAGCGAGGATGCGGATGTCGGTCGCGGCCAGCGCGTAGGCGAGGTCGTCCTTGAGGTTGGCGACCTTGCTCATCTTCACGCCCGGCGCGAGGCGGATCTCGTAGCGGGTGATGTGCGGGCCCGAGACCTTGCCGACGACCTGCGCCTCGATCCCGAAGTGGCCGAGCGCCTGGACCAGCGAGCGAGCGGTCTGCGCCTGCCCGGCGGTGTCCGGGCGCGCCTCGGCGCCGGTCGAGCGGGTGAGGAAGCGCGGGCTCGGCACCCGCCAGACGAATTCTGGGTCCTCGGTGACCGACGCCCGGTAGCGGCCCTGGGGCGTGAGGTCGTCCCCAGCGACCTCGCGTCCCGGGCCGCCCCGGCCGTCGTCAGCCTCCTCCTCGAGCTGGAGCTGAGCCGGCTCCTCGTCGGCGCCGAGCTCGGGCAGCGCGTCGATCCCATCGCCGGCGGGGTCCGGCGCGTCGCCCGGCGCGGAACCGGACCCCGCCCACCCCGGCGGCTCGTCGAGTCCCGCCCGGGCGCGCACCACGATCTCGCCGGTGTCCGCACCCGGCGCGAGCGGGTCGAACTCGTCGTCCTCGGCGGTCACCGTGCGCCGCCCGCGGATCCGCTCGCCGGCGGCCCCCATGGCGGCCGGCGGCCGGCGGCCGAGCGTACCTGCGCTGCTCGCCTCGCGCAGCGCCCGGCCGGTGCTGGCCACGTGCCCACCGGTCATCCGCAGCGCGCCGGCCGACCCGCGCCGCTCACCAGAATCCCGCCGGCGACGAGCAGGAACACGGCGAGGATGTCGGCCCCCGCGTGGGAGATGAGATGCGCGCAGGCGTAGTACTCGGCGGCGCCGAGCACCCCGCCGCGCCGCTCCATCGCGGCGGCGCGCCACAGCTCGCTCGCCGCCGCGGCGCCCGGGCCGATCCCGAACGTGCCGGCGGCGAGCCCGAGCGTGAGCGCGATCGTGAGGCAGATCGTGCCCGTCCGCAGCGGACGGGCCGGGGGGCGCAGCTCGCGCAGCAGGATGAGCGCGCCCCCGGCGACGAGCGCGGCCGGCACGACGTAGCCGAGCGCGCCGAACAGGAACCGCATGACGGTGACCGCGCCGTTGCCGAGCGCGCCGCCCGACCAGCCGGCGTAGGCGACGCCGGCGACGAAGATGCCGACCGCGATCAGGGCGAGCGCGGCGATGTCGACGTGATGGCTCTCCAGATGGGCTCCCACCCGGGACGGCGCAGCGCGGCGCCCGGGAGGCGAGCAGGGAGCGCCGCGCGCGGGTGTTCGGTCCTCGCTTCCCGCGCGCGGCGCCCTTGGCGGGCGCGCGGCGCGCGGACTTGGAGCTGGCCCGCTTGCGGTCGGCGGCGGTGCGGGACTTCGGAGGCGGGCATCGTGCGGACTCACTGCTTCGACGCGGCGCGCCGGTGTCCTCCCCGTCGGCGAAGGACCCGGCGGGCCCACCGCCGCGCCCCGTACCATCCCACCCTGAGATGGCCGATTTCGACCGCCCACCCCGCGTGCTCGTCGTCGAGGACGACGACGCGATCGCCCAGGTGCTGCAGCGCTCGCTGCGGATGGAGGGCTACGAGGTGCGCGTCGCCGAGGACGGGCGCGCGGGCTGGACGCCGTGCACGGCTTCCTGCCCGACCTGGTGATCCTCGACCTCGGCCTGCCGGGGCTCGACGGGCTCGACGTCGCCCGGACGCTGCGCGAGTCCGAGGACGACGTGCCGATCCTCGTGCTCACCGCCCGGGACGCGGTCGAGTCTCGGGTCGAGGGCCTCGACAGCGGCGCCGACGACTACCTGGTCAAGCCGTTCGAGCGCCAGGAGCTGCTCGCCCGCCTGCGGGCGCTGCTGCGCCGCCGCCCGCCGCGCGGCCAGGCGAACCTCGCGGTCGGCGACCTCAAGCTCAATCCCGACACCCACGAGGTGATGCGCGGCGACCGGCTGGTCGAGCTGACCCAGCGCGAGTTCGAGCTGCTGGAGTACCTGATGCGCAACGAGCGGATCGTGATCTCGCGCCAGCGGCTGCTGGATGAGGTCTGGGGCTACGACCCGTTCTCGATGACGAACACGATCGAGGTGTTCGTCTCCAACCTGCGACGAAAGCTGGAAGCCGGTGGAGAGCCTCGGCTCCTACACACGATCCGCGGCGCGGGGTACGTACTCCGCGTATAGGTCGGTCCCGCTCCGCTGGCGACTGGCCGGCGGATCTGCGGCGCTCACGTTCGTCATCCTGGCGAGCTTCGCCGTCATCGTGGGCGTGCTCACCAACCGGCAGGTCCGCAGCCAGTTCGACAACCAGCTGATCAGCGCCGGGGATCGCCTCAGCGCGCAGGTGAGCAAGGAGATGGTGATCAGGGACAACGGCACCGCCGACTGCCAGTCGCTCAACTTCGCGTCGTTCACGGCCCGCCAGCGCGGACACGCTCACATCCGGGTGTGGGACGTCTACCGGCAGAGCCTGCTCTGCGCGCAGCTTCCGCTGCCGAAGCCGTCGAGGCGGGGTGACCTCCCGTTCACGGTGATGCCGACGCGTTCCCACCGCTTCGACGAGGCCGGATACCGAGTGGTCACGCTCGCGAAGCTCCCCGCTCCACCAGAAGGGCCACTTCAAGGTCGACGCTGCTGTACGCGCAGCCGCTGTCGGACATCGATCAGACGCTCGCCAAGGTCCAGGCGTTCCTGCTGCTGGGCGTGCTCGGCGGCGCGGTGCTCGCGCTGCTCGCCGGGCTGTTCGTCTCCGCACCGGGCGATGTCGCCGATCAAGGAGCTCACCCGCGCCGCCGCGTGAGATCGGGCGCACCGAGGACACCCGGCGCCGCATCCCCCGCCCCGAGGCCGAGGACGAGATCGCCGAGCTCGCCCGCACGCTGGAGGGGATGCTCGGCGCGCTCGACGCCTCGCGCACCCGGACGCAGGCGATGCTCGAGCGCCAGCGCGAGTTCGTCGCCGACGCCTCGCACGAGCTGCGCACGCCGCTCACCAGCGTGCTTGCGAACCTCGAGATCCTCGCCGAGGAGCTCGAGGGCGAGCAGTCCGAGACCGCCGAGGCGGCGCTGCGCTCCACCCGCCGGATGCGCCGGCTGGTCGGCGACCTGCTGCTGCTCGCCCGCGCCGACGCCCATCGCTCGCAGCCGCACCGTCCCACCGACCTCGGGGAGATCCTGGTCGAGGTCTCGGCCGAGCTGGGGCCGATGGCCGACCGCCACGAGCTGCTCGTGGAGGCCGGGCGGGCCTCCGGTCCTCGGCGCCCGCGACGAGCTGCACCGGCTGATCCTCAACCTGCTGGAGAACGCGGTCCGCCACACCCCCCCGGGGACGCGGGTGCACGCGCGGACGGCGACCGTCGGCGACGAGGTGGAGCTCGTCGTCGAGGACGAGGGGCCGGGGATCCCGGCCGAGCTCGCGGACCGGGTATTCGAGCGCTTCGTCCGCGGCGGGCGCGACGGCGGCCGGGGCTCGGGGCTCGGGCTGGCGATCGTGCGCTCGGTCGCCGAGGCGCACGGTGGCGCCGTGCGCCTGGAGCCGACCGCGCCCGAGGCCGAGATGAACGGGACGCGCTTCGTCATCCGGCTGCCCCAGGAGTCCGCCGCCGCCGCGCGCTCGGACGGCGGGGCCGCCCCGGAGGTCGACCCCGTCACCGCCGAGCCGCCCCGGCCGGGCGGGGCGGTCAGAGCACGCGCGATCAGACCTCGACGACGACCGGCAGGACCATCGGGCGGCGGCGCAGCCGGTCGTAGACGAACGTCGCGAGGTCGTCGTGGAGCTCCTCCTGAAGCAGGTCGATCTCGCGGATCCCCTCCCGGGCCGCCTCCGCCAGCGACTCCTCGACCGCGTGGCGGATGTCGGAGACGAGCGCGTCGCCCTGCTCGACGAACGGGACCCCGCGGAAGATCACCTCGGGCGGCACGACCGACTCCCCGGTCTGCTCGGAGATCGTCGCCACGACGATGAAGATGCCGTCGTCGGAGAGCATCCGGCGGTCGCGCAGCGCGACGTCGGCGGGGTCGCCGATGTTCACACCGTCGACGAAGATCATGCCCGACTGCACCGGCGCGGCGAACGCCGCGCTGGTCTCGGTGATGTCGAGCGGCAGCCCGTTCTCGGACTCGAAGATCGCCTCGGGGTCGATCCCGACCGCCTCGGCGAGCGCGGCGTGCAGCCGGATCCGCTTGTGGTCGCCGTGGATCGGCATCACGTAGCGCGGCCGCACCAGGTTGAGCATCAGCTTCAGCTCCTCCGTGTAACCGTGGCCGGAGGCGTGGATCGGCGCCTCGCGCGGGGTGATCACCTCGCACCGATGTGGTAGAGGCGATCGATCGTCTCGTTGACGGCGCGCTCGTTGCCGGGGATCGGGGTCGCCGAGAAGACGACCGTGTCGCCCTCGTGCAGCGACACCTGGCGGTGGTCGTCATATGCCATCCGCCGCAGCGCCGACAGCGGCTCGCCCTGCGAGCCGGTCGAGATCACCACGATCCGGTGATCGGGGAACTGCTCGATCTCGTGGGGCTGGACGAGCATCCCCTCCGGGACCTCGATGTGGCCCAGCGAGCGCCCGATGTTCACGTTCTTGCGCATCGAGCGGCCGACGAGCGCGACCTTGCGCCCGAGCGCCGCGGCGGCGTCGACGACCTGCTGGACGCGATGGATGTTGGAGGCGAAGCTGGTGACGATGATCCGCCCGTCCGCGCGGGCGAACACCTCCTCCAGGTGCGGACCCACGCCGCGCTCGGACGGCGAGAACCCGGGCCGGTCGGCGTTCGTGGAGTCCCCGCACAGCAGCAGCACGCCCTCGGAGCCGAGCTCGGCGAGCCGCGCGACGTCCGCCGGGCCCGCCGTCGACCGGCGTCTGGTCGAACTTGTAGTCGCCGGTGAGCAGCACCGTCCCCAGCTCGGTGGTGGCGGCGACCGCGCAGGAGTCCGGGATCGAGTGGGTCATGTGGATGAGCTCGAGCGTGAACGGGCCGGCCTCGATCTCCTCCCCGGGGGCTGCGTCGTGCATCTCGACGTCGCGCAGATGGTGCTCGTCAAGCTTGGAGCGTGCCATCGCGATCGTGAGCGGACCGCCGTAGATGGCCGGGCCGGGCTCTCCGCCGAGGTCGCGGCGCAGCTCCCGGATGACCCACGGCAGCGCGCCGAGGTGGTCCTCGTGACCGTGGGTGATCACGATCGCCTCGATCTGGTCGGCGCGCTCGCGCAGGTAGGCGAAGTCGGGCAGCACGAGGTCGATCCCGAGCATGTCCGCGGTCGGGAAGCGCAGGCCGGTGTCGACGACGACGATCCGCTCCTCGTACTCGAGCACCGTCATGTTCTTGCCGATCTCGCCCAGGCCGCCGAGCGGCAGGACGCGCAGGGTCGAGCCGCTCACGCCGCGTGCGCCAGCAGACCGCGGCGCTCCAGCAGCGCCCGGATGACCGCGAGCTCGGACTCGTCGAGCTCGACGTAGGGAAGGCGGGGGGCGCCGACCGGGACGCCGATCAGGTTGAGCGCACCCTTGAGCGTGCACGCGGCGGGGGCGATCGCGAAGTCGCGGTAGACGTCGCGCAGCGAGCCGTGGATCTCCCGGCGGCGCTCGGGCTCGTCGATCATCCGCCGCATCTCGGCGGCGAACAGGTGGCTGGCGGTGAGGATCCCGCCGGGCTCGCCGAGGTCGAGCACGTCGGCGAGCATGTCGTCGTTGCCGGCGTACACCGACAGCCCGTCGATCGGCGCCAGGTTGGCGTGGTTGGCCTGCTTGACCGCCTCGATGCGGTCGAGCTGGGCGAGCTCAGAGAGCAGCTCGTTTCCCATGTCGGAGCCCGTGCGCTGCGGGATGTTGTAGAGCACGATCGGCAGGTCGGTCGCGCGCACGACCTCGCGGTAGTGGGCGACGATCCCGCGGGGGCTCGGGCGGTTGTAGTACGGGTTGACCGACAGCAGCGCGTCGGGCCCGATCGCGGTCGCGCGCTCGGTGAGCGTCACCGCATGGCGGGTGTCGTTGGAGCCGACCCCGGCGACCACCGGGACGGTGCCCTTCATCTCGCCGACCGCGAGCTCGATCACCCGCAGGTGCTCCTCGTCGTCCATCGTCGCGGCCTCGCCGGTCGTGCCGCACACGACCAGCCCCTCGGTGCCGTGGTCGACGAGGTGGTGCATGAGCGCGACCGCCGCGTCCTCGTCGAGCCGCCCGCGCGCGTCGAACGGCGTCACCATCGCGGTGTTGATCGCTCCGAGCTCCAGGGGCACGACCCCATTATCGCAGGGGCCGGGGCGGAACCGCGGCCTCCGGCCGGCCGGGCGGTCGAGCCGAGCGACCGCTCGTACAGCCGCCAGCGCTTGACGATCTGGCCGCCCATCGCCTCAAGCGCCCGGTTCATCGAATGGTTGGTCTCGAGGATGAAGCCGGCCTCCCCGTGCTTCTCGCGCGAGCGCTCGGCGACGTCGAAGTGCTCCATGTAGAGCGCCGCCGCCACACCGGTGTGCTCGTAGTCGGGCATCACGCCCAGAAAGCCGACGCGCAGGCGGTCGATGATGCGATGGCGCAGCACGTAGAAGATCCAGCCGACGGGCAGGAAGTGGCCCCGCATCAGCTTGTAGATCTGGGCGACGTCGGGGATCGTGATCGCCATCCCGACGGTCTGTGAGTCGATCTCGGCCACCATGTACCACTCGCGCGAGTAGATGAGCTGCTGGTCGAACCAGTACATGTCCAGGTCGGCCTTGGAGTAGGGCACGAACCCCCAGTTGTGCGACCAGGCGGCGTTGTAGACCTTGGCGAACTCGTCGAGGTCGCGGCGCAGGGTGCGGCGCTCCATCTTGCGGATCCTCACCCCATACTTCGTGTGTGCGCGCTCGGCGATCCGCGGCAGGCGCGGGTCCAGGCGCTCGCGGTTTGAGACGTCCAGGCTCCAGCTGTAGTTGTCCATCGCCTTGGCCAGCCCCGCGTGCTCGATGCGCGCGCGGTAGTACGGCGGGTGCCACGGGTGGCGGACCTGGGGCTCCAGCTCGTAGCCCTCGATCAGGATCCCGCCCTCGTCGTTGATCGAGAAGTCCATCGGCCCGAGCATCCGCGTCATCCCCCGCTCGCGCAGCCACCCCTCGGCGGCGCCGAGCAGCGCGTCGACGATCGCCTGGTCGTCCTCGAACTCGATGAAGCCGAACATCCCGGTGCGGCTGGAGTGGAAGTCGTTGTAGGCGTGGTCGACGTGCGCGGTGATCCGCCCCACGACGCGGCCGTCCCGCCGCGCGAGGAAGTACTCCCCCTCGCCGTGGGTGAAGAACGCGTTGAACCGCCGGATGAGGAACAGGTAGCGCTCCTCCTTGAGCGGCGGGATCCAGCGGGTGTGCCGGTGCAGGCGGTAGGGAAGGTCGACGAACGCCTTCAGGTCGCGCAGCCCGTGGACGGGCGTAATCTCGACGGCCATGGCGGCGGAACGCTACCGGAGATGCCGCGCGCTCCGGTCCGGGCCCCCCGGATCCGGCCCACGCGCGCGGCGCGATGACCGCTCCGCCGCTCGGCCTCGACCACGTCCAGGTGGCGGCGCCGGCCGGCTGCGAGCCCGCCGCGCGCGCGTTCTACGGGGAGCTGCTCGGGCTCGCCGAGCTCCCCAAGCCGGCCCCGCTGGAGGGGCGCGGCGGCGTGTGGTTCGCGCTCGCGGACGGCGCCGCGCTGCACGTGGGGGTGGTCGCGTCGGGGTTCTCGGCGGCGACGAAGGCCCATCCGGCGCTGCGGGCCCGCGACCGGGCGGCGCTCGACGCGCTCGCCCGGGCGCTCGCCGGCGCGGGGGCGCCGGTGATCTGGCCCCACCCGCCCGATCCGCTGCCGGGCGTCGCCGCCCGCTTCTTCACCGCCGACCCGTGGGGCAACCGGGTCGAGCTGCTCTGCTGAGCGCGAACGCGCTCCCCGCCCGCGGCGACGCCGCCCCGTTCGCCGCGTTCAGTCCTCGGCCGGGAGCGCGACCCCCGGGTTGAGGATCCCGTCCGGATCCAGCGCGCGCTTGATCGCCCGCATCGCGCGCAGCTCCCCCGCCGAGCGGATGAGCGCGAGGTGGCGGACCTTGTGCACGCCGATCCCGTGCTCGGCGCTCACCGTCCCGCCGCGCTCGGCGACGAGCCCGAGCACCGCGTCCTCGAGCGCGTCGGCCTCCCGCGCCGTCGCGCCGAGCACGTTGACGTGGAGGTTGCCGTCGCCGAGGTGGCCGAAGATGACCGTCCGCGCGTCCGCCGCGGCCCCCCGGACGGCGCCGGGAAGGCGCTCCCAGAACCCGGCGAGCGCGTCGAGCGGCACGCCGACGTCGAGCTTGAGCGGCACCCCCTGCGCGTTGATCGCGTCCGCGTGGGCCTCGCGGATCGCCAGCAGCCGCTCGCGCCCGGCCGCGTCGGCGGGGCTCACCGCCCGCTGCCCCACCCCCGCGCCGTCGAGCGCCTCCGCGAGCGCCTCCAACGGGTCGCCGGACGGCTCGGCGCACTCGAGCAGCACGCACACCGGCGCGGCGGCGGGGTGGGTCGGGTCCGGTATCCCCAGGTGGGCGCAGGCGAGCTCGACCCCGGCCCGCTCCATCAGCTCGCACACCTCCAGCGAGGGCAACCGCGGCCGCAGCGCGCCCACGAGCGCGACCGCCTCGTCGATCCGGTCCAGGGAGACGAGCGCGACCGCGCGCGCATCCCGGCGCGCGACCAGCGACCAACGGACCGCGGTGATCACGCCGAGCGTGCCCTCCGAGCCGGCGAGCAGCGCGCCGAGGTCGTAGCCGGCGGTGTCCTTGACCAGGCCCGTCATGCGGCTGGTGACGACCGTCCCGTCCGCGAGCACCGCCTCCAGTCCCGCGAGCTGGCGCCGGGCGGTGCCGTGGCGCAGCGCGCGCAGCCCGCCCGCGTCACACGCGACGAGGCCGCCGAGCGTCGCCGAGTCGCGGGCGGCGAGGTCGAGCGCGAGGTCCAGGCCGGCCTCGACGGGCCGCTCGCCGGGCGGCGGCGAGCGTCGCCCCGGCGCCCGCCTGCAGCTGCGCGGTCGCGGTGTCGACCCCGCCGACCGCGTCCAGGCGGGTGGTCGAGAGCACGATCTGCGGCCGCCCGCGCCCGCCGTCGGCCGGGCGCGGCACGCCGCCGCCGACGAGCCCGGTGTTGCCGCCCTGGGTGACGATCGCGGCCCCGCGCTCCGCGCACGCCCGCACCACCGCCGCCACCTCGCCGGTGCCGGCGTGTCGCACGACGGCGAGCGCGTCACCGCTCCAGCGGCCCGTCCAGTCGCGCTCGTAGCCGGCCCGCAGCGCGGCGTCGGCGAGCACGTGGTCGGCGCCGGCGATCCCGGCGAGCGTGTCGAGCAGGTCGTCGGCCATCGCCGTCCCAGTGTGCCGTGCGGCGGCCGGTCACGCCCGCCCGCGGCGAGATCCGTCACCATGTCCCCGATGGCCCACCGTGAGATCCGCGCCTGGCTGACCGACATGGACGGCGTGCTCGTCCACGAGGAGCGCGCGATCCCGGGCGCGGCGGAGTTCATCGCCCGGCTGCGCGAGCGCGACCCCGTTCCTGGTACTCACCAACAACTCGATCTACACGCCGCGCGACCTGTCGGCGCGGCTGCGCACGAGCGGCATCGAGGTCCCCGAGGCGTGCATCTGGACCTCCGCGCTCGCCGCCGGGCGCTTCCTCGACGACCAGCGCCCGGGCGGCTCGGCGTTCGTGATCGGCGAGGCGGGGCTCACCACGGCGCTGCACAGCGCCGGCTACACGCTCACCGAGCGCGACCCCGACTACGTCGTGCTCGGAGAGACGCGCACCTACAGCTTCGAGCGGATCACGCTCGCGATCCGGCTGATCGCCGCCGGCGCGCGGTTCATCGCCACCAACCCCGACCCGAGCGGCCCCTCGGTCGACGGGCCGGTGCCCGCGACCGGCGCGGTGGCGGCGCTCATCACCCGCGCGACCGGGATCGAGCCCTACTACGTCGGCAAGCCCAATCCGCTGATGATGCGCTCGGCGCTCAACGCGATCGACGCGCACTCCGAGTTCGGCGGCGATGGTCGGCGACCGGATCGACTCGACGCGGTGAGCGCGAATGAGGCCGGGCATGTCCGTCCTGTGCTCACCGGCTCCACCACCCGCCGAGGAGGCCGACCGCCACCCCTTCCGGGCCAGCCGCGTCCTGGATCGGTCGCCGACCTCGTCCCCGAGCTCACCGCCGTCGAGCAGGCCCGGCGATGACGCAGCCCGGGCGGACATGAGCCGCCGGCACCGGGCTGAGGCCGCCGACGCGAGGCTTACATCCTAACCCGGGCCTCGGCCCGTGGCGGGGCTGTCCGGGAGGTGGAGCGTTCACGACGTTCGAGTCCGGCCCGGAGCCGTCGACGCGGCTGGGGATCGGCGTCCACATCCTGTGGCCCGGGGACCGGCCCGGCTATACCACGCCGAGGAGGACCTCGAGGGTCCCTCGTGCTCCGCGGGAGCTGCACGTCCACGATGGTCGAGGGCGAGGGGCACCCGGATGGGCCCGTGGGACTACCTGATTCCCCGCCGGGCACCGCCCACTCACGATCGGGGCGGGCCCGGGGCCGTCGGGTGCTCATGCACGGCACGCGCACGATGGGGCGGGCATCGCTACCTCCCGGACGCGGCCGCCGCCCGCCACGGCGCGGCGGTGGCGCGCGAGTCCGACTCACCGGCCGAGGTCTACGTCGACCGTCCGCCGATCGAGGATCTGCCGTCCTGCTGGCCGCCGCCGGGCTCGCCGCCCGCATCGGGCTGACCGGCGCGCCACGCCGACAGGTGCGCGACGAGCAGCCGGCCGATCGGCGTGAGCCGCTCGTCGTCGAGCGCGAGCAGCACGAGCCGCTGCGCGGGGCCGCCCGGCGCAAAGCGGGCGGTCGCGACCTCGGGCCCGGGGCCCTGCAGCCACGCGGGCGGCACCGCGGCGAGCCCGAGCCCGCGCCCGGCGAGCGCGCGGATCATCCCCGGGTCGTCGGACTCGACGACCGGCAGCGGGCTGAAGCCGGCGCGCTGGCAGTGCTCGTCGACCGCCGCGCGCACGGCGGTGCCGCGCCCGGGCAACATCAGCGGCGCGCCGCGAGCTCTCGATCGTGACGCTGTCGCGACCGGCGAACCCGCTGCCCGGGGCGCCGGCGAGCACGAGCGTCTCCTCGCGCACCAGGTCGGCGCCGACCCCGGCCGGGATCCGCGGCACGTCGCCGTGGACGCCGATGATCGCGACGTCGACGACCCCGGCCGCGGTGAACCGGACCGCCTCGGTGGCCGTGACGACCCGCACCGACAGCCGCACGCCGGGATGGGGAAGCTGGAACGCGGCCACCGCGCCCGCTAGCCCGCCCGTCTCGTGCGCGGTGCTCGCCAGACGGGCGGCGCCGCGCACCGCGCCGGCGTGACCGTCGATCGCCGCCCGGGCGCGCTGCACGCGGTCGAGGATCTGCTCGGCGTGCTCCAGCAGCTCCGCCCCGGCCGGCGTCAGCTGGACGCCACGCGGCGTGCGCAGCGCGAGCGCCAGCCCGAGCTCCTCCTCCAGACGCGCGATCTGCTGTGAGAGCGCGGACTGGGTGACGTACAGCTCCTCGGCGGCACGGCCGAAGTGGCCGTGCCGCGCGACGGCGGCGAAGTAGCGCAGCTGGCGCAGCTCCACGGGCGAGACGCTACGCCGGCGTGAGCGCCGCGTCGAGCTCGGACAGCAGCGCTGCCTGGGACGCGCGCCGACGAGCCGCAGCACCTCCCGGCCGCCGGAGAACAGCATCAGCGTCGGCATCGCCAGCACGCCGTACCGCGCGCCGGTGCGCTGCTCGGACTCGGCGTCGAGCTTGACGATGCGCAGGTCGTGGCGCTCGGCGGCGATCTCGGCGAGCAGCCGGTCCATCTTACGGCACGGCGGGCACCAGGCCGCCGAAGTCGACGAGCACGGCCGGTCTGAGCTCGAGCACCTCGGCGGCGAACTGGTCGTCGGTGATCGTCTCAAGGCTCATCGGCCTCACCTCCTGGTCTGAGTTGCGGGAGCCGTCGTCGTTCCCGCCTCGTGCGCGGGCATCAAGTCGTTTCGCTGATCGCGGCGATAAGGGTTCGAGCCCCTAAGGGTCACCGGCCGACGCGGGCCCACTCGTGGTCGAGCACGGCGTCGTCGACCTCGTCGGTCCACTCCCCCTTGAACCACTCGTTGGCGACGCAGCACCGCCTCGCGCCGCATCCCGAGCCGCTCGCACAGGCGCAGCGAGGGCGCGTTGCGTGCGTCGACCCGCGCGACGACGCGGTGCAGGCCGGCGTCGAACGTCAGCCCCAGCCCCGCCCGCGCCGCCTCCGTCGCGAAGCCCTGCCGCCGTCGTCGGGGTGCAGGAGCCAGCCGATCTCGCCGCCGCGGTGCTCGGCGCTCACCAGCATGAGCGTGAGGTCGCCGATCAGCTCCCCGGTGTCGGCGCGCTCGAAGCCGACGACGAGCCCCTCGCCCTCGCCGATCCGCGTCTTCGCCCAGCGGCCCTGCATCCGCTCGGCGACCTGCTCCGGCTCATCGGGTCAAACGGCACGTAGCGGGCCACGTCGGGCCGCGACCGGTAGGCGTGCGCCGCGTCCGCGTCGTCCGCCCGGAGCGTCCGCAGCACCAGGCGCGACGTCCGGACCGGCTGCTCGAGCGCGAGCTGAGCGGCGCGTCACTCATCGAACAGCAGCGCGCTCGAGCCCCACCACCGGCGACTCCGCCAGCGCGCCCGACCCGCCGCACCGCCGAGCAGCACGCCCGGCATGAACGACTCGCGGTCGATCGAGTCGTGGCGGATGGTCAGCGTCTGCCCGACGTCGCCGAGGATCACCTCCTGATGGGCGACGAGCCCCGGCAGGCGCACCGAGTGGATCGGCACCTGGGCGGTCCGGCGCGCCTGCGCCATGAGCGCGGCGGTCCGCGCCGCGGTCCCGCTGGGCGGTCGAGCTTGCCGTCGTGGTGAAGCTCGATGATCTCGGCCGCGCGCCATGTGCCGCGCCGCCTCGGCGGCGAAGCGCATCATCAGCACGGCGCCGATGGCGAAGTTCGGGCGCGACGAACACGTTGGCGCCGGCGCGCCGCTCAGCGTCGTCGAGCTCGGCCAGCGCGAAGCCGGTCGTCCCGATCACCACGTGCACGCCGGCGGCGACCGCCTCGTGGGCGTTGGCGCACCGCCGTGTCGGGGACGTGAAGTCGACCAGCACCTCCGGCCGGGCGGCGAGCGCCTCGGCCACGTCCACGCCGAGCGCCGGGTCGGCGCGGGCCACCAGCTCCATGTCCGGCGCCGCCGACCGCCTCGCAGACCGTCTGCGCCCATCCGGCCGGCCGCCCCGGCGACCGCCACCCCGCCGGTCACCACCGGCGCTCCCCCGCACCAGCGCCGGCTCGACCGCCGCCAGCGCCGCGCTCGAAGCGGCTCGGTCGGGACCGATCCCGGCGGCGGAGAGCCGCTCGGGCGCCCACAGCTCGTCGGTCAGCTCGGCCAGGTCCTCGAGCGTCGACCGCGTCGATCCGGGCCACGACCTCGTCGAGCGTGCATCAGCGGCTCGCCGGCCAGGATCTCGGAGCCGAGCCGGTTCATGCGCGCGCCGGTCGACTCCAGCGCCAGCACCACCCGGCCCTTGAGGTTCTCCTTGGCGCGCAGTCAGCTCCTCGGCGGTCGCCGGGCTCTCGCGTAGCCGGGCGAGCTCGGTGCCGACGACGCGCCAGCGCCGGGGCCAGGTTGTCCGCCCGGGTGCCGACGTACAGGCCGACCTGGCCGGTGTCCGGTAGCGCGCTGGTGAACGAGTAGACCGCATAGGCCAGCCCGCGCTCGCTCGCGGACCTCCTGGAACAGGCGCGAGGACGAGGTGCCGCCGAAGATCGTGTCGAGCACCCGCAGCGCGAACCGGCGATCGTCGTGGCGAGAGAGGCCCAGGCCGCCCAGGCAGACGTGGAACTGCTCGGTGTCCTTGCGCTCGAAGCGGCGGCGGGCGGCCGTCGGCCGAGGCGCGCGGGCCGGTCGCCGAGCCGGCGACACGAGGCGCCGGTCGGCGGGACACGCGCTCGGCGGCCAGCGCGACGAACGCGTCGTGGTCGACCGCGCCGGCGGCCGCGATGACGACGTTGCCGGGCGGTAGCGCTCGGCGATGGAAGCGCGGCGATCTCGGCGCGCCGGGGTGCCGGAGATCACCTCGGCGCGGCCGATGATCGCGCGGCCGAGCGGATCGGCGCCGAACATCGCCTCGCCGAGCAGGTCGAACACCTTCTCCTGGGGATCGTCCTCGTACATCGCGATCTCCTCGAGGATCACCTCGCGCTCGGAGTCGATCTCGGTGAGCGCCGGGCGGAACACCATGTCGGCCATCACGTCGAACGCGTCGGCGAGGTGCTCGTCGATCACCCGGGCGTAGACCGAGGTCGTCTCCTTGCCGGTGCCGGCGTTGAGCTCGGCGCCCATGCGCGTCGAAGATCTGGTCGATCTGCAGCGACTCGTAGCTTGCGCGGTGCCCTTGAACAGCAGGTGCTCGAGCAGGTGCGAGAGCCCCGCCTGGTCGTCGGACTCGTATCGCGAGCCCGGTGCCGATCCAGAAGCCGAGCGACACGGACCGGACGGAGGGCATCGCCTCCGTCACGATCCGGACGCCCGACTCGAGCGTCGTCAGGCGGTGACTCTCGTCCACGTCCGGGCGAGCCGTCGATCCGCGGGCGAGCCGCGGCCGCTCGGGGTCGCGGTCGCGCACGCGGCCGCCGTCGCCGCCGCCGTCGCGGTCGCCGCATCGCGGTCCACCGCGGTCACGGTCGCGATCGCGGTCACGGTCACGGTCGCGGCCGCCACGGTCACGCGCCGCGGTCGCCGCCGCCGCCGCCGCGCGGGCCGCCGTCCTCGGCGGCGGCGATCGCCGCGCAGCTCCTCGGCGTTCTTGCCCTGGATCTCGGGATCCTCGGCGAGCCGCAGCCCGATCCGGCCGCGCTCGCGGTCGACCTCGACGACCTTGACGGCGATCTCGTCGCCCTTGTTGAGCACCTCCTCGACGGTGTCGATCCGCCGCCCGGGGGCGACGTTGGAGATGTGCAGCAGGCCGTCGGTGCCCTTGGCCAGCTCGACGAAGGCGCCGAACGTGGTCGTCTTGACGACCTTGCCGGTGAACTCGTCGCCGACCTCGACCTCCTTGGTCATCGAGCGGATCCGGTCCACGAGCGCGTCGCCGAGCTCGCGGTTGGAGGCGTAGACGAGCACCTGGCCCTCGTCGTTGACGTCGATCTGGGACTCGAACTCCTCCTGCAGGGCGCGGATCGTCTCGCCGCCCTTGCCGATCAGCAGGCCGATCTTCTCCGGGTCGATCTTGACCGAGGAGATGCCCGGCGCGTACTTGGACAGCTCCGACCGCGGCGCGTCGATGACCTTGGCCATCTCGCCGAGGATGAACTCGCGGGCGACCTTGGCCTGGGCCAGGGCGTCGCGCATGATCTCGAACGTCACGCCCGTGATCTTGATGTCCATCTGCAGGGCGGTGATCCCGTCCTCGGTGCCGGCGACCTTGAAGTCCATGTCGCCGAGGTGATCCTCGACGCCGGCGATGTCGGTGAGGATGACGTAGTCGTCACCCTCCTTGATCAGGCCCATCGCGATGCCCGGCGACCGGCGCCTTGATCGGCACGCCGGCGTCCATCAGCGACAGCGTCGAGCCGCACACCGAGGCCATCGAGGACGAGCCGTTGGACTCGAGGATGTCCGAGACGACGCGGATCGTGTACGGGAACTCCTCCTGGCTCGGGATCATCGGCACCAGCGCCCGCTCGGCGAGCGCGCCGTGGCCGATGTCGCGGCGCTTGGGGCCGCGCATGAAGCCCGCCTCCCCGACCGAGAACGGCGGGAAGTTGTAGTGGTGGAAGTAGCGCTTGGTCGTCTCCAGCCCGAGCGTGTCCAGGCGCATCTCCTCGCGCGTGGTGCCCAGCGCGACGACGCTGAACGCCTGCGTCTGACCGCGGGTGAAGAGCGCCGAGCCGTGCGTGCGCGGGGCGACGTCGACCTCGATCGAGATCGGCCGGATCTCGTCGGCGCCGCGGCCGTCGGGACGCTTCTTCTGGACGGCGATCCGCTCGCGGATCAGCGTCTTCTCGAGCTTGTCGAACGCGCGCTGGGCGTTGGCGCGGTACTCGGCGTAGGTCTCGGACTCCGGATCGCCGGAGTACTGCTCGAGGATCTGCCTCCTCGACCGCCTTGGTCGCGTCCTGGCGCTCGAGCTTGTCCTCGACCTGGGTGGCGGCGTCCAGCGCGGCGCCGTGCGAGCCCTTGATCTGCTCGTAGAGCTCGGCGTGGACCTGCGGGATCTCGACCTGCGATCTTCGTCCTTGCCGGCCTTCTCGGCCAGCTCGCGCTGGGCGGCGCAGAGCTTCTTGATCTTCGTCGTGGGCGATGTCGAGCGCGTCGAGGATCTCGGCCTCGGGGATCTCGTTGGCGCCCGCCTCGACCATCAGGATGGCCTCCTCGGTGCCGGCGACGATCAGATCGAGGTCGGTGTCGTCGAGCAGGTCCTCCTCGTCGGGGTTGACGACGAAGTTGCCGTCGATCTTGCCGATCCGCACCGCGCCGACCGGGCGCCGGGAACGGGATGTTGGAGACCATCAGCGCCGCCGAGGCGCCGTTCATCGCCAGCATGTCGTAGGGGTTGACGTGGTCGACCGACATCGGCAGCGCGACGAGCTGGGTCTCATAGCGCCAGCCCTTGGGGAACAGCGGGCGGATCGGGCGGTCGATCAGGCGCGCGGTGAGCGTCGCCTTCTCCCCCGCGCGTCCCTCGCGCTTGAAGAACGAGCCGGGGATCTTCCCGGCGGCGTACATCCGCTCCTCGACGTCAACGGTGAGCGGGAGGAAGTCGACGTCGCGGAGATTGCCCGCGGTCGCGGTACAGAGGACCATCGTGTCGCCCGCACGGACGACGACGGCGCCGGAGGCCTGCTTGGCCAGCTTGCCGGTCTCGAACGAGATCTCTTTGCCCTCGATCTCGACGGAGACGCGC
This sequence comes from uncultured Solirubrobacteraceae bacterium, assembly GCA_963702225.1. Classification (GTDB taxonomy): domain Bacteria; phylum Actinomycetota; class Thermoleophilia; order Solirubrobacterales; family Solirubrobacteraceae; genus Palsa-465. The sequence continues at coordinate 10,944 of CAVPBY010000041.1, read as the reverse complement.
GTAACGGCGTCAGACATATTCAGTTTCCCTTCTGCTCCGCCCTTCGGTCGGCGGAGTGCTTCGTTTCTCTCTTTCGTTCCGAACCCACGATGATGCTAGCGGGTCAGTGCCGGACGGACGAGCCGCGACTGGCCTGCGACCTCGCGAGCGGCGCTCGTAGCGCGGTCACGAGATTAACCGGACCCTCCGGTCCGCTTGTGCTACGGTAAGCGGACCGCCGGTCCAGTTTAGCCGACCGCCCGACCGTCACCAGAGGAGCACCGCCCTGAGCGCCACCGCCGCCTCGCCACGCAGCTCCGAGCCGCGCGTCAACCCGTGGCTGGTGCTCGTGATCGCCTGCCTGGCGCAGTTCATGGTCGTGCTCGACGCGACGGTCGTCAACATCGCGCTGCCCTCGGTGCAGCGCGGCCTGCACTTCTCCGCCTCCAACCTGCAGTGGGTCGTCAACGGCTACACGCTGATCTTCGGCGGCTTTTTGCTGCTCGGCGGCCGCGCCGCCGACCTGCTCGGCCGCAAGCGGCTGTTCGTCGCCGGCGTCGATCCTGTTCTCCGCCGCCTCGCTGCTCAACGGCGTCGCCCAGTCCTCGGGGATGCTGATCGCCGGCCGCGGGCTGCAGGGCCTCGGCGGCGCGCTCGTCTCCCCCGCCGCGCTGTCGATCATCACCACCACCTTCACCGAGGACGCGACCGCACCAGGCGCTCGGCGTCTGGAGCGCGATCGCCGCCGGCGGCGGCGCCGTCGGCCTCCTGCTCGGCGGCGTGCTCACCGACATCGCGTCCTGGCGCTGGGTGTTCTTCGTCAACGTCCCGGTGGGGATGATCACGGTCGCGCTGGCGGTGCGCTTCGTCCCCGAGTCGCGCGCGGAGAGGCGCACCGCTCCTACGACGTGGCCGGCGCGGTGACCGTCACCGGCGGCCTGGTCGTGCTCGTCTACGCGATCGTCAAGGCCCAGAGCCTACGGCTGGGGCTCGGCCCGGACGCTCGGCGCTGGTCGCGGTCGGCGTCGCGCTGCTGGCGGCTTCCTGGTGATCGAGCGCCGCGCGAGCGCCGCTGATGCGGCTGGGCATCTTCCGCATCCGCACGCTGGCCGTCGGCCGACGCGGCGCTGCTGCTCGTCGCCTCGGGGATGTTCGGGATGTTCTTCTTCGCCTCCCTCTACGTGCAGGAGATCCTCGGCTACAGCCCGCTGAAGGCGGGCCTGGCGTTCCTGCCGGTGACCGGCGGGATCATCATCGGCGCCGGGCTCGCGCAGCAGCTGATCAAGCGGGTCGGCGTGCGCAACGTGTCGCGATCGCCGGGATCGCGCTGGCCAGCGTCGGGATGCTCGTGCTCACCCGGCTGCCGGTCCACGGCAACTACGCTCGGACCTGCTCATCGGCCTGCTGCCGCTGAGCATTCGGCATGGGCCTGACGTTCGTGCCGATCACGCTGCTGGCCACCAGCGGCGTCCGCGACGAGGACTCCGGCCTGGCCTCGGGACTGTTCAACACCGCCCAGCAGGTCGGCGGCTCGCTCGGCCTGGCGATCCTGTCCACGCTGGCGGCCAGCCAGACCACGCAGCCTGCTGCACGGCGGCGACCGGCCGCGCTGGCCGCGCGCGTGTCCGGCTACCACGTCGCCTTCCTGGCGGCCGCGATCATGCTGTTCATCGGCGCCGGGCTGCTCGCGTTCACGCTGCGCCGCGCGCACCTGGCCGAGGTCGAGGCCGAGCTCGGCCGGCAACGCCGCCGCGGTCGCGCGTAGGCGGATGCAGCTGCGCCGGCCGAGCGACACGCTCGAGCCGGCGTGACAATCGTCACGAGATGGACGACGAGCCCAGACGCTGCGCGCCGACGCCGAACGCAACCGCCAGCGGCTGGTCGAAGCCGCCACCGAGCTGTTCTGCGAGCGCGGCCTCGAGGTCGGCGTGGGCGAGATCGCCGAGCGCGCCGGCGTCGGGCGCGGCACGCTGTTTCGCAACTTCCCCTCCAAGGACGCGCTCGTCGTGGCGGTCGTCGTCGAGCGGATCCGCGAGTCGCTGGAGCGCGGCCGCGCGCTGCTCGGCGAGGAGGACCCGGCGACGGCCGCTGTTCGCGCTGATCGACGAGGCGCTCGGCGCGCCAGGCCGACGACCGCGCGCTCTTCGAGGCGCTCGTCGGCGACTGGATGGCCAATCCGGAGATCCAGGCCGCCCACCAGGAGATACTCGACGTGCTCGAGCAGATCGCTCGCCCGAGCGCAGGCGGCCGGCGCGATCCGCCCCGACGTCGGCGGCGTCGACGTGATGATGCTGATCAAGGGCGTCTGCGAGGTGCAACGCGCTGTTCCCCGGGCTGCCGCGCGACATCGGCCGCCGGCAGCTGGAGCTCGTCAAAGCGGCGCTCACGCCGCACGAGAACCTGCTCGCCCTGTCGGGCGAGCCGCCGCGGCCCGAGGACCTCGACTGCGCCGTCGCCGGCCGCGCGGGCGCCGAGGTCGCGCTCGCCGACGCCGCGCGCGCCTCGGGCTGAGCGCCGCGCTCAGGCGCCCGCGAGGGCGAGCAGCGCGCCGCGATCGACCGGCTCGAGCGTCGCGTCCGCGGCGCACGCGAACGCGGTCGGCGTCGTCACCACCCCGGCGCGCACGCCCGCGCGGAAGTCGCGCCGCACGCGCGCGATGACCGGCGTCCGAGCGCCGGTCGGCGTCAAAGCGCTCCACGTCGAGCCCGAGTACGCGCGCCCGCTCCCACAGGTGGGGGTCCTCCAACCGCGCGGGGTCGGCGAACAGCGCGTCGTGCATCTCCCAGAAGCGGCCCTGGCGCGCCGCCGCCTCCGCCGCCTGCGCGGCCGGCCAGGCGCGCGGGTGGCTGGACCGCACCGGGAAGTGCCGGAAGCAGACCCGCAGCGCGAGCGCCTGCACGCGGGCGTGCAGCGCCGCGCAGTGCGGGCACTCGAAGTCGGCGTAGATCGACCACGAGCGGGCGGGCGGGGTCGTCGTCGCCGCGGAGGTGATCGGCGGCCGGATCGACCGGCGGCACCGGCGCCGAGCCGAGGTCGGTCATCAGCTCCGGTCAGGGGTCGCCCGCCGGTCCGCCGGCGGGCTCACCCGCTCGCGGCGAGCGCGTCGAAGATGAGGTTGGCGCCGGGCAGCACGCCCGGGTTCTCGCCCATCAGCTCCACTCGACCACCCCGTCGGGCCCGACGAGGATCAGCGCGCGCTGTGCCATCCCGGCCTCGTGGTAGACGCCGAGCGCCCGGCAGACCGCACCCTTGGGCTCGAAGTCCGACAGCTGCTCGATCGACACGCCGAGCTTCTCCCGGAACGCGATCTGCGACGGGCTCGCGTCGCAGGAGACCGCGACGAGCGTCGCTCCCTCAGCGGTGAACTCGTCGAGCACGTCCTCATACAGGCCCAGCTGATCGGTGCAGACGGGGCTGAACGCGAACGGATAGAAGACCAGGACCGTGCGCCGCCCATCGAGGTCGGCGGTGGTGAACGCGCTGCCGTCCTCGCGCCGCAGGATGAAGTCCGGAACCGGCAGTTCCGGGCGCGATCACCGGCGCAGGCCGAGCTCGCGGATCACCGTGCGGTAGCGCTCGAGATCCTCGCGCTGCAGGTAGTTGAGGAACCGGCGGCGGCGTCCGACGAGCATCAGCAGGCCCCGGCGCGAGGAGTGGTCCTTGCGGTGGTTGCGCAGATGGTCGGTGAGCTCGTTGATCCGCTCGGTGAGCATGGCCACCTGGACCTCGGTCTTGCCGGTGTCGCTGGCGCTGTCGCCGAACTTGGCGACCAGCTCCTGCTTTCGCTCCTGAGTCAGTGGCATGCGGCCGGTGAATCTAGCAGGACAGTCTGGGGGCACGCCCTCCAACGACCCCCCGGGCGATCAGCCGACATGCGCCGCCCACCAGGCGCGGGTCTGGCCACGTCCTCGTCCATCTGGGCGATCAGCTCCTGCGCGCTGTCGAAGCGGCGCTCGCCGCGCAGCCGGGTGAGGAACCGAAGCCGCAGCTCGGTGCCGTAGAGGTCGGCGTCGGTGTCGAGCAGGTAGGCCTCGACGAGCAGCGACAGCCCCATGCCGAACGTCGGGCGCACGCCGACGTTGACCGCGGCGCAGGCATCGCCGATGCGGGCGACGTAGACCCCGTGGCCGGGGCAGACGAGCGACTCGTCGGGCACCAGGTTGGCGGTCGGAAAGCCAAGCTCGCGGCCGCGCTTGTCGCCGTGCACGACCTCGCCGCGCAGCTGGAACGGTGCCCCCAGGAAGCGCGCGGCGATGTCGACCTCGCCGGCCTCGATCAGCGCCCGGATGTGGGTCGAGGAGACGATCTCGCCCTCGACCTCGACCAGGCGCACGACGCGCGTCCGGAAGCGCTCGTCGCCGCTCAGCATCGCGGTGTCGCCGCGCTGGTCGTGGCCGAAGCGGAAGTTCTCGCCGACCGAGACGTGCGTGGCCCGCAACCGCTCGACGAGGATCTCGTCGATGAACGCCTGCGGTGAGCGGGCGGCCCAGCCCGCGTCGAACGGGATCACCACGAGCTCGGAGACCCCGAGCGAGGCGACGAGCTCGGCCTTGATGTCGAGCGGGGTGATCAGCCGCGGCGCGCGCGCGGGCGCGACGACGCTCAGCGGGTGAGGGTCGAACGTGAGCACGGTGTCGGCGCCCGAAATCACCTCGCGATGGCCCAGGTGCACGCCGTCGAACTCCCCGACTGCCACCCGCCGCGGGCGCGGCGCGACGTCTGCGAACTGGGTGACCTGCATCGCTGCGACAGCCTAGTCGGCTAGCCCCGGAGCCCGACCGTCGGCGCGAGCAGCGCAATGCCGGGGTCCTCGCCGGCCCGCAGCTCGCCGAGCGCGACCAGCCCGTCGGGGGCGAGGATGCGCACCGCGTCCGACGGCGGCGCGGCCAGCCGGACCGCTGGCCCTGGGCCACGCGCCGTCCCTGGTCGGCGTCGAGGCGCACCTCGGGCAGGAACGAGAGCGCGTCGGCGAGCGCCACCGGGTCGAGATCCCCGCGTCCCACATCCCCAACGGCGAACGGCCCGACCGCGGTGCGCCGCAGCGCCACGCAGTAGGCGTCCCCGAGGTCGGCGATCAGCGAGCGCACGTACGTGCCGCTCGAGCACTCGATCACGAAGCCGCGCCGATCCCCGTCGCGCCAGAGCTCCTCGAAGCGCGTGACCGTCACCTCACGCTCGGGCAGCTCGACCTCCTCACCGGCTCGCGCGAGCGCGTAGGCGCGGCGTCCTGAGACCTTCACCGCCGAGTACGCGGGCGGGCGCTGGCGGATCGTGCCCGTCGGCAGCGCCAGCTCGCCGTCGGGGACCAGGCCCGTCTCGATGATCTCCCCCTCCGGGTCGCCGGTGCTGGAGCGCGCCCCGAAGCGCGCGACCGTCTCATAGCGCTTGGGCAGCGCCATCAGGAACCGCTGCGCGCGGGTCGCCCGGCCGACGAGCACGAGCAGCAGGCCGGTCGCGAACGGGTCCAGCGTGCCCGCGTGGCCGACCTTCGTGCGCCGCGGGAGCTCGCGCCGGACCGACGCGACCACATCGTGGGAGGTGACCCCGGCCGGCTTGTCGCAGACGAGCAGATAGTCGCCCGCGGGGCGCACCGTGGCTGCCCTCAGCGCTTGAGTGCCGTTGAGCTGGGCGGCGCAAGCTGCTCGCGCAGGAACCGCACCAGCTCGTCGTGGGAGAGCGCGGTCGAGAAGCCCGCAGCCTGCCTGTGGCCGCCGCCGCCCTGCGCGCGGGCGATCACCGACACGTCGATCCGCTCGCTGCCCGACCGCAGCGACACCTTGCGCATGTGGGCGACCTCGGGGTTGCCGATGCGGTCGCGCACGAGCGCCGCGATCTGCGTGCCCTCGACGGCGCGCAGATGGTCGATCACCCCCTCCGAGAAGCTCTCCTCCGCCTCGGAGTCCGAGAAGTCGGTCGCGGTGAGCACGCTCATCGTCAGCCGGCCGCCGTCGTAGCGCTCGACGTTCGCCAGTCCGCGCGCGAGCAGCGCGAGCTTGCCGTAGGGCATGTCCTCGTAGACGCGGCGGTAGACGGCGTGGACGTCAACTCCGGCGTCGATCAGGTCGGCCGCCATCAGGTGCGCGGCCGGCCCCGTGTTCTCGTACATGAAGCGCCCGGTGTCGGTGATCAGCCCCACGTACAGCGCCTCGGCGATCGTCGAGCTCGGCTCCACCTGCAGCTCGTGCATCAGGTCCCACACGATCTCCGCGGTGCACGAGGCGTCGTCGACGACGAGGTTGACGGTGCCGAACCGGGTGTTGTCGTGGTGGTGGTCGATGTTGAGGATGTGGATCTCGGAGGACCTGAATGCCTCGGCGGGGTTGCGCTCGAGGTTGCCGCAGTCCAGGAACACGAGCGTGCGGTCGTCGAGGTCCGCCGGCGGCTCGGTGATGAGGTTCTGCAGCGGCAGGAACGGTACTCCTGGGGCAGCGGCAGGTCGCAGGAGGCGATGAACATCAGGCAGTCCTTGCCGATCGCCGACAGGATCGCCTGCATCGCGATCAGCGACCCGAGCGCGTCGCCGTCGGGGTTCTCGTGGGTGACGACGACGAGCTTGTCGGCCTCTCGCAGCTCACGCAGGACCTCGGAGTCCGCGCGCCGCCGGTCGGCCGCCCGCTCACGACTCCCCCTCCGACGGTGGGGTCCGGTCCCGCCCGACCTCGTTGAGCAGCTCTGTGATCCGCATGCCATGGTCGACCGACTCGTCGTATCCGAAGGTGAGCGTCGGCGTGTGCTTGAGCGTCAGCTCGCCGGCGAGACGCTGCTGCAGGTAGCCGTGCGCGGAGCGCAACCCGTCGAGTGACGCCGCGCGCTCTGCTCGTCGCCGAGCACGCTCACGTAGACGCGCGCATGCCTGAGATCTGGACTGGTCTTGACGGCGGTGACGGTCACGAATCCGACGCGGGGGTCTTTCAGATCGGTGGCGATCGCGTCGGAGAGCACCATTCGCATGGCCTCGTCGACGCGTCGCATCCTGCCTGGGCGCATCCTATCCCTCCATACCTTCGTGCCAGATCAACGCAGATTCTCCACCGACACGACGTAGCGCTCGAACCGAGCGCCCTCCGGGCAGCGCGAGAGCACGAATCGCTCGGCCTCGTCGGCGGCGGCGCCGAGCGCGCGCAGGTCCGGGCCGACGAGCGCGGCGGTGAGCGTCGCGCGCTGCCAGATGTCCTGGTGGTCGGTCTCGGCGGCCGACACGCGGAGCCGGGTTCGCAGCTGCGCCTTGAGCGAGGTGAGCTGCTGGCGCTTGGCCTTCAGCGACCCGGCGTCGGGAAAGTGCAGGTGGATGACCATCACGGCGACGTATCCGCCGCTGCTCATCTGGGGCGGGGCGGGCCGGGTTCCCCTCAGGCGAGCTCGCGCTCGACCTGACGGGTGGTGTAGGTCTCGAGCACGTCGCCCACCTTGACGTCGGCGTAGTCGCGGAGCACGATGCCGCACTCGTAGCCGGTGGCGACCTCCCGCACATCCTCGTTGAAGCGCCGCAGCGAGGCGATCTCGCCGTCCCAGATGACGGTGCCGTCGCGCACCAGGCGCACCTTGGAGCCGCGCGTGATCGTCCCGTCGGTGACGTAGGAGCCGGCGATCGTGCCGACGCGCGAGGCGCGGAACGTCTGACGGACCTCGGCGCTGCCGAGCGCCTCCTCGACCTCCTCGGGAGCGAGCATGCCCTGCATCGCCAGGCGCAGCTCGTCGATCGCCCGGTAGATCACCGAGTAGGCGCGGATCTCCACGCCCTCGCGCTCGGCGACGGCGCGCGCGTCCCCGACCGGGCGGACGTTGAAGGCGAGGATGATCGCCTCCGAGGCGGCGGCGAGCATCACATCGGACTCGGTGACGGCGCCGACAGCGCGGCGGATGACGTTGACCGACACCTCGTCCTGGGGCAGCTTGGCGATCTCGTCCTCGATCGCCTCCAGCGAACCGGCGACGTCGGCCTTGAGCACGAGGTTGAGCTCCTGCAGGTCGGAGCCGAAGATGTTCTCCAGCGAGACGCGCTTGCCGCTCGCGCGCGCCAACGACTCGGCCTTCAGGCGGGTGGCGCGCTCGCCCGCGAGCTGGCGGGCGCGACGCTCGTGCTCGACCGCGCGAACGTGCTCGCCCGCCTCCGGCACGCCGTCGAAGCCGAGCACCTCGACCGGCTCGCCGGGGCGCGCCGCGGCGACGCGGTTGCCGTTGTAGTCGACCATCGCCCGCACCCGGCCCCAGGCGGCGCCCGCGACCAGCGCGTCGCCGACCTCCAGCGTGCCGCGGCTGATCAGGATCGTCACCACCGGGCCGCGCCCGGGGTCGAGCTTTGACTCGATCACGGTGCCCGAGGCGGCCGCGTCGGGGTTGGCCTTGAGCTCCTCCACCTCGGCCATCACGATGATCGTGTCGAGCAGGTCCGAGGCCCTGGTGGGTCTTGGCCGAGACGTTGACGAATTCGGTGTCCCCGCCCCACTCGACCGGCTGCAGCCCGAGCTGGGTCATCTCGGTGCGCACGCGATCGGGCTGCGCGCCCTCCTTGTCGACCTTGTTGACGGCGACGAGCATCGGCACGCCCGCCTCCTTGGCGTGGTCGACCGCCTCCTGGGTCTGGGGCTTGACGCCGTCGTCGGCGGCGACCACGATGACCGCGATGTCGGTCACCTTCGCGCCGCGGGCGCGCATCGCGGTGAACGCCTCGTGACCGGGCGTATCGAGGAATGTGACCATGTGGCCGTCGTGCTGCACCTGGTAGGCGCCGATGTGCTGGGTGATGCCACCGGCTTCGCCGGCGGCGACCTGGGTCTCCCGCACGGCGTCGAGCAGTGACGTCTTGCCGTGGTCGACGTGACCCATGATCGTCACCACGGGGGCGCGCTCGACGAGGTCCTCGTCGGCGTCGTTGAACACCGGATCGCTCACCGTCTCGTCCTCGGAGTGGACGATCTCGACCTCCTTGCCCAGCTCGGTGGCGAGCACCTCGATCGAGTCGTCGGACAGCGTCTGGGTGAGCGTCTTCATCTCACCGAGCGCCATCAGCTTCTTCATCACCTCGGGCACCGGCACGTTGAGGTACTCGGCGACGTCCTTGACCGTCGAGCCCGAGTTGATCTGGATCGCGCTGTCGTCGACCGCCGCTCGGTCGGACGCGATTCGGCCTCTTCGTCATAGACGCCGCGCCGGCGGCGCCCGCGGCGCTGACGGCGCGGCGGCTGGTTGGACCGCCGCCGGGGCCGCCCTGGGCGCGGCGCGAGGCCTGGGAGTCGATCACGACGCGGCGCCGGCCGCCCGAGTTGGCGGGCGCGCGCTCGCCCTGCAGGGAGTCGCGCGTGGGCCGCTGCTGCTTGCCGTCGCCGGCGGGCGGGGCCTGGGCCGCGGTGGCGCCGGGGCGGGCGCCGTTGCCGTTGGCGCCGTTGGGCGCCTGCGCGGTCTCCGCCGCCGCGGTCTTGGCCTTCGCCGCCGCGGCCTTGGCGTTCGCCGCGTCGGCGGCCGCCTGGCGAGCCGCGGCTTCGCGCGCGGCGGCCTGCCGCGCGGCCGCCTCCGCCCGCGCTGCGGCCTGCGCTCGGCGGCGATGTTGGCGGGCTGGTCGACCGCGGTCCCGCCGGCGCCGGACGGAGTGTCCCCGCGAGCACGCGCGCGGCGACCTGCTCGTCGACCGACGAGGAGGCAGCCTTGACGTTGACGCCCGCGGCCTGCAGCTTGGCGAGCAGCTCCTTGGGCGGCATGGCGTTCTGCTTGGCGATCTCGTGTACGCGCTTGCCATCGGGTTACCCAGCTCTAGGAGGGTCGGCTGAGGTGCGCTAGGCCGCCCGGACCTGGTCGGAGTCGGTCCCCTCGAGCGCCTGATGGGCGTCGAGGCCGCAGTAGCGCGAGCCCGGCAGCGCGGCGTTCGGGCAGCGGCGCCCGTTGGTGAGGATCGCGCGCGCAGCGGCCGTAGGTCTCCTCCTCGTCGTAGCCGTGCTCGGCCTCCTCGGCGGCGAACTCGGTCTCGGAGCGGATGTCGATCCGCCAGCCGGTGAGACGGGCGGCGAGGCGGGCGTTCTGGCCCTCGCGGCCGATCGCCAGCGACAGCTGGTCGTCGGGCACGATCACCGTCGCCTGCTTGCCGGCGTCGTCGACGAGCACCTCACGCACGCGCGCGGGCGACAGCGCCTTGGCCACGAACCGGGCGGGCTCGTCGTTGTAGGGGATGATGTCGATCTTCTCGCCGCGCAGCTCGGAGACGACCATCCGCACCCGCGAGCCGCGCGGGCCGACGCAGGCGCCGACCGGGTCGACGCCGTCGACATGGGAGACGACCGCGATCTTCGAGCGGTAGCCCGGCTCGCGGGCGACGCCGGTGATCTCGACCAGGCCGTCGGCGATCTCCGGCACCTCGAGCTCGAACAGCGACTTGATCAGCTCCGGATCGCGCCGGCTAGACGATGATCGACGGGCCCTTGGTCGAGTTCGAGACGTCCTTGATCACCGCCTTGATCCGCTGGGAGTGGTCGTAGCGCTCGCCGTCGACCTGCTCGGACTTGGGCAGCAGCGCCTCGACGCGCTCGCGCAACTGCACGAGCGTGTAGCGCGAGTCGGACTGCTGCACGATGCCGGTGATCAGCTCGCCGACGCGGTCGCGGTACTCCTCGAACATCATGTCGCGCTCGGCCTCGCGGATCCGCTGCAGGATCACCTGCTTGGCGGTCTGGGCCGCGATCCGGCCGAAGTCGGACGGGGTGACGTCCTCGGTCTCGATCTGGTCCTCGTACTCGCGCAGCTTCTCCATGTCGATCTCGGGCTCGGGCGCCTCGCGCATCTCGCCCGTCTCCGGGTCGACCGTCGGCTGGGCGTCCTCGGTCGCCTCGACGAGCAGCTGCTCCTCGAGCTCCGGCGGGATCTTCAGCTCCCAGACGATGAAGTCGCCGCTGTCGCGGTCCATCTCCACCTTGGCGTAGGGCGCCGATCCGGGCGTCTTCTTGTAGGCCGAGAGCAGCGCGTCCTCGAGCGCCTCCA
>CAVPBY010000040.1:0-14692 GCA_963702225.1 uncultured Solirubrobacteraceae bacterium | reverse complement strand
GACTGCGTGACTGCCGCCGTCCTCGCGCGGCTCGAGGTGTCCGTCGAGTCGGATGCAGAATGGCTCGACTCCCGCGTCACGCCGCGGACTATCTCGGGCTTCATCGGGACACGCTGCGCAAGCTGGCAGCAGGCACGCACGATCCCGTCCGGAGCAGGATGGCCCAGGATGCAAGCTCTACTTCCGGCGCTCGAGATCTCGATGATTGGCGCAGCGAGGAGGCGGGACGTCCACGTCATCTCGCCGCCGTTGCCCGCCGACACCGCGTAGAAGGGACAGCATACAGCAAGAGGAGAGGCAAGTAGCCGCGGCGCGCGCGCGTCGAGCGCAACATCTACCGCCGCGGCTCCGGGGGTCTACGAGATCGGGTTCAAGGACGCAAGCGGCAAGCAGCGGTGGCGAACTGTCGAAGGCAGCGACACCGCCGCACGAGCCGATCCGGGCCAGCTACTTTGGCGCAACGCGCGACGGGAGGCGAGTCCACACTGATAACGGGCGCCTGCGCTTCGGCGACGCGGGAGAAGCGATGGCTCGCGGGGCCGGTGTCTGATCTTCGGCCAGCCCACACGGGAGTGCTACCGAGAAACGCCCTCGAGCAGCACCTGCTCGATCGTTTCGGACGGCGCCGCTCGACGCGGTGGCTCCCGACGATCTTGCCGAGTTGGTCCGCGAACTAACTTAGGGAGGGACTCGCCGAGTCGACGACGATGATCGTCATCGGGGTGGTCAATTGGATTATCGCTATGACGCGCGACGGTTGGGCTGGGCCGGAACGAATCCCGTATCGCTGATGCTCTCCTCTGAGCGTCCGAAGCCGTCCCAGAGCACGCGCCGTCGGATCTTCGAGGGCAACGAGCTCGAGCAGACCATCGTCGCCGCCGACGAGCCGTACCGCGCGCTCTTCACGGTTGCCGCCCTGACCGGCGCCCGACTTTCGGAGCTGCTCGGTCTGACCTGGGACCGGGTCCGCGTCGACGAGCTCGAGGACGCCGAGGTCGAGTTCGCGGTCCAGGTGGACAGGCATGGGACCTCGCCGGGGACGAAACCGACGGCTCGGCGCGGACGGTGCCGATCCCGCCTCAGCTCGCTCGCATCCTGGCCAAGCACAAGCAGCAGTCGTCGTTCGTTGCGCTTCGGACTTCGTGTTCTGCACGAGGACCGGCAGGCCGTTCAGCCAGCGCAACATCGCGCGAGCATTACGTGGCGCTCAGTCAAAGGCGACGACGCCGACCGGTGACCCTACGTTCCCAGCGCTGCATGTCGTCGATGAGGCTGGCGAGCCGGTCCGGCCTCCGCATGGCGCGATTCCCTCGATGCACAGCTTCCGACATACGGTGGCGAGTCGCGCGCTGCTTGCCGGCGAGAGCATCGACGAGGTCACATTCCTGCTCGGGCATCGGGATGCGAAGTCACCCGCGCGGTCTACGTGCGCGAGCTGGCAGACGTCCGCCGCCGCTCGATGCGACGTTGAAGATGGCTGCCGAGTCTCCGACGTCCTCGGCTCCGCAGAGACTGACTAAGAAACGGCCGCCCACGGGCGGCCGCGTCCACCGGTGCTGACACGATCGAGTTCGTGACCTGGCCGCCTGAACCCGGAGACGTCATCCCGAACGCCAGCGAGGCGACTGGGGTCCACGACAAGCTGCGCACCTACTCGTTGAGCCGGATTCACCGGGACGGCAGCGACAAGGCCAAGACTTTTCGGAGCGTTCTCGGGGTGACGCAGGCTGACGTTGAGTACCTGGCGCGGGCGCTCATGGTCGGACTCGCGGCCACTCCGCTGCGTCGCGTCCGCGACAACCCGCCGCATGGGCTTCTATGCGATGTGTGGATCGAGGTTCAGGGACTTGGCGACCGCGCTGGTCGGGTCGCCGTCGTTGCGGACTGCCTGGGAGCTCCGCTATGAGGGCGACGGGCCGCGGCTGGTCACGGCATACATCAGGGGCGTAACCTAGACGGAATGACCATCGTTCGACATGACATCGCTGAGCACGACGTGGTCGCGCTGCGCGCCCAGGTCGGCGACTGGCCTGCCGGAACCGAGGGAACCGCGGTCAGCATCTACGACGATGCTGTCCTGGTCGAGCTCTCGGACATGCCGATGGAGGAGCCGCTGGACAATCTCGTCACCTGGCCGGCAGACAAGGTCGAGATCATCTGGCTCATTGCTGATCATCCCGCTCGCGGCGTGGAAGCCTGATGGAAGCCTCAGCCGCCGCGACCCGGCAGTCAGACGATCCGCCGCTCTGACGCAAAGCCCGTAATCACGGGCGATACCGGCATCTGACCCATATCGGATCGGCGTCGCTGGCTCTTTGCAAGCAGGAGGTCACCGGTTCGATCCCGGTTGGCTCCACTCAAAAGGCCTGCAAATACGCACCTTCTTGAACTGCATGGAGTGGTTGCGCGCTCAAGGGAAAAAGCAACTTGTTCGGTCGAGATTTGGCCAGTGCTCTGATCCGGCTAGGGAACTAACGTTCATTGGGCGCCACGAATCTTGCCGCCGGCCAGGCTTGCGACTGCCTGGTGCCGCCAGCTACGCAGGGTCAGGCCCTCTTTTGTCGAGTTGGCCGGCGCTGACCACGCCCGGGTAGGGCGGGGCCTAGTCGCGGGTCAAGTGGATACAGGCGACGCGGGATAGAGCCCTAGTGCGGTGAGGGCCTCGTCGATGACGGCGGTCTGACGCGCGAGCGGCCAGTTGTCGGGATGCTCGACCGTCGAGAGTGTCAGGCCGTTGGTCACGGTGCGCAGAACGTCGACTTTGAGTTCGAGTTCTCTGTTCGGGACCAGGTTTCGGAGGTGGCGTCGGAACAGCTCCCGGGCTTCCGTATCCCAAGTCTCGAAGATGTGGCGGGCGCGGAGCTTCGCATCCGGCTCGCCCAGGAGGTTGATGCGGCCGCGTTCTTGCATCAGTCCGCGTTCGCTTGACGGGATCATCCAGATCAGGAAGCGTCGGAGGCGTTCCACTTCGTCGTCGGTGTCCATCTCGAGCTCGTCGAGTTCGGACGGCCAGTCGGACATCGTCTCCACGATCGCGTCGAGTAGCTCTTGGCGTGTGCCGAAATAATGGGTGATCAGCGTCGATGAACCGCCGAGCTTTGCGGCTACCGCTCGGAAGGTGAGTCCGCGCGGTCCACGGTCGGCGAGGATCTCCAGCGTCGCCTCCACGATCTGGGCGCGACGGTCCTCGTGGTCGACGTAGCGCGGCATCTCCTCGCATTTAACTCGGTCTGCTGTCGCCTCTCGGGGGAGGCGCTTGAAAAGAAGGTGCGCGTTCTATAACATCCTTTGTATGACGGCTGTTACAGAACGTGATCGAGCGGAGGAGCGCGCTGCCACTTGACTGCGCTGCTGAAGCCGCGGTCGATCGCGGTGCTCGGGGCATCAGCTAAGCGGACGGCGAGCGGGAACGAAGCGATCGCGAATCTCCAGGATCGAGGGTTCGCGGGGAGGTTGATCGCGGTTCATCGGGATGCTAAGCCGATCGCGGGGATCGAGACGGTGTCGAGCATCGCCGAGCTGCCGCGTGAGCTTGACACTGCGCTGGTGTCGCTGCCTGCGCGCGCTGTGGTGCCGGCGCTCGAGGAGCTTGCCGAGCAGGGGTGCCGGTCGGCGGTCGTGCCGAGCGTGGGCCTGACCAGCGAGGAGCTGGATCAATTCGAGCGGATCGCGCACGCCAGCTCAATGCGGATCCACGGTCCGAACAGCATGGGTTTGCTGAACTACACGGACGCCATTCCGCTCTGGTTCTACGAGGGAATGCTCACCAACGAGCCGGCCGGACCGGCCGCGCTCGTCGCTCAGTCGGGTTCGGCGTGCCTGTTCATCGCGAGGGCGGCGCCGCGAGTCAGGTTCTCGAAGGTCATCTCGAGTGGGAACGAGCTTGGCGTCACGATGGGTGACTACCTGTCGTGGCTCGCCGATGATCCGTCGACGTCGTGCGTCGGCGTCGTGATCGAGTCGCTGCGAGACCTTTCCGGCTTTGTCGCCGCAGTCAAGAAGCTGCGGGCCGGCGGGAAGTCCATCGTGGCGCTCAAAGTCGGGCAGTCGGAGCGGGGGATGGCGGCCACCGTGGCTCATACGGGCGCGCTCGTCGGCGCCGATGAGGCGTACCGGGCGTTGTTTGAGGATCTCGACCTGCCCACGGTTGAGGACTACGACGAGATGGCCAGCGTGCTTGAGTGCTTCACAAGCACAAGGAGCGGCTCGGCGCCGGGGTCGCGGGTGGCGATGGTCACCATCTCTGGTGGACAGGCGGCGATGGGGGCGGATCTGGCGCAGGCAAAGCAGGTGCAGTTGGCGGAGCTGTCTCCGGAGACGATCGCGCAGATCCGCGAGACCGTTCCCGACGCGATGGTGGCCAATCCGTTCGATATTGGGGCATCGCTGCTCGCTGGACGTGAGGAGTACGCGGCATGTCTGCGCGCGCTCGATCGTGATCCCACCGTCGATTCGGTGATTGCGGTGCTCGATGCGGCGCACACGCTCAGTCCGGTCGAGCTCTCCTACCCGCAGGAGTATTTCGAGGCTGTTGGGGACGCCGGCCGGCTGGCGTCCAAGCCGCTCGTCGTCGCCTCCAGTTCGTCGCTGAGCATTCATGAGCTGTGCCGTCCATGGGTCGGTGATGCGCCCGTGCTGCGCGGGATCGGGAATGCGTTGGTCGCGATGCGCGCGGTCGCCGCGAACGCGACCGCTCTGAACGGGAGGGCGGATGCCAAGCCTCCTCTCATCGAGCACGAGGAGCTTCGACGGGCGATCGCCGTGCAGAGCGGGGTGCTGCCCTACGAACTGACCCGACGACTGCTTGACGCCTATGGCATCGCGAGTGCGGCCTCGGTGCTAGCGGTCGACGCAGAGTCTGCTGTGGCTGCGGCCGAGCAGATCGGCTACCCGGTCGTGGCCAAAGTGGCCTCCACGGACGTCGCGCACCGGACGGAGCTCGGCGCGGTCAAGACGGGGTTGCTGAGAGCCCAGGCGGTACGGACCGCAGTGGCCGAGATCGAGGAGAACATGAGCGGTGCCCGTCCGGACGCCCGGATCGATGGCTTCGAGATCCAGGCGCACGTCGACGCGAGCCTCGAGGGGATGCTCGGTTTCGTCGCGGACCCCGTGTTCGGCGCGACCGTCACGGTCGGAACCGGGGGAGCTTTGGTCGAGCTGTATCCAGATGTCGCTGTGGTTTCCGCTCCGCTCAGCCACTCGCGAGCGGCGCGCGCGATCGCTCAGACCAGGCTGGCGCGGATGGCGGCGGGGTACCGAAACCTGGTTCCGGTCACCGACCTCGCGCAGTTCGAGAGTCTCGTGGTCGACTTCTCCCGTCTGGCAGCGGACTTCGCGGACCTGCTCCTCGAAGCAGACCTCAACCCGGTGCTGATCGAGCACGCGAGCGGGACGTGCCGTGTCGTGGACGCACTCTTCGTAGCGCGGCAGGCAACGCCGCACGACGGGAGCGGGGAGCAGTGAGCGTCCACGCCAGCCTGCGCGAGTCGCCCGACGCCGACGTGGTCAGCTTTCGGTTCGCCGACCTCCAGCTGCTGGAGGGTCGGAGCTTCACCGGGCCGTGGTTCTCGGTCTCGCCTGATCGTCTTGGCCTCTTCGACCAAGCGTCTTATCGTTGAGGAGAACCCGCACTCGATGTCCGAGGACGAATACCCGGACCAGATGGTCGAGGGGTTTCATCTGCTGAGTCTGCTTGACCATTTGATGAACCACGTCTTCTGGCTGGACGGCCCGGATGGATTCGGGTGGAACTATGGGCTGGACCGGGTGCGATTCGTGTCTCCGATCCGGTGTGAGGACCGGATCCGGTTGACCGGCACCGTCGCCGAGGTCAAGCCGAAGGGCGAGGGCTTTCTCCTGCGGACCGACTGCATCGTTGAAGTCGAAGGCCGCGACCGGCCGGGATTCATCGCCGAGTGGTGGGTCAATTGGCTCCGATCAGATTCACCCTGACGGTGGTGTAGACGCGAGTACGAGAGTCCTGCGCGTGGCGGCTTGGTCCGGCGGGGCGGCTCGGGAGCACCGCCAGACGCCGGTAGATCAGAGCCCGAGAGGGCGTTCCCGAACGAGTGAGGAGAAACCGTGAGATGGCATTCAGAGCACCGAACCAGGTGCTCACGGCGGGTAGGCCCGGTCCTGATGGCGGCCGTTGCCGTGGTGGCAATCTCGGCTTGTGGCGGCTCCTCGAGTGGTGGGACCGCGACACAATCGAGCTCGACGCAATCATCGATCCACCTGCAAAACATCGCCGGTCACGCACGTGGGGACCTAGCGAGCGCGGCCTGGGACCTGCCGTACGGCGAGCCGAGCACTCTCGATCCCGATAACGGCGCTTACTACAACGCGTCGTTGGTCACCGATCAGCTCTGTGACACCCTTTTGCGGTTCACTCCGAGCTACCAGGTCGTGCCGGATCTCGCCACCGCTAAGCAGGTGAATCCGCTGACGCTGGTGTTCAATCTCCGTCACGGCGTGAGGTTCTGGGACGGCGATCAGATGACATCCGCTGACGTCGTCTACAGCCTCGACCACGCCTTCAGTCCAAACTCCGCGACGGGCGCGCTTTTCACCTCCATCCACTCGGTCGTCGCGACTGGAAAGTATCAAGTCACGCTCCATTTCTCGCATCCGGACGAGCTGGTGGAAAAGGAGATGCCGAGCTTCGCAAGCGCGATCTTCGAGAAGAAGCAGGCGGTCCATGCCGGGTCGAAGTTCGGCTCAGCGCAGGGCGGCATCATGTGCAGCGGCCCCTACGAGCTCAAGAAGTGGACGCCCGGAAGCAGCATCGTCCTCACCGCCAACCCGCACTACTGGGATTCGGCGCGCGCCGCGCACGTCAAGAAGCTCACCTTCACGTTCGGAACAAACTCCACGACGATCGCCGAAGCGCTCATCTCCGGACAGAGCGACGGTGCCTATGAGGTGCCGGCCGAGACGATTCCGCGGCTCAAGGAGTCTGGCAAGGGCAAGCTGTTCTTCGGGCCCGCGCCGGTCTACCTCGGGCTGTCGGTAGCGACGCCGAACGGACCGCTGGCGAACGTGAAACTCCGCAAGGCGCTGTTCACGAGCATCGACCGGGCGGCGCTGGCCAGAGTCGTCTACCACGGTGCCGCGCAACCGATCTACACCCAGCTCACCCCGGAGTCCTGGAACCCCGCCGCGCACGCACAATGGGAGAAGGCCTATGAGCCATACGCCAAGGCCGGGGCCAGCTGGGGTTCGGCGCAGAGCGTCGCCGCGGACAAGAAGTTGGTCTCCTCAAGCGGTTACCACGGGACACCGATCACGCTGGCGACGCTGGCGGGGGACGCAACGCTCGACGAGGTCGCCCAGCTGATCCAGCAGCAGGCCAAGCTGATCGGACTGAATGTGACGATCCGATCGTTGCAGCCGATCCAGTACGCCAACGCGGGCACCTCGGCCAAAGCACGCGCAGGCCTGGATCTGATCCTCGGGACCAGCTTCAACGTCGCGCAGGACCCGATCGAGCAGATGACGTTCGACGTGCTGCCCGACTCCTACTACAACTACACCCACTACAGCAACCCCCAGGTCACCCGTGACATCGCCGAGGCCCGCGCGAGCTACTCGCCGCGCCGACAGGCGAGCCTGCTGATCAACGCCCAGTCGATCTATGAGAAGCACTGGCTGTCCGCGACGCTGCTGGACCTTGACGAGATCAGCTACGTCAACAATGAGCTGTCCGGAGCGTGGACCTCGTTCCCGTACATGCTCACGACCTCAATGGCGTCGATCGGCGCCGCGCACTGACCGGCCCCGGGGACGACCGTCCGTCGAACGAGGATGACCGCCATCGAGCCCCAGACCCCGGCAGGCCGCGCGTCTCACGACGGCGCGCGGCCGCTGATCGCGGCGCGCCGCATCATCCGGCCGGCGCTCGCCGTCGCCCGTGCGGTGGGCGCGCGTTTGTTGACGATCCTCGCGGCATCGTTCCTGATCTTCGTGGCGCTCAACGCGGCGCCGGGTGACCCCGTTCGCGCGGTGCTCGGGCCACACGCAAGCTACGCGGCGGTCGCCCACGAGCGGCGGATCCTCGGACTCGACCACCCGCTCCTCGTTCGCTACTGGGACTGGCTGACCCACGCCGTCGTCGGAAACTTCGGAACATCCCTTGTCTACAAGACCAGTGTCGGATCCCTGCTGGGGCCGCGGATCGGAACCACCGTGTTCCTCGTGTGCTTCTCGCTGATACTGACGGTGGCGGGTGGTCTTGTGGTTGGCCTGCTGGGCGGCGCCGTTCCGCGGCTGAGCGCTCCGACGGCAGCGTTGACGGGAGTGCTTCTGGCCATCCCGGCGTTCGTCGCCGCGCAGCTGCTGGTGGTGATCTTCGCGCTGCACCTCGGATGGCTCCCTGTCTCGGGCGACGGTGTCGGGTTCGTTGGGCAGCTGCAGCATCTCACCCTGCCCGCGGTCTCTCTCGCAATCGGGTGGAGCGCATGGATCGCGCAGGTGACGCGCACCGCGATCCGTGAGACCGCGGCGCTCGAGCACGTCGACACGGCGCGAGGGCGAGGAATCGCGACCGCGCGAGTGTTCAGGCGGCACGTACTGCGCAACGCCTCGATCCCGATCATCACGGTATCCGGGCTCACCCTCGCAGCACTGTTTGCAGGCGCGGTCGTCGTGGAGAACGCGTTTTCGCTCAACGGACTGGGCAGCCTCCTGGTCAGCGCCGTCTCAGCGAAGGACTACTCGGTCGTCTTGGCCGTCAGCGTCATCTTCGTGGCGATCTTTGTCGTGGTCACCTCGGCGATCGACGCTCTCCACATCGCTCTCGATCCGCGCATCCGCCACGCAAGGATGCGATGACCGCCACACCCATGGGACGCGTCGGACGCCGGCGATTGAGAGCACCGGCACGGCTCGCGGGGCTCGACCCCACGCTCGCGGTCGTGGCGACGCTCTGCGCGCTGATCGTGCTCGTGGCGATCTGCGCGCCGCTGATCGCTCCATATGACCCCACTCAGACGGACATCCTGCATCAGAACCTGGCTCCGTCCGGCGCTCACCTACTCGGCACCGACGCGCTGGGCAGAGACATCTTCTCCCGACTCATCTACGGCGCGCGACTCAGCCTGCTCGGCCCAGCCCTCGTCACCGGAAGCGCGGTCGGCCTCGGCACGACGGTGGCGATCACCTCCGCATGGCTCGGCGGGACGTTCGACCGAATCGTCGCGCGCGTCCTCGACCTGCTGTTCGCGTTCCCGTCGATACTGCTGGCGATCATCGCGGTCGCCGTCTTCGGCGAAGGCCTGGTCGCGCCGGTGATCGCGCTGGCGATCGCCTACATCCCGTACGTCGCACGCATCGTCAGATCGGTCGCGCTGCGAGAGCGACATCAGGCCTACATCGACGCAGCGCAGTCCCTCGGATTCTCGGGATTCAAGATCTGCGTGCGGCACATCCTGCCGAACGTCGGCCTGATGATCGTCGCCCAGGGAACGTTCTCATTTGCCTCCGCGATCATGGATCTCGCCGGAATCTCGTTCATCGGACTCGGCGTCCAGCCTCCCGCGTCGGACTGGGGCCTGATGGTCTCCGACGGCGCCTCCGCGCTCCTGAACAACCATGTGATGGAAACTTTGAGCGCCGGCGGTGCGATCGTCATCACCGTCGTCCTGTTCAACCTGCTCGGCGAACGTCTCTCGACCGCATCAGAGGCCCGCCAATGACACCCGACCGCCAAGGCATCGTCCGCGAGCCGGCATACGGCGGTCCACCGAGTGAGGACGCCACGCCGGTTCTCTCGATCGAGCAACTGACGGTCGACCTGCGCGTCGGCAAGCAGATGCGCCGCGTGCTGCACGATGTCTCGCTGACCATCAATGCGGGCGAGGCACTCGGAATTGTCGGCGAGTCCGGCTCGGGCAAGTCGATGACAGCGCGCAGCGTGATGCGACTACTGCCTAGGGGAGCAGATGTCGGCGGTCGGATTCTGCTCTCCGGGAGTGACATGAACGGCCTCTCACGCAGAGAACTGCGACGGACCCGTCAACGCAAGCTGGCGATGGTCTATCAGGACCCCCGAGCGCACATCAACCCCCTGCGGACCATCGGTGACTTCCTGCTCGAAGGTCTGCTCGAGGACGGACGCACAAACCGGCGCACCGCCCGCACGAAGGCTGCGCAGACGCTGCGCGATGTCGGGATCCTCGATGCCGAACAGAGACTGCGGCAATACCCGCATCAGCTGTCCGGCGGGCTGCTGCAGCGGGTCATGATCGCCGCGGCACTGTTAGCCGAGCCGGAGCTCCTGATCGCCGATGAGCCGACGACCGCACTGGATGTGACCACTCAGCAGGAGGTCGTTGGGGTGCTCGACCAGCAGCGGCGAGAGCGTGGCCTCTCGCTGATCTTCATCACCCACGATCTCGATCTCGCGATTGCGATCACTGATCGGATCGCCGTGATGTATGCGGGGACTGTCGTTGAGGCCGGGCCTTCCCGCGGGCTTCATGCTGATGCGATTCATCCGTACACGCGCGGTCTGCTCGACTCTCGTCCGCGTGTCGATCGCACCGACCGCCTGCGGGCCGTCCCCGGCCGCCCGATCTCGGCCTACGAGGTCGGCCCGGGATGTGTGTTCGTCGACCGGTGCCCATACGCCGACGAGCGCGCTCGCTCCGAGCGACCGTTGCCCAAAGCGATCGGCGATCACCTCGTCGCCTGCCACCGCGCCCGTGAGCTCACCGACGATCTCCAGCCAAGCGAGCGGTAGGCGCGATGGAGAACGTTCTTGACATCGACTCGCTGCGCAAGGTGTTCACCGTCCGCAGCGCGACCGGCGGCACCGAGGAGTTGGTCGCGGTCGATGACGTCAGCCTCTCCGTTCCGGCAGGAGCATCGGTCGCGATAGTCGGTGAATCCGGCTCGGGCAAGACCACCGTCGCCAGAATCGTCGCGGGCCTCGAGCGCGAAACCTCGGGCTCGGTCGCGATCTGTGGAGAGCCTCGGCCACAGCGGCCTCGGCGGACAGCGCGCCGCCGCTTCGCCCGCCACGTCCAGATGGTGTTCCAGGACCCCTATTCGTCCCTCGATCCACGCCAGAGCGCAACGCAAGCGATCGACGAGGTGCTCGTGGAGCACTTCGACGACGACTCGGCGACCCGTCGCCGACGCGTTCAGGAGCTCCTCGACCAGGTGGGTCTAGATGAGCGCCAGGCGACCGTGCGGCCTGGCCACCTGTCCGGCGGACAGCGTCAACGCGTCGCGATCGCGCGCGCTCTCGCGGTCAACCCACGGCTACTGATCCTCGACGAGGCCGTCTCCGCGCTCGACGTCAGCGTCCAAGCCCAGGTCATCAACCTGCTCATCGACCTGCGGCAGGCACTCGACATTGCGTTCCTATTCATCTCCCACGATCTCGCGGTCGTGCGCCAGTTGAGCGAGGACTGCGTTGTGATGCGCCATGGCCACGCAATCGAGCGAGGTGCGGTCGGCGACATCCTCGACCACCCGCAAGAAGCCTACACCCGGCAACTCATCGACGCGATCCCACGCCCCGGCTGGGTCCCGCGCCCCCGCGAACGTGGCGAGAGGCCAGGAGTCGACAGCCAGCGCTCGACGCTCGCGTGATCGAGCGACTCGAACCGCGCCGACCGCGGTGTCACGCCAGCGGGGGCCGGCGGGATGCCCAAGGTGAGGCGGCCTCATACGCCGCGGCTGCACGCAGGACCGCGTCGTCCGCATGGTGGCGGCCGATGATCTGAAGGCCGATCGGGAGCCCGTCGCCGCTGAAGCCACACGGCAAGGTAATGGCCGGCAGGCCTGCGTGGCTCGGCGGCTCGGTCAGTCGGTGAAAGTCGATCATCGGACACTCAACCGCGACGCCGTCCACTTCAGTGTTGCCGCCAATCTCACCGGGGTGCGGAAAGGCAGAAACGGTCATCGTCGGGGTCAGCAGGACGTCGTAGTCCTCAAGGACATCCGCGAAGCCATGGGCGATCTCGGTTCGTCTCCGCGTGATCGTGTGCCACAGATCGTTCGCCGTCATCCGGCCAGCACGCTCGACAAACGGCACCACCGCGGCAAACGAGACGTCGCCGCCGGCAGCCTCCGCCTTCTCCTCCTGCGCGGCGGCCATAGCGGGACCCCAATAGCTGAAGAAGTAATCGATCGCGTCCGGGAGCGTGACGCTCACCTCGTGCACCTCGGCCGCGAGCGCGGACGCGAAGGTCCCGGCAGCGGCCCTGACCGTGTCCACCACTTCGCCGGCCACCCTCGCCTGCCCAAGATCGGGGCTGAAAGCGACTCGCCACCCCGCGACCGATGGCTCCTGGGTCACGGCGAAATAATCGACCGCAGGCTCGGGCAGAGCGATCGGCGCGCGGGGGTGAGGTCCGCAGGTGAGCGAGAGCAGCAGACCGGCGTCCGCGACGGTCCTGGTAATCGGTCCCTCGGTTGAGACCGGCTCGAACGCGTCCGTCTCGCTCAGGAACGGGATCCGTCCGGACGAGGCCTTCAGCCCCACCACCCCACAGCAGGAGGCGGGGATCCGAATCGACCCGCCGCCGTCACTTCCCCACGCCAGATGGCCGAGCCCGGCACCGACCGACGAAGCGGCGCCACCACTCGAACCACCGGCAGTCCGGGAGCGGTCCCACGGATTGTTCGTCACGCCGGTCAGCGCACTCTCGGTCACGCCCTTCTCACCGAACTCGGGAGTCGTCGTCTTGCCGATCAAGATCGCGCCTGCATCTTTCAGCCGCGACCATGCCAACCCATCCGTCTGGGGAACGTGATCCCGGAACTGCGGGGAGCCGTAGGTGGTGCGCACCCCGGCGGTATCCGTTAGGTCCTTCACCGTGATCGGGACGCCTTCAAGAGGTCGAGCATCGCCGGCCGCCCACCGCCGCTCCGCCACCACCGCGTCCCGCGCGGCCTGCTCAAGGGTCAAGGTCACGAACGCGTTGAGTAGGGGATCGACCCGGTCAATGCGATCGGCAACGGCCGCGACCGCCTCGACCGGGGAGAGTTCGCGCTGGCGAAATGCCCGGAGGAGCTCGAACGCCGGCAGATAGCAGAGATCGCTGTCTTCCATCGCAAGTCTCCAATCGAAATGTTGCGGCTTTTATACAACATCTGCGATACAAAAAGGGCGCCGAGCAGCTGACCGCCGGCCGCGGCGGCGGCGGACCTGCATGGTGCAGGGCCTCCAGAAAGCCGACGCGGCGCTCACCGACGGTCAGAACCGCCTGCGCGGCCGTTGGAAGGATGCGCCAGCCTCGGCGAGGAAAGAGAGCGTCCGAGCGGAGCTCCGAGTCGTGTGCGCCGCCGACTCCAGGGCGTAGCACCCGCCTGGGCAGCGTGACAGCCGCGCGTACGCAGAGTCTCGGTTCGGACCGGAGGCCACCCTCCCCCGATTTGGGTCGTTCAACCGCGCCCGCGACCCCGGCCGGCGCTCGCGGTTCGTCCTCGGTCTCGCAAGTCAGCACCGTCTCAGCGAAGTGCAAGCCTGCACCGGCTGCAGGGAGCCAGCAGTCCACGGTCCCGTTGTCGGGTAGTTCGATCGCCGGCAAGCCGCCGTCAACCGAAACGATCATCGGCTCCAGGACCAGGCAGCGGGGTTCTGGACTTTCAATTCTCACTAGCGAGCGGGGGCGTCGAGCGCCGAGCCGGAGTGACGATCGCCGGGTGAAAGGCACGTCCGCAGGTGGCCGGACTCGGCAACGTCGCGGACGATCCGCTCGCGCTCCCATCGTGCCAGCGCGCGAACGGTCAAGAGGGCATGTCCTCCGAACACGAGGCGCGGCACTCTCGGGCTGGGTGTTAAGGGCGTGCCGACAGGTGGTCATGGATCGCGCGCCGTGAGAGCGCGCTTCTTCTGCGAGGATCTGCGGCTGCTCTGAGCGGGGCGGCCCCGGCGCGGCATGAAGGGTTGGCGCATACGCATATCTGCGGATTGCCGACGCTCGTCGGTGGTCCTACCGTAAAACACAGCCGCAGTTCTCGTCATGGCAGTTTCCACTCCGACTCGCGTTTGGAGTCTTATGTTGAGTTCTTTCGTTGACGTCTGGCCGCCCGCTCTTCGGTTCAACAGGTGGTGCCGAGATGCGCACTAGCGCAGATCGCAGCGCCAAGATACGCAGTAGTGCTGATCGCACGGCCGAGGTGCTGGAGCGATTCCACGGGCGTTCGTTGACGTGCCGTCGCGACTTGGTCTCAGATCGCGTCGTGGACGCTCATGATCGGCAACCGCTGGGTCCGCATGACGATCAGACGGCGCGGCTGTTGCGGGCGCTGCGCAGCGCTTCGGTGAGAGGGAAGCATGTCGTCTTCTCTCTCGGTGCCGACGGCCCGTGGTGCATCGGAGTCATCACACTCGGCTGTCCGGGAAATCTGCTCCTTGAGGAGCGGAAGTTTGACACCTACGAGGACGCGATGCGCGAGGTGTTTCGCTTGCGATGCCGCCGCCTTAAGGCGTCGCGACCAACCTGAAGTTTGACTCTACTCGGAGGAAGCATGGAGCCTCTTGCAAAGAACATTTTCGGCTACACCGATCGGTTCTCGGTTGCGCCCGGGGAAACGCTCTCGTTTCACATCAGCTGCGAGGGTGTGTCAGGCTATGAGGCGGCGATCGTGCGTCTCCGGCACGGTTACACCGGCGGCGCAGGGCCGGGCTTCCGGGAGACCGAAATTCCTTCCGACGTCGCGGGGCTCTACGAGGGGGAGC
>CAVPBY010000039.1:0-6673 GCA_963702225.1 uncultured Solirubrobacteraceae bacterium | reverse complement strand
TGAGGATGCTGGCGAGGGGCTGCCGTGTTGCCGTACGGGTCGTAGTAACGGCGGGTCACCGCGAGGGACGAGGAGTTGACCGACAGCAGGGAGGCGCCCTGCTGGTTACCGACCAGGTAGTCCACGGCGCCAGCCAGGTGGGGAGCCACCGGATCTGAAGTAGTAGCGGTTCGAAGACAGGTCCGCGGTCGCGTCCAGGCGACGAGCTCGGCCGATCCCAGCAAGGGCAGCGGCACCCTCGGCGATCGGCACCGATCAGGTTCCCGCCTCCCGCGGGTTGCGCACACCGTGTGCTTCGGGGAGACCCGCAAGGTCAGCCGCGAGTCCACCATCTCGGTCGGCGGCGCGCGCTATTCGGTGCCGCACCGGTTGATCGACGAGCGCGTCTGGGTGCGCGTGGACGGCGAGCGGCTGATCGTCATCCATGTCCACCCCGACCGCGGACCCACAGAGGCCGCGCAGGCATCGGTTGACGACGCCGGGCCGTCCCGCAGATCTCTGATGCGGCACCATCCGCCCCGGCCGGCGGGTGCGCTGGCACGCCGTCCCCGGCCGCGCTCGGCCGAGGAGCAGGCGTTTCTGGCGATCGGCCCGGCGGCCGAGACGTGGCTGATGCAGGCCGCCGCCGCGGGCACGCAGCGCCTGCGACGCAAGATCGCCGAAGCCGTCGATCTGTCCAAGCTGCACGGACCTGATGAGGTCAACCGCGCGTTGGAGACGTGCGCGCGGGCCAGTCGGTTTGCCGATGGTGACCTCGCATCGGTGTTGGCCCACCAGCAGCGCACCGGCGGTGAGCTGGTGATGTTCCCCGCGGCGCGAGGCCGCTCGTTGCAGCGCTCGACCCGCAGCTGGAAGGGCTTCGGGCGATGACCGTCCAGACCCCCGATCCTCACCGGCGCTGCCGGCCGAGCTGGAGGCGCTGCTGCGGCGGCTGCGGCTGCCCTATGTCCGCAAGGCCGCGCCGGAGGTGATCGCCACCGCCGCCGTCGCAGCGGTGGGAGCACGCCGAAGTGCTGCGCGTGCTGCTCACCGAGGAAGCCGCCGGCCGTGACCGCGCGACCACATCGATGCGGCGGCGGTCCTCCGGGCTGCCGGCCGGCAAGACCTTCGACGCGTGGGACCCAGCGCCTCGGCGTTCCCGGCCGCGACCCAGAACGCGCTCAGGACCCTGGAATGGATCGACCGGCACGAGACGCTCTGCATCTGCGGGCCAGCGGGACCGGCAAGAGCCACTTCGTCGAAGCGATCGGGCACCTCGCGATCGACCACGGCAAGACCGTCGCCTGGCACACCCTGGAAACCCTCGCGCAGCTCGTGCACCGCCACCGCGCCGACGACTCGTCAACAAAGCCGATCGCCAAGCTGATCCGCTCCGACCTGATCCTGATCGATGACATCGGCCTGCTCGACGGTCTCCGCCGACGCCGCCGAGGCGCTCTTCCGAGTCGTCGACGCCGCCTATGAGAAACGCTCGATCGCGATCAGCTCAAACATCCACCCGTCCGGGTTCGACGAGCTGATGCCCAAGACGCTCGCCACCGCGACCGTCGACCGGCTGCTGCACCACGCCCACGTCCTGATCACCGACGGCACCGACAGCTACCGCCTCGCGCAAGCGACCGCCGGCAAGGGGGTCAAGCCCCTGCCTAACTACCGAACCGGGCTGGAGAGCTTCGTGGCCACCAGCCCACTAAAGACCCCGACGGTGGGGAGCTTCGTGGCCACCAGCGGGGAGAAAAGCATGGCCATCAGTGGGGAGAAAAGATGGCCGCCCGTGGGGAGAAACTCGATGGCCATTGACAATCCCTAAAGACACACCGTTTTACAGCGACTTCGTGAGCGGAGCCAACCGGGATCGAACCGGTGACCTCCTGCTTGCAAAGTTGGACGGAACCTTTTCCACACGTTGCCATACGTTGCCAAAGCCCGAAATCACGGCGAAATCGGCCTTCGACGTTTGCCATACGTTGCCACTGTTTGCCGCAAGTGCTCGTTCCCTGCTTGTTCCCTCGGCAGCGGCATCGGCGACATCGTGTAAAGACAACGTGCTCACGGCTACCGGAGAGTACCGGCCGCGCAGGCGTTTCCCGGCACCCAGACGGCGGCGAGCAGCGTCGAGCTCGGACTAGCAGCCCACGCCCACGCCTTGCCAGCTCGCAAGAGCCCAACGACCCGACGCGCCACCGGCGAGCACGAGCGGAACAGCGGCACCGCGATCACCGTTCCAGGGCGCCAGCGAGCGCGCGTGCGGCTCAGCGCCGACGCGTGCTTGTGAACGAGGGAGCGTCGGTGCCGGTCGCGCGGGGGCACGTCGCCGCGGCCGGGCTCGTATCGGATCAGCGCCGGCGATCGAGATCGCGGCGCAAGGGATGGCCGGCGGGCGCCCACGCCGCGCGATCGCCTGGCCACGAACAAACCGTCACGAGCGTTGCTGGCCACCGCTGGCAACGTGCCGGGCTGGCGTTCGCCGCCGACTACGGGCTACCGGGGGCAAAGAAGCAGCTGCGACCCGATCGGATGAGTCGCCCGCCATCGCCATTGGCGTCCACCCATCGCGTGAAGGTCAGAGTTCCGCACATCCGTTCTGGGTCGTAGAAGATCGCGGTCGTTCGCTGAGTCAGCTTCTTGCCTGCGAACTCCGAGAACAGCCTCACGGAAGCGGATGCACCGAAGCGGTCCCACGCCGTCCAGTGCACCTCTTCAAAGCTGTAGTTCGCGCCGGGCTGGAAGACTCGCGGCCGGAAAGCGGGGCTTGTTTGCAGTGGATTGCTTCTCGGCATGGCCATACCAGCAACCTCGGAACAGGCGGACGTGCACTAGCCGAATGCGCACCTACCAGAACGAGCGCAAGGACGAGCGCGATGAGAATCGGTGGTCGGTGCACCTGGGGATCGTACCCCTCGAGCCTCAGCGGTTTCGCGCGCGAGATCGAGCACGGCGGAACGAAGCACCACGGCCAAGGGTCGCAGTAGGAACACGCCCGGTGCATCAGAAGGTCCGCCCCGAATCTCCATTGGGCTGCGCCCAGCCGCGTCGCGGAGCAGGCGCCCAGTCGCACCGTTGGCTCGGCCGGGTAGATCGGTGCGGGCGGCTACCTGATCGGGCCGTTCCGTACAGGTGCGATCCACGGCGGCTCCGACTCCGATATCTCAAGGTCCAGGCGGAGCCGCCCCTCATTCAGTGCTCTGACTGCAGCGCCAGCGCGCGAGCTGCGGTTGACCTTCTCCAGGATCCGTTCGACATGTGTTGTTACGGTGCGAAGCGAGATCGACCGCTCGAGCGCGATCCGCTGGTTCGCGTGGCCCAGGGCCGCTGCATTGAGGATGTCGAACTCGCGTGGGGATAGACCGTATGGGAGCTCAGACGGACGCGCAACCACCAGCGCTCCCTGCCGGTTGGCCGTCAACGGGTCTCGCACTAGGTCGACCCGAACCTCGAGCCATCCCCCGACAACGGGAACAGACCGGCCGCAGACGCTCGCTTCCTGCTGAAGAAGTGTCCGAGGAAGTCTTGGAATTGAGCTTCGTGGACGATCGAGGCGGATTCATGGTCGGCGAGCGGCCATTCACGCCCCAGGCTGTCGACGAAACTCGCGCCGCAGTCTTCCGGCAGCGGCATAGGCCAGCGGAGGGCACGGAGGTCGCAGACGCTCGCGACACTGGCGGACAAGGTGTTCAGTAGGTTGCGAGACTCCTCGCTGAATGTCCCCGACGACGCTGCCGACACATGAAGCATCCCGGCGTATTCGCTGCGAGCTGCGAACATGCAGATGGTCATGCCGTCGTCGAACCCGGCGGGGGCAAGCACCTTCCGAAAGGTGTCCGAGGCTCGATAGTCGTAGGGGACGTCATCGATTCTCAGCGCCGTCTTCAGCGCACATTCCAACCGATGCTCCTGCGATGCCGCGTACGGCTCACCGAGGCTCGCCAAAGTATGCGGGTCGTACCCGCTGTTGGCGAGGACGATGTGCTCGCGAGCGCGAGGATCCCACGCAAGGATGGCGCCGGCTTCATGACCCGTCGCCGGCCGGAGCGCCTCCAGGATCTCGGAGGCGCCATCTGCCGCGTTGGCTGATCCCGCGGCAAACGCCGCCCTCACCAGGGCTCGTACGTCCAAGCCGGTCATCAACGCCTCGGAGTCTGGACCATACCCTCGACCGATTCGAGCGTACCACCGCGGTCGAGCCGCGAGGAGCCAGTGACAACCCGCAGCCGGCTTGGAGCCATCGAGGCATCACGCAGACCAGCCGTCGCTTACTCGGTGTCGCTCGAGCGCCGCTCCGAAGCGCATCCGGGGCTCCCCGCGCGGAGTGAAATCCGACGTTCCGCGGCTGGAATGACCACGTCCGCCCGGGTCGAGCAGGAGCAGCCGGCGTTCAAGCGCGCGCGGCTGACCTGCGCACCCCGGAGCACTGCCGAGACGGTGGGCCAACCCTGGCGCTCGCGGCTGGGCAGGCCGTGTCGCGGACCGCGCCCTCGCATCCAAGCGCAGACCATCGGTCACCGAGCCTCGATCAACACATCCTTTTCGATTTCAGCGAGCGTGTCGTCTATCGGATCGTTCGCCGGGCTCTGGCGGAAGCGGGTCGCGAGGCGAAGCACGATGCCCAGAGCCAGCGGAACGCCCAGCATCCAGTAGCCCGCACGGATGCCATGCCAGACCGGGTTTGTGGAGTCCCGCGGCCAAAGCAGGTCGACGCCGATTGCCACGGCCACGAGCAACGCGGCGATCGAGATAGCCATCCCGTAGCGACCCAGCGAGAACGGGGCCGGCTTCTCCGGCCACCCGCGGAACCGGGCCACGACAACGATGAGGAGCACCAGGCAGTAGGCCACATACACCTCGGCGGTGGTGCCGCCGATCAGGACCGCAATGTTGCTTGAGATGAAGAGTGGCAGCGCGCTGACGATCGCGACCAGAATCAAGCTCGTCCACGGCGCACCGTTGATACGCAGGGTCCTGGAGAGGGAACGGGCCGCAGGGAGCTCGCGTGCGCGAGCCATGCCATACAGCTGGCGTGAGGCGTAGGTCAGCAGCGCGCTGGTGGACAGGAATAGGACCTCTACCACGACGAACTCGTAGACCTTGGCGCACCACGTCGGCAACACGCGCTCGATGTTGGATTGGATTGGATTCGCAGCGCTCATCGCCGCGACCGGATGCTTTGTCGTCAAAACGAACGTGAAGATGATGTACATCGCGATGACGGTTGACCCCAGGAGGGTGAAGAGAATTGCTCGGGGCGCGGAGCGGGCTGCATCCTTGGTTTCCTCCCCAAGCAGTCCGGCGCCTTCGAAGGTGTAGAGGTTCCAGATCGGCACGAACACGCCGGCTCCGATGAATCCGGGGATCCATTTGCTGAAGCTCTGCCCAGGGGTGTGGACGAGCAGCGTCGGAGAGTGGTCGGCTCCAAGGATTAGGGTGAGAGTCACGATGATACCGACCGCTACGAGCTCTCCGAGAACTCCGAGCACCCCGATCTTGCCAACACGTTCGATCCCGCTGACGTTCACAACGAGACAGACCACGAGACAGATGAGCGCGATCTCAACTTGCAGATGAGTGCTGCTGTGCCAGCCGGCGAAGGCGATCATGGCGTTGGCGACCGCGATATAAAGCGCCGTCAAGGTGATGGTCAGGCCGAACAGGTACAGCCAACCGATCCACCAGCCAATCTCATCGGCAGATCTGATGCCTCTCAGCAGCAAGCGCGGCCACTCAAAGAAGGTGCCCGCGAAGGGGTAGTGAGACGCGAGTTCCGCCCAGACAAGGCACACCAGCAGCACTAGGAGCGCGACGAGCGGATATCCCCAGAAGAACGCGGGCCCGGAAGTCCCGTATGAGAACGTCCACAGCGAGACCACGCCACCACTGGCGCCAATTCCCGCGAACAGCAGGGCGGAAGTCTGGATCAAGCCCAGCCTTCGTTTGAGCCCACCCTCGGTACCGGTCGTTTTTTCGGACATCTAGTTCTCTCTCTGGCGCCCGGCCAGGGCGGCCGAGCGTCCATCACCTCGGTCTGCGGCCTCGCACAAACTCGGTTCAACCGGACTGACGGGCGCCCAGGTGATGCTCCACCCGGCTGATACAAGGCAAGCTCGCGCCTTGACAAGAGCCCAGCCCTCCTGAAGCTGCGGTCCGCGTCTCCCCAAGCGCGTGGCGCCAGAAAGGTCGCGTACACTCATTCGTACCGCAAGCCTTCGGGGGTGCGACGAAGGCGCAGTATCAGCTGAGTCGATCGAGGGCTCATGCGATGACCGCATTCTCACTCGCAAGGTTCCGATCGAGGGGTTCTTGACGCGAGAAGCGACGTAGCACGTTTGCCGTGATCTCGCCACGTTGTTTTCGTAGTGGTGGTGAGAGAGCGCGGCCGTCCACGCGATCGACCCGACCGAGAAGAACCCGCCCCCTCCCTTCAGGGTGCAGTAGACGACATCGGATCGGACCGTGGGCTGCTCGCTTCCCCCCAGTCCGGGGAGCATTTCGTAGGTCTCCTCCGAGACGAGCAGGTAGTTGTCCGACAGCGGGCACGAAGTCGCTACCACGAGGGTGTCAGGCGGAGCGCCCAGTGCAGGTTCGTAGCAGTCGATCTCTGCGCCGGCTGCGCCGCCACCCATGATGCCGAAGTCGCCGATCCGTTCGTCCTCATCGATTCCATCGAAGATGAAGGCCA
>CAVPBY010000038.1:0-16362 GCA_963702225.1 uncultured Solirubrobacteraceae bacterium | reverse complement strand
TACATGAACGTGCGCGCCCGCATCCGGCTCGGGAGCGTAACCTACGGCGCCGCTCAGACCTCGCGCGGGGGACGGCGCTGGAGCCCATGTCCCGCCGCAACTTCGACTTCCAGGGGATGTTGACTCACTCATGACCCGGATTCATCTGCCCGGCCGCGCGCGAGCGGGGCTGCTCTCACTCACCGGCGCGGCGACCGCCGCGCTCGCACTGCACGCCGGCCCCGCCGCCGCCTCGACGAACCAGGTCTCGCTGATCCAGGACGGCGTGGCGCTCAACCAGAATCCCTACTCCGACCTCGCGAGGATGAAGCAGGTCGGCGCGAACACCGTCCGCGTGATGCTCAACTGGGACACGGTCGCGCCGTCCGCGCACTCCAAGCGCGCGCCGCGCTTCAAGGCGTCGGACCCGGGCGCCTACCCGGCCGACGGCTGGGGGCAGTGGGACGCGATCGTCAATGCCGCGCACGTCGAGGGCATCCGCGTCGACCTCGACATCATCGGCGCGCCGCCGCGCTGGGCGGAAGCCAGGAACGTGCCGTCCCACTACCTGCGCAGCGACTACGGCTGGGAGCCGAACGCCGGCGACTACGGGCAGTTCGTGCGCGCGGTGGCGACCCGCTACAGCGGCCATTTCAAGCCGGCCGGGGCGAGCACCCCGCTGCCGAAGGTCGTCGCTCTTCTCGCTGTGGAACGAGCCCAACAACGGCCAGGCCCTCGGGCCGCAGAACATCGGCGCCACCAAGAAGTCCGCCGGCTACCTGCAGGCGCCGCGCTACTACCGCGCGATGCTGCGCACGGGCTACGGCGCGCTCCGGCACACCGCCAAGGGCGCGACCATCCTGTTCGGCGAGTTCGCGCGCAAGGCAAGGGCCCGTACCACACGACCCGGCGGCTGCCGTTCGGCCTCCCCGGCCAGGTCTCGCTCTCGGCACCGGAGACGTACGTGCGCACCCTGATGCCTGAACTCCAGCTACCGCCCGCTCACCGGCAAGCCGCGGCGATCGCCGGCTGCCCGACCAACGGCGGGCGCGTCGCGGGTCCTTCGTGAAGGACAACCCGGCGCTGTTCGACGCGACCGCCTTCTCGATGCATCCCTATGCCTCGCACTTCACCCCGACCGCGAAGCCGCGCCTCGATCCCGGCGCAACGACTTCTCGTTCCCGGTCATCGGGCGCCTGACCAGCGACCCGACCCGGGTGACCGGCTTCTGGCACCACCCCGCCGCTACAACATCTGGTCGACCGAGTCGGGTACATCACGAGTCCGCCGCAGACGAACAAGGGCGGCACCGCCCTACCCCTCGCCCGTACAGGCGGCGATCTACCTCAACGAGTCGGAGTACCTCAGCTACCGCAACCCGCGGGTCGCCAGCTACGCGCAGTACCTGCTCAACGATCCGGCCAAGCTCAAGAACACCGGCCTGTTCGCGAGCGGGCTGTACACCGACCGCGGCGCGGCGAAGCCCGCGCTCACCGCCTACCGGATGCCCGTGTGGCTGCCCAAGCAGCGGGTGAAGAAGGGGCAGAGTGCGCTCATCTGGGGCGGCGCGCGCCCGGCGCCCGCCGGGTACGCGGCCACGAAGGCCCGCCAGCAGGTCCAGGTGCAGCAGCGACAGGGCGGCGCCTGGCAGACGATCGCGACCGTCACCGTGAGCCGGACCACCGGGTACTCCACCACGTATTACCGCTTCACCCGCAGCGGCTCGGTGCGCCTGGCCTTCAGCTACCCGTCGACCGGCTTCGCGCTCCCGGTCGGCGTGGCCGGGATCCACGATCTACAGCCGCGCGGTCCCGGTGACCGTTCACTAAAGGACGGAGGGAGGGCCGCGTGACCGTCGTCGAGCCGGCGCACGGCCTGTCCCCGCCCAGCTGGACGCGATCGGCGCGCTCGAGCAGCGCGTCGTCGCGCACGACGGCGGGCGGCTGAAGCTCGAATGGGGCCGCCTGCGCCGCCGTTCGGGCGAGCGCGGAGGACGCGCTCGCCTGGGAGGGCGACGAGCTTGTCGGGTTCGCGGGGGTCTACGGGCCAGGCCCGCCGCAGATCGAGCTGGCCGGGATGGTCCACCCCGCCCATCGCCGGCGCGGGATCGGCGCGCGCCTGCTCGACGGGGTGCTCACGCTGTCGACCGCCGCGGGGAGGGCGCGAGCCGCTGTTCATCGTCCCCCGGGCGGTCGGCGGCGGGCGGGCGCTCGCCGACCGCCACGGCGCGCGACGCTGCACCACTCAGAGCACGCGCTCGAGCTGCGCGGGGAGCCGGTCGACGGGCCGGGCGATCCGCGCCTGACGATGCGGGCCGCCGAGCGCCGCGACGTGCCGGCGATCATGGCGCTGATGGAGGCCTCGGGCTTCGGCTTCGCGCCGCCCGACACGGCCGAGCGGCTCGCCGAGGAGGGGGTGCGCTCGCTCGTCTTCGAGCGCGACGGGGCGGTCGTGGGCACACTGCGGGCGGCGTTCACCGGCGAGACCGCCGGGGTGTACGGCTTCGCGGTCCACCCGCGGCTGCGCGGGCGCGGGATCGGGCGCGCGCGCTGCGCCGGACCTGTCAGGAACTGCGCGAGCGCGGCGCGCGGACGATCGCCCTCGAGGTCGCGGTCGACAACGACCGGGCGCTGCGGCTCTACACCGGGCTCGGCTTCGAGCCGGTGATCACCGAGGACTACTGGGCGATCGCGGCTGAGGCGCCGGTCGGCAACCGGCGCTCGGCGGTAGAGGATCGCGTTGCGGTCGATCGAGCGCGCCGGCGAAGCCCTGGGGCCGCCCGCCCTGCGCGTCCAGTAGGACGAGCTCGCGCGAGATCGTCCCGAGCGCGCCGCTGCCGACGTGGTCGAGCATCCAGGTGTGGATCGCGACCCCGCCGCCGCGGTGGCGTACAGCTCATCGCCCGCGCCTGCTGGGGATAGTCGATCAGCGACGCCGTCGTGATCTGCCAGTAGCCGCCGGCGGGCGTCGGGCGCGGGACGATCGCGTTGCGGTGGATGTGCCCGGCGAGCAGCGGCGACGACGCGCGGGCGGCGCGCGCCAGCTCGGCGAGCATCGGCGCCGCGCCGACCGAGCCGGCAAGCGGCTGGTGACCGACGACGATCACCCAGCGCGCTGCCGCCGCGGCGAGCGCGCGGGCCAGCCAGGCGGCTGGCGCGGGATCGACCGCGCCGCCCGAGCCGCCGTCCCGCCGGACGAGATCGAGCACGATCAACCGCACGCGCGCGCCGATGTCGACCACGTAGTCGAGCCGTCGGCCCGTACGCGGCCGCCCCGCGAGCGGCGGCGCGCAGCGCCCCGATCGCCTCGCCGGACTCGAGCTCGCGGCGCCGCCGGGTCGGCGGGCACGCGCGACCGTCGGCCCCTGCAACGCCTGCGTCGAGCAGCGCGCCCACGCGCCGGGATCCGGCGGCCCGTCGGGCGAGGTCGCCGTTCACGGCGCGCAGATCCGGGCGGGCAGCGTCAGCCCGGTCGGCAGGTTCCACAGCGCCTGATCACCGACTGCCAGCGCGCGGGTGGGACGGTGGGCGCCACCGTTGCCGGCGACGAGGGCGTCGTGATCGCCGAAGACCGGCAGCACCGGGCGCGCCCAGCCCGGGGCTGTGAACGGAGCGACCGCGTCGCGCAGCAGGCCGTGGGTGGCGCGGGGCGTCGACGCCGGGCCGGTAGTAGAAGGGATCGGTGTCGGAGGCAGACTGCACGCCGTAGTAGCCACGCCTGCCGCTGCCCGGGCTCGACCCGTCCACCGCGCAGCACCGCCAGGGCGTGGACGAGCTCGTTGTGCTGGACGTTGTCGATCAGGTCGCCGCCCTGGATCACCACCGTCGGGCGAGCAGCGCCCGCACCGCGGCGACCGCGCCGGCGAGCACCTGGGCGGTGAGCGTCTCCTGGGACGGAAGGTCGACTGAAACGGCGGCCCGAGCCGGTCGAGGAACGTGACCCGCGCCGGGAGGAGGCGTCGAGCACGTGCGCGTCGGTGACGTGAGCGAGCGTGGCAGCGCGGCGGCGGCGCGCCGCGGCGGGCCGAGCTCCGCCCGGGCCGCAGCGCGCTCGCCGGGCCGAGCACGCGCAACGCCGTCCCGACGGGGTCGCCCATGTCGTCTCGCGCGTCGAGCCCGAGCGGCGGTCCGCGCGCCCGAGGCGCCGCAGCCGGTCGAGGCCGGCGCGCAGCCCGGACGCCGCGCCGAGCGCCTCGGCGAGCGCCCGGCGGCGGGTGATGCGCCGGCTGCCGGGAGCCCGCTCACGCGCCGAGCCCCGTGACGATCGGCTCGCGCGCCGGCCTGGCGCGCGACCCACAGCACCGCGATCGCGCCGGCCAGCAGCAGGCCGGCGGTCGTGACCGCGATCTCGGCGGCGCCCCGCCTGCAGCGGCAGCGTCACGTAACTCGGCGGCCAGGCGCGACGAGCGCGGGACCGAGCACGAGCCGCTCGAGCGCGACGCCGGCGATGCCGGCGGGGACGAGCAGGCACGAGGTCAGCGCCCGCGAGCAGCCGCCGAACCGCGCCGGCGCCCCGCTCCGCGGCGCGCAGCACCGCGACCGTCCGGCGGCGCTCCTGGACGGTGAGGGCACACGCCTGGACGAGCGCGTACAGGCAGACCAGGCCGTCGACGACGCGACCGCCCGCACGATCGCGCGCAGCACGGCGACCAGGGCACGCCCGCGGCCGTCGCCCCGCTGGCGCTGCCGGCGCGGCGCCGAGCGCGGTCAGCGCGCGGCTGATGCGACGCCAGGTCGGCCCCGGGCGACGCCGGATCGCGAGCGCCGGGGGCGCGCCGGGGTCGTCGCGCGAGCAACGCCGCCGCCGAGATGTAGGCGACCCGGCCTCGTGCTCGCAGCGAGCTGACCACGCCCGCGACGCGCACCCGCAGCTCCACGGCCCGGAGGGCAGTTGCGAGCGCGAGCGTTCGGCCCGACGCCGAGCCCGAGCGCCTGGGCGAGACCCTCGCCGATCTCGGTCTGGTCGTCGGCCGTGCGGACGGTGACCGGCGAGCAGCGGCGGCGCCTCGAACGCGTGTGGTCGCCGGGATAGGCGATCACGTCGATCGTCTCCCCGAGCGAGAACGAGTCGGCCGCCTGCAGCTCGTAGCGCGGCGAGCGGCCCGCACGCCGGGGATCCGGCGGACCGCGGCCGGCGTCGCGCGGCGGGCAGCGTCGCGGTCAGCTGGTAGCGGCGCCCGAGCGCCCGGGATCGGTCTGCGAGCGCATTCAGCTCGGAGGCGAGCGAGAGCAGCAGCAGCACGAACGCCGCCGACAGGCCGAGCGTCACGACGGTCGCCGCCAGCCGGGCGCACGGCGCGGCCGCGCCGAGTCGCGAGCGCCGAGCGCAGCGCGGACCGCGGCGCCGGACGGTGGCGGCCGCCGCGTCCGGCGGCGCCGCCCACCGCCGCGCCGGCGCGGGCCGTCCCAGCGCCGCGCCGGGCGGCGCTCCCACGCCGGCCGGCCGGCGACATCCGCCCCGCGCAGCAGCGACACCACCGGGCGGGCGCTCGCCCGCCACGCCGGCCACGCCGCTCCGCCGACCGCGACCGCGACCGCGAGCAGCCATCCGGCGGCGAGCGGAGCGAGCAGGGCGCTCCCGGGCGCGGGTCTCGTTGAGCAGCGCGAGCAGCCGGTCGGCCGGACCGGCGATCGCGAGCGTCCCCGCCGACGGCGCCGGCGGCGGCCGCCGGCACGGCGACGAGCGCGCCTCCAGGGCGTGGATCTGCGTCACGTGACCCGGCCGAGGCGCCGACCGCGCGCTGCACGCCGATCGCCTGCAGGCGCCGCTGCACCTCGGCGCGCGCGGAGGCGGCGAGCATCGCTCCGGCGGTGGCCAGCGCGATCAGCGAGAGCGCGACGAGCAGGTCGATGACGATCCCCGCCGCCTGGTGGACGAGCACCCGACGCTCGCACGGGTGGCGAAGCGGACGTCGCGCAGGCCGAAGCTCGTCGCGCGCGCCTGGACGAGCAGCTCGTCGAGGTAGCGCGGATCGCGGACCCAGATCTCGACCTCGTTGACCCGCGGGACGGCGCGCGGACCGAAACGCGCCCGCAGCGCCGTGCGCGCGAGGTAGAAGCGCGGCGCCGCGAGCGGGTAGCCGACGTTGTCGGGCGCCTCGGCGAGACCTGCGATCCGCTCGGAGCCGACCCCGCGCAGGGTCAGCACGTCGCCCGGACGCAGCCCCCAGGAATCGGCCCACGCCTTCTCGACGAGCACCTCGTCGCCGGTCGCCGAGAGGTCGTGCCCGGCGACCACCGCGTAGCCGCGCCGGGAGCCGGCTCCGCCCGCCCCGACGATCTCGGCGGTCGCGTTGCCCGTGACGTGACCGGCGGCGGCGACCGCGACGTGGTGATCTCGGTGCGCAGCGCGTAGCGGGCGACATCGGGGAGCGCACGCACCCGCCTGACGACCTCGGCGGCCGGCTCGGGGTCGAAGCGGACGATCACGTCGGCCAGGTCGGCGGCCCGCACGGCGCGCTGGAAGCCGAGGCCGAGGCCGTCGGCGACGACGATCGCGGCACACAGCATCGCGGCCGCCAGCGCGATGCCGACGCCGGTGAGCGCCGCCCGGCGGCGGTGCAGGGCCGCGCCGCGGCGGGCGTCGCCGAACGCGGCGCCCGGCGCCCTCATCGTGCCGCGGTCGTCGAGGAGCTCCGCAGCCGGCCGTCGGCGAGCTGCAGGACGCGGTCGGCGACCGCGGCGGCGTCGGGCTCGTGGGTGACGAGCACCACGGCGCGGCGACCGAGCCCTCGCAGCAGGCCGAGCACCGCGGCGCCGTTCTCGGAATCGAGGCTTCCGGTCGGCTCGTCGGCGAGGACCAGCTCTGGGTCGTTGACGAGCGCCCGGGCGAGCGCGAAGCGCTGCTGCTCGCCGCCGGACAGCTCATGCGGCCGGTGATCGGCGACGGGGGCGAGCCCCAGCTCGCCGATCAGCCGCTCGGCCCGCTCGCGCCCACCCGCGGGGGCGCCGGGCAGCCGCGTCGGCATGAGCACGTTCTCCAGCCCCGAGCACTCCTCGACGAGCTGGAACTGCTGGAAGACGAACCCGACGTGGTGCAGCCGCATGCGGGCCAGGGCGCGCCCCCGCAGCCCGGTCAACGGGCCGCCGGCGAGCTCGATCTCGCCCTCGTCGGGATCGTCGAGCCCGCCGAGCAGGTTCAGCAGCGTCGACTTGCCGCTCCCCGAGCGCCCGAGCACCGCGACGATCTCACCGGCCGCCACCGAGAGCGAGACGTCGTCGAGGACCCGCCGCCGCGCGCGGCCGGTGCCGACCGACTTGGTCAGGCCGGTGGCGCGGAGCACGGGCACGACCCGACCGTAGCGACTGTCCGGCGCCGTCCCCGCCGGTTCACCGGCGGGCGAGCGTCGCCACGGGGCGGACGCCACCGAGCGCCTCACCAGGTGGTGTTGAAGAGGAGCTCGATCACGATCGCCTGTGTCGCGAGCAGCGCGAGCACGGGGACGAGCCGGCGCACGCGGACCGAGGCGGCGGCGACGCAGACGAGCGGCACGAACGGCAGCCAGATGCGCTCGGTCTCGGCCTTGGTGAACCCGGCGACGGCGCTGACGAGGATCACCGCGGCGAGCGCGAGCGCCGCCGGCTCGCGCCGGGCCGACGCCCGCACCGCCGACCAGGCGACCGGCGCGCCGAGCATCGCCAGGAACGCGGCCGGAGAACCGAACAGCCAGAACCAGTACGGGCGCTGGCTCGCCATCCCGCCGGCGTAGATCGGTCCCAACGCGCGCAGGACCGCCAGCGGGTCGTAGCCCCAGACGAGGTGCAGGAGGAACGTCAGCCCCAGGATCGCCGCCAGCGCCCCGGCGCCAGCGCGCAGCGCCGCGCGCCGGCCGTCGCGGATGAGCAGGCAGAGCACGGCCCAGACCGGGATCGCGAGCAGCACCCACGACAAGAACGAGCCGACGGCGACCGCGACGCAGCCGGCCGTGCGGGCGGACGGGCGGCGGTCGACGAGCAGCCAGGCCCCGATCATCCCGACGGCCGCGAACGCGTAGTCCACGGAGGTGACCCCGAAGAGCACGCACGACGGGGAGAAGATCGTCAGCGCCGCCGCGACCCGCCCGCGTCGCTCTCCGCCGAGCTCACGGCCGAGCCCGTAGGCGAGCGGCGCGCACAGTGCGCCGAGCCCGATGCACGCCACCGTCAGCCGAGCCGGGGTGTCGATCCCGAGCAGGTGCATGACGACCAGCGGACCGGGCGGGTTCCCCTTCACGTGGGTGCTGAGATCGGGCAGCAGCGCCGCGAAGTGACGGACGTATCCGGCGACGCCACCGTCGAGGTAGCGCAGCGACGGCAGGTACTCGAAGCGGGCCTCGAACGCGCCGCCCGGGCCACGTTCGAAGACGTGGCTCCAGCCGGCGGTGCCGAGGCGGGCCACGTTGACCGCCAGGCCGAGCGCGAGCGCCCCGGCGTAGGCGAGCGCGGCGAACAGCGCCGCAGACCGGACCCGGTCGACGGCGCGCGGGACGAGACCCACCAGCGCCGCGGCCACGACGATCGCGACCAGCAGCGGCCACCGCGCCTGCGGATGCCACGCCATGAGGAAGGGCGGCAGGGCGCTTCCGAGCGTCACCCCGGCCACGAGCTGCAGGACGAGCCCGGCCGCGATCGTCATCGCGGTGGCGGTGAGCGCCAGCACGGGCAGCGCCCGCGCGCCGGCCCCGGTCGGCCGGACGGGAGCCACGCTCATCGGTCAGCCACGCGCCCCGCGGTCACCGGCGCGCTCATCGGTGAGCCACGCGCCGCGCCGCCGCGCGGGCCGCGGCGAGCAGCGCCGAGGCCACGAACAGGCCGGCGCAGATCAGCAGCCAGTTGCGGGTGTAGCCGGAGAGCGCGTGGCCGCTGTCGGCGCGGTAGTTGTGGCTCGAGTAGCCGAGGATCACCGGGAAGTAGACGAGCAGCAGGATCGCCGCGACGGCGGCGGGAACGCGGATGTGGTTGATGAGGGCGGAGTTGGCGGCCCGCCCGGTGCGGCCGCGGCTGCGCCGGCCGGCGCGGCGCACCCCGCGATCGAGCACCGAGTAGGCGGGCAGCAGCACGAGGTCGTGCAGCAACGCCGCGCCGAGGAACCAGGCGATCCAGTCGACGATCATGGTCGAGCCGAGGATCTGGTCGATCGACCAGCCCGCGATGAAGAACAGCCCGAGGTGGCCGACGAGGTGCAGCGGGCCGGCTCCGTAGAGGCGGCGGAAGGACGTCATTCAGACCTCCAGGAAGCGGGCCGAGGCCAGCCACTTGGTGCAGTGGACGCCGGGGACCGCGGGGATGACGATCCGCGCCGGAAAGCCATGGTCCAGCGACAGGTCGACCCCGTTGACGCACAGTGCGAGCAGCGCCTGATCGGCGTGTACCTGGCCGGCCGAGAAGGCGGTGTGGCGATAGGGACCGCTCGGCTGCAGCGAATGGACCTCGAGGATCGCCGCCCGCGGCGCGTCCACCAGCGCGGCGAGGTCACGCAACCGCACGCCGGTCCAGTGCTGGGTGGTCGACCATCCCTCGACGCAGGCGATCGGCATCGCGTACGTGTGCTGCGCCATCGCCATCAGCTCGGCGCGGCTCACCCGCCGGCTCCTCGCCGGCCCGGACAGCTCGAGCCGCCAGCGCGGATCGGAGGCGAGCCTGGTCACGCCCACCGTGTCGGCGGTCTTGTTGACCTGGAAGTCGTTGGGTCCGGTCCCGAACACCCGCCCGCGCGGCGCGAGCAGCGCGATCCGCCGGAGCGGCCCACCGACCGACTCCCCGAGGTTGGCGAGCAGCAGGGCGAGCGAGCCCGCGCCGACCAGGCCGAGCAGGCCGCGGCGGGAGATCGTGGCCGGCGCCGGCTCGCTCGGCGCCAGCGACCCGGGGACGGCCGGCTCGGGGCGCGTGTGGGCGAGGTCGTCCCTGAGCGGCTTCAGCACGCCGTAGGTGCGGTAGGCCCGGCGAACGGTGGGGAGCTTGACGAGGACGTGCAGGGCGAGCGCGGAGATGAACACCCACGCGCCGTAGTAGTGCGCGAGCACGAACCCGAAGTGGAACGGGTAGAAGACCTGGATGTTGAGGATTCCGGTGGCGAACTCGAACAGGCCCGAGCCGACCAGCAGCAGCACGGCCAGCCGCTCGATCGCCCCCGCGAGGTCGCGCGCCGGCGGATAGGCGAACAGCCGCGGGATCACCGACCACAGCTTGGCCAGGAGCACCGGGACGGCGATCAGTCCGACCGTGATGTGGGTTCCCTGACTGAGCGCATATGCCCACGCGGGGCTGCCCGCGGGCAGCGAGATCAGTGGCCCGATGTCGCCGCCGGTCGGCACGGTGGCGTTGTAACCGGCGACCAGATCGGGCTGGTAGGCCGAGTGCGAGATGAGGCCGGTCACCGCCACCACCGCGATCAGCACGAACAGAACGGATCCGAGCACCGAGGTCAGCCACTCCCCGCGCAGTGGGCTCTTCCAGAAGCTCGCGCGGAATGGGCCCGGCGGATCGGGCGGCCGCGGTAGTCGAGTCACAACGCTCTCAGCACCGCGCTCATGTCGCGCACGGCGCGCAGCGATCCCCGCACGCTGCCGGACACCTTGGACTCGCCGCCGAGCCGCGGCCCGTACGCGACCGGCACCTCGCCGACCCGCCAGCCCGCCCCAGCCGCGGCCAGCACCATCTCCAGCGGCCACCCGAAGGCGCGGTCGCGCAGCGCCAGCGACAGCAAGCCCTCACGCGACGCGCAGCGCATCGGTCCGAGGTCGCTGAGGGCGACGCCGGCGCGGTCGCGCAGCCGCCGGGCGAGCGCGCGGTTGGCCAGCCGCGCGTGCGCCGGCCAGGCGCCCGGCACGGCGTCACGGGCGCCCAGGCACAGGTCGAGCGCTCCGGCCGCGACGGGTCCGGCGACCGCCGGGAGCTCGCCGGGGTCGAGTGAGCCGTCGCAGTCCATGAAGCACACCAGCTCCGAGCGCGCCGCCTGCAGGCCCGCCCAACAGGCGGCACCGAAGCCTCGGCGCGGCTCGGTGACGACGCGAGCCCCGAGGCCGCGCGCCACCTCGGCCGAGCCGTCGCTGCAGCCGTTGTCGACGATCAGCGCCTCGTAGCCGGGCGGCATCGCCGCCAGCACGGCGGGGATCGCCGTCGCCTCGTCGAGCACCGGGAGGATGACATCGGTCATGCGGCCGAATCTACGGACGGGTTCTTACCAATCTGAGAACAATGGCGGCGTCGTCACCGGATGTTCGGTTCTGACTGTGAGACTCGCCCGCATGGGCCGAACGCGACGACCGCTCGAGCCACCGTCTGAGTGGCGGTGAAAGTCCTCGTCACCGGCGGCGCCGGGTTCATCGGCTCCCACGTGGTCGACCTGCTGCTGGCCGAAGGCCATGAGGTCCGCGTGCTCGACGCGCTGCTGCCGCTCGCCCACCGCGCGCCGCCCGACTACCTCGACCCCGCCGCCGAGTTCTGCCACGGCGACCTCGGCGATCCTCACCACGCCGCCCGCGCGCTGCGCGGCGTGGACGCGGTGTGTCACCAGGCGGCGATGGTGGGCCTCGGGGTCGACATCGGCGACGCCCCCGACTACGTCAGGCACAACGACCTCGCGACGGCTGCGCTGCTGCGCGCGATGGCCCGAGACGGAGCTGCCCGGCGGCTGGTGCTCGCCTCCAGCATGGTGGTCTACGGCGAGGGTCGCTACCGCTGCGAGGAGCATGGTCATGTGGCGCCGCGCCCGCGCGCGGCGGCCGACCTGGAGCGCGGCCGCTTCGAGCCGCGCTGCCCGGCCTGCGCGGGCGCGCTGCGTCCCGAGGCGATCGGGGAGAGCGCCCGTCTGATCCGCGCAACGTCTACGCCGCGACCAAGCTGCATCAGGAGCAGCTGAGCGCCGCGGCGGGCCGGGAGGCCGGCATCGAGGTCGTCGCGCTGCGCTACCACAACGTGTTCGGTGCACGGATGCCGCGCGACACGCCCTACGCGGGCGTCGCCTCGATCTTCCGCAGCTCGCTGGCCGCCGGCCCAGCTCCGCGCGTGTACGAGGACGGCGGGCAGCTGCGTGACTTCGTCCACGTCCGTGACGTCGCGCGCGCCAACCTGGCCGCGCTCACCGCCGTCGGGCTCCCCGAGCCGTTCACCGCCCTCAACGTCGCCAGCGGACGGCCGCGCTCGATCCTCGAGATGGCGACCGCCCTGTGCGATGCCCACGGCGACCCCGGGTGCCGGCCGGAGGTGACCGGCGCATACCGCCTGGGCGACGTCCGGCACGTGTTCGCGCGGGCACAGCTGGCCTCCGAGGCTCTCGGCTTCACCGCGCGGGAGCCGTTCGCCGAGGCGATCACGGAGTTCGCGGACGCTCCGCTTCGAGGCCTGGGGTGATCGGCGCCGCGCTCATCGTGATCGCCAAGGACCCCAGGCCCGGGCGCTCGAAGACCCGACTGTGCCCGCCCTGCCTGCCCGGGCAGGCCGCTGCGCTCGCCGAAGCCGCGCTGCGCGACA
This sequence comes from uncultured Solirubrobacteraceae bacterium, assembly GCA_963702225.1. GTDB lineage: Bacteria > Actinomycetota > Thermoleophilia > Solirubrobacterales > Solirubrobacteraceae > Palsa-465. The sequence goes on along the minus strand of CAVPBY010000038.1, from coordinate 3,934 downwards.
CGCTCCAGGTCGTTCGCTCGGTTGCAGTGGACCGCCACGTGCTCGTGCTCGACGGCGACGACACCCGCTGGCGCGACTCCGGGTTCGAGATCCTCCCGCAGCGCGGCGCGGGCCTGGATGAGCGCCTGGAGCACGCCTTCGCCGACGTCGGCGCCCCGGCGCTGCTCGTGGGCATGGACACCCCGCAGCTGACCGCCGAGCTACTGCGAGAAGGGCTGCAGGCGCTCGGCGCACACACGGCGGTCCTCGGCCCCGCGTGCGACGGCGGCTACTGGAGCGTCGGCATGCGAGCGCCGGCGCCCGGCGCATTCCGGGGGTGGCGATGAGCGACCACGACACCCTCGCGCACCAGCGCGAGCGATTCGCGACGCTCGGCCTGTCCACCTACGAGCACGTGACGCTCCGTGACGTCGACACGATCGCCGATGCGCGTGCCGTCGCCGCCGAGGTCCCGGGCTCGAGGTTCGCCGCGGCGCTGCGCACGCTCGGGTAGCGATGGCCTCACCGCTCGCCGTCTACGCCGACATGCTCGAGCGCCCCTACGAGCGCTCGCTCGCGCGGGCCGCGGACGGCTCGGCGTGGCGACCGCGCGTCGAGCGCTGGACCGCGACCGCCGACGCCGTCGACGAGCGGGCCGTCGCGGGCCTCGTGGCCCGGCCTCGACGTCGGCTCGGTCCGGGCGCCACCTCTGCGCACTCGCCCGGCAGGGCGTCGTCGGGCTCGGGATCATGTGTCTCCGACGGCGGTCGGCCTGGCCCGGCTCGCCGGCGCATGCGATCGTGGGTTCGATCTTCGAGGAGGTACCGGGCAGCCGGCAGTGGGGCGCCGCGCTGTTGCTCGACGGCAATATCGGGATCGGTGGCCGCCCCGAGCGACTGCTGCGGCGGTCGCGGACCTGCTCGCTCCCGGCGGGCGGATCGTCGTCGAGCTTGGGGCGCCGTCGCGGCGCGACCGTGCGCACCCGGGTGCGCCTGGAGACCGTGCGCGCGGCCAGCGACTGGTTTGACTGGGCGGAGGTCTCCGCGGCCGACGCCGATCGCCTCCTCGGCGACGCCGGGCTGGTCGTCGCCCGCCGCTGGCACGAGCGCGACCGATGGTTCGTGGTCGCGGGCGCCGGCGGCGCCGGGGGAGGAGGGTGACCGAGGTCACACAAATCCCGCGGGAGCGGCCGATAACCTGCGCGACTCGCTCTGACAGCGGCCTGCCCAGATACGGCGCCTCTGCGCCACCGGGCGGTCACCACGAACGATCGCGGGCTTCGCGCTCGTGTCCCCCCGCTCCGCTCTCCCTCCGACGCACGGTGCTTCGGCGGATGAGCGCCAAGGAGGTTCCTCACCAATGAAACGCGTTCTCTATCCGGCGTCGATCGCCGTCCTGACCACCGCCGCCGCCGTGCCTGCGGCTGCCGCCGCTCAGCCGCCGACGCACGCGCACGCCCGCGCCTACGAGCGCGCCTACCGCCGGGTCGCCCACCAGCTCGGCCCGCGCGTGCCCGGCCGCAACATCGTCCGCGCCGGGCTGCCGGCGGCCGGCGCCCCGAGCGACGCCCGGACGGTCCATTCGCTGTCCGTGCTGCAGCGGATGCTCGCGCCGGCCGCGACCGCGACCGGCGCCCCGCCCGGCATGGCCGCAGCGTGGCCGGCGCCGCCGCGTGCCGGCCTGCGCCTCGGAGTCCGGCGGCAACTACTCGACCGGCTCGAGCAACACGAACCCCGTCGAGCGGCGCGACCGGCCGGTACCAGATCCTGCCCTCGACGGCGGCCGCCTACGGCTGCAACCTGGCCACGCCGGCCGGCCAGGACGCGTGCGCGCAGGTCATCTACCAGCACCAGGGCCCGAGCGCCTGGGTCGGCTGCGGCGGCTGACGGACTGCGGCGGCGGCCCGCCGGGCCGCCGCCCCGCCGCCCGCGTTGCCGGCCCCGCCGTGGGCCGCGCTGCCGCACCCGCTGCCGGCCGCGCCGTGGGGCGCGCTCAGCCGCTGCGCTCGAGGTCGCGCCAGCTGAACTGCGGGTCGTACCCGAGCACCTCCCGCGCGTGCGCGATGTCGAGCAGCGTGTCGTTGCCGCTCACGCGTGTCGGCGACCGGCACGTCCGGGAACACCTCGGCCATCAGCTCGCGGCTCGGGCCGCGCATCACCGTGTCGGCGGCCGCGATCACGAACGAGTCGTAGCCGGGGACGTCGGCGGCGAGCGCCCGGCGGACGCTCTCGGCGACGTGCGACTCGTCGACGTAGCCCCACAGGTTCCACTTGCGGGCGTGCGGATCGTCCTGCCAGCTCGGGAACCGCTCGTAGTCCTCGCGGACCATCACGTTGGAGAAGCGCAGGCCGATGATCGGCATCCCGCTGCGGCGGCTGAGCTGCCGCGCCATCTCCTCGCCGACTCCTTGGACAGCGCGTAGCTCGTCTCCGGGCGCATTGGGCCTCGTCGACCGGCGCGTAGTCGGGCGGGGTGTCGAACGGCAGCCCGAGCGTCGTCTCGCTGGAGGCCCACACCACCCGCTGCAGGCCGAGTTGCCAGGCGGCGCTGAACACGTTGTACGTGCTCACCGGTTGACCTGGAAGATGTGCTGGGGGGGCGCCATCTGCGGAGCGGGGATCGCCGCGAGATGGACGACCGCCTCGATCCCGGGCAGCGCCTCACCGCCCGCTCAGCGCCTCGATCGCCTGGCCGTAGTCGGTGAGGTCGGCGCGCAGGAACGGGACCGGCGCCCCGTCGGGGTAGTGGTAGGACTCCGGCGACGGGCCGAGATCGATGTTGAGCACCTCGTGCCCCTGGTGCTTGAGGTCGGATACGACGGCCCGGCCCGCCTTGCCGCTGCCTCCGGTGACTGCGATCTTCGTCATGGTGCTGGCTCTATCCGGGTCGGGGCGGGCGCCGAATCAGGGCGACCCGGGGTGACGCGGACCGCTAGACGAGCGGGTCACCGACTCGGCGGCCGCGCGGGCCCGCCCGTCGGCGATGAACCGCACCGCGGCATCGATCTCGGGCGCGAGGAAGCGATCCGGGCCCGGGGCCGCCGACGCCGGCGCCGCGCAGCGCCGCGAGCACGGCGCCGGTGGCGGGCCCGGGGTGGAGGGGCGCGCGCAGCTCGATCCCGCGTCGCGGCGGTGATCAGCTCGATCGCGAGCACGCGGCGCAGGCCGTCGACCGCGCGCCGCAGCTTGCGGGCCGCCGACCAGCCCATCGAGACGTGGTCCTCCTGCATCGCCGAGCTGGGATCGAGTCGACGCTGGCCGGCACCGCCAGCCGCTTTCTCCGAGACGATCGCCGCCTGCGTGTACTGGGCGATCATCAGCCCGCTGTCGACCCCCGGGTTGTCGGCGAGGAACGGCGCCAGCCCGGCGCCGCGCGCCGGGTCCAGGAAGCGGTCGGTGCGCCGCTCGGCGATCGAGCCGACGTCGGCGACCACGATCGCGAGGAAGTCCAGCACGTAGGCGACCGGCGCGCCGTGGAAGTTGCCGTTGGATTCGACCCGGCCGTCGAGCGTGACCACCGGGTTGTCGATCGCGGACGCGAGTTCGCGGTCGGCGACGGTGGCGGCGTGCTCGACGTGTCGCGGGCGCCGCCGGCGACCTGGGGCGCGCAGCGCAGCGAATAGGCGTCCTGCACGCGCGTCTCCTCGGGGCCGCGGTGGCTGGCGACGATCGCCGAGCCGGCCAGCAGCGCGCGCAGGTTGGCGGCCGAGCGGGCCTGGCCGGCCTGCGGGCGCAGCTCCTGCAGGTCGGCGGCGAACGCGGCGTCGGTGCCGAGCAGCCCCTCGACCGACATCGCGGCGGTGAGGTCGGCGGCCACCAGCAGCTCGGTGATGTCGGCATCGCGAGCACGAGCATCGCGAGCATCCCGTCGGTGCCGTTGATGAGCGCGAGCCCCTCCTCGGCGAGCGCGACCGGCTCCAGCCCGACGGCGCGCAGCGCCGCGCCCGAGCTGGTCG